>CAZAVP010000067.1:0-1811 GCA_964488745.1 uncultured Chryseobacterium sp. | reverse complement strand
CAAATTTACCACTTTCCTGTCCTACGAAGCACGAAACCCCTGCTTGCGTATAGGTGATGTTAGCGGTTCGGGCTTTATTTGAGTTCTTGTCCATTCAAAAGTCGTTTAATGTTCTCTTTTGTGTCATTGTTAGGTTCAATTTCGCCTAAATGTCTAATTTCTCTTTCAAGCTCAGCCGACCAATTTTCTTTTTTCCACTTGTCCAAAACTTTAATAGCCATATTTCGGTTTCTCGTAACAGGGCATTTTAATCCTGTTAGAATAATTTGCTCTCCTTTTCTTGGATAGTTTTCCAAAAATGTAATGACATAATCTAAACTACCAAATTTGTTATAGTTCTCTCCAAAACCCATCGAATCTCTCGGTCCCGTTGCCATTTCGTCTAAAGGCAAATGTTTTAGAGCAAAGTCTATGATTATATCAGAGTGTTCTGGTTTGCTATAATGTGTAACGTCATACCAAGAAGAACTATCCAAAGGTTTCTCTTGCAGTTTTGCCCAAACTGTTTCCCATAAATCAATCTCCAATTTTTCCGCTGCGTGTTTGGCGTTCCAATACATCACATTATCATTGCTTTTTAATCCTTCAAATACTGCAACTTTCCAATCTCTACTGTTTAATATTTCAACGATTTCAATTAGGCAGTTTGAGATAATATCTTGAGTCCAACCATTCTCTTTTTGTTCCCCAATGTCATTTTGTAACTCTGTAAGAAAGTCTTTGATTTTGTGTAATGCGTTAAAGTCAGAAATGTCGTTAGCTTGGATTTTGGCGTGTCTTATGAAATCTTCAATGACTTGTGAAGCAAAAGGATAAGTAGTAATGTCTTCGGCTGGACTATGTTCTACGATGAGTGCTTCAATAATGTCAGAAGCCGACTTGAAAAGTTTGTAGTTTATTTCATCGGTTTCTAATTTCTTATGAAGTTCTCCATTAATAGCACAAGTGTGTGCCAAGTATTCATACATAATGCTGTTTTTATACCCTTCATAAATCAACCAATCTTTGATTGGTTCGCTTAATTCAGGTCTTGATAATCGGTCAACTAATTGAATTTTACCCCAGCCGTCAACTTTCTTCGCTAATTCCCAAAGGTCATTTTCTGCATTGTCCGATAAGTTTGCAATGGCGATGGTTGCATAAACAGTAAACTCATCGTGTAAGCCTAAAATCTTAATGTCGTTAAGAACAGATTTATTTTGGCACAATCCTAAAATTGCAATACCAAATTTTACTGCATTTCTTTTGTCAGTTTTTGTGGTTAAATCTTTTGCATAATTAAAAAGATAAGGTTCAATCGGTAAAGAATCATTAACTACTGCCTGTAAAAAGTCATCAATAATTCCTATCACACCTTCGTTTTCTGTGATTAGTCGATAAAATTCCTGTTCGTTTATTTTGTCACCTTTTGAAGCAACCCCTTTAAGGTGTTTTGTTAACTCTCTAATTCTTTTTTTAGAGTCATCTGAATCATCTGCACCAAACATTGCATCCATCAGTCCCGGTGCAAATCTTACCTTGTCATCATCTTTTTTCTCGTCTGGAAGGTCGTGTGCTTTTTCAGACAGATGACCGTTTTCGTCCAAGTTTGAAGAAAGGAATTTGAGAATAGAATTATCAGTTCTCCATTCTTTAATCTCTATGGATTCTTTTTTGTCAAATATGTCTTGTAACCATTTCTTTATCATAGTGTCTGTCTTTTTAGCCTGACCGCTAACGGTTTGCAGATTTGCGATGGGCGGGATTTTTACCACTAAACTTTATGCGGAGCACAAAACTTTCGGCTACCACAAAACTGTCTGCGGAGCACG
>CAZAVP010000066.1:0-1917 GCA_964488745.1 uncultured Chryseobacterium sp. | reverse complement strand
AGTTAGATATTTGATTTTTATTCATAGATTTGGAGGAAGTTGTGCAACAGGCACATCGGTTTGGCGAAATGCGGGGTTAAGTGCAAAGTTGAACTTTTGTGCTTCGTAATTCGCAAAAGCCAATTTTATTGGCTTTTATTTCTAAATTAGCAAATAGAAATTGGCTTTGGCTTAGTTTGGTCTGAATTGAATTTTCACTCAATTCAAGCCCGCACTATCGCCAAGCCTCGAACCGTTGGTGGTCATGCCTAAAGAATACGTAAACCCAAAAAGAAGAGAAATATGAAAAGTCAAAAACCAAAAATTAAAAAAGACAATTTTATAAGAAAAGCAATTAGTCTTACTTTGTCAATACTGATTATGACTATTGGTTATATCCCTGAATCAAGAGCCTGTACAAGAGTGGTGTACAAAGGACCAAACAATACTGTACTTACTGGAAGAACAATGGATTTTTCGTTGGAGATTCCAGCAAACCAATGGATTTTTCCAAGGGGAATAAAACGAAATGGAGAAGTCGGCAAAAATTCAATTGAATGGATTTCCAAATATGGAAGTTTAGCAGTGAGTTCTTGGGATATATCTACTACAGACGGGATGAATGAAAAGGGTTTGGTGGCAAATATGCTTTGGTTGGTAGAATCCGAGTATCCAACTTTCGAGAAAGAAGGCAGTAAAAAAGGAATGGCAATTTCTCTTTGGGCACAATATGTTTTGGACAACTTCGCTACTGTTGCAGAAGCTGTTTCCGCTTTAGAAAAAGAAACATTTGCAGTAGTGTCCGATTTTATACCTGGTACTAACAAATTTACAACTGTTCATTTATCTATTTCCGATGCAAAAGGAGATAATGCCATTCTCGAATACATTAAAGGAAAATTGGTTATTCATCACGATTCTTCTTATACGGTAATGACCAATGACCCGCCTTACGAGCAACAATTGGCCATCGCCAAGTACTGGGAAAATATTCCGGGAAAAACCTTTCTTCCGGGTTCTGTAACCGCTTCAGACCGTTTTGTAAGAGCTAATTTTTTTATTAACGCAATACCACAAACCGACAATACTCGTGTAGCGGTAGCGAGTGTTTTTAGTGTGATACGAAATGTATCAGTTCCCTACGGATTTGAAATTGAAGGATATCCTAATCTATCGACAACCAGATGGAGGGCCGTAGCCGACCAAAAGAATTTAGTTTATTATTTTGAATCAGCACTTACCCCGAACGCATTTTGGGTTGATTTAAAAAAAATAGATTTCAATAAAGAGGCAAGTGTTAGAAAATTAGACTTGTCAAACAACAAAACATATTCTGGAGAAACTTCTAGTGATTTTGTAAATACTAAACCATTTAAATTCATTGGTCTTTAATATCACTCGAATAACTTCAAAATTGCAGCAGTACACAAAAAAGGAAAATAATATAGGTAATAAAAGTACGAACCATCAACAATGGCTATAAGTAATTGCTTTTATTGTAAAGACAAGGAAATCATCAAAAACGGTTTTAGCAAAAACAGAAAATGACGTGGGCAGCCTGAACCAGTCCGGCGGGCCTTTGGACTTGTTTGCCTTTAAGATAAGCTATGATGTTGTTGGCGACGCCATCAATTTGCGCTAAACTACAATTTGAATTAATATAAGATGGTTTGTGACATCTTCCACTGCCACGCATTCCAATAATTATCGGAAGCATCGCATGGTCTTAGGTTCGGACGATTTCCAACAAAAGTTTAAATTCGGTAGATTCTATGCTGCAAACTTAGAAATCAAAAAAGATACATAATGATGTGTTTTGTCTTTTGATAAGATCAATATTCCAAAGGTTCTTTTCTCGCTGGACGTATTCTAATTATGTAAACGGTTTCGTTATCAATTAGGTACGAAATCCTATACTATGTTTTTCGAAGGCTCTTA
>CAZAVP010000065.1:0-2035 GCA_964488745.1 uncultured Chryseobacterium sp. | reverse complement strand
TGTATGCCGCATCAATCCAACTGCTTTTACCGAAGATTACTTTGTCCCAAGTTTTTCCATGATTCCCTGACCAAAATACAAAGTCTTGTTTTCCGCTTTCTTGAATAAAACCTGAAATCATAAGGGTATCTTCAGAGAAAAAATTTACTCTCTCAAAGGTTTTTCCTGTACTAAAATTGTACGGGTCTAATGAACCAAAAGGTCCGATATGCCATAGTTCACCAATCTGTTCGGTGTAGTAAACATTACCCGCTTTTGTTGCTACCCAAATTTCTTCGGAAGGTGAAATTCCAAGTTCTGATACTCCGCCTGAAATAGATAGTCTTGCCCAATATTCACTTTGTCCAAGAGCTGTCAATGGAAGAAGAAGGATTGTCAATATGTGTAGTGTGTTTTTCATAATTGTGGGTAACGGCCCTGGCTATGGCAAGTGAGGGATTTTGAAACCGCTTTTTTGTCCGCCTACCGTAAATTTATTGAGTGTAATTTCTTCATTACTAAGCAGTAAACCCGCATTTGATATAGCCGATGTTACCACACGTATTTTATTTCCATTATTCGTTCTTCAATGTTTGTCGCTCCGGGAGCTTCAACTGTTTTTGTCTGAATACTGTAAATTAACCAACCTGTCCCATGAATCCTTGAAGCTGTCGTTGTTATATTGGTCAATTGTCCGATATCTTCTTTTTTTGGTTCAGGGGATTTCATTGACTTTGACATAGACTTCAAATAATTGTAAGTTACGTCAGTCAGTTGGTCAGAATCAACTTCTTGGCTTGAACGTATTATGAAATTATTATCGTCTGGATTCAGTTCGTCAAGGTATAGTGTCACTTTGGAGTCAAGCGGATTATTTTGGTCGTACATGTTTGGAACTTGCAAAGGAATTTCTAAGACTTCTCCAAGTAGATACTTTCCACCGTGGAAAGTATGAAATTGTTGTGCGTCTTGAATTGCAGCAGCCTCAATTCCTTCTTTAGTAGTATACATACCTTCCATTTGATTAAACATTTGAGCTAATTGTGGCACATTTTTATACTCGTCTTTTATAGGTTGGATTGATTTTTCCATGTAATCACTGACTTCCTTCCAGTTTTTCACTCCTTTAATTGCTCCAAACTCATCCGTTTCGATAACTACCTTGATGTCTTCTGAAAGGGCTGTGATTTTTTCAACGATTTCATTAGTTGAGTTTGTTTTGTAGTCTTTATAAAACCACTCAACTAAATATGAATTTTCTGTTGAGTCGATAACCGCAATGTCAACATCATAGGTCATCAAAACATTTTCGGTTGTATCAGCCCCTTTTAATTTGATTTTTTGAAGCGACATGCTGTAGCTCTGCTTGTCTCCAATGCTCCAATATGAAATAACTTGAGCAGTTGTGTCTTCCATGTTAATCTGTCCAAATGCTGTTGTTGTGAACACGGCCAAAATAATTGTAAATAGTTTATTCATTGTCTGTTTTATATGTGCGGCAACTTCCTTATATGTATTAGTTTCCTGCACCTACCCACTCTATTTCCGCAGCCTTGTACAATAAGAGGTGACTTTTTCAATTACCTGCTGACAGTAAGCAGTCTCGCCTGTTTCTTCGAAAGGTTAGTCTCGACTTATATAACCTTATCAAAAATGGTGACCTCGGAAAGAAGCTCAGCGCCTGTGGGATCATTATCCTTGTGCTCGCAAAAAGCTGAAGCTTTCCTTCTTATTGTTTAGCAGCTGTGGTTGGTTTAGTGGCTTTGTTCTGTAAAATTCCCTGACAATATATCTAAAGTTCTTAGATATCGCCAATGGAGGATGTAAAATGTTTCGATGCACCATTCCAAGGTGCTTGATCCCTTTTTTCCATATGCAAGTTCAGCCCATTAGCCCCGGATGCATTGGATGCCTGATCCACTGCCCTCTGCCTTAGTGACAGGCCAAGATTTCCTTTCTTCTTTCGGCTTTATCTGCATTATCCAAGTAAAAGATGTGGCTAAAGCCGGATAATGCAAACTCTTTCCTCTTTCCGTTGGCTAAAGCGCAACGGCAA
>CAZAVP010000064.1:0-2138 GCA_964488745.1 uncultured Chryseobacterium sp. | reverse complement strand
TATCAGCCTGTTTTCAAAGCATAAATATATGAAATTATGTGATGACCTCTATAAAATCAATGGATTTGTTTACAAATTCTTATCCGCTTTTTCAAAAAGCAAAAAACAAACAATTGCAGACCATTCGGCACTTCAAAACAATTTTTCGAAAATTGAAAACTGCTTGAATAATGCTAAAGACATCCAATCAGTGAGCTTTCAAGGTTCGTTATCCGACAAGTGCGCAGTTTTGCAAAAAGTAAAAAACAGTCTTTCGGAAATCAAAAACATTTTTGACACAAAAATTGAAACCGAATTTTCAGCTTTCAACCTCCACTCAACGTTAGAAGTACAAGGCAATCATTTTCAAAAAATACAGGAAGCAATAGAAAGTGCAAATACTGAAACACAAACAGTACTACAATCAATAAAAACTGATTTTAGCAACTATTTATCTGAAATAAAAACACTGTTTCAAACACTTGCAAAAGTGCTGTCGGAAAATAAAGACATCAAACTATATTACACTTTTGAAAATTCGTTTACCAACAATAAAGCAACTCTATCAGAAATACAATCAAAAATTGAAATTATCCAAGACAAGTTTAACGCGAAAACCCAAAGTGAGTTTCAGAAAACCAATGTACTGAAGGTAAACGCCTTGGAAATTGGCATAAATAGCCTTTCTCTTTTACAAGAAAAGGTGTCAGAGTTACTAGAAAAATTCAACAATGACAAATGGGTTAAATGGAAAACTAAGGAAAGCATTAGTAACGTCTTGAAGCTGAAAACTAATGATTTGGATTCAATTATTGAAACACTAGAGTATTATATCAAGGCAAAAAATGATTATTTTAATTCTGAAAATGACTTATTTACGATTGAGTTCAAATGGTTTCAATTTTACAACGGTTTATCGGAAAACGAAAAGGCGATTGTAAATGAATTGAAGCTGAAAACAAATTGGCGAAAAACCTTCTTGATTTACTATTTAAGCTCCCTACTTGTAAGTTCGGCGACGATGGATCTACCTACCAACGACGACGAACATCAAGAGCTTGACACAATACTAAACGGGGTAGAAAAAGAGCAGCTGAATTTCATAAAGGAGTTTTGGTTTTCAAAACAGATAGATGCAACAAGAGAATTTGAACAAAATCATAACGGCTTATCCGTAGAAAACTTATACAACAAAAGAAGCAGTAAAAATTACAAACGCCTTTCTTTAAGGCAGATTGTTCAAAAGGATGCTGATTTATTTTCTACGTTCTTTCCAATTATTCTAACTTCACCAGACGTAGCAAGTAATCTGTTCAAAGGAATGAACGGTTATTTTGATATTGTAATGTTTGACGAAGCCAGTCAGTTACGGCTTGAAGATAACTTGCCTGCGATTCTTAAAGGGAAACAGATCATCATAGCAGGGGACGAGCATCAAATGCCACCTTCCAATTATTTCAGCAAGGTGTTTGACGGCACGGTAGAAGACGAAGACGATTTAGATGAAGAAGATGAAATTGTGGTTGATAAGGATAATATCCTTCTATCCTGCGAATCGCTTCTCGACTTTGGTGCGGAACTGAATTTCCAGAAGAAGCATTTGGACTTTCACTATCGTTCACGACACCCGTTTTTGATTGATTTTTCCAACTATGCTTTTTACAATCAACGGTTAAAACCGTTACCGAACAACTTTGATTATGTTCCGATAAAATACATTCAAGTAAACGGCACTTTCTCTGACCACACCAACGAAGCAGAAGCGGAAATGGTGTTATCCATTGTCGACAGAAATATTAACCGACTTCCCAATGGAGAATATCCAACAGTTGGGATTGCTACGTTTAACATCGCACAACGAAACCTGATAAAAAGCAAAATTTTAGAACGGCAGAAGTTCTCAAAATATACAGATTTCAACGCCAAAATTCAGGAGCTGGAAGAAAATGGAATGTTTGTCAAGAACTTGGAAAACATTCAGGGAGATGAACGAGATGTGATTATTCTTTCGACAACTTACGGAATTGGAAAAGACAGAAAATTCGCCCAACGATTTGGACCAATCAACCATTCTAAAGGCTACAAACTACTTAATGTAATAATTACGAGAGCCAAGTATAAAGTGTATTGTTGTTCATCGATTCCAGAGCAGGTATTTA
>CAZAVP010000063.1:0-2249 GCA_964488745.1 uncultured Chryseobacterium sp. | reverse complement strand
TTAGCTTCTACGTTCTCTTTTAAAAGAAGAACGAGATGAAGTTCTTTCTCTACGGTTTCCACCACGGTCTCCACCGCCTTTGTAGCCACCTCTATCTCCGCCTCTATCTCTTCTTTCTCCTCTTTCACCTTTTGGTTTATCTTTAGAAAACTCAATACGGATATCTCTGTTTTCAACATTTCTACCATTAAGGCTATTGATAAGTGTATTTCCTACATTATCATCAACACCAATAAAAGCAAAGCTATCAAACAAATCAATTTTTCCTATAGAATTTCCGTCAACACCTGTTTGGTTGCAAATGAATCCCAAAATTTGACCTTTGTTTTCAAATCCATCCATTTTTCCAATGTTGATAAACAATCTGTTGGTATTTCTTGTCGTGTTATCACCTCTTTCACCTCTTTTTCTATCGCCACGCTCGCCTCTATCTCTTCCTTTTCTCATCGTGCTCATATCAATATTCAAATCTCTCGCTTTTTCGTAATCTTTAATAAAACGATTGAATTCTAAGGATACAAATCTTTCAATTACCTCTTCTTTAGACAATCCTACAAATTCTTCGTGAATTTGAGCAATGTAAGGAGCTAATCCTTTTTCATTTATCTCAACTTCTTTTACGTTTTGTATCACTTTCATTAATTGCTCATAGCAAATTTCTTTACCAGTAGGAACTTGTATCAATTCCATTTTACGACCAATTTGTTTCTCTACTAAACGCACTCTGCTCGCTTTTGAAGGGCTAACCAATGCAATAGATCTTCCTGATTTTCCAGCTCTTGCAGTACGTCCACTTCTGTGGGTGTAGCTTTCAATTTCATCTGGTAAATCAACATGGAAAACGTGTGTTAAATCATCTACATCAATTCCTCTTGCAGCAACATCAGTAGCAATTAAAACTTGTAAGTTTCTGTTTCTGAATTTTGCCATCACACTGTCTCTTTGAGCTTGTGATAAATCGCCATGTAATGCATCTGCATTGTAACCATCAGCCATTAATTTGTCTGCAAATTCTTTTGTTTCTCTTCTAGTTCTACAAAAAACAATACCATACATTCCCGGAGCAACATCAATAAATCTTCTTAAAGCATCATATTGATCTCTTCCTGCTACTGCACAATATTGGTGTTCAATATTAGCTGCAGAGCTATTTTTTGTTCCAACAGTAACTCTTACTGGGTCGGTCATATAATTTTTAGCTATACGCTCTACCTCTTTAGGCATGGTTGCAGAAAACAACCAAGTATGTTTTGAAGGAGGTGTTTGTTCTATAATTTTAGTGATGTCTTCTTTAAAGCCCATGTTTAACATTTCATCAGCTTCATCTAACACTACTGTTTTAACTTCGTCAAATTTTAGTACTCTTCTTTCCATTAAATCAATGGTTCTACCAGGTGTTCCCACCATAATATTTACACCACTTTTAATTTCTCTGATTTGGTCGCTAATGCTAGCACCACCATAAACAGCTACTACTTTAATACCTTTTGTATGTTTTGCATACAATTTTAACTCGTTAGTGATTTGTAAACACAACTCTCTGGTAGGACACAAAATCATCCCTTGGATGGCTTTTGAGTTCGTATCAATTTGTTGTATCATTGGTAAGCCAAAAGCAGCAGTTTTACCCGTTCCTGTTTGTGCTAACCCCACGTAATCTTTGTCTCCAGTAATTAATAATGGAATAGATTCTTCTTGAATTGGTGATGGTTTTTCAAAACCCAATTCTTCAACTGCCTTCACGATATGCTCGTCAAGACCTAATTCTTTAAATGTCATTTTTTTGTTTATTTATACCGAATCGGTATGTTGATTATTAACAGCGGGACGAAAAGATCGCTAGAAATACTCTTTACCAATTTGGCGAGTTATACATTACAACTTTTTGTTGTAAGCGGTGGCAAAGTTGAGCTTTTATTTCCAATAAAAAAAATTAAATCGTTTATTTAGTAAAAAGCCCACTTATAAAGCACTTAAGATTAGTTGTTTGTTGGTTGGTGATTGTTGATTGATTAGCAATAGAAGAAAGATTCCCAACAATTTTCTACGTTCCTTGAAAATTTCTGGAATGACGTTTTTAGTTCTAATTGGCTAGTGAGTTGGCAAGTCCCCTTTCGGGGGATTTAGGGGGCTTTCTTCTACCACTCATCATTTTACTTTTCCATTGGTGTAAAATAACTCCTTATGCTTCTAATAATAAATTACTTTTGATATTAGGATAAATAAAACCCTTTCAGAATGATAGTAAT
>CAZAVP010000062.1:0-2474 GCA_964488745.1 uncultured Chryseobacterium sp. | reverse complement strand
AAGAAATCCCTCTCAATTACAACATCGAGAGGGATTTCTTAGCTTTCAGTTCAGACGATAAGTCTGAATTCCGACCGTAGCGTCGGGACCATATTATTTGTTTACGAGAAAAATATTATAAAAAGCAAAACCCTCATCAATTACAACATCGATGAGGGTTTCTTAGCTTTCAGCCATAAAAGCTATATTTTAAACGAAGCGTTTGCGGTCTGGACGGGACTCGAACCCGCGACCCCATGCGTGACAGGCATGTATTCTAACCAACTGAACTACCAAACCAATATGTGAAAACATCTTTTGAAGATGTGTTAACTACAGTTAACTTTGAATTTCAATATTGTGTAATGCTTCCGTTTAAAGCGTTGCAAAGGTATGTATTTATTTGCAACCGCCAAGCTTTTTTTGAAATAAATTTGCAAAAAAGATGGAATTATTTTTAAACACTTGATTTTAAACGCTACTTTTTTCAAAAAAAATCAACGAGAGCCGAAGATGGTGCTTCCCAAACGAACCATGGTGCTGCCTTGGGCGATGGCAATTGGGTAATCGCCGCTCATGCCCATCGAGATTTCTTTGAAATCATCGTTGAATTGAAAGACTGAACTCTTTAAGAGTTGGAAGTAATTGTGTAAAGTGTTAAACTCTTTCTCAATTTGATCGGTGTGATCTACAAAGGATGCCATGCCCATCACACCAACGATGTTCACGTTTTTCAATTTAAAAAACTCAGGTGAAGCCAACATTTCTTGTGCTTCTTCGAAGGAAAAACCGAATTTAGTTTCTTCGGAGGCAATGTAAAATTGCAACAAACAATTGATAATGCGATCGTTTAATTTTGCTTGTTTGTTGATTTCTTGCAACAATTTCAAGCTATCCACCGCATGGATGAGGTGCACAAAAGGCGTAATGTATTTGACTTTGTTGCGCTGCAAATGACCAATTAAATGCCATTCAATGTCCTTGGGCAACGCTTCGTATTTGTCAACCAATTCCTGCACTTTGTTTTCTCCGAAAACGCGTTGACCTGCATCGTAAGCCAGTTGAATGTCTGAATTGGGCTTGGTTTTAGAAACAGCAATTAACTGAACATGCGTCGGAAGTTCAGCTTTTAACTGTTGAATTCTTTCTGCTATCATTCTTTGATGTTGTAAATCGTGAGTCCACTTCTCAATTTTGGTTCCACCCAAGTGGATTTTGGAGGCATAATCATTTGGTGGTCTGCAACGCGTTTGATTTGCTCCATGTTTAACGGATATAAAACAAAACCCAAGTCTGCTTTGCCGTTTTTAATCGGGGCAGAAATGGCCTCTAAACCCAAATCTCCACTGATAAATTCAATGTTTTCATTGGTTCTTAGGTCGTGAATTCCCAAAAGAGGCGTGAGGATGCGTTGGGTTAAAATCTCCGGGTCTAATCCAGAAACAGGATCTGAATAATCGATGATTGCGGGTTTGCAAGTTAACGAATACCATTTATTCTTCAAATTCATGGTTATTTCGTGTTCACGCGTCGGATGTTGCGCGCTAGCCAAAACTTGGATGTCAAAATCAAGACTTAATTTCTCTAAAAACTGCTCTGCAGTGAGATCGGTTAATTTTTTAATTAACCGATTGAATTCTAAAATTGTCAACCTGTTTTCATCAATGAAATACGCCAGGAAATAATGGTGGTTATCTACATTCAAATTTTCACCGCGTTGATCTAAGAGTGCTGCTAATCGTGCGGAAGAAGCGGATCGGTGATGTCCATCAGCGATATAGGTTGCAGCAATTTCTTCAAACTTTTTGGTGATGTATTGCGTATCTTTTTCGTTTAAAATCCACACTTCGTGTTTGACTTTATCCGTGGTCGAAAATTCGTATTCAGGACGATTTTGTTTGATTTCGATGTATTTATTTTCCAATTCGGGATGATGCGGATAGGAGAGAAGTACTGGCTCTGCGTTGAATCCAACCAAATCTAAATAATTGGTAAACATGGCTTCGCGAGAAGTCAAAGTAGCTTCGTGTTTTTTGATTTTATTGTCGTTGTATTCTGCAACACTTGCACCGCCGATAATGCCCAAATATTGCTTTCCATCTTTGGTTTGTTGGTATAAATAGAGTGCATCTTGCTGGTCTTGAATCAGCGTTCCATTTTCGCAAAAAACATCAAATTGATTTTTGATGTTTTGGAATCGTTCTTTGGAATTGGCTTTTGTCTTGACAATTTCCCCGAATTCAGGGTTAATGATGTGTATAAATGTATAAGGATTGGTTTCCAGCTTCGCTTTTAAAACCGATTTTTTGTACGATGCTACTGGGCGAGTCGCCACCAAGTGCGCTTTGTCTCTTGCAGGACGAATTGCTTTAAATGCTTTAAGTATTGCCATAGTTTTTGTTAATCAGGCGAATTTAACCATAATCTTTGTGATATTCACGTAGAAGTAAGAAGCATTTTTGTGAATCACAAAAAAAGCCATCGGACGTTGTCGG
>CAZAVP010000061.1:0-2525 GCA_964488745.1 uncultured Chryseobacterium sp. | reverse complement strand
GCTTGAATGAAGAACGGCGAAATTACAAATTTTTAGTGAGCTGTGGGAAGATGGGGTTTTTGGGGGAAGATGCGTAGTTGCGCGTTTTGCCTGCCGTAGGAAATCCACCTAGCTATTCCAAGTTCAACGTAATGTAACTTGGAAGAACATATACTACTAAAAACTGACAAGATATCCCGATACATCGGGACTAATCTTGCGAGGGTAAAGGAGATGCCGTGCGCCTTGAATTTGACATTCATTCCCTGATTTTACGGTTTCCCGTAAGGGGGTTCTGTTTTTTTGGGTATTTTTGGTTGACTTGTCAATGTTGCCTGTTGACTCCGGCTTCAAAAAGCCCTCTTAGTTGCAAAAAGCATAGAATATTAATGCAAAGCGACTATTAGCAAAAAAATTATAGCTTTATAAGCTTAATATTTCTATTGACCTATCCCTTTTACTGATAACTTTATAGTCGGGGAGAGATTTTAAAATCATTAAGCATCAATAGATTAAAAGATGTTAGTGCCTATTGCGTAAAGACAAAATTAATATTAATCGCCTTTCAATATAAAAAATACAATTGATAATCAGTGATTTAATAATATTTGCTAAAGGGATAGGTCACTATTTCTATTGTTTTGGTGGCCAATAAACAACAATAATTAAATGACATGGTAATCCAGTACTTGCCTACATATATGAGAGCTAAGCTTGGCAGAAGCATTTTTTGAATTATGGAATTGACAGAGAAACTTTTATCAGAACTTCAGAGGCGACTAAAAATCGGAAACCGTAAGGGCGTTCACTTGAATGCTATTCCTGGTAGGTCACAATATAAATTCGATTTAAATAGGCTTTCCCACATTGACAAAAACTTGCCTGATAACTTCATAAAAGTATTGCTTTCAGAACAGCCGTTAAAATTCAGAATCAGTTGGAAAGAAAGTGTTCCCGACCTCAACTCATTATTCGAAGAAGAACAAGTACAGTTAGTCAAAATTACAAAAGCATTTGAAAACTTAATTAGTCAAACCGAAACAATCGAGTCTGAAAAAGGAATCAACACGTTCGGATTTGGTTTCCCGATATTGGCAAGACGGGATAAAGCAGACAACAAACTGACGGTTGCACCTTGTTTGATTTGGAGTTTACGAATCAAAAGGACGAAAGAATTTAACACTTGGGAAATCTTACGAAACGAAGATGACCCAATTTACATCAACGAAGTTTTAATCAACCATCTGCAAAACGATTCAAATGTTGAGATAGAACAAATTCCAAGCGAAATGCTTGATGACGGACTAATTCACAAAGACGGACTGATTGAAATTTGCACCAAACTTATCAAAACCGTCAATACCACTTCGCCTGATGATTTAGAAGATACTTTTAGGAAGAAATTAGACAAAGTCGTTTCAATCGGGGATAAAGCGCACTACGAAAAACTTCCCTTAAACTCAACTAATTCATTCATTGAATTTGGCGGATTATTCTCAATTTTTGAAGTCCAGAAGCAAAATATCATCAATGATTACGGCAACCTTATGGAGTTGGAAGGAATTGACATTCCGCTTGATGATTTGGAAGGACATTCTTTCCAGCCGATTTCATCGGTTGAAACCGACCCTTCACAGCAGAGCATACTTCATTCCTTGGAAGCCACAAGGAATATCTTAATTCAAGGTCCACCAGGAACAGGGAAAAGCCAGACACTGACGGCCGTTCTCATCAATGCACTTGAAAACAATAAGAAAACGATTGTAGTCTGCGAAAAAAGAACTGCCCTTGAAGTTTTGCATAATGCTCTCATTGAAAAAGGATTGAATTATCATTGTGTGCTCATCAGAGATATTGTAAAAGACCGCAAAACGGTTGTTAATTCGGTAAGGGATAGGGTCGATAATGCCGAATACAAGCGGTACAGATATAATTATTCCAAAGAGAATTTGGAAAACATTATCAATAAAGCCAAAGGCCTAATAACAAACATCAACAGTAAACATCAAAAACTTGACGAGAAATTAATCGGCAGTAAGTCTTGGACTGATGTGGTTGGCGAATTGTTGAAAGAACTGAAAAGTAATGAAGATGAAAGCAATTTGAAAATTGAAAAGAGTGTGTTCAACTATTCCTCACAGGAACTAAACGCACTTCTTGATCTTGTACGAAAAGGACAATCGCTTTACACCGACTTTTTGCCAATTGAATCATCGTCATTTATTAATCCACAAAAATTAGTTGGAAATAATCCGTTCATCATTGAGCAAAACATTAATGATGATTTCGATTTTTATGCAAAACAGCTTGAACAAATCAAGCATTTGTTAGAAGCAAACAGAAATGAATACAAAACATTAAGAAATGCCGAGCTAAAACAGCAGGCAACATCAGTTCAAAATACTCTTGAAAAGATACTTGCAAAGGAGATTGAGTTAGATTCTCTCCTGTCAACAGCAAAAGAAAAGTATTTTAGTTTCAGAAAGACCGAGTTGAACTAAACCTCCGGTAGCCTTTCTATCGCCTATAAACCATAGCTTTATACT
>CAZAVP010000060.1:0-3210 GCA_964488745.1 uncultured Chryseobacterium sp. | reverse complement strand
TAAAATTAATTTGACCAATGAAAACATTAGGCGACACTTTAAAATGTGCCAGAGAGGAAAAAGAATTGATACTGCGAAAAGTTGCGGCTGAAGTAGATATTGATCAATCTTTGATTAGTAAGTTTGAAAAAAACGAAAGAAAGCCGACTAAGGAACAAATAGTAAGGCTTGCCAAATTTTATGGTCTTTCTGAAAGCGAACTTCTAATAAATTGGTATTCGGAGAAAATTGCTGACGAATTAAAATACACGGAATCTATTACCGAAATTCTAAAAGTAGCAGAAGAAAAAATTAAATACTACAAAACTCAAGCAAATGGAAAATAAGACATTAAAAGTAGCAGAACTATTCGCAGGAGTCGGAGGTTTCAGACTTGGACTTGAGAAAAGTAATTATAAAGTTGTTTGGAGCAACCAATGGGAACCTTCAACGAAAATACAACACGCTTCAATGGTTTATGAAGCTCGTTTCGGAAAAGAAAATCATTCCAACCAAGATATTGCAACAGTTCCTACAGACGAAATTCCTGATCACGATTTGCTTTGTGGTGGATTTCCTTGTCAAGACTATTCTGTTGCGACAACATTACATAATTCAAAAGGATTAAAGGGCAAGAAAGGAGTACTTTGGTGGTCAATTCACAGAATATTAGAAGAAAAAAAGAACAAACCAAAATATCTTTTTTTAGAGAATGTTGACAGACTATTAAAATCGCCAGCAAAACAAAGAGGTCGTGATTTTGCCGTTATGTTGCAAAGTTTGAATGAACTTGGATATGCAGTTGAATGGCGAGTTATAAATGCCGCAGAATACGGAATGCCACAAAGACGAAGAAGAGTTTTCTTTATAGGTTATCATAAATCAACAGAAATATATAAAAGACTTCAGAAAGCAACCAAAATAGATTGGTTAGCAAAAGAAGGAACAATTGCAAATGCTTTCCCTGTATCAAAAACAAACTCGATACAAGAAATTGAGTTGAAAGGAGATTTGGTGGAAATAACCGATAAGTTCAATAAAAATGGAAAATTATCGCCTTTTCAAAACACAGGATTACTGATAAAAGGCAAAGTTTACACCACCAAAACAGAACCTAAATATGATGGAGAAAGAATTGTTTTAGGTGACATTTTACAAAATGGGGAAGTTACTTCCGAGTTTTTTATTGACGATAAAGACAAAGACAAATGGGAATATTTAAAAGGAGCAAAAACTATTGAGCGTAAGTCATCAGATGGTTTTGTTTACAAATATTCAGAAGGTGGGATGATTTATCCAGATGCTTTAGACAATGCCTCAAGAACTATAATCACAGGAGAAGGCGGAAAGTCACCTTCAAGATTTAAACACGTAGTTGTATCTGACAGAGGGTTGAGAAGATTGACACCAATCGAATTGGAAAGGCTAAATATGTTTCCTGATAATCACACAAAACTTGATGGAATAACGGATACAAAACGTGCGTTTTTTATGGGAAATGCGTTAGTCGTTGGAGTAATTGAAAAAATTGGAGAAGAACTTTACAAACAAATAAATCAGTTTGAATATGCTTGATATTACTTCGGCAGATTCAATCATTGATTTTGCCAAACTGCTAAAAAACCAAACTTTAAGACAAGCCTGTGGCGAAGAAATTGATAAACACGGCTATAAAGGAAAAGGGAATTTTGGTCAAATTTTAGAAAAATTCTATTTCGGTTATGAACCAAATTCAGATGCCGAACCTGATTTTAAAGAAGCGGGTATTGAACTAAAATCTAGTCCTTTAAAAACATTGAGAAATGGAGAATTTCGCTCAAAAGAAAGGCTTGTTCTAAATATCATTAATTATTTAGAAGTTCATAAAGAAGAATTTGAAACCAGTTCATTTTGGAAGAAAAACGCACATTTACTTTTGGTGTTTTATCTTCACGACAAAGATTTAGATTTACTCGATTACATCATAAAATTGGTTGACAGTTGGAAATATCCAAACGAAGATTTAAAAATCATAAAACGAGATTGGGAACTTATCAATCAAAAAATTAAGGATGGAAAAGCTCACGAATTGTCGGAGGGAGATACTTTTTATCTTGGAGCTTGTACAAAAGGCTCTACAGCTTTAAAGTCGTATCGTAAACAACCTTTTAATGAGGAGAAGGCAAAGCAAAGAGCATATTCTTTAAAACAAGGTTATGTAAATCATATAATAGCAAACATTGCTCAAGAGGAAACAGCAGTTTACGGAAAAATAATCGAACGACCGGAAATCTTTAGAAGAAGTTCGTTCAATTGAGGAAATAGTAATTCTAAAATTCCACCCATTTTATGGGAAATCGGCAGAACAGATTGAACAAGATTTAGAATTGGAACTGAACCAAAAAGCTAAAAGTTATTTTGCAAACCTTACAAATGCAATTCTTGGAATTGAACTTGGTAAAAAAATCGAAGAATTTGAAAAGGCTGATATTCAAGTAAAAACAATAAGGCTTAGAGAAAATAACTTGCCAAAAGAAGATGTTTCGTTTCCAAACTTTAAATATCAAGAACTTGTAGAAACAGATTGGGAAGATTCTGATTTCAAGACCATATTGGAAAGTAAATTTTTCTTTGTGTTTTACCAATTTGAAGGCAAAGATTTGATTTTGCGAAAAGTAAAGTTTTGGAATATGCCACATTCTGATATTCTTGAAGCAAAAGCCGTTTGGGAATCAATGGTAAAAACAGTTTCAAATGGAGAAATCGTAAAAGAAGTAACCGACAAAGGCGTAAGAAAAACATATTTCCCAAAGAAAACAGAAAATAGAATTAGCCACGTTAGACCACACGCAAGAAACGCTACCGATACTTATAAGTTGCCTGTTGCTGATAAGTTGACAGGATTAACAGAGTTCACAAAGCATTGTTTTTGGTTAAATGCAAGTTACGTGAGAGATGAAATATATTTGAAATAATTCTATCGCTAAAAGCCATACAATCGGTAGCGATAACAGGGAAGGGTTGGATATTGGATGTTATGAATTGCGTTGACTTAATTAAAGAGGATACTTTTAAATTTGATGATATTTACCAATTTGAAGAAAAATTGAAAGTTAAATATCCAAACAACAATTGCAAGTTATAGAGATGAAAGATTAATCAAATTTATTGGTCGTGGACACTATAAAAACTTTAAAATGAAAAAATACATTGTCATTACGCCTGAAGGAAGTACAATAGCACCAAACTCGG
>CAZAVP010000059.1:0-3316 GCA_964488745.1 uncultured Chryseobacterium sp. | reverse complement strand
TAGGTGGTTATAAAGACCACATTCACATTCTTTGCGTATTGTCTCGTAAAATTGCATTGATGAAGTTAATAGAAGAAGTGAAGTCCCATTCTTCAAAATGGATAAAAACCAAAGGCGAAAAATATCAAAACTTTTATTGGCGAAGAGGATATGGTAGTTTTTCAGTTAATCCTGCGGAAATTGATGTGGTGGTGAGGTACATTGAAAATCAAGCAGAACATCACAGAAAGAAAACATTTCAAGAAGAATATTTAGCGTTTATAAAAAAATACAAGGTAGAATATGATGAAAGATATTTATGGGACTAATTTCGCACCTTTGGTGCTTAAGCTTAAATACAAATTATCGCATTCTAGCATAGCCCTTTCGGACTATGCTAATGCTCATCGCACCGTTGGTGCTAGTTTACTTTTAAATAATGTGAACAAACAAAGCACCAACGGTGCTGAATCATTAACCTTAGGCAAAGCCCGAGGTATGAAAACCATCGCTAAACAAAGCACCAACGGTGCAAAATCAATAGCCTTGGGCGATGCCCAAGGTACAAAGGACAAAATACCATTAAGCACCAACGGTGCGAAATAAAAAATTAAAAGAGTGGATAGAAATATGAACGACATAGATTTTAAAGAAAAAACCAAAGCCCTGATTGATAGCCTGAAAAGCATCAGCGCCAATTACGGTTTGGGCAATGATGGCAACGAGTTCAAAATCATTACGCAGGTATTCTTGTACAAGTTTATGAACGACAAGTTCGCTTTTGAACTCAAGAAATTGGACCCGAAATTAAAGAATGCCGAAAATTGGGAAGAAACCGTAAAATCCTATTCTGAGGATGATTACGAAATGTTGCTGTTGCAATTGGGGGCAGATACCGCCAAACTGAAACCGCAGCATTTTATCTCCGAACTCTTTAGCCGACAAAACGAAAGCGATTTTGCCAAACTCTTTGACGATACACTTTTAGACATTGCCATTACCAATAACGATATTTTCTCGGTGAAAACAGATGGTGGTGCCAAAGTGGTGCTTTTCGACCGCATTACCGAATACATCAGTGACGGCAGCAAGCGAGATGCCTTTGCAAAAGCCATCATCAACAAACTGGTAGGCGTGAGCTTTGAGCATATTTTTAACAAAAAAATTCGATTTCTACGCCACCATTTTTGAATACCTGATTAAAGACTACAACACCAACAGCGGAGGCAAATATGCCGAGTATTTTACGCCCCACGCAGTAGCCAAAATTATGGCGGCTATTTTAGTGAACGAACCCGACCAAGATGTAACGGTATATGACCCTTCGGCAGGTTCAGGTACACTTTTGATGAACATTGCCCACGCCATTGGCGAAGACAAATGCACCATCTATTCGCAGGATGTGAGCCAAAAATCTTCGAGCCTTTTGCGACTAAACCTGATTTTGAACAATCTGGTACATTCCATTCAAAACATCATTCAGGGTAATACCATTTTGCACCCTTACCACAAGGACAAAGAAGGCAACTTGGAAAAGTTTGATTATATCGTTTCCAATCCGCCCTTTAAGCTCGATTTTTCCGATTACCGAGACGATTTGGACAGTAAGGAAAACAACGAACGCTTTTTTGCAGGCATACCCAATGTGCCCAAGCAAGCCAAAGACAAAATGGCGATTTACCTACTCTTTTTGCAGCACATTATGCACACGCTGAGTAAAAAAGGAAAAGCCGCCATTGTTGTGCCTACGGGTTTTATCACCGCACAGAGTGGTATTGACAAAAAGATTCGTGAAAAAATGGTGGAGAGCAAAATGCTGGCAGGTGTGGTAAGTATGCCGAGCAATATTTTTGCTACCACCGGCACCAATGTGAGCATTGTGTTTTTAGACAAAAGCAACAAAAACGAAGTGGTGCTGATAGATGCCTCTAACCTGGGCGAAACGGTAAAAGAAGGTAAAAACCAAAAAACGGTTTTAAGTGCAAAAGAAGAACAGAGAATTATAGACACCTTTAACCAACGCAAAGCAGAAGACGATTTTTCAGTAGTGGTAAGCTATGACGAGATTAAACAGAAAAACTACTCCCTGAGTGCCGGGCAATATTTTGAGGTGAAGATTGAATATGTGGACATTACCGCAGATGAATTTGCCGCCAAAATGAAAGGCTTTGAAAGCAACCTGAACCAACTCTTTGCCGAAGGCAGAGAATTGGAAACGGAGATTCAGAATAATTTAAAAGGTTTGGGGTATGAATAGTAAAATATTAGTCGGAAAAGCGATAAAATTCAATCCTTCTGAATTAATTTCAAAGGGAAGTGTCGCAAAAAAAATCCCGATGGGGGCACTAACTGAGTTTCAAAGAAAAATAAATGGATTTGAGTATTCAGAATATAACAGCGGTCCAAAATTCAGAAATGGAGATACACTTGTTGCAAAAATTACACCTTGTCTTGAAAATGGAAAGACTGCTTTCGTTGATATTTTAGAAAATGATGAAGTTGCATTTGGTTCGTCTGAGTTTATTGTCCTTAGACGAACAGAATATACTACCCCTGAATTCATCTACTATTTCGCAAGAAGTCCTTTGTTCAGGGAAAGAGCGATCAGTTGTATGGAAGGCACTTCTGGAAGAAAAAGGGTTAATGAAAATTCCCTGAAGAATTTAGAATTTATTTTCCCCGACCTCCCCACCCAAAAATCCATTGCCAAAGTCCTTTCCGACTTAGACGCCAAAATCGAGCTGAATAACAAAATCAACCGAGAGTTGGAGTCAATGGCAAAAACGCTGTACGACTATTGGTTTGTGCAGTTCGATTTTCCAGATGCAAATGGTAAACCCTACAAATCATCGGGCGGAAAAATGGTGTACAATGCCGAATTGAAAAGGGAAATTCCAGAGGGGTGGGAAAATGGAACACTTGGTGATATTTCCGACCTTGTTCGTGGTGTAACATACGATGCAAGTGATATAAAAGAAGAAAATGATTATGATGTAATTCCAATTTTAAGAGCTACTAATATTTCAGGCAATGTCATTGATTTAGATAATATGGTTTTTGTTCCAAAACAAAATGTTTCTGCAAATCAGGTGCTTAATAAATTCGATATTTTAATAACAATGTCAAGTGGAAGCAAAGACCATATTGGTAAGAATGGATTTTTCTATTTTGATAAAGAAGTTGCCTTTGGTGCATTTTGCGCAAAAATAGTTGCAAAAGACAAATACAGATTTTATGTGTATTCATATACTCAATCAGATTTTATGTTTTCTACTATTAAAAATCAATCTTGTCCGATAAAAATTACAATACAGCATTTTCAATTCTGAAATAGTTG
>CAZAVP010000058.1:0-3885 GCA_964488745.1 uncultured Chryseobacterium sp. | reverse complement strand
GGCAGAATCATTGAAGATGATTAACGTGGTTCCAAATCCGTATTATGCTTTCTCTCAATATGAAAACAGTCGGTTGGATTCTCGTGTTAAAATCACAAATCTCCCCGAAAAATGTACGATTAAAATCTACAACGTAGCTGGAAAATTAGTTAAAACCATCAAAAAAGACAATTCCTTGACTTTCGAAGATTGGACCTTGAAAAATCAAGCCAATATTCCCGTTGGTAGTGGTGTTTACTTGATTCATGTAGATGTTCCAGGCATTGGAGAAACGATTGTGAAATTGTTTCTTGGCGTTCGAGCTGCTGACATGCAGAATATTTAACGAAGTATAATGAAAGAAATAGGATCTTTTTACTCTGGAAACATTAAAATGAATCAAACGGGTTCAGATGTTTACAATATCAAAATATAGCTATGAAGAACTTGATTTTATCTTTACTGATAGGTAATGCAATTTCTGGCATTGCTCAAAATGTTAAACACACCATTGGATTGGTTCCTAAAAGTCTATCAACTCGTTGGTTTTTGAATTATTTTAAAACTTGAGCAATAAAATCCAAAATGTATTTATTAAAAGCTTCCGGTTGTTCCAAGTTGGAAACATGACCCGCATCCTCAACTAGTTTTAATTCAGAATTTGGAATTTGCGCATGCATCGCTTTTGATTTTTCAACAGGTGTCAACTGATCTTTATCTCCGCAAATAATCAAGGTTGGAACTTGGATGTGTTTCAAGATAGTACAGGTTTCAGATCGATTTGCCAAAGCAAATAATCCAGCTGTGATTGCTTCTTTTGAATTACGAATTACCACATTTCGAAGATCATCAACAAGGTCGGTTTTGGTTTTTAAAGATTGAGGATGAAAAACGCTTTCAATGAATTTTTCATTAAATTTAGCTGTTCCTTCGGAATTTATTTCATCCATGGTGGCAAATCTTTTTTCTCTGGCTTCTTGGGTATCTGCATCACATTGGGTGTCACATAAAATCAACGCTTTAACGCGCTCAGGAAATTTTTTCATCACCTGAAGTGCAACATAACCTCCCATTGACAAGCCACAAACGACGGCTTTTTTAATTTTAAGTTTATCCATAAAAGCAATTAAATCCAACCCAAAGATTTCCATGCTCAAAGTGGATTTCTCATCTTTCGATTGACCAAAGCCGCGCAAATCCAACGCCATGACTCGATTTGTTGATTTTAAAAAGTCCAACTGCGATCTCCACATCGATTTATCAAACGGAAATCCGTGAAGAAAAATAATCGGAACTTCACCTTCTCCAACATCGTAATAAGAAATTTTCAACTGATTTACCTCTGTTAATAATGCTTGATAGGTATTCCTTAATTCCATCACAGACAAATCCAAGTAAGGCAAATTCAACAGATTTTTCCAACGAATCGCACGAATTCCATTTGCTTTGTAATCTGCCAGTAAATTTCGCAGGGAATCACATTGAGAAGATAAAATTTCGAGTGTTATTGTTGGATGTTCCTGATAAGGAATTCTCTCTGCTTCTTTGTTTAAAAACTGAATCAGTTCGGGATGATTTTGCTGAATTTCAGTCGTCAATTCCAGTATCTTTTCATTTAATTCTAATTCCTTTCGCATTGTTTGAGATTTTAGAGTTATTTCATCTGATTTAATCAATTCATTGAATGGCTTTTGATTGCTGTTTAAGTTACCGCTTTCTAGACTGAAAGAAAGCATTTGTGTGCTTAAATAATGTTAACAAATAGAAAAATCTAGTTGATATCCTAGATGATTAGCATGCTGGATTATTTTTCAAATGAAAGCTCTAATTTTACAAAGCGAGGTCATCAACGAAATTTCGATAAAAATTAATGCAAAAACCGACGCATCGTTTTTTAAATAAACCGTTTTGATGTATCTTGTCAAACGATCTAAAAGAATAGGAATGGAAGAAAATAAAATGATGAATTATATTCAGAAAGTAATACAAAACATGCCAACGGGTTGGTTGAGCATAACAACTCATCGATTAGATATTTACGAAGAAAGTTTGGCAAAAACACAGTTTTTAGATGAATTTGAAAAGTTGTATAATCAAAACGATGCTTCTGAAAAAGCCCTTTCAAGTTTGCCAACTGCTTATGATTACATTCGCTTAGGTCATCCATTGTCATGTGTTTTGGAATGGGCGGTTGCCAAAAAACACAAGCTCAGATCTGAAAATGTCATCAGTTTTTCTTCGAACACCATGCCGCTTTTGGCCATCCTCAGAAAAAATGGCTTGGAAAATAAAAAGACCCAAATCGTCTATACCGATGAGTTTCCCATGCATTTCGATGCGGAAATGGTTAAAAGTGTCTATGGTTACCAGTTTGAAATCAAGAAGGTTGAGAGCTTAAATGAACTTTCTGATTTTAACGGAAGTACAGTTTTAGTCTCTTATAAAGACACCTTGGGTGATGAAGGGGAAATTATTTCTCTTGCTAAAATTGATTTTTTAGTTACAATTCATCCAAATTTAGGAAGTGTGCTGTTGGTAATTGGTGAGCAAAATGAAAGGTATATTTCCGAAATTCAGCATGTTCGGAGAAGAGAAACCATTGCGATGACACCAAGTAATTCTCTCATCGCGATTAAATCATTGATTGAAAATGCACCCATCAATCCGCACCAAAGCAATCGAAGCGAAGACAAGCAACAGGTTCTAAATGAAATAAAAAAAATCACAGGATCCAATACGAAAGCATTGGTGGCTTCAAGCGGACTATCCATTCAATACGCAATCATGATGGGATTGGTGCAAGACGCGCTTGAAAATCATCCTGGGAAAGCAATTAAATTCATTGTCCCACCAAATTGTTACGGCGGAACAAACGATCAAGCACGAAGAGTGGCTCAAGCGCTCGAAAATGTGGAGATTGTTGACCTGTTGGTGGATGGCGATAACGACATGGTGCGAAGTATTGACCACGTTTTGAATCACCTTGCCAACGATCATGCAGTTCCTTACATCATCGCTGAAATTCCGACAAATCCCAGGGTAGAAGTTCCTGATTTAGAGCAATTGAAGGCAGTTTTAACCAAAGAACGAAAAACCGCTGCGGGTGAAACGGCAATTGATCCCGTATTTATCTTAGACCAAACTTTTTGTCCGAATGCTTTATTTTTAGGGGAAGGTGAGATTCTTTCAAGTGTCCGAACAATTTCATTCGCAAGTGGATCCAAATTTCCAAGCGGCGGCTTGTGTACGGCAGGTTATTGCGTTGGAAATACCAAAACTGTTGATCTGATAGAGAAAATTGAAAAGCAACTTCTTCTTTGCGACAATGAAGCCAAAAGTCAACAATATGAAATTTTGGCTTCGCAACTTCCTTCCATGAACCAAAGAATCAAGGCAGCTTATCAGGTTACGCGCGAATTTGTAAATTTTATTCACGAAGTTCTACCAACTGCAAAAATTAATTTTGTTTCAGAAGAATTAGCAAGACAAGATTTTACACCTTCTGTTTTTTCATTAGACCTTCCCACGAAAGGAAAGACGGATGCAGAAAAAGAAGAATACAAAAGAGCATTGAATCTAAAGTTGATTCATTTGATGATTACTGAAATTCCGCATGAAAGTAAATTTTGCGTAAGTTATGGTCAATTAAAAGGATCTTATTGGACAATCCCAGCGACATCAACACAAGGAACGACCAAAGAAGGAGACAAAGATTACATTGTTCGAGTGGCGCTTTCTGGCAACATGGATTTAGAGCTACACAAAAAAGTCTTTTTAGATTTTGTGAAAAGCATTTAAGCTGTTGCTTTGTAAATAAATGTTTTATTTCAAATTGGAATTGGTAATGAGCACAGGGCAAACGCATTTAAAATTTTGTAAGACTAAATTTTAGAAAAGACAATTTTA
>CAZAVP010000057.1:0-4484 GCA_964488745.1 uncultured Chryseobacterium sp. | reverse complement strand
TAATTTTAAAGACTTTTCCTCTTTCCTTTGTTGATAGTCTGCGGATTTAAGGAAATACAAAGAATCTCATATACAGGGACAAACTGAATCTGAATTTATGGGAATTCTCATTTTCGATTAAAAAGACTGCACCGTGCTGTTTTCTTTGGTCAATAAATAAGTATATTTGGAATCGTAAAAAATCAAATCAATAAAAAAACCATGGCTATATCTCCAAAAGAATTGGAATTCAACATGAATGAAGATAAAATGCGGCTCAAAATTTCAAGATTAGAACGTGAATTAGCGAAAATCTATCTTGGTGGTGGTCAAAAGCGCATCGACAAGTTACACGAAAAAGGAAAATTGACGGCTCGTGAACGCATCGATATGTTGTTAGATAAAAACACGCAAAGCATTGAAATAGGTGCTTTGGCAGGTTATGGTATGTACGAAGAGGAAGGAGGTTGTCCTTCTGGTGGCGTGGTTGTTGTAATTGGTTATGTTTCTGGAAAACAATGCATCATCGTTGCCAACGATGCGACGGTAAAAGCGGGAGCTTGGTTTCCAATTACAGCCAAAAAGAATTTAAGAGCGCAAGAAATTGCCATGGAAAATAAATTGCCAATTATCTATTTGGTAGATTCAGCGGGTGTTTACCTGCCAATGCAAGACGAAATTTTTCCGGATAAAGAACATTTTGGTCGTATTTTTAGAAACAACGCCATGATGAGTTCCATGGGAATTGTTCAAATTGCAGCCGTGATGGGAAGTTGCGTAGCCGGTGGTGCTTATTTGCCAATCATGTCCGATGAGTCACTCATTGTGAATGGAACTGGAACCATCTTTTTAGCTGGTTCTTACTTAGTAAAAGCAGCAATTGGAGAAAACATTGATAACGAGACATTGGGTGGTGCAAAAACACATACGGAAATTTCTGGTGTGTGTGATTACAAAACAGAAAATGACCAAGAATGCCTAGAAACCATTCGCGAGTTAGTGGATAAAATCGGACAACCAGAAAATGCTGGTTTTGATCGAAAAGAAGCTGCGCCTTCCAAAGTTGAGATGAAAGATATTTACGGACTGTTTCCAGCTGAAAGAAATAAAACGTACAACATCAACCACGTGATCAACTGGTTAGTGGACGATTCAAAATTCACCGAATACAAAGCCGAATACGGGAAAACAATCGTATGCGGGTATGCACGGATTGACGGTTGGAGTGTTGGAATTGTGGCAAATCAACGAGAAATCGTTAAAAGTGGAAAAGGTGAAATGCAACTTGGAGGTGTTATTTACAACGATGCAGCAGACAAATCTGCTCGTTTTATCATGAATTGCAACCAAAAAAACATTCCTTTGGTGTTTTTGACTGATGTAACTGGTTTTATGGTTGGATCCAAATCGGAGCATGCAGGAATTATCAAAGACGGTGCAAAAATGGTCAATGCCATGGCGAATTCTGTGGTTCCTAAATTCTCGATTATTATAGGGAATTCTTATGGTGCAGGAAATTATGCCATGTGTGGAAAAGCTTACGATCCGCGTTTAATTGTGGGTTGGCCAACTGCCGAAATCGCTGTAATGAGTGGGGCGGCAGCTGCAAAAACCTTGTTGCAAATTGAAGTTGCTTCGTTGAAAGCAAAAGGAGAAGAAATTACAAAAGAAAGAGAAGACGAATTGTACAACAAGATCAAAGACCGTTACGACAATCAAATTTCTCCATATTATGCAGCTTCTCGCTTGTGGGTAGATGCGGTAATCGATCCGATTGAGACCCGCAAAACCATTTCGATGGGAATTGAAATGGCAAATCATAAAAAGGCTGAAAAACCTTATAACGTAGGTGTAATTCAAACTTGATTTTTCCAAATGATTTTAAATTGGCAAATTAAACATTTCAGTGAATTATCCTTAATTGAATTTCATGATCTCATGGCTTTGCGAATGAAGGTTTTCGTTGTAGAGCAAAATTGTCCTTACCTCGATTTAGATGGAAAAGATAAAAAAAGTTATCATTTGATTGGCAGAAATGGAATGGGAGAGGTGGTAGCAACAGCTCGAATAGTACCTTCTGGGATTTCTTACCCAGAAGCAAGTATTGGTCGAATATGTGTTGATGAAAGAATTCGTGGAAAATCAAAAGGACATGAATTAATGAAAACGTGCATGACCTTCATGGTAGAAGAATTTGGAAACGTTTCCATTCGGATTTCCGCTCAGGAGCATTTGGTAAATTTCTACCGAGCTCATGGATTTGAAATTTGCAGTGAAATGTATTTAGAGGACGACATTCCTCATGTTGAAATGGTGTATAATCCAATATAAATAGATTAAATAGAATAGAAAATGAATTTACTTCACAAAATTTTTCCCCTTGCTTGTGCGGGAACCTTGCTGATATCATGTTCCAGCATGAAGAAAAATAAGTCAGAGTTAACAAGCTTTGAAATTGTACAAACCTCTTTTGATGTAAATTACTTGGATAAAAGCATTCGTCCACAAGATGATTTCTTCCAGTTTGCCAACGGTACGTGGGTGACAAACAATCCAATTCCTGCAACTGAATCTCGGTGGGGGAGTTTTAATGAGTTGGAAAAAAGTAATTTGGAAAAATTGACTGCGATTCTTGAAGGTTTGAGTCAGCAAAAGGATGGAAGTTTAGAAGCCTCTTTAGGAAATTATTACACTTCTTTCCTAGATATGAAGACCCGTAATGAAATTTCTTGGAAAGTGATTGCTTCCGATTTGGAAGCGGTGAAACAAATAAAATCACACGAAGACATCCCGTCTTTGGTGGCCAATCAGCACAAAAACGGGATAAGAAGCATGTTTAGTTTTTATGTTTCTCAAGATTTAAAAGAAATTACGAAGAACATTACCTATATCAGACAAGCTGGCTTAGGACTTCCAAATAAAAATTACTACAGCGACGAAGATAAAAAGTCAATTTTAAACCAATACGAAAAGCACATTTACAATTCTTTTCTTTTGATTGGATCTTCGGAAGAACAAGCTCTAAAGTCTGCCAAGAATGTGGTTGATTTAGAGACCAAAATGGCAAAAGGAATGATGACACCAGCAGAGTTGCGCATTCCAGAAGACAGTTACAACAAAATGAATCTCCAAGAATTTCAAAAATTATTTTCAAATTTTAATCTGAATGAATATTTAAAAGATCTTGGAAGTCAGGATGTTGAAGAAATCGTTGTTGGTCAGCCCAAATACATTGAATTGTTAAATCAATTTCTAACAAATGAATCTTTAGACAAATGGAAAGACTATTTTACTTGGAAAGTGATTCGCACTTTTTCACCGAATTTAGACGAAAAGTTTGTACAGGAAAATTTTGCGTTTTACCAAACGATATTAACTGGGAAATCAGCCGATAAACCAATGAATGAAAAAGCAATCAATGAAATTACGAACATGTCCATTGGGGAAGTCTTGGGCAAGTCATTTGTAGAAAAATACTACGCTGAAAAATCTCAAGCGCGTGTAAATGAAATGGTTGATAATCTTTTAATTGCTTTTGAAGAGCGAATAAACGGTTTGTCTTGGATGACACCAACAACTAAAAAAGAAGCGTTGGTAAAATTACACGCCATTGGAAGAAAGTTGGGTTATCCCAATAAATGGGAAACATTTGAAGGTTTGAAACTGACCCGCGATGAATATGTTGAAAACATCAAGCGTTGCAATCAATGGGATTTAAAAGATAATTTGGCGGATTTAAACAAACCAGTTAATCGTGAAAAATGGGGCATGCCAGCACACATGATCAATGCGTATTACCATCCGCTATTAAACGAAATTGCTTTTCCAGCTGGAATCATGCAGGCACCTTTTTTTGATGTAAATGCCGAAGATGCCGTAAATTATGGACGAATTGGGATGGTAATAGGACATGAGTTTACCCATGGTTTTGACGACATGGGTTCTAAATTTGCAGCAGATGGGAGTTTTACAAATTGGTGGTCAGAAGAAGATCGAAAATTATTTGAAGAAAGAACCCAATTGTTGGGAAATACCTTTGCTGGTTTTTGCCCGATTGAAGGTCATTGTGTGAATCCCGATTTAACGATGGGAGAAAACATTGCCGACTTGGGTGGAATTACCCTGGCTTATTACGCTTATCAGAAAACAGATGAATACAAATCTGGAAAGATGATGAACGGTTTTACACCGTCTCAGCGTTTCTTCATCAGTTTTGCACAATTGTGGAAAATCAATTATACCGAAGCAGAAATGAAGAATCGAATTGCAAACGATCCACACTCTCCAGGCATGTATCGCGTGAATGGACCGTTGATGAATTGTCCTGAATTTTTCGAGGCTTTTGATGTGAAAGAAGGAGACAACATGAGAAATTCAGAAGCCAAAATTTCTAAAATTTGGTAATAATTTTATTGCACGCATGAAAAAACCTTCGTTTCATCAACGGAGGTTTTTTTTTGTGTGCCGTGCATGGTAATTAACTAGGTGATGAAAGTTCACTATGG
>CAZAVP010000056.1:0-4810 GCA_964488745.1 uncultured Chryseobacterium sp. | reverse complement strand
CGCTCAGTTGGCAAACAACATGTTTGATTTGCCAAATCCCTTGACGTATCCTACTTTAAGAGCATATTATAAATTCAACGGTGATTTAATCAACGCACAAGGAAATGCAACTTTCAATGGCACTTGGGTTGGAACACCTAGTTATGGAACACAACCTTTGCCTGCGGTAATTCCAACTTTTGCAGTTCAATCCATCACACCAACAGCTGCTTCTTGTTTTGGAGCTACAGACGGTGAAATTGTAGTGGTTGCAACTGGGACCGATTTAAGGTATTCGTTGGACGGAGTAACTTGGCAAGCTTCCAATCTATTTACAGGTTTAGCTGCGGGAACGTATTCTGTTTCGGTTAGAACTCCAGAAGGTTGCATTATTACCGATGCGACGATTCAAATTTCTGAACCAGTTGTGGTAAACGCTTCGGCTTCCAATAATGGTCCTTATTGTTCGGGAGAGTTGGCAGAGCTGATTGGCGTTTCAACTTCTACAGGAACATTAACATATCAGTGGACTGGTCCAGGTGGTTATTCATCTACGACTCAAAATCCGACGGATGCAACACAAACTGGAACTTACACCCTGGTGGTTACCAATGGAAGTGGATGTTCTTCCGTTCCGCAAACCACCAATTTGGTCATTGCACCAGCATCTCCTTTAACAATCACTAAAACAGATCCAACGTGCCAAAACACGAATGATGGAACGGCAACAGTCTCAACAACGACACCTGGAACTCATACCTATGTTTGGTCCCCTTCGGGCGGAAGTGCTGCAACAGCAACAGGATTGTCTGCTGGGAACTATGCTGTAGAAGTAACCAACCCAGCGGGGTGTGTTTCTACAGCCGACATAACCCTTGCAAATCCATCACCATTGAATTTATCGTTAACCAGTACGCCTGTTAATTGCGGAAGTAGAGATGGAACGGCAACCGCAACGGTTGTTGGCGGTACCGGAACGCTTACTTATCTTTGGAGTCCAGGCGGTCAAACGACCAATTCCATTTCAAACTTAGCTGTCGGAAATTATGATTTGACTGTAACAGATGTGAATGGTTGCTCGACTACTTCTTCCGTTTCTGTGGATCAAAATGGTCCTTTGAATTTAACAGTTAATCCTGCATCAGCTTTGATTTTTGAAGATGAATCGGTTGATCTAAACGCTTCTTTCACACCGTATATTCCAGATGTGATTTATAGTTGGTCGCCAGCCAATGGTTTGACGTGTACTGATTGTCCTAATCCAACAGCAACGCCAGGAGATACCACGATTTACACCGTTACAATCACGACTTTGGATGGGTGCACCGATCAAAAAGAGGTTTCCATCATTACTAAAATCCGATGTGGGGAACATTTGGTTCCAACCGTTTTTTCACCAAATGGTGATGGATTAAATGATGAATTTAAAATCTACGGAAAGTGTATTGTTGCTATTAAAATGCAAGTGTACGATCGTTGGGGTGAACGCGTTTTTATCACCGAAGACATGTCAGATGGTTGGGACGGCACTTTTAACGGCGAAATCATGAATACCGGCTCGTATGTATTTCAAATTGACATTTCGTTCAACGACGGAACGGTTGTGAAAGAAACTGGGAATGTGAATTTGATGCGGTAATCGCGTTAAATTTATGTCACGACGATGAACTATTAGAAGACACATCCTGATCATTAAGTAAACGTTACAGTATGAAGCCGTACTTGCTGAAAAATAAGAAAACTGTTGATCGTAGCTGATATCAATGCAATAAGAACCTTTGTTTCGGGTCGTATTGAAGTTTTGGAGGTGCGAGATGAGATTTGTAAGTCGAATGTGAGATCAATCCTTAATAAAATTCGACGATGCAACTGGGATGATGTTTTCTATTTCTGAAAAGAAAAAGTGGTACTTTTATTTTCGGCTAGTCAAGGATATTACCTTAAAAGGGAAAAGTTTGCCGATGCATAAATTTTAATTGACAATGAAGTATTGGCAGTAAATATCTTAAGGTCGAATTACTGATATTTTAGTTTGGCATTGTCTGTCATCTCCCAAACGCATTTGAAGAATATAAATACCTTCTGCCCAACTTTGCGTATCAATTTGAAAACCAGATCTTCTTACAGTTCCAAATTCTTCAATTAATTTTCCAGTCAAATCGTATGCACTTAGAACAAATCTACCTAATGTATCAGATTCCATTTTGATGTTCATTAAATCACTGGAGGGGTTAGGGTATGTGATGAAAGGACATTTAATGAACGGCGGTTCTAACTCTGATGTCTCTGTTGTTGGCGGTTCGGTACAGTTCAAATTTTCACGATAGAGATAATGAGTGAGTACTTGCGTGAATTCTACTTCAATTTCTTTATCTTTTAAATAAAATGGTTCTTGCTTAAATGCGCAATTTAATCCAGGTTGATTTGGACAATGAATCGCACCTTCAATTCTTTTAGAATGTCCGCACCAATTATAAATTTTCCCGTTAGGTGCAAGTGATAGTTGATATCCACCACCACGAGCAATGAAAGTCTTAGATGCTTCAAAATTTGTACTCGCTAAGTCGTATTGGTAAATTAGAAAAACTCCCTTTTTCTGGTCACTTGTCCGATATAAAAATTGACCATTTGGTGAAAACTCGACTGAATTACTTTTAGAGGGAAGCTCAGTTACAAACTCAAGTAGTCCAGTTGCATTGTCAAATTTGTACAGCCTAAGTCCAAAAGCAATATAATCTCTTTTGGGAGAAACAACTATTCGACCTGAACCATTTTCAAAAATAGTATATGGATGAAATCCAGCGGTATCAACCAAAAATGTTAAAATCTTTCCATCTAAATAAGAAAAAATCCAGTAATCGTTTTTGTTTTTATGCAAAACAGCGGTGACATTTTCATCTGGACTTCTTGTAATTCCGTATGGAATTAGTGGTATTCCTTTTTTAATTACTTTCCCTAATCCGCTATTATAATTCATGTCAATTATTGAATAACGCATACCACGATTATCAAATTTATCTTCAAAATAATTAGTTTCCGCACAATCTTTTGTAAAAAGATAATATTGTTTTTCACTACTGTCCGATAAAAGTTTTTTAAAAGCGGGATTTCCTTGATAGATTTCCCGCTTTATTGTAATTTAGTTTTGCACAACATTAATTACATGAATAAAAGTACTCACTTTTTTGGACAATCGGTTTTCGGACAGCTGATTTCTTTGATTAAATCGGATTTAGTTAAATCCGCAGTTAAAATTCATAATTCTGATTATTATACTAAGAAGTTTACAACGTCAGATCATCTGATAAGTATGTTGTTCTCATGCTTTGCTAATTGTTCTTCTTTACGAGAAGTTGCGGGTGCTATGCTAGGTTTAAAAGGAAAAACAAACCATTTTCAGCTTAAAAACATTCCGCATAAAAGCACATTGAGCGACGCAAATTCAAGAAGAACACATTTAGTTTTTCAAGAAATCTATTATTTGCTACTTAAAGAATATGGCTCAATTATCTCGGACAGCCGAAAAATTTATGACTGGGAAAATAAGCTAGAGATCATCGATTCAAGTACTATTTCCTTGTTTAAGGACATTTTGAGTTGTGTTGGAAGAGAACCTTTAAATGGAAAAAGGAAAGGTGGAATAAAGGTTCATACACAAATCAATCTGCAAGAAAAAGTCCCCAAACTTATCTGGTTTTCAGCAGCTACAACACACGATAAGCAGTTTCTTAAAATGTTAGATTTAGAGAAAGGTAAAATCGCGGTTTTTGATCGAGGATACAACGATTACAAAGCCTTTGACGAGTTTACTCAAAAAGAAGTTTTTTTCGTGACATGACTTAAATCCAATGCTAATTATGAGTCAATAACTGAAAATGACATCCCTGATTATTTGGACGATGGAGTGTTAAAAGATGAAATAATCCTTGTAGACGTTAAAGAAAATGGGAAGTTTTTAAAAAAGACTGAATTGAGAAGAATCGCTTATTGGGATGATGAAAATAAACGCTGTTTCGAGTTTATTACAAACTTAAAAGGAATGAACGCTGGACATATCGCATTGATATACAAGAAACGTTGGCAAATAGAATTACTTTTCAAACAACTAAAACAGAACTTTCCATTAAAATTCTTCTTGGGAGATAATGAAAATGCAATAAAGATACAGATCTGGTGTACGCTCATTGTTAATCTTTTAGTGACTGTAATTAACAAGAAAGTTAGTAGAAAATGGGCCTTCTCGAACTTAGTCAGCTTCTGTAGATTACATTTATTCAACTATATCCATTTGATTAAATTCTTAGAAAATCCGGAAAAGGACTGGCTTAAAGAAAATGACAGTCAACTAGAGCTTGAATTTAACTCTGTCTGATTATGGGGGCTTACTTTTTAGAATATGATAATCACGCTAGTAAAATCAAGGTGTTGGGAATGTAATTCCTTTATTTCTTATTTTTATCGGACACTAGTGCATAAATATATGACAAAGGCAATTTATTATTCATATCTATCTTATAAAATTATCATAATTTTTAGTATAGATAGTTTAATGCGAATATCATAACCAGACCATCAGTTTAAGGACAAAGCTTCCCTTATTTTGTATTTCCAGCTAGGCTTCCCTCTTCAGCTGTGCTTCATCAGGATGAACTTCTCGCCGATTTTTGCTATAAAAAAAGCCTCAGCAAATACTGAAGCTTTTCTATCTATGTGGTCCCAGCTGGGCTTCCCTCTTCAGCTGTGCTTCATCGGGATGAACTTCTCGCCATTCGATTTTTGCTATAAAAAAAGCCTCAGCAAATACTGAAGCTTTTCTATCTATGTGGTCCCA
>CAZAVP010000055.1:0-5454 GCA_964488745.1 uncultured Chryseobacterium sp. | reverse complement strand
TCCCACCGCACCTGAACAGAATATCTACATTATATACACAGTTTTTTGAGATATTTAAAATAAACTCACTAATTTAGCTGCTGAAAAAGTTAGACAATGAACAGAATTAAGGAAGTGTTGGAACAGAAAGGAATTAAGCAGACTTGGTTGGCTGAAAAACTTGGAAAAAGTTACAATATGGTAAATGCTTATGCTCAAAACCGACAACAACCACGCTTGGAAACCTTGATGGAAATAGCGGAGATTTTGGACATTGACGTGAAAGAATTGATAATATCAAATAAAGAAAAATAGATGCCAGTAGACTTTTCAAAAATATTAGTGGTTGGAGTTTCTTCGAGAGCACTTTTCAATCTCGAAGAAGAAGAACAAATCTTTAGAGACAAAAATATTCGTGGTTTTCGAGAATACCAATTAGCTAATGAAGATAAACTACTCGAAAAAGGAACTGCATTCCCATTGGTTGAAGCATTACTAAAACTAAATACACACGTTGACAAGAAAAGCCCAATCGTAGAAGTTGTCGTAATGTCAAGAAACAGCCCAGAAACAGGAGTAAGAGTTTTAAAAGCAATTGAACATTATAAACTTCCAATAACAAGATGGGCATTTTCAGGTGGTGAACCTCTTGCCCCATTTATTGATGCTTTTGATATTGACTTATTTCTTTCTCGTGACGAAAGTGATGTTCAAAAAATTGCTGACACAGCAAATTGTGCAACTGCTCTAATTTACGACCCACCACAGAATTTTGAACCTGAAACGGACAGAGTGAAATTTGCTTTTGATGCAGATGCAGTTGTGTTTTCAGAAGAATCTGAAATCATTTATAAAACCAAAGATATTGACGCATTCCATAAGCACGAAAAGGAAAATGAAGATGTTCCATTGAATGATGGCCCTTTTGCGATGCTTTTACGAAAGCTATCCGATATTCAAGATTTTCTGCCTGTTGAAAAGGAACTTTCGCCTTTGCGTATTGCAATAGTTACAGCTCGAAATGCACCAAGCCATATGAGAGTAATCAAAACGCTAAGACATTGGAATGTTTATGTTGATGAAGCCTATTTTATGGGTGGATTGCCAAAAGAAAAAGTGTTAGAAGCCTTCGGTGCTCATATCTTTTTTGACGACCAACATACTCACCTAAGTGATTCAAGTAAAAAGATTCCTTGCGGACGAGTATTGTATAAAACGAATTCCATTCTCAAAAACTATGAGAAGGAAATTATTGTAGAACCGAAGAAAATAAAAGAAAACTAATATGCCAACACTCAATTGGATAGGAAAAGAAAAAGTGGTTAGCCACCACCAAGATGTGCCATACAGAGTTTTGGAACACAAATACGGATTTACAGCCGACCCTTCGACAGGCTCAGGATGCGAACAAACAGAACCAACCCAAAGCGGAAACAAAATCATACACGGAGACAACCTTGAAGCTTTAAAAAGTTTGTTACCCGAATACGAAGGAAAAATAAAGTGCATCTACATAGACCCACCCTACAACACAGGAAATGAATCTTGGGTATATAACGACAATGTAAACCACCCAAAAATTAAAAAATGGTTGGGCGAAGTTGTTGGTAAAGATGGAGAAGATCTTACACGCCACGACAAATGGTTGTGTATGATGTACCCACGTTTAAAATTGCTTCATAAACTTTTGGCAGATGATGGGACAATCTTTATTTCAATTGATGATAATGAAGTTTCAAACCTGATTCAAATCTCAAATGAAATATTTGGTATAAGGAATTTTATTTCAGATATAATATGGAATTCAAGAAAATCAGTTTCTAATGATGCAACTATATCTCTAAATCACAACCATACTCTTGTTTATACTAAGAACTTAAAAACCTTTTACGAGAAAAAATCAGAATTTAAGCTTAAAACAAGTCCAGATGGATTTTCAAACCCTGACAATGACCCAAAAGGTATTTGGAAAGCCGACCCATTTGATTCGCCAGGAATAAGACCAAACCTAACTTATAAAATTCAAAACCCAAACACAGGAAAGGAATATTTGCCACCAAAAGGAAGATGTTGGAGAACGGGTCCTGAAGAATATCAAGAATTTTTAGCACAAGGGAGAATTGTTTTTGGAAAAAATGGAACATCAAAGCCACAACTAAAAAGGTATTATTCAGAAGCAAAAGATAAAGGAAGGACTACAAAATCAATTTGGGATGATGTAGGAACAGCCACTAATGGAACAAAAGAAATTCAAGAAATATTCGGAAGCAAAATATTTGATACCCCAAAGCCTACAACATTTATTGAACAAATCATTGATTTAGCTGCATATGATAATTCCATCATCCTCGATTCCTTCGCAGGCTCAGGCACGACAGCCCACGCAGTTTTAAACCTAAATAAACAAGACGGTGGTAACCGCAAGTTCATTTTGGTAGAAATGGAAGATTATGCCAATGATATTACGGCAGAGCGTGTAAAACGTGTTGCCAAAGGCTATGGAGAAGGCAAAAAAGCGGTAGCAGGAACAGGCGGAGCATTCGACTTTTACGAACTCGGCTTGCCACTCTTTGACGAAAACCAAAACCTAAACGAGCAAGTTGGCTTAGCGAAAATCAAGGAATACATTTGGTTTTCAGAAACCCGCACCTCTTATAATGATGAATGCAGATTGATGAATGATGAATTGGGCGAAACTATTCATAATTCAACATTCATAACTCATAATTACAAATTAGGGGTGAAAGATGGTACAGTGTATTATTTTATTTATGAGAAAGACCGTTTGACAACTTTGGATTTTGATGCTTTGGAACTTATAAAAACCAAAGGAGAACAATATGTTATCTATGCTGATAATTGCTTGTTACCGAAAGATTTTATGGCAAGGAAGAATATTATTTTTAAGAAGATACCGAGGGATATTACCAAATTTTAATTTATGGAATTAAAAAGTTATCAGCGAAAAGTAATCGAGAATCTTGAAGAATACTTGGGTTATGTTCAAGAGCATAAAAGCTTAGCAAAAGCATTTAACCAATATTGGGAAGACAAAATTGGTCCTTACAATCCATTGGATGGTACAGGAATGGACCCCTATAAAAACAACATTCCAAATGCAGCCCACGTTTGCGTAAAAGTGCCAACGGCAGGCGGTAAAACTTTTATTGCCATTAATGCCTTGCATAGCATCTTTTCAGCCTACGATTCCGCAAAACCAAAGGCGGTTATTTGGTTAGTGCCTTGGAGTAATTTACTGCAACAAACCGTAAACACACTTTCGAATCCTGAACATCCTTATCGTCAAAAACTTAATTCGCTTTTTAACAACCGTGTAGAAATTTACCAAAAAGCAGATTTGTTGCAAGGCTCAAACTTCAACCCAACGGTGGTTAAAGACCAATTGAGCATTTTTGTAATGAGCTTTGCCAGTTTAAGAGCAAACAACAAAGAAGATAGAAAGGTATTTCAGGAAAATGGACAGTTAGAAGCCTTTGTCTCTCAATACAAAAACAGCGAACATATTTTGAGTGGTGTGGACGATACGGCACTAATAAATGTGTTGCGTTACCTCAATCCTGTTCTAGTAGTGGATGAAAGCCACAACGCAGAAAGCGATTTGAGTGTAGATATGCTCAAAAACTTAAATCCTTCATTCATTCTTGATTTAACAGCAACACCAAAGGACAATAGCAATATTGTAAGTCTTGTTCCAGCCATTGAATTGAAAAAGGAACATATGGTAAAACTTCCTGTAATCGTGTACAACAATCACGATAAAACAGAAGTCATCAACAACGCTTTGCATTTACAACGTAAATTGGAAAATCTTGCTAAAAAGCAAGAAGCCGAAGGCGGTAAATACATTCGTCCGATTGTTTTGTTTCAAGCACAACCAAAAACCAAAGACGACAACACCACTTTTGAAAAACTGAAAGAACAATTGTTAGGTTTAGGTATTCCCGAAAGTCATATCAAAATCAAAACTGCCAATATTGACGAATTGAAAGGCATTGACTTGATGAGCAAGGAATGTGAAGTTCGTTACATCATTACCATCAACGCATTAAAAGAAGGTTGGGATTGTCCGTTTGCATACATTTTGGCATCATTAGCAGACAAATCAAGTTCGGTAGATGTGGAGCAAATTTTGGGTCGTGTTTTACGTCAGCCTTATGTACAGAAACACAAATCATTTCAATTAAATCTTTCTTATGTACTTACTGCATCTGCCAAATTCAATGAAACTTTACAGAGTATTGTAAAAGGATTGCAAGAATCAGGTTTTAGTGAAAAAGATTATCGCAAAGTCGATAAAATGACGGAAGAAGAAAAGAAAACAGTTTCAACAGACCCAGTCGAATCTTTCTTATTCCCAGAGCAACAAGTCGAAGAACAAGAAGAAACGATAGACAAAAAGAGAGTAACCTTTGACCCAAATGCAGACGAAGAAGAAACGGAAACAACTTCGGTAATTACAGAAATTGAAACCATTGCAGAAGAACAAAACCGACAATTAGAAGAGCAAATTAAAGAACAGGAAAAACAACCTGTTGACGAAAATATATTTCAAGAAATGGGTACAAAAGTAAAACGGTATAATGTCAAAGAATCCAACAAGGAATTCATTGATAAAATTGAGTTTCCGCAGTTTTTCATTAAAGTAACCGCAAGTGATATTTTTGGAACAGAAGAAGAATTGCTAAATCGTGAATCCTTGCTCAAAGATTTTAAACTTTCAGACGAAGACATCAAAATTGACTTTGACCAAATTTCGTCTGACTTGTACAAAATTGACTTAGAAGAATCTAAAAAGAACGAGTACCGTCCTTCTTTTACCAAGATTGAAGATAGTATGGTAAAAGACCCGATTGCAGAATACATTTTAGCCAAACCTAAAGACAATCAAATAACTGACATCACACATCAAATGATGCAGATTATTGGAAATATGTATCCAATTCCCGACCAAGAAATCAAGGTTTACATTGGGCGTATTTTGAAAAGTATGAACACCGAACAACTTCGAGATATTTTGGTAAGAAAGTGGAGTTATACGGATAAAATAAAAGGTAAAATTCGCCAATTGGCTGACTCGTATGCAGAAGGTCGTTTTATGGACTTATTGAAATCTAAAAAAATAAACACCAAAGCAAATTGGAAATTAGGCAACGAAATTGTGCCAGGGAACACAGGCTCTTCCATTGGAAATTCACTTTACGAAAGAGAAGGCTCAATGAACGGATTTGAAGAACGAGTTGCAATGGAAATCGGCACTTCCTCAAATGTTGCGTTTTGGCATAGAAACTTAGAACGTGGAAAAGGATTTTACATCAATGGATTTAAAGCCAACCACTACCCTGACTTTATTATGCAGACAAAATCGAGAAAGACGATTTTAATAGAAACCAAAGGCGACCATTTAGACGGTTCAGACAGTGAAGCAAAATGCCGACTTGGAAACGAATGGGAAAG
>CAZAVP010000054.1:0-5589 GCA_964488745.1 uncultured Chryseobacterium sp. | reverse complement strand
AAAATTAGTGAAATTTCGGGGAAGTGAAAAGTCTTTAAGTAATTAATTTTAAAGATTTTCCCTCTTTCCTTTGTTGATAGTCTGCGGATTTAAGGTGTTAATATTTCAGAATGAAAAATAGCAATTAACAATTGAGGTTTCATATTTTATTTCGAGTCTAGCGTTAATTTTCCATTTAATAATTACTTTTATTCCATGGATAATAACTCAAGTGAAAAAGTACATTTTATAGCTATTGGCGGAAGTGCAATGCACAATTTAGCAATTGCTTTAAGTAGAAAAGGCATTGAAGTGACTGGTTCTGACGATGAAATTTTTGAACCTTCTCGAACTCGCTTATTGAAACAAGAAATTTTACCTGCTGAGATGGGATGGTTTCCCAATAAGATTCATGCTGGATTGTCTGGCGTAATTGTTGGCATGCATGCGCGAATCGATAATCCAGAACTTTTGAAAGCGAAGGAATTGAACTTGCCGATTTATTCCTATCCAGAATATTTATACGAACAAAGCAAAAATAAGAAACGCATCGTCATCGGTGGGAGTCACGGAAAAACGACGATTACTTCCATGTTGTTACACGTTATTTCTCAACTAGATATCAAATCCGATTACATGGTTGGCGCACAATTGGAAGGATATGATTGCATGGTCAAATTATCTGAAGAGGCTGAATTTATGATCTTAGAAGGTGATGAGTATTTGAGTTCACCGATTGATAGAAGACCCAAATTTCATTTATATGAACCCGATGTAGCACTCATTAGTGGCATAGCTTGGGATCACATCAATGTTTTTCCAACGTTTGAAAATTATGTAGAACAATTTGATGTTTTTTGTCAGAAAATTGTCCCAAATGGAACCTTGATTTACAACGAAGAAGATGTTGAAGTCAAGAAATTAGGATTGAAATATGCCAATCAACTGAATGCGATTTCATACAAAACACCCGATTATGAAGTTATTCCAGACGGAACACTTTTAAAATACGAGGGCAATAAGTATTCATTGAAAATATTTGGAGGTCATAATTTGCAAAATTTGATGGGTGCAATGCTTTTAGGCAAATCCATGGGGATTGACCCTAACACTTTCTTTCAAGCGATGGGATCTTTTACAGGTGCGGGAAAACGTTTGCAGAAAGTGATTGAGAAAAATGATTTTGTGATGTACAAAGATTTCGCACATTCGCCATCGAAACTAAAAGCAACAACCAAGGCAGTGAAAGAACAATATTCAGGTCGTAACGTGATCGCTTGCATGGAATTGCATACCTTTTCATCCTTGCAAAAGGAGTTTTTATCCCATTACCAAAATGCGATGGCAAGTGCAGACGAAGCACTTGTTTATTTTAGTCCAGCTGTTGTAAAACATAAGAAATTAGAACCTATTTCCATCGAACAAGTACAAACTGGGTTTGGTGAAAACGTCTTAGTAATGACCGAAACGTCTGAAGTTTTGAATTTCATTCGTCAAAAGAACTGGAACAATTCCGTTTTATTGATGATGAGCTCTGGTAATTTTGATGGAATTGATTACGATCAATTGGGTGCGGAAATAGCAGATAAGTTAGACAAATAATTTCGAGCCTAATTTAAACGAATACTTTAAATAGACAACAAGATGATTTCTAAAAAAAATAATACCGTTCGGATTTTCTTTTTGTGCCTCTTGTCGGGCATGCTGTTGGCGGCTTGCTCTACTTATAGATCAACTAATTTTGAATCTTATCTACTAAACAGTAATTGCAACCAACAAAGTATTTATCAATATGATTCAACTCAAATTCCACCACCCATTCATGCCATTGAACTGGATAGTTTTTTGTTAAATAGTTTTACCCCCAAGAGTTTGAATGTAGCCAATGCGATTGGTGTTTTACCACTTTTGGAAGTTTTTGGAAATGCAAAAAAAAATTACAAACAAACACCAACCATAGAGAATAGAGTCAACTTAATCGAAATTTCTCAATTGATTTTCCAGAAGATAAACAACGCTTCATTGGAAATCTCAGCAGTTTCTTCTGAGATGGATTGTGAAGAAGAAAGGACAAGTCAGATTGCGAATTATTTAAAAAATTTAGAAAGCGATAAAGAATCTAAATTAACGGTTGCATCTATTGTTGTAGGCGCAACAGGTGCGATTTTATCTGGAGTTTATAACAACGAAAACACTGGAGGATATATTGGTATTACAGCGGGTATAGTAGAAGCGGGGCTGGGGGTTTTGATTTTAATTAACACGCGGAAAATTGATTTCATGCATCCTAGAAATGCCTTGAGGGATATATGGGTAGGAGCGAGTGCTTCCACTAATTTTCCAGTTTCCATTTGGTATTATTTGAATAATCACGACCCTTCAAAACCCGAAGAAAAATCCTTGCGATTTCAAATTGTAGAAAAATGGATAGATTTTGGGCAAGTATCGAAAGTAGCGTCCAAGAAAAATCAAAAACAATTGGATATTTACTTCAACGATGGTGGAAAATATTCCGCCCAACAACTTTCTAATCGAGCAGACATGTATGATCAGTTGGAATCACATATCAATCTGATGAAACAAGATTTAAAGAGTTTGTCGCAAGAGATAAATAACTTAAAATAATAAATCGCTTTGCTTGGTGTTTCATCTTTAGAACGAATAATTTTTCGTTTTCCAATTCTTCTAAAAATCGTTAATTCGTGGGATTATAGCTCGTTTGTTATCTTTTTATTTAACTTTGCTCAAAAGCCAAACAATGAAATTAACAGCCCATTTCTATCTCTTAAATGATGATTTTTCACCTGAATATGCAGAAGCAAATCACGGTGGAAAAGAAACTGAAAATAATCCACTTTACGAATGGGAAGATGAATTGGAGGTGTCTGATAATTTGGTATCTACCGAATTGATAAGAAGCGGAACTTTTACCTTGGCAGGGAATCTTCCAGACGGCAAACCTTTTGCTTCGGAAGTCAACAACATGTTTTTGTTGAAATTGAAATTGGAAAACGGAACGGAGGGATATTTTGGTGTTTCTGAAAGCATTTTGGAAAGATTTACTTTAGACGGAGATGAAAATCAAGTTTTGAAAGTATATATACGTGATTATGAACCTTTGGCAAATCCAATTCCTGGCGTATTCATTGCCTCTAAAGAATTTCCACTTGAATTGATTTTTTAATGCTGAAAATTAAGAATCTTTATTTTCAACGCGCACAAGAAATTCTTTCAGGAGTTTCTTTTAATTTAAAATCGAGTTCAATTTTGGGTTTGGTTGGACCAAGTGGTGCGGGAAAATCGACCTTGCTGAAAGTCATCGCAGGTTTATTGGATGCCGATCAAGGAGAAGTGATGTTGGGGAAAGAACGCGTTTTGGGACCTAGTTTTAAGCTCATTCCGGGTCATCCTGAAATTCAATTAGTGAACCAAGATTTTGACTTGGATTTATACCATACCGTTCGAGAAAATTTATTGCTAAAAGCCAATTATTTACCTGCTGTTTTGTGTAATGAACTGATAGATGAGCTGTTGGAGCTGTTGGAATTAACGCCGCTGCAAAATAAGCAAGCATTTCAAATTTCAGGTGGAGAACAACAACGCTTGGCACTAGGAAGGTCGTTGGCAAAAGAGCCCGAAGTGATTCTATTAGATGAACCTTTTGCACACATGGACGTGCATTTGAGAAACCGTATTGCAGCGTATTTGCTCAAGTTGAAAAAAATTCGAAAAACGTCTTTTATGCTCGTGACGCACGACGGAGAAGAAGTACTCAGTTTAGCCGATCGCATCCTATTTTTCAACGAAGGTAAAATTCTGCGGATGGATACACCCGAAAATTTCTATTTTCATCCAACCGATGAATTTGAAGGTCTGTTTTTCGGTGACTTAAACACGGTGAAAATCAACAATGAAAAGATCATGTTTCGGCCAATCGAATTTGATTTGACAGGGAGGGAAACTAACCTTCAGTTGGAAGTGAAGTTTGTAAAAAGTGTCTTCTTTGGCGCCTATCATAAAAATTACTTCCAAACCAAAAAACGAGAAACGGTTATTTTATACCACATTGAATCTTTATCACATGTCGAAAAAATCGGAATCAAAAAGAAGAATAACTGATTTAAGTTGGTCAAATAGGTGGAAATTAATCAAAGAAACCATCTCAGAATTTACCATCGATAAAGGTTTGTTTCATGGAGCAGCGCTTTCGTTTTACACCATTTTTGCCATGGTACCCATCGTTTATCTGGCGGTTGCAACCTTTGGTTATTTCATTGGACAATCCACCATTTTGGGTATTGTCCGACAAATATTAACCGAACAAGTTGGTGTGGAAGATGTTTCTGGAATCATGGAGTTTTTGATTTCCATTGATTTTGCAAAAGATAATTTTTTCTTGAGAAACGTAGGAATTATTGCCCTTTTAATTTCGAGTACGGCAATTTTTAATTCGTTAAAATTCAGTGTCAATTTCTTTTTTGATATTGAACGTTTGTTTGATTCCAAAAGAAAACAACTTTATTCTAACATTTTAACCCGTGTGGTTTCCTTTGGATTTCTCGCATTTTTTGGTGCCGTAATCATTGTCACCTATTTTATGCAATTAATCTTAATTTCGTTTGGAAATCAATTGTTGGGTGAAACCAGTTACTTTTCTGCAATTACCATGGAAGTTTTAAGGCACATCGTTGGCGTTTTGTCCAAAGTTTTGATTTTCAGTTTTGTCTTAAAATATTTGCACGATGGTGATGTTAAATGGCGATTGGCATGGGTGGGAGGTTTTGTTACAGCCATTTTACTTCATTTGGGTCAATTAATCATCCAATATTATTTGTCGCACTTTTTTTTCGCGAAAGATGGTGGATTGGCAGGTGCCTTGTTGGTTTTATTGGGATACATGTATTATTCTTCTCAAATGATTTTCATTGGTGCCAAATTCACTGCGGTCTATGCGCGCATGGTTGGTGAACCCATTCAGATCAAAAAAAGTAAAAGAAAAGAGTTTCAAACCATCAACCACCCCAAATGATTCTCGTAAAAAGTTAGCGCTTATTTTAGATGCTTCTGAGGAAATTTGCCACAAGAATACCATCAACTCAACTTCGGAATTAAAAATTATTTTTTAGCGATAATCTGGTTTCCTCCTTTGGAGGAGGATTAAGGAGGAGGATAATTGCAACATTTTGATTTCCAATTACTCACCAGTCCTCTCCCTCGCTCCCTGTTAACTTCGTTGCATGCTGCGCAAGTCAAAGAGGGAAGTCTAATTTTCATTGAAAATAAATTTACAACTAGTTGATATTCTATCTTTTAATGAAATTACAAAAGGTAAGATGATCTAGTTTCCTCCTTCGGGGGAGGACTAAGGAGGAGGATTTTAGATTTTCATTTTCAACTGTTTACGTATCCTCTCCCTCACCGCCGAAGGAGCAACGAAGTTAATCCCTCTCCAGAAGAGGGAAGCCAAAACTATCATTCTAAAAAATTTACAACTAACTGATAATCTTATTTTTCTTTAAAAGTGATTCATTGAATCTGAGCACTTCAAAATAATTTTTCCTTAAATCCGCAGACTATCAACAAAGGAAAGAGGAAAAGTCTTTAAAATTA
>CAZAVP010000053.1:0-6787 GCA_964488745.1 uncultured Chryseobacterium sp. | reverse complement strand
GAGCAATTGCTTTGCCAGAATCCCGACAACGGGTTGCGGGGCAGCGTCAAAAAAATCGATCGCTTTTGCTTTCCTGTGAAAAATATTATATTTTGCGAAAAACCAATTAAGGATAAATCCTGACCGTTACCAAGTTGCCGCTTAGCTTAATATGATCTGATAGTTAAATCGATTCTAGCGTAACTGCACGAGGATGGGCTACGCTTGGCACAAAGAAAAAAGCCTCCTGATTATGGACAAGAGGCGACCCAAATGTTTTATTCGCTTATTGCCAGTTTGTATTATGGAGCTCATGAAACATTTAGTAGAAATAAAAAAGCCCCGAAGATAGTCGAGGCGCTAAATGTTTTCACAACGGAATAATCCTTATTGTGATTTGCTTTCACAGGCAAAGATAAACTATAATCCGATTCATGCAATACAGGAAACGATAATTAGATAATTATTTTCGATTTACCTTTATCGCAATAACCAATTTAACCCATTGTTTTATGGAAAAACCGCTTTTACCACAGTTTTTAAATACACGGAGATGAATCACAAAAAAAATGTACTCGGGCTCGACCTAGGTGTAACCTCAATCGGCTTCGCTCATGTTATTGAATGTGAAGACAGAAATGAATCTGAAATAAAACAGATAGGCGTTAGAGTAAATGCCTTAACAGTGGACGAACAAACCAATTTTGAAAAGGGGAAGCCGTTCTCTATCAATGCGGAACGAACCCTTAAGCGAGGTGCAAGAAGAAATCTTGACCGTTATCAAGATAGAAGAAAAAACCTGGTTGACGTCTTAACGAAAAATAGGGTTATAAATTCCGAATCGACACTCACAGAAGACGGTAAAGACACTACACATCAAACCTGGGCATTGCGCGCGAAAGCTGTTTCCGAAAAAGTCGAAAAGGAAGAATTCGCACGGATTTTATTCGCCATCAACAAAAAACGTGGATACAAAAGTTCCCGTAAAGCTAAAAATGAAGATGAGGGGCAAGCAATCGACGGAATGGCTGTTGCCAAAAGATTATATGAGGAAAACCTAACGCCGGGGCAATTGGCTTATGAACTTTTGAAGGAAGGTAAAAAATCCCTTCCCGATTTTTACCGATCCGATTTACAGACAGAATTTGATCAAGTATGGCGTTTTCAAAAGCAATTTTATCCGGAAATCCTAACGGACAGTTTTTATGAAGAGTTAAAAGGAAAAGGGCAAAGAGCCACTTCAGCGGCCTTTTGGAAAACCTACAATTTCAATACGGCTGACATTAAAGATTTAGAGGAAGCTTTAAAAAATGAACGAACCATCCAATTAAGCAAAAGGGAGCAGAAGAAGCTACAGGCTTACAAGTGGCGAAGTGAGGCTATTTCGTATCAGTTAGAAAAAGAAGAAGTAGCACATGTGCTAACGGAAATCAATAATAATCTCAATAATTCAAGCGGTTACTTAGGGGCGATTTCTGACAGAAGCAAAGAACTCTATTTTAACAAGCAAACTGTTGGGCAGTATCTGTATCAGCAATTAAAAGAAAATTCTCACGCGCGTTTAAAAAATCAAGTTTTCTATCGACAAGATTATTTGGATGAGTTTGAGATTCTTTGGGAAACACAGTCTAAGTTTCATTCGGAGTTGACCACTGAACTCAAAGAAGAAATTCGTGACATCATCATTTTTTACCAACGCAAACTAAAATCCCAAAAAGGATTGATTAGTTTCTGTGAATTGGAAAGCAAGGAAGTTGTCATTGATGGTGCAAAGAAAATAATTGGCTCCAGAGTGGCACCAAAGTCATCGCCTTTGTTTCAGGAATTTAAAATTTGGCAGAACCTGAATAATGTTTTGGTACGCAAAAAAGGAAGCCGAAAAAGAGTTACCAAAGCCCAAAATCAACATTCTTTATTCGAGGAAGAAAAAGAAATTTTCTCACTCGATTTAGAGGCAAAAGAAAAACTGTTTGAAGAGCTGAATCTGAAAGGGAACCTGTCGGCCAAAAACTGTTTAGAAATTTTGGGATTAAACCCGAACGAATGGGAATTCAATTATACGCAACTGGAAGGAAATCGAACTGCTAAAGCTTTATACGAAGCTTATCTCAAAATCTTGGATATTGAAGGTTATGATGTAAAAGACTTACTAAAAGTCAAGTCGAATAAAGATGAAGTCGAGCTGGATGATTTGAAAGTCCCGGCTGCGGAAATAAAGAATATGGTTCGAGACATTTTCAACACAAATGAAATTGATACCGAAATTCTTGATTTTGACGCAGAAGCGGACGGAAAAACCTTTGAAAAACAACAATCCTATCAATTATGGCATTTGTTGTACTCTTACGAAGGTGACGACTCCCAAAGTGGAAATGAAAAACTGTATGAATTATTAGCGAAGAAATTTGGATTCAAGCTTGAGCACGCACAAATTTTAGCTAATGTAGGGCTTGTGGATGATTATGGAAATCTATCCAGTAAAGCGATGCGGAAGATTTATCCACACATTCGCGAGAACAATTACAGTACCGCGTGTGAATTGGTTGGTTACAGACACTCCAAACATTCTTTAACTAAGGATGAGCTAAAAGATAGATTTCTAGAAGATAAATTAGAACTACTGAAAAAGAACAGTTTACGCCAGCCGGTGGTCGAGAAAATTCTCAACCAAATGATTAATATCGTCAATGCCTTGATTGAGAAGAATAGCGAAAAAGATGAAAACGGCACGATCACGAAGTATTTCAAATTTGATGAAATCCGAATCGAATTGGCGCGTGAGCTAAAGAAAAATGCAGCGGAGCGAGCAGAAATGACTACAAGTATTAATGCAGCGAAGTTGGCTCACGAAAAAATATTTAAAATTCTTCAAAACGAATTTGGCATCAAAAACCCGACACGAAACGATATTATTCGCTTCAGATTGTACGAAGAGTTGAAAAATAGAGGTTACAAGGACCTATATACCGACACCTATATCCCCAGAGAAATATTGTTCAGCAAGCAGATTGATATAGACCACATCATACCGCAATCTCGATTGTTTGATGATAGTTTTTCCAATAAAACAATTGTGTATCGCCAAACCAATTTAGATAAAGGCAATAAAACTGCTTTTGACTACGTCTCGTCCAAATACGGCATTACGGAAGAATTTGAGGGCAGAATAAAGTCTTTGTATGATGCGTATCAAAAGAATAAAGAGGAGGGTGTTTCCAAAGCTAAATACCAGAAACTCTTGAAACAAGAAACAGAGATTGGAGATGGATTTATCGAAAGAGATTTGCGCGAAAGCCAATACATTGCTAAAAAAGCGAAAGAATTACTGTTCAAAATCACTACATCTGTTGTGCCCACGTCCGGTAGTGTAACCAATAGGTTGCGCGAAGACTGGAATTTGGTCAATGTGATGAAGGAAATCAACCTGCCTAAATACCGATTATTGGGATTAACCGACCTACAAGAGCGTCGAAACGGACACAAAGTTGAAGTCATTAAGGATTGGACAAAACGGAACGACCATCGCCACCACGCGATGGATGCCTTAACGGTCGCTTTTACCAAGCGCAACCATATTCAATATTTGAATTATCTGAACGCTCGAAAAGACGAAGGCCACAAATTGCACGGGAACATCATTGCCATCGAAAATCTCGAGACTGAACTAAGCATTGACGAGAATGGCAATAAAAGACGTGTGTTTAAAGAGCCTATTCCAAACTTCCGGCAAATCGCAAAAGAACATTTGGAAAACGTGTTGATTTCGCACAAAGCCAAAAATAAGGTCGTGACGAAAAATAGAAATAAAATTAAGTCCAAAAAGGGTGAAAAAGTTAAAATTGAACTGACACCACGTGGGCAATTACATAAAGAAACGATTTATGGAAAATATCGTTTTCACCAAAGTAAGGAAGAAAAGGTCAGTGTGAAATTTGATTTGGAAACGATTGAAAAAGTGGCCAATCCAACTTACAAAAAAGCGTTGCTTCAACGATTAGCCGAGAACGGAAATGATCCTAAAAGGGCTTTTGCTGGGAAAAATGCGTTGAACAAAACGGCAATCTACATCAGTTTGGAAAACAATATAAAAGTGCCCGAAGCTGTGAAATTAGTATGGTTAGAAGAGGATTACTCGATCCGCAAAGATGTGACACCGGAAAACTTTAAAGACGATAAATCCATCGAAAAGATTTTAGATGCAGGGGTAAAAGGTATTCTAAAAAGTCGTTTGAAGGAATTTGGAGGTGACGCTAAAAAAGCTTTTTCCGATTTGGATAAAAACCCGATTTGGCTCAACAAAGAAAAAGGAATTGCTATTAAACGTGTTCGGATTTCCGGAGTGAAAAATGCCGAGCCTTTGCATTATAAAAAGGATCATTTTGGCAATCACATTTTAGATGAAAACGGAAATAAAATTCCGATTGATTTTGTAAGCACTGGGAATAATCATCACGTAGCCATTTATCAAGATGAAACTGGCAATCTGCAGGAAAAAATAGTTTCATTTTTTGAAGCAGTAGAGCGAGTAAACCAAGGCTTGCCGATAATTGACAAAACCTACAATCAACATTTGGGCTGGCAATTTCTCTTTACAATGAAACAAAACGAAATGTTCGTTTTTCCGAACGAGAAAACCGGATTTCATCCTGCGGAGGTCGATTTGTTAAACCCTAGGAACAAGAAAATTATTAGTCCAAATTTGTTTCGAGTGCAGAAGATTGCGACTAAGAACTATTTTTTCAGGCATCACTTGGAAACTACAGTCGATACTCACAAAGATTTAGCTGGTGTTACTTATAAACCCCAGCTCGGATTAAAGGGGGTATTTGGAATTCTCAAGGTCCGCATCAACCATTTAGGAGATATTGTAAGTGTAGGGGAGTATTAATCAAACGCCACATGCCCCGCTCTACCTTCCTAAAAAACTTGATCGGCCTGTACGAGATTGCTGCTTGCTTTGGAAATGGCGAAGTAATGCGAGCGAATTTATCGGCTGCAGCGTTTTTTGCGGTGCTTCCAGTATTACGAGTGGCCTCGAATTATCGGGGAAATCAATAAGAGCGGCGTACTCGAGCTAGTGCCGGAGCCCGACAATGCGCATGACAGACAGTTTTACGAAATGGTTTTCAAAGCGAATTAACGCAAACGTATTTTTCACCCCGAACACCTTTAACTATGGCTGGGCTAGACTTCGACACCTACTACCACGTTTACAACCATGCCAATGGTGATGACAACCTTTTTCGGGAGGAGAAGAACTATATTTACTTTTTGAGGCAATGGGCAAAATATATCGAGCCGGTTGCCTTCACTTACGCCTATTGCCTGATGCCCAATCATTTTCATTTTTTGATACGTACGAAGAGTGAAGAGGACGTAAAAGAACAGCGCCTACAACACCTGTCAGGTTTTGAAAACCTGACAGGTGTTATATCCAAGCAATTCAGCAATTTTTTTAATGCTTACGCCAAGGCTTACAATAAACAATATGACCGCAGGGGCTCGTTGTTTATGCGGCCTTTTAAATCAAAGGAAATCACCTCCGAAAGCTACCGGATTGCCATCGTGAATTACATACACCGAAACCCTGTTCATCATGGATTTTGTGACGGCCACGAGGAGTGGCCGCATAGTTCTTACCATGCGTATCTATCCGAGCTTCCGACCAAGTTACAGAAAGACGACACTTTAGCTTGGTTTAATGGTCGAGATGAGTTTATCAGTTTTCATAAGGAAGATAGGGCATTAAGGGATAAATCCTTATTTATAGATCCGTAATGGCTTTTGACTGTAAGCAACACAGCATGTAATCTATCCATAGACCCGAACAAATATGATGTCATGATCAAGCGAACCCTCCTGTTTTCCAATCCCGCCTACCTGAGCCACAAGAACAGCCAGCTGGTGGTTTCCTTTCCGGGAGATGACAAAGACAACCGGACGGTGCCGATTGAGGATATCGGAGTCCTCGTATTGGAAAATCAACAGATTACGATTTCGCACGGGTGCATCGCTACGTTAATACAAAACAACGTTGCGGTGATTTCCTGCGATTCGACGCACATGCCCACAGGCTTAATTCTTCCCCTCGACGGCGGGCAAACGCAGTCCGAACGTTTCCGCTACCAAATTGAAGCTTCGGTGCCCTTGAAGAAGCAGCTGTGGCAACAGACCATACAACAGAAGATTGATAATCAAGCGCGTGTATTGGAAGACATTGGGCTGCAGGTGGACAATATGCACCGTTGGTCAAAACACGTGCGGTCTGGGGATCCGGACAACTACGAAGGGAGGGCTGCAGCGTACTATTGGCAACATATTTTTGCGGAATTTATGCCGTTCAACCGACATCGGGGCGGGGACCCGCCCAATAATCTGTTGAACTACGGCTATGCGATTCTGCGGGCGGTAGTGGCCCGTAGCCTGGTCTCGTCGGGATTATTGCCTACGCTGGGGATTTTTCACCGAAATAAATATAATGCCTATTGTCTCGCGGATGACATCATGGAGCCCTATCGTCCGTTTGTGGATCGGATCGTTTACGATATTGTTTCAGACGGTGTCCCTATCGAAACATTGACGACCGAACTGAAAGCACGTTTGTTGCAACTGCCACAGGTCGATGTTTATTTTGATGATATGACGAGTCCTTTGCTGGTGGGCATGTCCAGAACCACCGCGTCCCTGGCCAGGTGTTTTGAAGGCGTGGCTCGAAAGATCAATTACCCGGAAATAGGAAAGCGTTAAATGTGGATCGTTTAAACCAATATCGAATATTGTGGATTTTGGTCTTTTTTGATTTGCCGAC
>CAZAVP010000052.1:0-7150 GCA_964488745.1 uncultured Chryseobacterium sp. | reverse complement strand
TTATTGCGTCAATTTTTGTCATTGGTCAACCTAAATTTCAATTGCATATGAGGTTATCGATTTCACTTTTGCTCCCTTTGTATTATAAAATTTGTAAAAGTCCGAAAACGCATATTTTTTTCCGTTTTGCATTTTCATAATTCCGTTTGCAGCTCCTTCTTTTCCGTGCGATAAAATCTGGTCAAGTATTAATTCGTTCGTCTTTTCAGTTTTCATTTTTTCCAATTCCTCCATGAAATTCTCCTTACCCATAATTTTTTTATCGCCAATTATATTCCAAACAATTTCATCCGTTACACTTTCGTTAAGAAATTCTACGTTTCCTTTTGCAAATGCAATGTTAAATTGTTTTATAAACTCCATTTTAGGTGAATTTCCACAATTAGGATTTGAAGTTATTTTAGTCATTTTACCGAATTTTTATTATCAGTTCGATTTTTTAAGCTTGTTGCCCAACGGTTTCGGCTATACGTAGTGCGGGGTTACAAAGCACTTCACTGCCCGCCTAACGAAAAGTTTATTTAATGTAATCACTTTCATATTAGTACTATATCCCGCATTACGTATAGCCATTGTTGGGCAATCGTGCTTTATTTTTCTTTTCGTTTTAGTCTTCATATTGTCCTCCTGTGCGGTGGGGCATTTTTTAAAATTTCTCTTTTCTAGGACAGAGACTTGGAAGCTCTTTTGCAGGTTTTGGTCGAGCGTTGGCATTGTGCGACCTGCAAATGTGCTTACAAGTTTGCGTTGGGATTTACTGGTTTTGTACTTTCAACATCAAAGTCCTCTTCTGTCAATTCTGAATGAAGTCTTTTGTTTTGTAGCAAAGTCAAAATGTCATCCAGTGTCTCGTCCGTTATTACAATTTGTTCTTCTTCAAACTGAATGTTCCATCCTTTTGCAATGCTCAATTGTTGCAATCTTTGTAAATAAACTGGGTTCCTGTAATGTCCTAAGTTTCTGATTGTCGCAATTTTCCTTAAGTATCTCTGATTATTTCCAACTCTCACAGTCAAGATTTCCATATTCACGAAAATATTCAGTTGAGTTACTTCCTGATACATTTCTTCCGCATTGTTTATCATTCCTTCTCGAAAGTTTAATCCTCTTTCAAAGTCCTTTTTTGAAAGAATGAAAAGGAACTCATTGAAGTAGAATAAGTCAACAATTCTGGAAATACTGAATATGTTTTCTTGCTCTAAATCTTCAAATCGGTTTTCGTTGTACAAAAGGGGAATCAAACCTTTATTTCGTTTCATTCTCCAATTCTCTGGCAGGGTTTTAAAACCGACAACTTGAATGCCTTCTGCATTTCGAAGAATTATCATGTAGGCTTTAGACTTTACAAGCTCATCTACATTCTCGATAATATCTTCCTCTGGGTTTAAATCTTCGAGCTGTTCAAATATTCTGTAAAAGTCGGTTTCTTCATAGCTGATAGCCCTTACCTGGTCTTCTTCAGGTTCAGGACAGTCATAGGTATATTCTTCAACCGTGTTTGAGTTGTTGATATGATTTACAACGATATTTCTCAGTCTGGTTTCAAGTCTTTGGTCAATTGGCACGTATTTAACCGTGTACTGAGAAACTCTGTCTCTTTTGTATTCTTTTACAACTGCCAATGTCACATTAGCCCCTCTTAAATCAAGGTCTTTTAATTGTCTTAGTGTTTGTCTTTGTCTATTGGGCATCTGTGGTCTCTTTTTCTGTTACGAAGTACAAGAAGCGAGTTAAACTCCTTATGTAAAATCTTTCTCCTGCTTTCATTTCATCCTTGCTAATAACGATTGTTGAAGCTGACTTGCCATCATATTCATATTCCAAGTCGTAAAGATTGTAGCCTGCTAAAAGCAGAATAGGATTCATGAATACTGACTTGCTTTTTATAGTAAGAAGCAACAACAATAGAAGGAATATTGAAAGCGAAATAATGTCCTCAATTTTCGCTAGGTCAAAACCAAAAAATGAAACGATGTAAGGGATTGTGTAATTGATTAAATCAACCGAACGGTTTTTAACCGCTTTCACTGTAACAGGCATATTTCCTCTCTTGATTGAGCCAATAGTTACGAATAGCAGTATAACACTTAATGCTGATAAACCAAGAAGAATTGAAATGGCTACTGGATGCCCAAAACTGAAACTGCAATAGAAATCAAAATCCTTTACTGCCAAAATCAAAAACAAAGGCGAGTAAGCACTTATAAATAACAGAATTGCCGTTAATAGTTTAGGTTTCATACTTCTACTTCTTCAGCTGGTTTAGAATTGAAAGCTGTTTCCAATATTGCTGGCGTGAGCAATTCAAGTGATTTATTCAGCTCTGATTGCTTTCTCTTCAATTCTGAAAGTTTCTCAAGTGCATCTACAATTTTGTCTTGTTCTTCCAACTCTGGTAACGGGATTTGCAACGATAAAAAGGTGTCAACTGAAATTGAATTTCTTCTCGCACCTATTCCTTTTGATTTATCTAGAAGTTCTTGCCAAACTCTAGGGTGTTTGCAATACTCAGCTATGTATTTAATGTTGACTCCTTCTTTGGCCTTAAAAGTTGGGTATTGAGAAGATAAATACAAGCCATCAAATTCTTCTGTAATCAATGCAATAGCACCTTCCCATCCTTTTACTTTACTAATAACAATTTCATCTTTATGTAGTCTGTGAAATGATTTGTATGAAGTATTACTGCCTGAAAGTGGTTCTCTTTTAAAAAGTCCTTTTCCAAATCCGTAAACACCTGCAAAATCATACATTACGGTGGGGTTCACTTCTACAGAATCTGTACTTTCTTCAATTGCCTTCGATAGGCTAACAGTTTTGACAGTCAATGAATTGCTGATTTCATTCTGTACTTGACTAATTAAGTCTAGATTTTGTTTAATGGCTTCTTTCACTTTCGAGATTAGAAGATTAGCGTCCAAATTTTCATATGGGTCTACTTTATTCGGATTCTTAAGGTCTAAGTCAATTTTTTCATCTTCGGATTGAAGTAATTCGGAAACTTTAACACTCCACGAGTTCTCACTTTCTTCTCTTCGGTTCCACCATTTTTTGATTTTTTCTAGTTCATCTGATTTAAGTGGTTTTGATTTACTGTATTTCTTTTTTCCTTTTGGAATTGGTACTTCATAGAACCAAACAGTATCAGTTTTTTTAGTGGTATCGAAGAAAATTAAATTGGAAGGAATGTCAGTGTATGGTGCGAAAACACCTTCGCCAAGACGAACAATAGTATGAAGGTTGAAATCAGAAATAAGCTGTCTTAAAATTCTGCCTGTAATGCCGTTACCCGCCAAAGTTGAATTTGGAACAACTACAGCGGCACGTCCACCATGTGAATCTGGTTTTTTCCTTTTCAACTTTCGCATTATCAATTGCAAAAAGAGCAAGGCTGTTTCTGCTGTTCGTTTATCATTTGGGAAATTGTTTAGAATCCCTCTTTCTTCTTCACCCCCGAATGGTGGATTGGTAAGAATAACATCTACACGTTCAGAATCGCCAATGTCTTTTAATGGAAATCTTAGGCTATTACCACTATCAATATTTGGATATTCAAGACCATGCAAAAGCAAGTTCATTTGACAAAGCAGAAAGGGTAATGACTTTGGTTCGCCACCAATAATGGAATTCCTTTGCAGTGTTTGTCTTTGTTCTACGGTTTTAGCTTGCTTTTTCAAATAGTCAAAGGCTTCAACTAAAAATCCACCTGTACCCGAAGCAGGGTCTAAAACAGTTTCGCCAATTTTAGGGGCAAGCATTTCAACCATAAAACGCACTACAGGTCTTGGCGTATAAAATTCTCCTGCATCTCCGCTAGCATCTCTCATTTCTTTCAAGATGCTTTCGTACAAGTGCGAAAGCGTATTTATTTCTTCGTTGTTGGTGAAATGAATGCCGTCAATCTTATTTACTACATCTCTTAGCAAGTACCCGTTTATCATTCGGTTGCTAATTCCTTTAAATGCCGTTGCAATTACGTCTTTGCGTTCCGTTCCACTTTCACTTTGTAAGCTCCTTAAATAATAGAATAAACCTGTTCTTTCTTTACCGTCAGAGAGAGTAACTTTCTCATTACTGATGAAATTAAGCAGGTCGTCACCTGTTAGATTGGTGTCTTTTGCCCAATCTCGCCAACGATAAGGTGATTCTATTGCAGGCTTGTATTTCTTGCCTTCAAGCTGTGCATTTACTTCTTGCATTTGCTCATTATCATCCAAGAACTTCAAGAACATTATCCAAGTCAGCATTGGAAGTCTGTCCGCATCTCCGTTCATGCCTTTGTCTTTTCGCATGATTTGGCGGCAACTTTTGATAATACCTGACAGCCTTTGAGCTGGTGTTTCTTGTTTTACTGCTTTTGTTTTTTTTGTCTTTGCCATTTTTTCCTTTTACGCTGCATCTGCATAAAGCAGGGTTTGTATTTCTTCTATTATTTTTTTGAACTGGTCAATTCCGCCAAATTCATTTACGATTTCGTAAGCGTTACCTTGTTCTGAGATTGGGTCAACAGAAATAATATCGGGTCTTAATTGATTTGGCCCATATTCCACATACTTTTCCAATATCAGGTTCAAGACATCTTGAGCTTTCTCGCTCAAGTCTTGAAATAAATCAGGCTTGTTCTTTTTTAGTAAATCTGCTCGTTGTTTGCGAGTGAGTGGTTTCAAATCGAAAGCAACAAAGCAGAGTAAATCAAATGGGTCAGCATCTTTGTTTTTGGTTATCTCCATTAGTTGGTCTACAGATACACCATTATTTTCAAGCTCCTCAAGAATGTGTTTGCGTTCTTCAAGATTGTTCCACTTTGATTTAAACTCATTTATTGATGGGAACAGAGTAGTGATCTGCTCCTTTGCATATTGTGTAAATTGAATAGTGCGAAGTTTTCCATTGGCGTCTAATATTTGAACGCTCTCTGCTGCTATACTTACTTCGCCTTCGCTGATATAGTATTTTCTTCTTGGTTCGCCACCTGTTTCTCCGCCTGTTGGTGGCTCATCTTCTTCATTGTCGTCATCTTCCCAATCGTTATCACCTGTGTCAGCATCATCTGGCACCCATTCATCTCCGTCAATTACGTTTCCATCATCATCAATTTCATCTTCGGTGATTAATGGTGGTTCACCATCAAAATCAGGATCGGCAAAGTTTCTTGTTGCACTTCCTGTATAGTCAAGAATGGTGAAAAACAATTTTTCTTTGTCTTCTCTTACTCTTGTACCTCTACCAACGATTTGTTTAAACTCGGTCATAGAGTTGACCATTCGGAAAAGCACAATGATTTTACAAGTTGGAACATCAACGCCTGTACTCAACAATTTGGACGTGGTTACTACAACGGGGATAGGCTCGTCAATGTCCATGAATTTCCCTAAATGTCCTTTTCCTATGTCGCCTTCTTCTGAAACAATACGAACAACATAATCAGGGTACTGCTTGACCAAATCACTATTTAGATTGCTTAACTCTCTTCTGAACTGGTCAGCATGTTCTTGATTGACACAAAAAACAATGGTTTTATCAAACCTTCCGTTTTTGACCATGAAGTTGTAGAGATGTTTAACTACTGCTTTTGTTCTGGGCAGATAAGAAAGTGAATTCTCAAAATCTGGGGTTGTGTAAACGCCATCGGGAATTACTTCTCCATTGTCATCAACTTGTCCTTCTTCTGGTCTAAAACCTGTCGCATCCGTTTCAGTGACTACTCTGTGAACTAAATAGGGGGCAAGGAAGCCATCTTCAATTCCTTGTTTTAAACTGTAGATATAAAGCGGATTTCCAAAATATCCATATGTGTCTTTGTTATCGTCACGCAATGGGGTTGCGGTTAATCCAAGTTGAACAGAAGTATTGAAGTAGTCAAGTATTACTCTCCAATTGCTGTCATCAGATGCACTTCCTCTGTGGCACTCATCAATTACAATAAGGTCAAAAAAGTCTCTTGGTAATTTCCTGAAAGCACCTGGTCTATTGCTGTCTTCTGCTAAAGACTGATAAGTCGAAAAATAAATCTCACGACTACTTGGTAAGCCCTCATCTGGAACTAAACATCTTGCATCACCAAAAACGGCAAAATCTTTAGCATGTGGATCTGAAACAAGAATACTTCTGTCTGCAAGAAACAGAACCTTGGGACGCCTGTATTCGCCTTTTGTATTCCATCGGTTATTCCAAAGTTTGTATATAACCTGAAAAGCAACCGTTGTTTTTCCTGTTCCTGTCGCTAAGGTTAGTAAAGCCCTTTTCTTTCCTTCCAAAATTGCCTTTACTGCTCGGTTAATTGCAATTCTTTGGTAGTATCTAACTTCTTTATTTGGGGTAGCGAAGAAAGGTTTTAGGTAAGTTTCTTGAATTTCAGGTTTTACTGGCTCTGCTTGATTTAATCTATTCCAAAGTTCTTGTGGTGTAGGGTAGCTCGCGATTTTGGTTTCAAGCCCTGTTATGAAATCGAATTCAATTATTTCTGTGCCATTTGTTGAGTAAGCGAACTTTAGTCCGAGAATTTCCGCATAATCTTTTGCCTGTTGAAGTCCATCGCCCGCAGATTTGTATTTCTTTTTGGCTTCAACAATTGCAATCGGCATATTTTGCGAATAGCGAAGTAAATAGTCAAAACGTTTAGCTTTTTTTCTTTTTGCTTTTCGTCCAATTACGATGATTTTACCATCAGTAAATGTCCGTTGTTCAAGAATCAATTCGTCAGTCCAATTGCTTTCATAAAGTTTTGGTAACACCTCTTTTCTGCAAGTGTCCGCTTCACTGTCCTCATTATTGATATGTATTATTTTATCACTCATCTTGTCAAAATAAGTTGATGTTTCATTAGTAGCAGTTGCCCAAGAGCGTTGGGGAAATTTGGCTCTTTTGCAAAGCTTTGGCTGTGCGATGGCTTGTGCGGCTTTGCAAATGTGCCAAATGCGGGTTGGCAGAGAAATTTTAAAAAATGCGAAGCGGGGGGAATAGTCCAATTGTCATTCTTTATCGAATGAGTATAAAGTTCTAATTCATTCAGTCCATCTGTCATATTAGTTTCTAAGTTCCATGTTCCTGTTTCAGCTTCTTTCAATGTTCTGTCGTCTTTTTTTGCATGTTGCCCAACTCATAAATATACGCAACTCTACCGTATTTAACCGTTTACTATCGGCTCTGC
>CAZAVP010000051.1:0-8459 GCA_964488745.1 uncultured Chryseobacterium sp. | reverse complement strand
ACAATTTCGCTCCAATCATGATTTATTTTTTTTATTTTAAGTTGATGTCTGATGGTATTTACTATCCAATATCCCAATAGACCTAAGTGCAAATGAGCCATTGTTGCATCGTCATTTTTATGGTAAATTGGTCTCAAATCTAAGTCTGTTTTAAGCGTTCTAAATGTCGTTTCTATTTCACGTAATGCATTGTAAATTCTCCAAATTGTTTCCTCATCCTTATTCTTCAAAGATGTTCTCAGGAAATACACACCTTGTTCTTCCTTCTTTTTGTCGGACTTTTGATTCAATTCCCAGGTCAAGTTTTCAACATTTTTATTGTCTTTATCTACTTTACAAGTGATCGAATAATTGCCTGCAATTGATGGAAAACGTTCTTTTATACGTCCAATTTTTTGTTGTACCTTTTCAACTGTTTTTATCCCTGATTTTTTGCTTAATCCATTGGATAATTTTTGCAATTCACATACAAAACGTTCTTGGAACTTAACATTCATAGAATGTTCTTTCATTGCTTTAAAATCACTTTTTACTTTGTAAAGATTAAAGTCTTGATTATCAACTTTGTTTGAATTTAATTCAACTTGGTTTAAACTGATTTTCTGATTTTTAGAATCATATATTATTACTGGAATGTCATTCTTAGATTCGTATTCTTTTGGTTTTGTTCTGTTTACACAAACATAATCGTATCCTTTTGACACAACCAATTCAAGATTTTCTTCACTAACAATGCCTGCATCAAATACGAGAAGGGGTTTGCTATTTTCTGTCCCACTTTTTACTTTCAGCTTGTCAATTGTTTCTGCTAAAGTCTTACTATCAGCTATATTTCCTTGTAAAATTGAAGAGTATTTTATAAATCCCTCCAAATTAACTACGACTGCTAAAACGACTAATTTTGCGTCACTTCTTTTTTCTTTGCTACGTCCAAATTGTGCTAATTTACTGTTCTTTTTTTCTCCTTCAAAGTATGTATTTGTTAAATCATATAAGTATATAGTGTTTTGAATATCAAATAACTCATCTGTTTTGGTACTTAAAAACTGTTCCAATTCATCTTTGATTTGATATAAATCTAAGGCGTTTTTATAAAGTTTATCCTTGGTTATTTTTTGAATTGGATAGCTTGTTAATTCACAAACAGAGGAGTTCTCCTTAATCCATTTGCTAGTTTTATTTTCACTTGCTGGATAAACAGCCCTCGAAATAAGTTGAGTTAAAGCAAGTTGTATTTTTTCATTATCCTAATTTTGTGTTTCTAAAAATGATCTTAGATTTAATTGTTTTAAAGCTTGAAAACTAAGCCATTCTGCACCGATTTCACGAACTTCATCATGTTTGAGTGTTTGCAAATCGACCTTCTCTAAACCCTTGGCAGAATCAATTTTTTTATTAACTATAATTTTATTTATTAACTCATTTGCAAATTCAATAAGATGATTATCAGAATCTTGTATAAATAAATTTGATTTACCATTTATTGTGTCATTAATATAAGTTTGAATAAACTCAAGTTCATTACTTGTGTAATTATCGATAAAGCCAGCTGTTACAACTGTTTTTTGTTTGATATGACCATACGCATCACGATAACTTTCAACCAAGCGAAAATAAGCTTCGCTCTTATCTGTTTTAGGATTATTTCTGAAAGATGCTCTAAAGTACATGTTGCAAAGTTCAAAATAGTAGTTGAGATAGACAACAGAAATTGGGCATTACAAATTGAAAAACAAGCAAAAACACTCATTTTAACACGAAAACCGTCCAAAAAAGCGGCAAAACGATACTTATTTAACAGTATTTAACAAAAAATTAACAAGTGATGGGGTGAAAAGCTGCAACTTGGGTTAAATTGATAGCAGCGATTCGTGTTAATGCTCCCGTCTGGATCGTATGCAAAAGAAGTTCCAGTTCCTGATCCATTGGTTTTATTGAGGACCAAAAACACTGTTCCGTCTGCTCCTAAATGATCCGTAGGAGTGGTCGTATTTGCTAAGCGTGTTAAGTTTGTTTTATTAAACTTAACACGCTTGTTGTAATTAAATAGTTTGTAATTGCTCGCACCCAAGATGAGATTTGGGCGTTTGGAGTCGGTAGCTTGGGTCAAATCGTACGCACCAACGGTACTTTTCCAAGCGCTTATTTTGGAGGCGCCTGCCACGGTAACGTTTGCATCTGCCTTATACCATGCTGTTATGGATAAATTACAATTGAAAGTCGGAGTAACGTTGATTCCAATTACATTGGAATAAGCGGTGATCGCACTCACGGTACAAGTTGTGGCTAATCGATAAAAAATGGATCCTGAAAAGTTAGCAACATTTAAGTTGGTCACTATCGATGTAGCGGCTCCTACATTCGTCCAAGGAGTGCCACCCGTTGAAGAAGATTGCCACTGAAACGAAATCCCAGTTGCTGTGGATGTTCCCGACGCAGAAACGGTATAAGGTGACGCCATACAAACTGTGGCAGGGGCTGTAATGACACCCGAAACAGGTGTGCCAGTACAATTGGGCAGTGATGCCACCGTTATTTTATAGTCTCTCGCTTCTCCCCAAGCAATATTGTCACAGGGGGTTAAAGTTGCTCCTGAACCACCAACACATCGAATTCTCATGCGATAATCTCCAGTTGCAACACTTGGGATTGTAAAATTGCCTGAAAATGAAGGGTTCGTTCCGTTGTTTTGTCCATAAAATAGTTCTTCAGTTGATTCGAATAGGTTGTTGGAATTCCAATCTACCCAAATTTTAAACTGAACATTCGTACCAATTGTAGTAACTGAAAAACTCAATGAACTACCCGCAACCTGTGAGGCAAAAAGTGTGGCATATTTGTTTTTATAACCAGGAGACCCAAAGATGTAGTCTGTGTCATTGATGTTTGCAATTCCTCCAGTAGTTCTAAAATCTCTATTGTAGTCAGAAAAATTGGATGAAGTGGGCGAACAAGGGGAGGTTGGATTTGTAGGAGTGTTAAATTCGAACTGAATGTTTGGAGCCCAATTTCCCATAAATCCTGTTGGTGGTGAGGTTGGATTGGGGTTTGTAGCTCCCCCAGAAAATAAGGTTCTCGCACTTCCATACTCTGTATAATTCCAAAAAATTGCACTAGCCGCTATTCCAGGTTGATTTTCATCTATTCCCACAACAATGTTGTCGGTACCGTTCCATAGAAAAGGAGTTGTTAAGGGGATTTCCATCCAACCAGATGAAAAAGTCACGTTTGCTGAATAGCAAATGGTCATAGAAGTGCTTGGAATCCAATCTGTGGGATTTAAGAAAGATGTTTTGGTTGTATTACCAATGTAAACTGTCCAAGAGGTAGAATTCACAGGCGATCCTCCAGGTTGCCGATAATATCGGATTTTAGAGATCGTACCAGCTCCCGTTGCTCCATCAGCAATCAGATCTGCAGCGGTATAGATGCTTTGAGAATAGTGATAATCATTGCGGGTATTAATGGGGGCATTATCGGTTCCAAGCGCACTGTATCCGACTTGAACGGTGGTTTGTGCATCCAAACTTGATGGTGTCCAAACTCCTATTCCAACTAGGAATGTGAATAAAATGTGAAATGATTTCATGGATTGATAAGAATTAGTGAGCTATTTTGTGATATGAAGTGATTGTTACTTTTTGTTTTCCATATTGTGAAAAACAATGCAAAGTAACTTAATTAAAAAACGGGTTCTTGAAAATGGAGGAAGACAAAAAAGAGACAGAATTAAAGTGTTGCATTTCAGTTTGTTATTTGCCACAAAGAAGACGTTGAAGTCGCTTTTTCAACAAAGCAGAAGTCCAAGTGTTTACTAATTAACAGATTTTTAAGGGTAATAATCTGATTTCGATTAGCCTATTGAATTTAGATACTGATTAATCAGCTCAAAATAGAAAGTGAAAGATTTATTTTGTAGTTTTTCAATAAACGGCATCCTACTTCGGCATTTTAAATAAAAAAATAGCCCATTATTTTATTTAAAATTTCTCGGATTATACGCATTCATTGAAATATAAGCCTCCATTTTACAATCGAACGCAGGTTAATAATTTATGGAATCACCAAAGGGTGTTTATCCATGGGTTGAAGACAAAAAAAGGAGCCATTTTCATAACTCCTATATTTTATGGTAGATTTGACTCTATCTAAATTTGCAAGGGAAATTTATTCCAGAGATGCCAAGTATCTTTCAGCATCTAAAGCGGCCATACAACCTGTTCCAGCTGCAGTAATTGCTTGACGATATACGTGATCCGCTGCATCACCTGCAACGAAAACTCCAGGGACGTTGGTCAAACTTGTTCCCGGTTTTCCATATTTAATATACCCTGTTTCGTCTAAGTTGATGTAATCTTTGAAAATATCCGTATTTGGTTTGTGTCCAATAGCGACGAAGAAACCAGTACATGGAATGGTTGTCAATTCACCCGTAATATTGTTTTTTACCAAAGCGCCCGTTACACCGTTGTCATCACCCAATACTTCTTGTGTTTCCGTATTGTATAGAATTTCAATGTTTGGCGTTTTTTGAACACGCTCTGCCATGATTTTAGAGGCTCTAAACTCATCTCGACGAACAATCATGGTTACTTTGCTGCATAATTTAGAAAGGTAGTGTGCTTCCTCACAAGCAGAATCTCCCGCACCCACAATCACGGTTTCTTGTCCGCGGTAGAAAAAACCGTCACAAACAGCACATGCAGAAACTCCGCCGCCCATTTCGAGGTATTTTTGCTCAGATGGCAAACCTAAATACTTCGCAGAGGCACCAGTAGAAATAATCACTGTTCTAGCGTGAATTTCTTTTCCTTCTTCCGTCCAACATTTGTGGACATCTCCAGAGAAATCTACTTTGGTAATGTATCCTGGACGAACATCCGTTTCAAAACGTTTTGCTTGTGCCTCTAATTCGAGCATCATAGCGGGTCCAGTTATTCCTTCAGGATATCCTGGGAAATTTTCTACTTCATTGGTAGTCGTTAGTTGCCCACCAGGTTGCATGCCTTGATACATTATTGGACGCATATCAGCACGTGCAGCATAAATTGCGGCTGTATAGCCAGCAGGACCAGAACCAATTATTAAACAATCTGTTTTTTCGATATCGCTCATTGTTTGTCTTTTTTTTAAAATTGCGTATGCAAAAATAACAAATTTATCTCACATTTTATGTCGAAAATAGGATTGAATATTGGACTTTTAATTCCAACACCGTTTAAAACTTAAATTCATTTAGCAAGTTGATTTATGAAATACATTTTATAAATAGATTATTTCTTGTTTTTTTTGTTAAATCACTGTAATTGAATTGTTTAATTAATTGATTCACCTTCGATCTTTCTATTATGGATTCAAATAATGAATTTAAAAATCTTTATTTCGGGAATCAATTTGAAATTCAATAAAAGAACCGTAATTTTGTACCCCAATTTTGATCAAGAGAAAATGATAGACACTGAACTGTATGAAGCGAAAACATTGTACCCTTTTCAAGAGTTTACGGTTAGAACCATTCTAACAGAACTGGAGGAAAATGGAGAAAATTTCAATTTGCTTTTTCAATTGCCCACAGGTGGTGGTAAAACGGTTATTTTTTCTGAAATTGCGAAAGAATACATTCAAAAGTCAGGGAAAAAAGTATTGATTTTAACCCATCGAATTGAACTTTCTGTTCAGACTTCCAGGCAATTAAGTGCCATCGGTGTTAAAAACAAAGTGATTAATAGCGATGTCAAAAAATTGGATCCAAAAGAAGATTTTAGTTGTTATATTGCCATGGTGGAAACCCTCAATAACAGGCTTCATGACGATGAGAATTTCATAGAAAACGTTGGTTTGGTGATTGTTGATGAGGCTCACTATAATTCTTTTCGAAAAATATTCCAATTTTATTTGAATGCCAATATATTGGGCGTAACAGCCACTCCTTTGAGTTCTAATAAAGCGCTTCCCTTGAATGACAATTACAACAAGTTGATGGTGGGTGAGTGCATTGCTTCGTTGATTGAGAAAGGATATTTGTCGGATGCTGAAACTTTTACGTACGATGTGAATTTACACGGATTGAAAATTGGATCCAATGGAGATTTCACCGTAAGCAGCTCTGAAATGGTTTACGGAAATTATTTCATGCAAGAAAAATTGCTTTTTGCATACGAAGAAGTTGCCGTTGGAAACAAAACATTGATCTTTAATTCAGGAATTGAAACTTCCATTCGAGTAGAAGAGACATTTAAGAAACGCGGCTATAAAATTCGGCATTTGGATTCTACTTTTAGTGAAAAGGATCGAAAAGACGTTTTAGAATGGTTCAAAAACACGCCCGATGCGATTTTAAGTTCGGTGGGAATTTTAACTACAGGGTTTGATGAACCAACTGTAGAAACCATTATTTTGAATCGTGCAACGCGTTCCTTGACGTTGTATCACCAAATGATTGGTCGTGGATCCCGTAAATTGCCTCATAAAAGTACATTCAAACTGATTGATTTAGGAAATAATGTGCGTCGTTTCGGATTGTGGCAAGATTACATCAACTGGCAGGACGCATTCAAATTTCCAGATCGCTTCTTGGAATCAAGACTTTCTGAAGGAGATGACATTGAATTTGAAGTAGAATTTGAATTCAACAAAGTTGTACGAGATCGAATTAGTACTGAAATTTTGGATTCTTTTAATTTAAAAGAGGTTTATTACGAACACCAAGACAACGGAATCAAAGGAAAACAAGCGGTGGATGATTCACTTGAGAATCATTTCAAGGCAATCATGGAGGTTGCTACTGATTTTTATGATGGACTGGAATTACTTCAAATGTTAAACGAACACATTGAATACCGACTGAAGCAATATACCAAATGCATCGCTAAAAGTACGCCAAATTACTTTAAGTTTTTGATGGAGACTTATGTGAGACAGTTACGTCACAAGTTGAGAGAAAACCTAGAAGACGAGTAAAATTTAAAAATATACCTCTACTGGATTTTGCCACACCTGCAAAGCAAGCACCGTGGTAAAGTAAAATTCATAACAGACGAACCTAGTTGTAATTTTTTTTGAAATGAGGATTAGGCTTCCCTCTTTGACTTGCGTAGCATGCAACGAAGTTAACAGGGACTGAGGGAGAGGATTTACAGTGCACTGAAATTGAATGGTTTACAAAGCTCCTCCTCCTTGATCCTCCTCCAAAGGAGGAAACTGGATTAACTTAGCTTTTGAATTTTTGTATAGAAGTGAAAATTAGGCTTCCCTCTTTGGAGAGGGAGTAACTTCGTTGCTGCCTTCGGCGGTGAGGGAGAGGATTTACAGTGTGTTGAAGTTAAATTAGTTGCAAAATTGCAAAAATCCTCCTCCTTAGTCCTCCTCCAAAGGAGGAAACCAGATTCACTTAGCTTTTGAATTTTTGTATAGAAGTGAAAATTAAGCTTCCCTCTTTGGAGAGGGACCGAGGGAGAGGATTTACAGTGTGTTGAAAATAAGTCAGTTGAAACAATCCTCCTCCAAAGGAGGAAACCGAATAATCCACTTGAGACTAGATTTCCGTTTCAGAAACAATTTTACTGAAAAACAAGCATTTAATCTGCCATCTGCCAATCTGCCATCCGCCAATCTACCCCAATTATCCTTCCCCTTAATCCTTCTCCAAAGAAGAAAACTTGATTATCGCTAAAAAAATAATTTTTAATTCCGAAGTTGGGCTTATCGTTTTCTTGTGGTAAAGTTCCACAGAAGCATTTTTTAAATGACATTTAAAGTGCCTAGAAAGGGTGGAAAATGATCCGCCCATTTTTAGCCTAAGCCATTTTTGAAGCGAAAGTTTTTCTAAATTTTTCTACTTTTGGACGAACAACAGCTTGACAATAAGTATTTTCGGGATTCAATGCCATGTAGTTAAAGTGATAATCTTCTGCAACGTAAAATGTTGGTAATGGAGCTATTTCAGTTACAATTGGGTTTTCCCATGCTTTTTCATCCGTCAATTTCTGCTTGAATTTCTGCGCTAGTTCTTTTTGAATATCGTTGTGGTAAAAAATCACAGAACGATATTGGGTTCCAATGTCATTTCCTTGTCTGTTGACTTGCGTTGGATCGTGAACAAACCAAAATAACTCCAATAAATCCTCAAATGAAATTAGTTCATCATCGAAAACAATTCGTGCTACTTCTGCATGATTCGTATTCCCTTCACAGATTTCTTTATAAGTTGGGTTTTCCGTTGTTCCACCTGCATATCCTGGCGATACTGAAATAACACCTTTTAAGTCTCTAAAACAGGCATCAATACACCAAAAACATCCGGCTCCAAATGTTGCTTCTTGTGTCATAATTTTGATATTCATTGAAGTGTCAAATATAGACATTTTATGCTGATTGCTTTGGATCAGGGATTGTCATTTAAATGTTACCTTAAATCCGCAGACCACAAATTTTGAAAATTAATTTCTTTTAGCGATTGT
>CAZAVP010000050.1:0-9717 GCA_964488745.1 uncultured Chryseobacterium sp. | reverse complement strand
TGCCTAGCCAGTTGCTAAAAGCATCTTTAGACATCATTAAATGAATAATTTCTTGGGAATTTTTCATACTTCTTTAACCGAACGTGATAAAAGGGTTGTAGAGCGCCGTCTGCAGATTCTAAGTTATATAAACTTAAAATCAACCCTTCGATTGTCGTGCATTCCTTCAGGTGTTCTATTGTCACCTACGGGCATTCTTTTTCCTTTGTAGTCGATTATTAATTTAAAGTCTTCGACGTTGCATTTCAGAAAAAAGTCCTTTATAGTTTTAGCTCTTCTTTTAGAAAGCTCATCGTTGTATTGATCGGATCCATCTCCATCGGTATGACCGGTTATTTTAATGCGCAAATCAGAATGTCCATCCACGATTCTTGCCATCTCTCTGAGATAATCATAATCTCTTTCATTTATTTCATCACGATCGTATTCAAAATAAATTGGTCGAAATTTAAAGTTTTTTCTTTCAAGTGCTCTTTTTTGTGGTGAATTTCTCCCTTTCTGAATGTCTCGTAAAAAAGAATCAAACCACTCTTGGGAAGTGATTTTTTTCTCCGACAAATCTTGTTTTATTTCAGTTCGATATAGTTTTACTTCACCTTGTATTCCTCTGCAAGTTGAACTCGTGTACGTTCCAATTAAATAACCACTAATTGTGTCATATTTCAGTTGATAATCATATTTGCAATTCGGTTGATTTGAGTTTATTTTTTTTGATAAAGGGCTTTTTTGTGATATTTCTTGTTTCCCTTTTTCAATTATTGAGTGATAAAGATAATTGGTAGTGTTTGGGAATTCTTGTTTGGTAAAACCGGACATATTTTCACCATTTGGAATAAACTCAATATAAAGTATCGATACTTCGTTGGTTCCAGTTTGCTTCATCATTCCTTGCCATTGCCCAGCCAAACTATTTTGAGTATATATATTTGAGTAATAGAATAACCCACAGACAAGTGGAATTAATATGTAGAATTTTAAAAAGTTCAATTGTTATTTAATGATTAAATTAGGTGTAAATATACTGATTATAAATTTTATGAATTATTTTTATAGACAGCTTCTGAAAATGGGGTCTATTCTTAATCATTTTAAACTTAATTCATGAAACCATTTTTTTTAATACTTTCCATTGCATTTAGTGCTAGCGCTTTTTCGCAATCAATTTACGACTATAAAGTGCAAACACTTTCTGGAGAAACATTTGATTTTAGCACTTTGAAAGGTAAAAAAATAATGATTGTTAATACAGCCTCCAAATGCGGATATACCTCTCAGTATGAACAATTGGAAGCAATTTACAAAGAATACAAAAACAAAGGATTTGTTGTTGTTGGCTTTCCTTCCAATGATTTCATGAAACAAGAACCAGGAACCAATGAGGAAATTGCTGAATTTTGTCAGAAAAATTATGGTGTTACCTTTCCAATGATGGATAAAATTAGGGTGAAGGGAAAAGACATTGCTCCGATATATTCGTTCTTAACTTCTAAATCGTTAAATAAGTTAGAAGACAATGATGTTAAATGGAATTTCCAAAAGTATTTAATCAATGAAGAAGGACAGTTAATCCGCGTAATAAAATCAGGGGTTTTACCTACTGATGAAAGCATTATTCAGTGGATTGAAGGAAAGTAGCTAAAACACTATTTCCGTGAATAATTTGTTGATAAATAAAGGTTGATTAAGCACTTAAAACTTCTTAATACCACTTTAATTCACTATATTTGTTCGTTGTTCAAAAAAGACAATTTTCATAAGAAAATACTATGAGTGAAGAAAAAAGAAGAGACGATTATTCAGCGGATAATATTCAGGTACTAGAAGGGTTAGAAGCGGTTAGAAAAAGACCAGCGATGTATATCGGAGATGTTGGTATAAGAGGGCTGCATCACTTAGTATATGAAGTTGTTGATAATTCTATTGATGAAGCGTTAGCTGGACATTGTGACACCATCAATGTTTTTATTAATGAAGATAATTCAATCAAAGTTTCAGATAATGGTCGCGGTATCCCTACGGGGCTAACAGCAAAAGAAAAGGTTTCTGCTTTAGAAATTGTTATGACCGTTCTCCACGCAGGTGGTAAGTTTGATAAAGATACTTATAAAGTGTCTGGAGGACTTCACGGTGTTGGAGTTTCTTGTGTGAATGCGCTGTCTTCTCACTTGTCTGCAGTTGTGCATCGAGAAGGCAAGATATTTCAGCAAGAATACAGCATTGGAAAACCTCTATATTCTGTAAAAGAAATTGGAACTACTGATAGAACAGGTACAGAAGTAACTTTTTTGCCTGATTCTACCATTTTCGATTACTCGGAGTATAATTTTGACACCTTAGCCGCACGTATGCGTGAACTTGCGTTTTTGAATAAAGGAATTACAATTACATTAACGGATTTAAGAAATTTGGATGAGAAAGGAGAACCTGTCTTTACGAAATTTCATTCTGAAGGTGGGTTGAGTGAATTTGCTCAATACCTAGATCGCAATCGAGAAGCGTTAATAGCTGATGTCATTTCATTTGAAGGCGAAAGAGATGGTATTCCTGTGGAAGTTGCATTGACTTACAACACTTCATACACTGAAAACATTCAAGCTTATGTGAATAATATTAATACACATGAAGGTGGAACTCATTTATCCGGATTCAGAAGAGGTTTAACGAATACCTTGAAAAAATATGCTACAGATAGTGGTATGTTGGCAAGAGAAAAAATTGAAATTGACGGCGATGATTTCCGTGAAGGATTGACAGCTGTAGTTTCTGTAAAAGTTCAAGAACCACAATTCGAAGGGCAAACTAAAACGAAGTTAGGTAACCGCGAAGTTACTGCTCCTGTTTCTCAGTGTGTGTCAGAAATGCTAGCCAACTATTTAGAAGAGCACCCAGCAGAAGCTAAATTAATTGTGGAAAAAGTAATTCTTGCAGCTAGAGCGCGACATGCGGCTAAAAAAGCTCGTGAAATGGTTCAGCGCAAGAATGTTCTGTCAGGGTCAGGCTTGCCAGGGAAATTAGCAGACTGTTCAGAAAATGACCCTGCACTTTGTGAGATTTACTTTGTCGAGGGAGATTCGGCTGGTGGAACTGCAAAGCAAGGTAGAGATCGACACTTTCAAGCAATCATGCCATTGAGAGGGAAGATTTTGAATGTTGAAAAAGCAATGCAACATAAGATTTTTGAGAACGAAGAAATTAAAAACATGTACACTGCTTTAGGCGTTCGAATTGGAACAGAAGAAGATTCCAAAGCATTGAATTTAGAGAAATTACGTTATCACAAAATCATCATCATGTGTGATGCCGATGTAGATGGAGCGCACATTGAGACCTTGATCTTAACCTTCTTCTTTAGATACATGAAAGAATTAATCGAGAACGGATACATTTACATTGCAACTCCGCCTCTTTATCAAGTTAAAAAAGGTGGGAAATCGGCTTACGCTTGGGACGATAATCAGAGAGACCGTTTGATTGCAGATTTTAAAGGTGCAGGTGCAGATTCTTCTGTAGGAGTACAAAGGTATAAAGGTCTTGGAGAAATGAATGCAGAGCAATTATGGGAAACAACTATGAATCCTGAAACGCGAACACTTCGTCAAATTACAATTGACAATGCTGCTGAATGTGATCAAGTCTTTTCCATGTTAATGGGTGATGAAGTACCACCTCGAAGAGAATTTATTGAAAGAAATGCAAAATATGCAAAGATTGATAGTTGAGAAAATAATTTTCTTATAAATGGTTTCAAAGGCTGCGTTAAATCTAAAATTTGACGCAGCTTTTTTGTTTTCTCTTTTCACTTTTTTACTTATAAATACATTTTCGAGAAGAGAGTTGTCGTTTTGAGACAGTTTCTTTCCATGTTTAGTTAATATTCAACAAAAGACTCAAAATAGAAATTTTTTTTGAGTGAATATTCATTTAGGGGCACTAATTGGGATTAAAATATTACATTTAAGTTGATTCTTATTTTATTTAAAATTAGAATGTTTTCAATAAAACAACAACCTTTCTGAAGCATTTTCGTTCTAAAATAATATAATACCAATTACCTTAATGAAACTAATGACTATGAAATATAAACAAATACTACATCAATCCTTTCTGATAGGATTTATTTTAAACATTGCCTTCTTTTCCTATACACAAAAATCATTTCAATCCTCAGGAATGGAAGTGAAGCAAAATAACTTCACGTCGTTTAGGCAAAGTAGCGAAAGTGGGAAAAACCTTTCTTCATGGAAAAAATTAAATTTACCAGAATACTACCATCATCCAGAATTTGGGAAATTACCTTTCAACGCTCCATGTACAGAATGTGTTGAAATTTTAGACCGAAGAACGGGAGATTATCGTTATTTTATTGATGCGAATGATCATCAAAAGTTTTATGTTCAAAAGTCGTTAGGAGATATTAATTTCTTGGAAAACACTCATTGGGTAGCGAAAGATGTAGCTTTAAAACCAATTACAAATACCTTATTTGAATCAAGAAAAAGTGCTCAGAAGGTAGGTGTAGATATTCAAAATAAAAGAACATATATCGAAACTTCCGCTGGGAAGGCATATTTTAATCAATGGAAATTAGTTGGTCTCGATGGGACAAATGAAACTTTTATAGCAAATGCTAATTGGAATAATTACACCATTGGTGAAGACGGTATAAAAATCACGAATATTTTCCCTGATATTGACGCTCAATTGATGGTATTAAACGGAGCTATTAAAACAAACTTTATTATTAAACAAAATAATTTTGGACAGTATGATAAATTAGTTTTTAGAGATGCAATGGATGCAAATCAACCTGTTACTTTGTCTTTTAAAAATTCAAGTGATTTAATTTCTGCTGGTGATATGAATGTACACATAGGTAATCAAGCGCTATTAGAAATTGCTGAAGGATTTGCATTTCCTTTAAATGGTGAAAAGAATAAAGCTATTATTCTTAATTATACACATACTGCAAATTCGTTGGATGTGATAGTACCTGTGAATTGGGTAAATATAAATATATCGAGTGGTCCATTAGTCGTAGATCCTTTAGTTACCGGAACTGCAACCCTTGCTCAGGCTGCGATTACTGGCTCACAATATAATGCGAGTTGTAATTTTGATAACTCATGTAATTATCCCTTGACAATTCCTACACCACCTCAAGCTACTTTTACCGATGTTAGATTCTCGTTTGCTTATATTGCCTCTGGAATTTGTTGGTTAGAAGATGGTGCAATGAAATTTCAAATCGGGAGTTGTAATAGTCCTACCCCTGCAAATACTTTTTTCTTCTGTAATGATATTTTTGGTGGAACATGTACTGGGACTGACATCTCTGTTTTTCCAGAAGTTTCTTCTTGTTTACCCGCTCCTTCTTGTGTGTCACAAAATGTAGTGATGACTTTGAAGTTCTATAGAAGTTGTTATGGTTCTAGTGGTTGTAGCAATACGTGTATTGGTGCAAATTCTCCCTACGTAGGCGTAATTGAAGGAAAAACATTAGAATTTGTAAATGCTGCCACCCCAATTACCTTAGCAACAACAGTTTGTCAGAATCAATCATTATCTGCTTCAACTTCAGCTACAGCTGGTGTTGGTCCATTCACCTACAATTGGAGTTTTAATGCTTCAGGTACCCCTTCCTTAGGAACAACGAACCCTTTGTCTATCACCTTTCCAACTGCTGGTTCACAAACTGTTTATCTAAGTGTAACAGATGCTTGTGGAAACGTCGTGAACGCAAGTAAAGTTGTAAATGTAACAGCTTCACCTACCGCAACAGCATCGAGTAACTCTCCAGTTTGTGTTGGTAGTCCTATCAATTTATTTGGTTCCGGATCTCCGGCAGCAACCACTTATTCATGGACAGGACCAGGAAGTTACACAAGCACAGCTCAAAATCCAGTAATTCCTTCAGCTACGGCTGCAAATGCAGGAACTTATTCTTTAACAGTAACAAATGCTGGTTGCCCATCACCAGCCGCTACCACGGTAGTTGTAGTTAATCCTCTTCCGATAGCAGCGCCAACAAGTAATTCTCCTGTATGTTTAGGTGGAAACCTTAATTTATCAGGAAATACCGCGTCTGGAACAACTACTTATGCCTGGACAGGTCCGAATGGATTTACGAGTACTTTACAAAATCCTTCAATTAGTCCGATGACAGCCGCCGCCGCTGGAACTTATACGTTAATCATAACCAATGGCGGGTGTTCTTCTTTGCCTGTAACAACTACTGTAGTCGTGGGTCCTTCACCCACAGCAACGGCTTCGAGTAATTCTCCCATTTGTGTTGGATCTACTTTGAATTTAACATCCAATTTAGTAACGGGAGCAACTTATTCATGGACAGGCCCGAATGGATTTACGAGCGCAGTTCAAAATCCTGCCATTTCGAATGCAACTGTTGCCTCCGCTGGAGTTTATACGTTAGTTATTGATAATGGAGGCTGTTCATCTGCACCATCTACCACAACAGTTGTGGTAAATCCAGCGCCAATTGCCACGCCATCTAGCAATTCACCCATTTGTGTCGGTGGCACTTTAAATCTAAGCGGGAACACGGAAGTAGGAACCACTACTTATTCTTGGACAGGACCAAATGGATTTACGAGCACGTCTCAAAATCCAACCATTAATCCAGTAACCGCTGCGATCGCTGGAACTTACACATATACCCTTACGAATGGAGGGTGCACATCAGCTCCTGTTAATATTACTGTAGCTGTAAATCCTTTGCCTATTGCAACTCCATCAAGTAATTCGCCAATTTGTGTTGGTGGAACTTTAAATTTAGCTGGTAATACCTTGTCTGGAACGACAACTTATGCTTGGACGGGGCCGAACGGATTTACAAGCTCTCTACAAAATCCGACAATCAATCCAGTTACTGCGGTAGATGCTGGTGTTTATAATTTAATCATAACCAATGGAGGATGCTCATCTTTATCGGCATCAACAACTGTTGTAATAAATACAAATCCAATTGCTACGGCTTCTAGTAATAGTCCTGTCTGTGAAGGTTCACCGATTAATTTAACGTCTAACTTAGTAACGGGAGCAAGCTATTTATGGACCGGGCCGAATGGTTTTACGAGTGCAGTTCAAAACCCTACCATTCCGAATGCAACGAGTGTAGATGCTGGAACCTATACCGTAACAATCTCAAGCGGTGGATGTTCATCTTCTCCAGTAACTACAGCTGTTGTGGTCAATCCAATTCCAACCGCAACTCCTAATTATAACATTGGACTTTGTGCAGGAGGGACTTTAAACCTGACATCGAATTTAGTGGCTGGTGCAACTTACGCATGGACCGGACCGAATGGATTTACGAGTGCACTTCAAAATCCAAGCATACCTTCAGTGACAGTCGCAGCTGCAGGAACTTACACTTTAACGATAACCAATGCAGGTTGTAGCTCAGCAGCTGGAACATTGACAGTAGTAATAAGTTCTCCTCCAACAGCAACAGCAAGTTACAATGTAGGGGTTTGTTCAGGAGGTTCTTTAAATTTAAGTTCAAATCTTGTTTCAGGAGGAATTTATGCATGGTCAGGACCAAACGGTTTCACGAGCAATCTTCAAAACCCAATAATTAATCCTGTTACACTTGCAGCGAACGGTACCTATAATTTAACCATTACTGCTCCTGGTTGCACACCTGCGACTTCCAGCGTGAATGTAATTGTGAATTCTGGCCCAACTGCAACGGCTACTACAAATGCTCCAATTTGCTCAGGAAGCACTTTAAATTTAAATGCAAATACATTGACTGGGGCAACTTATGGTTGGACAGGGCCAAACGGTTTTACAAGCTCTCTACAAAATCCTATTATTCCTGCTGCAACATCAGCTGCAAGTGGAAACTACATTTTAACGATAACAACTCCTGGTTGCTCTCCCGTTACAAGTACGATCAATGTAGTTGTTACCAATAACCCCATTGCAATTGCAACTAGCAACGCGCCAATTTGTATTGGAGCCACTTTGAACTTAGCTGCTACTGCTGTTCCAGGCGCCACTTATGCTTGGACTGGTCCAGATAGTTTTACAAGTACTTTGCAAAATCCAAGCATTTCGAATACCACGGCTTTAAATACAGGTACTTATAGTTTAACAGTAACTGTTGGTACTTGTCAATCGACCGTCTCTACGACTACGGTTGCTTTTCATCCATCTCCACTTGTGAATGTAACCAAAACAGATGTTTTATGTAACGGTGGTTCTACAGGTATTGCAACAGCAACTCCTACTGTTGCTGGAGTATATACTTTCGCTTGGTCTCCAAATGGAGGAACAAATCAAACAGCATCAAACTTGTCTGCGGGAGTTTACACAGTAGTGACAACTAACGCGAATGGTTGTGAAGCCTCTAATACAGTAACAATTAATCAACCTCCTGTGATTAGTTTGAGTACAAACTCAACACAGTCCGCATGTGCTCTAAATACAGGTACAGCGACGGTTGTGGCAACAGGCGGTTCTGGCAGTTATTCTTATGCTTGGGCACCTAATGGTGGGAATGTTGCCACTGCAAGCAATTTAGCTGTCGGAAGTTACTCCGTTACTGTAACTGATGGAAATGGTTGTTCTAAAGTGGCAAATGTTAATGTCGTATCTGCTAATCCGCCAGTGATTACAGTGACCAATGTGACCAATGTTAGTTGTTTTGGATTAACGAATGGTTCAGCATCGATAACTGTAAATGGAGGCTCTCCAGGTTATACGTACAATTGGTTGCCAGCTGGCGGAAACGGTTCATCTGCATCAAATTTAATAGCAGGTCAATATACAGTGACTGTTACTGACAACATTGGTTGTACTGCTACGGAAATTATTGACATTACATCTCCTGCTGAATTAGTTGTTACTACTTCTGGAACAGATGCAAACTGTGGTTCACAGGATGGAACAGCAACAGCAACAGCTACAGGAGGAATAGGAGCCTATACTTATTTATGGACTCCAGGTAGTTTAGCGACTCAAACGATTTCTAATTTAGCTACTGGTACATATAATGTGGTAGTGACGGACGGGAATGGCTGTAGTGCTGTTAATTTATATGCTGTAGGTCAAATTGGGGGGTTAAATATTCAAGTCAACCCAATAACAGCAGTTATATTTGAAGGAGAATCTGTTAATTTGAACGCAACCTTAACTCCGTATGTTTCAGGACTAACTTATTCATGGTCTCCTCCGAATGGATTGACTTGTACGGATTGTCCAAATCCAACAGCAACTCCCGATTCAACTACCACTTATATTGTCACAATAACTACACCAGATGGATGTGCGGATTCTGTTACTTCTACCATTTTTACAAAAATAAACTGTGGGGAATATTTTATTCCAACGATATTTTCTCCTAATGGTGACGGTAGAAATGATGTTTTTAAAATATACGGAAAATGTATTGTAGGTGTAGATTTGAAAATATTTAACCGTTGGGGAGAAAAAATCTTTGAAAGCTTAGATCAAGAGTACGGGTGGGATGGCACATTTAAAGGCGAAAGCATAGTTCCAGACTCTTATTACTATTCGGCCAAAATTTCCTTCCAAGATGGAACTTTTGCGAATGAAAAAGGAGCAATTAATGTTGTGAAATGATGAAAAAATTTAAGATAAGTTTATTTGGATGGTTCTGCGCATTTGCTTTTTCAACCGCAAATGCGCAAGATGTCCATTTTTCTCAGGCAATTTATTCGCCATTGACACTTA
>CAZAVP010000049.1:0-10262 GCA_964488745.1 uncultured Chryseobacterium sp. | reverse complement strand
TTTGTTTTTTAAAGGTCATGTAGAATCGCCATTTTATATTCATCCTGTATGTCGCCAATTATTGCTATGGCTTATTTCAGCGCACCGAAAAAACCATCCCAATCACTAGGACGATCCTTCGCGAAGACGATTTTTCCTAAACTTCTAAATTTAGAAAATGCCTTCTCAAGTTATAGTTTATAGAAAAAAATTAAGCTGATTTTTTCAAGATAAAAATTCTCAGCACCGAAAATTAATTTTAATCCATTTTTTGCCAACATTTAAGTAAATTTCACCCAATTATTATTTCTAATTTTGTAAAATGGATATCGATGAACTTTTCATGCAACGTTGTTTGGATTTAGCTTCCAATGGAAAACAAGATGTTGCCCCTAATCCCATGGTTGGCGCGGTAATCGTTCATCAAGGTGAAATTATTGGAGAAGGATATCATGAATTTTATGGTGGTCCGCATGCGGAAGTCAATGCGGTTAATTCGGTGAAAGATCCAAGTTTACTGAAAGAATCAACGATTTACGTCAGTCTGGAACCGTGTGCGCATTTCGGAAAAACAGCACCTTGCGTTGACTTACTTGTTGAACGTCAATTTAAAAGAGTTGTAATCGGTTGTTTAGATCCACATGATCAAGTTGCTGGAAAAGGAGTTGAGAAACTAAAAAACAATCACATCGAAGTTCAAGTTGGTGTTTTAGAAGACGCTTGTCAGCAACTCAACAAACGATTTTTTAGGTTTCACCAAAAACAACGACCATACGTCATTCTAAAATGGGCCGAAACGCTGGATGGATTTGTTGACAGAATTAGAAATTCAGAAGAACGAAAAATCAATTGGATATCAGCACCTGAAACGAAAGTGTTAGTTCATCAATGGCGAAGCGAAGAACAAGCGATTTTGGTTGGTTGGAAAACAATTAACAACGACAATCCTTCCTTGACTGTTCGGGAAATTGCAGGAAGAAATCCCATTCGTGTGGTTTTAGACGCAGAATTAAAAGCAAATCCAAATTCAACTATTTTTATAGATGGAGGAAAAACAATTATTCTGAATTTAGTGAAAAACGAAATTGTCGGAAATGTTGAATTTATCAAACTAGAAAGTTTAAACACGTCTGCTATTTTAGATGCGTTGTATCAATTGAAAATAATTTCCGTTTTCGTTGAAGGTGGAAGCAGCACATTACACCATTTTATCGTAGATGAAAATTGGGATGAAGCTCGTGTTATCGTTGGCAAGAACCGATTTGAAGATGGTGTAAAAGCACCGAAAATCAACGAAATTCCAGTACAAACATTTGATTTTGCTGGCGATAAAATTTATCAATTTCAACGGAAATGAAAGAATTAATTTTTGGGATTTTATCTTCTACGTTCATCTTAGTTCTTTTCAGACTATTTCCAAAATACAAAGTGAACACCTTTCAGGCGGTTGTTTTTAATTACTTCACCGCCTGTATCTTTGGGCTTGTTTTCTACGGAAATCAATTTTCCAACAAAGCATTAAACGATTTAAGCTGGTTACCCTTTTCCATCGTCAGTGGAGTTTTGCTCATCGCTTTATTTCTCGTTATCGGAATCAGTTCTCAAAAAAACGGCATTTCATTCACTTCCATTGTTTCGAAAATGAGCATGTCTGTTGCGGTACTTTTGATGATCATTTATTACAAGGAACCGTTCAGCATTTTAAAAATCACTGGAATTCTACTAGCTTTTATCGGTATCATCAGCATTTCCTGGAAGAAATCAAGCAAAGGCTTGAAAAAAAACTTCCAATTTCTATTTCTTTTAATCTTTTTATTTGTTGGAGGTGGTGTTTTGGACTTTCTCTTTAATTACACACAAAACTATCATTTGTCCAATCTTTCCACGCCACTTTTCAGTGCCATTTCTTTTGGATTTTCAGCTTTAATCGGCATGACCTTACTCCTTTTCCAAATTATGCGCAACAAACAAACGCTTCATGTCCGAAATGTAATTGCTGGAATTTTGCTCGGTATCCCCAATTTCTTTTCGATTTACTTGTTGATGAGCGCCTATTCTACATTGGTTTGGAATGACTCAACTGTGATTACGGTAATGAACGTTTCGGTGGTTCTGTTGGCCTTTTTTATTGGTGTCGTGTTCTTTAAGGAATCTTTTACACGCGCGAAAGCGTTTGGGCTATTTGCTTCCTTAACTGCCATTATTCTACTATATTTAGCTTCAACATGATGAATTTGGAAAGAAAAACATATACTCCCAAAATCCCATCTTTTTTAGAAGCCAAGACCAAACTAGAATTTTGGTGCGCTTATCAGGAAAGGTGTCAATTAGAGGTGGATCAAAAAATGAACAAATGGAATTTCAATGCCGAAGAGCGCGATCAATTGATTTCACATCTCATCTCCAATAACTTCATCAACGAAGAACGATTTGCAGAAGCATTTGTTAGCGGGAAGTTTAAAATCAAACATTGGGGAAGAAATAAAATCAAGCAACACCTCAAGCAAAAGCGAATTTCTGACTATTCAATCAAAAAAGGGATGAAAGAAATCGATGGGGAAGAATATTGGAATACTTTATTGCGTTTAGCGGAACGAAAATTAAATGAAAAGAAGTCAAATGAGGATTTATGGCAGATTCAAGCACGAACACAACGCTATCTTTCTTCCAAAGGTTATGAGTTTGATTTGATTGTAGAAGCCATTCAAACCATCAAAGCAACATCAGAAGCTGAATAAAACGCACTTTATGGGATTCATTTAAAGCTATTTTACACATACTTGACGAATGAATAACAGCTCTTTCATATAAATAATTATTTTTGTATTCAAAATATACGTGCGTGTCAAAAAGTCTAGTAATTATTCCAACCTATAATGAACGTGAAAATGTGGAAAAAATGATTCGTCAAGTCATGGCTTACGAAGAGCGTTTTCACATTTTGATTGTCGATGACGGTTCTCCCGATGGTACTGCGGAAATTGTGGAGAAATTACAACTGGAATTCACGGAACGTTTACACCTTGAAAAAAGGGAAGGTAAATTGGGACTGGGTACCGCTTACATTCACGGTTTCAAATGGGCTTTGGCGCGAGATTACGAATACATTTTTGAAATGGATTGTGATTTTTCGCACAATCCAGACGATTTAGCCCGCTTACTAGAACCGCTTAAAACTGGAAAAGCAGCGTTAAGCATCGGTTCAAGATACTGTAAAGGTGGTAAAATTTCCAATTGGCCGATGGATCGCATCTTGATGTCCTATTTTGCTTCCATCTACGTTCGAATGATTTTGTGGATTAACATCAAAGACACCACCGCTGGATTCATTGGATATCACCGCGACGTGCTAGCGAAAATAAAATTAGACAACATTCACTTCAAAGGGTATGCATTTCAAATTTGCATGAAATACGCAGCCAAAAAACATAAATTTAAGATTATAGAAGTTCCAATTACCTTCATTGACCGCCAGTTTGGGGTTTCAAAAATGAGTTCAGGGATTTTCAAAGAAGCCTTTTTTGGTGTTTGGGAAATGAGAAAGTTGAAATTGTAACTTTTTTTCAATTTCAAGCATCTTCAATCAAATAGTAAGAAAATGAACGCAATTTTATTCAAAAACGCCACAATCTTCAACGAAGGAAAATCTTTTATTTCCGACGTGTTAATTCAAGACGAAATCATTCAGAAAGTAGAAGCAAATATCACAGCGACCGCAGACATGAATGTCGTTGATTTAGCAGGAAAATGGCTACTTCCAGGTTGCATTGATGATCAAGTTCACTTTCGCGAACCGGGATTAACACATAAAGGAACTATCTTTTCGGAATCCAGAGCAGCTGTTGCGGGCGGAATTACTTCGTTTATGGAAATGCCGAATACGGTTCCAAACGCATTGACACAAGAGTTACTTCAAGATAAATACGACCTCGCAGCCAAAAATTCACCAGCGAATTATTCGTTTTTTATGGGGGCATCCAACGACAACATCGAAGAAGTTTTGAAAACTGATCCAAAAAATGTTTGTGGTGTCAAGATTTTCATGGGTTCATCAACCGGGAACATGTTGGTAGATGAAGAAGAAACATTGACAAAATTATTTTCTCAAGTTCCGATGCTGATTGCGACGCATTGTGAAGATGAAGCTACGATTAGAGAAAATACCGCTGCTTTTAAAGAAAAATACGGCGATGATATCCAGATGGAAATGCATCCTTTGATTCGCTCGGCAGAAGCTTGTTACATTTCTTCCTCCTTGGCTGTAAGTTTGGCGAAGAAATACAATACTCGTTTGCACATCTTACACATTTCTTCTGCAAGAGAAGTTGACTTATTTGACAACACTGTTCCCTTGAGCGAAAAGCGAATTACTTCAGAAGCATGCGTTCATCACTTGTGGTTTTCTGATGAAGATTATGCTGAAAAAGGAACGTTGATTAAATGGAATCCTGCGGTAAAAACAAAGGAAGATCGTGTAGGAATCTGGGCTGGATTATTATCAGATAAAATCGATATTGTTGCCACAGATCACGCTCCTCACACCATCGACGAGAAAAACAATTCGTATTTCAATGCACCCTCTGGCGGACCATTGGTACAACATGCTTTGTTAGCGATGCTTGAGAAAGCGAAAGAGGGTGTTTTATCTGTTGAGAAGGTCGTAGAAAAAATGGCTCATGCACCGGCCATCTGTTTTCAAATGGAAAAAAGAGGTTTTATCAAAGAAGGTTATTTTGCTGATATCGTTGTGGTTGACCCAAATAAATCAATTACAGTTGATAAATCAAACATTTTATACAGTTGCGGTTGGTCGCCATTTGAAGGCGTTACCTTCTCTCACACGATTGATAGCACGTATGTGAACGGAAATTTGATTTACGACGGAAAAGAAGTTAAAAATAATATCTTTGGAAAAAGATTGACTTTCAACAGATGAAAAAAACATGGATCATTTTCTTCTTGGGGCTTGTGACTTCTTGTAAAACAGAAATCAAAGATTTTCCTATTCCAACGGATCTCATTCCGAAAGATTCGATGACTTTGGTTCTACAAGACCTAATGGTTTTGGAAAACTACATTGCCAATACCCATCCTGAAGTCAATGTAAATCCCGTTTTAATGAATCGTTCAGGGGATTCATTGCTTTCAAGTTATGGAATTTCACCCCAACGCTTTGAACGTTCTTTTCAATATTATGGAACGCAGCAAAAGGAAATGATTAAAATATACACTGAAATTCAAGATTCTTTGACTTGGAAGATGAATCAGTTGCAGGTGGAGAAAGCTAAATAAACTTTTACGTTTTTTTTTTAATGCATTTGGTGTGAAGATATACATGTGGTTGGATTCGTTTTGATTGATTTGGAAAATAGTAACTTATAAGGTACATTTGCATTATGAATCAAAAAGTCCGCGATGTTGTTGAATTTGAGAATCACTTTAGTGAATTCCTTAAGAAGCAACCAGTTAAGGTTCAAAACAAAATATTTAAGATAATTGAAGCCATTGAAACACTCGAAAGAGTACCGAGCAATTATCTAAAAATGCTTGTTGGAACCAATGGACTTTATGAAGCACGGATTCAATTAGGATCTAATATTTGGAGAGTGTTTTGCTTCTTCGACAATGGGAAACTGGTCATATTATTGAATGGCTTCACAAAAAAGACTCAAAAGACTCCCAAAAATGAAATTGAAAAGGCTCTGCAATTGATGCAGAAGTATTATGACACAAAAAAGAAATAACATGAGCACAAAAAGTTGGAAAGAAATTAAGGATGACGTTTACGGAGAAAAAGGCACTTCTCGACGTGATGAATTGGATCGTGAATTTGAGTCGTTTAAGATTGGTTTGCTTCTAAAAAAAGCACGTGAAGAGAAACACTTGACACAAGAACAACTTGCAGATTTGGTAGACAAGAAGAGAACGTATATTTCGAGAGTTGAAAATGACGGAAGTAACATGACACTGAAAACATTGTTTGACATCGTTGAAAAAGGATTGGGAGGAAAAGTCAAGATATCAATCCAAATTTAAACGAAGATACACGCTATCAGCAAGTAAACGCCAGTTTGGTATTTACTCCGATGAACATTTTAAACTAAACCTTTCTTGCTGGATTATTCTTCACAAAAGAAGACCACGAATTATTTCCTACTTTGTTGTGTTCTCCTAATCCTTTGGAAAAGTGATGGCAAACCGCAACTCCTAATCCGTCGGTTGCATCGAGGTATTTTGGAATTTCCTCAAACTTCAACATCGTTTGCAACATGATGGCCACTTGTTCTTTGGAAGATGCACCATTTCCAGTAATGGCTTGTTTTATTCTTCTAGGCGAATATTCTTCAAAAGGAATATTGTTTTTCAAAGCGGCTGCAATCGCAACACCTTGAGCGCGACCGAGTTTCAGCATTGACTGTACGTTTTTACCGAAGAATGGCGCTTCAATTGCCATCTCATCTGGACAGAATTCTTGAATCATTGAATCCAATCTGTCAAAAATTCTTTTTAATTTGTCTGGATGATTTGCTAATTTCGACAAATGAATAACACCAAAGGTCAACAACGTCAATTTCTTACCTTGAATGTGAATAATTCCATATCCCATTGCTGTTGTACCAGGATCAATCCCGAGAATTATTTTATCTTCACCCATTATTTCGTTGTTCAGTGATCAAATTTACTCATAAAATACCAATTACACTGTTTTTGGTTAAAATCTTATTGTTTTTAGCTGTGATTTGGCTACTTTATAATCAATTAATTCAAATTGATTGGGTGAAAAGGGATAAAATCGAAATTCAAAAACCATTTTTTTTTATTTTATCCATTTTACTCGTTCTTGTAAATTGGAGTTTTGAATATTTGAAATGGAATGCTGTATTAATCGTTTCCAAATCCAACGTTTCGTTGAAATTTCGAATAAAATCCTTCTTTGCTGGAATTGTCACTGGTTTTTTAACGCCTAACATGCTGGGAAATTTCATCGGCCGAATGTTTTATTTCCAACGAAGAGAACGCGTTCCGATTATCTTGTTGACCTTATTTTCCAACGCAGCACAATTCATTGCTAGTGTAGTTTTTGGATTCATCGCGTTGATTTGGTTGGGAATTCCTAACCTCGTTGCGTTTGAAAATTCCAATTTTTACTTGGCCATCCTCGCTCCTACTTTGGTTTTGTTGATTTGGGCATTTATGCGTTTTGAAAAAATAAAAGTCGGTTTCATTACCCGCTTGAAAATCTATCAGAAAAGTGTTCCTTTACTTCACAACGCCAAAGGATTTCGCTTCAAGTTAATGATTTTCAGCTTGTTCCGACATAGCGTTTTTTCGTTGCAATATTGGTTGCTTTTAAAAGCTTTCGGATTGGAAATCAGTTGGGAATGGTTTGGTTGGATTTGGCAAGTGTTTTTTTGGTCAACCTTGGTTCCATCTTTGTGGTTTGGTAAATTATTCATTCGAGAATCGATGGCTTTGCTGATATTGGCACCGTTGACTTCCGAACCTTTTGTCATCCTATTTGCATCTTTATTTTTGTGGGTAATCAATCAAATTGTTCCCTCTTTGATTGGAATTCCGTTCATTACTAAAAAACTACCCACCACATGATTGCAATCTATTTTGTTATTTTCTTCGCTTTGTTGCTTTTCTACCTATTTGGATTTTGGGTTCGTTGGCAATGGAATCAAAATTTCCAAGAACAAAAAAACGGGTACGATGTAGGACAAATTTCTGTCATCATTCCATTTCGAAATGAATGCGAAAATTTACCAACACTGATTCAATCTATTAATCAACTCAAAGATTTTTCGAAAGAAATCATTTTTGTCAACGATCATTCGGAAGACCAATTTGAAAAGTGTTTTGAAGAGCTCGACATTCCGATACCATTCACCATTTTACATTTAAAAGCTCCACACGAAGGAAAAAAAACTGCTTTGCGATTGGGAATTGCCAACGCACTGGGAGATTTCATTTTAACGTGGGACGCTGACATTCGAATTTCTCCAAACTACTTTCAAAGTCTTTCAACCATTCCTCAATCTGACTTATTGATTCTTCCCGTTTCCATGCCAGGAAAAAACTTTCAAGCATACTTTTTTGAATTGGATTATCAATATTTAAATGCCTTAAATACTGGAATTTCAGGGAATCTAAAACCCGTTGTTGCCAGCGGAGCTAATTTGTTGTTTAACAAAGTTGTTTTCCTTGAAATTGACTCCATTCAGAACCATGTGAACATCCCTAGTGGCGACGATGTTTTCCTTTTGCAAGACTTTAAATCAAACAATCAAACGATTGAACTGGCGTTTAAAAAAGATTTAATTGTTGAAACGAATCCACCAGGTAATTGGAATGAATTTTTCCAGCAACGTTTGCGTTGGATAGGAAAATCTTCCAAAGTTTCGGATCGAAGCGCCAATATCATTGGTGTTTTAGGAATGATTTATCACCTCGGTTTTTGGATGTTGTGGATGACGGATGCTTCTTGGAATCAAATATGGTGGATTACACTTCTCAAAATCGGATTAGATGCGTTGGTATTTCTCCCTTACTTGATTATTTTAAGAAGAAAGCGCATCGTCTTTTTTGTACCCATTTTCTCAATTGTCTATCCGATTTACCTTTTGTTAATTTTGGTCACCACCTTGTTCTATGAACCTGAGTGGAAAGGACGTATTTTGAGTGAGTGACGGATTTGTGCGTAAAATTATTTTGATACGCTAGACTTTGATAAAATTACATTTTAAAACGGGTATTTAGGTGGGAATGAACTGAAAATAAAATGAGTGGAAAAATAGGCTGTAAGCGTTGGTAGTAAAGGGTTTTAGTAAAGAAATGGATTGTTAATAACTTTCTTGGGTTTCAAGAGCAAGAGCAATTGCCACATTACCAAATTTAAAGATGTATGAAAAAAATCAAAAGTGTCATTTGATACATTACCGTTCCTACTCATCTTAAAAAATTAAAAAAGATATAACTCCCATAAATATAAGAATCACCAAACCGTAGACTATATCTATTAAACTGTGCTCTTTTTTAATATTAAATCCAGATCCTCCGATAATACTTATTTCTCTATTATAGTATTTCAAAGACAACTTAGAGAACAAAAAACCTAATATCGGGATAATGACAATAGGAGAATAGATGAAAAATATTTTATAATCGCTTGTGAAATTTATTATTACAAAAAGTAAATAGCTAAAAACACAATTTAAATATTTAAACTTTCTGTGTTGTCTAAAAAATCCAAAATCTGTTAATCCAGATGCAATTAAAAAAGAAATGAAAGTAATATAAAACTCATTACTTTTTAAGAAAAGACTTAAAAGTAATGCTAACATTATAAAAATAAATGTTATAACAATATATATTAAGTCTTTTTTGTATCCATTAATTATCTTTCTTATGTTCATCACTATTTTTCACTTTATTTTCTTTCTTTTCATTGTCTTTCTTTGTATCTTTAATCTCCTTGAATACTCCATAAGCCGTGGCAGCCTTGCCTAACCATTTAAGAAACTTACTTCCTTTGTTGGACACATCATTGACCTCACTTCCAACAGCATCAATAAACTTCTGATAACTTCCACCCCTATTCAAACTTACCTATAGCTCCATTGTCTATTGTGAATGATTTCTTAAAGGAGTTTTCTACACTTCCAAAGTTTCTTATTCCTTTAATATCCGCTTATCTACAATCCTACTGAACCAAGAAGTCCATTGTGAACATTCTATTTTAATACAGTCCATTTCATTCAACTCATTTTCATTTCGATATTTGATGTTGTCTTCGGAAATACTTACAATGCGCTCTCTATCTTTATAGTCGAATACGAAATTATAATATTTTCTACTTCTTATAAAACTTGTACTTTCGAAATGTCCACATATAACTTTTGAGTTTAAAAAACTACTATAATAAATTAATCCATAAAGAAAGAATAAACTTATAATAAAAATAAGATACTTGATGTCTTTTTTATCTAATTTTATTCTCATTTCACACCATTAAGTTTATCAAAGCCACTCTGTAACGCACTAACATTAAGGTCTATAAAAGTGCTTTGTGTGAATTTAAACACTGTTGGTAAAGAGTTTTGACCTGCCGTGTTATTTAACGCACCTCCAATTATTCCTGCACCAAAATCATACGAGTTCCCACGTCCTTTGACTTCGTCGTCTTTCTCCATCGAGTTAAAGGCATACCGATAACTTCCATCCCTCGTAAAAGTCTGTACATCTGTTATTTCCTCAAAATACTTTCTTACTTCTTTGTA
>CAZAVP010000048.1:0-13263 GCA_964488745.1 uncultured Chryseobacterium sp. | reverse complement strand
AGATTGAGGAAGGATTCTATTATGTATAAGCATAAGAGAAATGGAAATATTGTGGAATTTTGGTGGGATGTGAGCGTGTTATTTTTTTACCGCAAAGAAGGCGCCAAGTTTTTCGCCAAGTACGCGGAGGAGTTGCAGAAAGCAATTTGAGTAAAAAGCCACTCAGCTCTTCTCTTCTCTGCGAACTCTGCGCTTTCACTCTGTATTCTCTGCGGTTAATTAACATCAATCCAATGAAATCAAACTCCCGCGTTCTGTATCATTATGAATGGTCAACGAAACTGGTATGCGCTCCTGCAATTCTTCCACGTGTGAGATGATTCCAACGATGCGATTTTCTTGCCGCAAATTGTTTAAGGTTTCAAATACAATGTTCACCGATTCTGCATCTTGGGTTCCAAATCCTTCGTCGATGAAGAAGAAGTTCTTATCCGATTTGGAGAGACTTTGCACGTTTTCAGCGAGCGCTAATGCCAATGACAACGAAACTTGAAAACTTTGTCCGCCAGAAAGCGTTTTGACGGAACGTGAACGGCCGTTATTCAAAAAGTCGATGATCTCAAAGTCGTTGTTGTTGCTTACTTGTAAACTCAATTGATTTTTAGTCATGCGGTGAAAGCGTTTGTTGGCCATCTGGCATAGATTTTTCAAATAAATACTTGAAACATATTCCACAAAACCGTTTCCTTTGAAGAGTCCTTGTAGGGTTTGAATGTTGGTTTTACGAGCTTCTAACGCATTTTTTTGATCTAAAAACGCTTTCTTATCGGCGTATTCTTTTTGAATTCGGTTTAATTCGAATTTTAAGTTTGCAAGTGTGTCACCGAATGCTTTGATGCTTGCTTGATTGGTGTTTAATTGGTTTTGTTCTACTTCAAATTCTTCTTCTGAAAACGTTTTTCCATCCGTTGTTTTTTCCAATTCTTGAATAAGTTTCACCAAACTTTCGTAATGAATGTGAAAATCCTGAATTCTTTTCCGTTCTGCTTCCACATCCATTTGCTGGCTCAAAATCAATTCAATTTCCGACTTGGATTTCAAATTCATCTTGGAAAGTCGATTTTCCATTTCTAGGGTGTTTTTTTCTTGCTCTAAAGTCAACTCAACGAGTGATTTTTCAATGCTGTCAACGGTTGCTTTTTGGGTGGCAAAATCAACAGCAAGTTTGTTTTTGGTGTTTTCTAACGCTAAGAATTTCTTTTGGTTGTCGTTGATTGTTTTTTCTTCTTGCTCGATTAAATCCAAGAGGGAATCTGCAGTAAAGTTGTCATAATCTGACAATTCTAACGTTTGAATTTTAGACTGATTTTCCGCAATCAAAGTCGTAAAGCGCAGGTTTTCATTTTCAATTGTTTGAAAAGTTGTTATTGCTTTTTTAAGTTGATCACTTGTTTCTGATAGTTCGGAACGCACGGATTTGAGTTGTTCCTCCGATTGTTTTTTTTGATTCAGAATGGATTCATTGGCCCTTTTTTTCTGTTTGAATTCGGATTCGTCTTGGGAAAAATTCTTTTGCCATTGAAAGCGATTGTTGTGTTCATCGAAGTCAACAGATAATTGCTTTTTTTTAACTTCAAAACCAGCAATGTACTCTTTCAACGAGTTTTTTTTGACTTGAAGTTGAATGAGTTGATTGGAAATCGATATCAATTTTTTTTCAGCCTCCTTTTGCTCCAAGATTTGAGCTTCGATTTTCGCCAAATCCGCACCGACATCTTCGGTTTCAACCACGTGGGGATGTTCTTTCGAGCCGCAAAGTGGACAATCCATTCCATCGTGAAGTTCGTGTACAAATTGTGCTATTTGTTGTTTGACTTCCAGTTTTGTTTTTTGCTGACTGAGGTCTTCCAGTTGGTGGGTGATTTTTACAGATTTTGCTTCCAATTCTGTTTTCCAATCAGATTTTGAGAAGTTTAAGTCGATAAATTCTTTTTCAATTTCCTTGATTTTTTGAATGGACTCGATGAGGTTTTCTTCCAGCGATTTTTGATTTTCAACCATTGTTTTTTGTTGATTAAACCAAAGTTCGACACTTGTTAAGATCGATGAATCAATTAGTTCTGAGTTGATTTTGATGATCTCCTCTTCTAATTTTTTTATCTTCTTTTCTTGTTCTGATTGAGTACTATTTAAGGTTGAAACAATTGTTTTTCCTTTTTCTGTTCGTTCTTTGTTTTTTTCAATGATGGATTGATGTAAAAGAATTTCCTTGATGAATTTTAAATCTGAAATCCGCTCTTTCTTTGATTCCAATTGATCGATGAACGGTTGAAGGTTTAGAATGGCTTGTTTATTAGTCGCGACATTTGTTTCCAGTTGCGAAAAAATATTTTTCTGAGATTTTAAATTTTCGTTTTGAAATTCAATTTTTTCAATCAATTGTTTATCCGTTTTTAAAATCGCTTCGAATTGTTGTTGAATTTGAAGGCGTTGATTGAGCTTGGTTTCAGCCTCGTCAATTTCAATTTTATTCCCTTTTTCTTTCTCGAGTTTGACTTTATTTTCGGCTAATTTATGGATGTCTTGACGAAGTTGTTTTAGAATTTCAAAATGATCCGCAAGTTTTTTATGTTGAAGGAATTGGGTTTCAAAAAGCATTGCTTGTTCTGAAAGTTGCGTCTCTTTTTCTGAAATAATTTCTTCTGAAACCTGATCGTAACCAGAAAGTTTACCTAATAAATGGTTCAATTCTGTTTCGTTGGCATTGAATAAACGTTTGATGTTTTCACCCAAATCAAATCGATGTAAGTTGAAAATATCTTTCATCATTTTGGTTCGATCTGTTCCACCCAATTCAATGAATTCTCTGAATTTTCCTTGGGGAATGATGCTGGTTCGTTTGAAATTTTCTGCACTCAAACCAATTATTTCAGGTGTATTTAGGTGTTCAAGAGGAATCCAATTTTCGTCTTTCCATTCGTATAAAATGGCACCTGCATTATTCACTTTTTCAAATTGCTTGCTGTTTCTTTTGAATTCACGAACAATGCGAAATTTTTTGTTTTCAAAATTGTAAAAGTCAAATTCGATGTACGTGCGATCTGACTTCAAATTCATCATGTTGTATGCTCGATTGTCTGATTTCATGCGATCCGCTTCGCCATACAAGGCAAAACTAATTGCTTCTAAAACGGTTGATTTACCAGAACCAACCGCGCCAAAAATCCCGAAAAGTCCAGTATTTATCAAGCGAGAAAAATCAATTTCTTGTCGAGCCTGATAAGAATATATTCCTTCAAGGGAAAGTCTAATTGGAATCATGCGTTGGTTATTTCTTTAAATAGATTGAGAATTTCTTCGTTCGGCTCTTGTCCTTTTTTGGATTTAAAAAAGTCTTTAAAGAGCGATTCCATGTCTTGGTTCAGGTTGATGTGCTTTCCTTCCGAAATGTCCATTTCTTGCTGTTTTACAATCGGAATGAGGTGAATGATTTCGGAGTGCGCAGTTCGCAAGCGTTTCAGATCTTCGGAAGTCAAAAAAGTGTTGCTTTCGATGGTTAGTTCCACCAAGGTGTTTGGATTTTCGGTCAACCAACCAACCGCTGCGTCGATGTTGTCAAATCGTTTACGAACCAATTGCTTGCCTGCATTTATTTCAATGCGCTCCAAATTGACGGCTTGATTTGGCTCAGCGTGAATGATGGAAAGGTATTTTTGTTGTCCAGCTTCGGAAAATGAATAGGCAAGGGGACTTCCCGTATAAATTACGGGTTTTTCGTCAGTTCCAACGTTTTGAAAACGGTGTAAATGTCCTAAAGCAACATATTGAATTTGCGCAGGAATGGAATCGGAATAAACGATGTCGGCATTTCCAATTTTCAACGGTTTCTCGCCGTCTGGTTCTTCCAAAATTTCGCCACCGCGCTTCATCATGTACAAATGTGTGGTCAAGATGTTTACGCCTTTTTCATCGCAATAGGTATTCGCTGTTTCTGCCCAGTTACTTCGAAGCGATTCTTGTAAGGAAATCACTTTGTCTTCGCCGAAAAATGCTTTCATGCGGATTTCATTTGCATACGGTGTTGCAATAACTCTCAACGGATAGTTGTAATTGGTTAATTTAATTTCTAAAAAACCAGCATCCGTTTTGGTAAGCTCAAAACCACCTTCGATTTTCAACGGTTTCATTTCCATGTTGGGAAGTCCCACGAAAATAATTCCACACTCTCTTGCCAACGGATCTGGCGAATCGATACGGTCTGGCGAATCGTGGTTTCCAGCAATGGCAATCACAGGTCGTTTTCCGTTGTTGGTTAATCTTTTTAAGGTTTTATACAACAATTCAATCGCTTCCACGGGCGGATTGAAAGTGTCAAATAAATCGCCAGCAACTACAATCACATCTACTTTTTGTTGATCGGCGATGACACAAATTTCATCCAAAATCAATTTTTGTTCTTCCAAACGAGAAAAATGATCCAATTTTTTGCCCAAATGCCAATCCGCAGTGTGAAGTATTTTCATGGTTTTTTTATTTTATTCAAAGTTAGCTAAAAAAAGAGATTTTTGTTTTTTTGCTGTTTTCCAACTTTAATGGCTTTCACGGCATTTTTTAATTTTGACGAGATTACGTAATCAGAAAATTATATACCTTTGACATATAGTTCTTTTGTAAATTAACATATTAACAAAAAAAAGATGAAAATTATACTAAGCACAATCTCACTACTATTGACTTCCTTTCTTTTTGCTCAACCAGCAGGATCACTTGATGCAACTTTTGGAAATGCTGGAAGATTAACTTTATCAATCTCAACTGGAGAAGATAAAGCGCATGCAGTTGCGTTGCAACCAGACGGAAAAATCATCGTTGTTGGCTATGCTAGCAGCGTGACAACGGGTAAAGACTTTACCGTAGTACGCCTTCTTTCTGATGGTTCATTTGACAATACTTTTGGAACAAACGGCATCGTTACAACGGACATACAACTTGGCAGTGAAGATATTGCTTATAGCATTGCTTTGCAGTCTGATGGTAAAATTATTCTTGGAGGTTCAAGTGATGACGGTGCAAATAGAAACGCAGCTTTGATTCGGTATAATGCTGACGGAACAATCGACTCAAATTTTGGAACCAATGGAATTGTTCTTACAGATTTTGAAAATTCGCAACAAGATGAGATCAGGGTCGTGAAAGTTCATGAACTTACTGGAAATATACTGGTTGGTGGTTCAACTGTGATTAGTTCAACCCATTCCAAGCCAGTTGTTGCAAGGTATTTGAGTGACGGAACCTTAGATAACACATTCAATGTTACTGGAATTCGTTTGCTTTGGGTTACGAGTTTAGATTATCAATACTCTTTTTCTGTTGAAGATATGGTGGTTCAGCCGAATGGAAAAATTAGTGCTGTAGGTTGGAGAAACTTTGTAAATCAATCTTGGAGTAACGATTATTGGACTTGCCGCATCAGCAGCGATGGAACAATGGACAATACTTTTTCCTCTGACGGAGTCGCTGTATTTAATGGTGGATACAATGGAAACGACAAGGCCTTTTCCATGCTTCTAAAGTCGAACAACAACATCGTTCTCGCAGGTGGAGCGTACACTACGACTTTAAAATACGACTTCACAGCGCTGGAAGTGAATGCAACAGGAAGCACCACTTCATGGAGTAAAAAAGTGGATTTTGGAACCAGCATTGGCGCAACAGCTTATCGAATTGCGGAAGATAATAATGGAAAATATGTTTTAGCAGGATCTTCAGGAACCACAAACAACAAATCTTTTGCCTTGGCAAGATTAACTTCTTCGACCATTGACGTTAATTTTGGTACTAACGGAATGGTTAATACTACCTTTGGAACCCACGCTTTAAATGAATGTTTTGACATGCTAATTCAACCAGATAACAAGATTTTAGCCGTTGGTTATGCTGGAAATGATTTTGCATTGGCAAGGTATTTAGGGGATGATGTTGCCGACTTAAACGGTTTTCAATTGATGTTTCCGTCCAATCAATCGATAAATCAATCGTTCTCAAACTTAACGTTGGATTGGTCGAATGCTTTTGGAGTAACTTCTTATGAAGTTGAAATAGACACTGACCAAAATTTCAATTCGCCTCAAATTTATTCGGTTTCAACATCGGCTTATATAGCTTCAAATTTAATTCCAAACACGGTTTATTTCTGGCGTGTAAAAGCTTTTGATGGAACAAATTGGGGCGCATATTCTTCCGTATGGAGTTTTACAACCAACAGTTTAGATAACTTTAACTTGATAAGCCCGTCGAACGCAGCATTGAATCAAAACTACACTTCTTTGGATTTGGATTGGTCTGATAATACAGGTTCAACCAACTATGAAGTACAAATTGACACTACTCAAAACTTTTCAACATCTCCTCAAACTTATACTTCTTCGGTTTCTAATAAAACCCTTCTCAATCTCTTGCCATCAAAGATGTACTTTTGGCGTGTGAGATCTTTTGGAAATGGAACTTGGGGTTTATGGACTGACGAATGGTACTTTACGACGAAACCAGCTTCCACTGTTTCCGTTTCAGAAATTGAAAAAGATGTTTTTACCTTATATCCTAATCCAACAACCGATTTCATGCAGGTTCAATCAGATGGTTTAGAAGGAAATTCATTTGTTATTTTTGAGAATTCTGGTAGTGTGGTTTTAAAAGGTTTGATTGAAGGTGAATTGACCTCGATTCAAACGAGTGGATTGGCCAAAGGAGTCTATTACTTTCAGGTAAAAGGAATGGATAAAGTTACAAAATTCGTCGTGGAATAGCATTGTCGTTGTATTCAATGGCTATGCCTCAGCAAGATAGAAATGAATGCTATTATTTGACAATACAATGACATTCGACCCAGGGATAAACTTTAAATTTGGGGAATTAAATGATTAAAAAATGATGTACACTCGCCCCAGAAGAAATAGAAAAAACGCTGCCATTCGCGCGATGGTAGAAGAAACAAAATTAGGTGTTGAAAATCTAATTTATCCGATGTTTTTGGTGGATGGAAAAGGAATCAAAAAGGAAGTAGCTTCTTTGCCAAATAATTTTCGTTGGAGTATCGACACTCTGATTCCCGAAGTGGAAGCGTGTATGAAATTAGGAATTCACACCTATGATTTATTCCCTGCGGTGGATGAATCTTTGAAAGATAAAATGGCTTCTTACAGTTACGCATCTGATAATTTTTATTTAGAAGCCATCCGAAAATTGAAAGCAGAATTTCCTGAAATGACCATCATGAGTGATGTGGCAATGGATCCCTATTCTTCTGATGGACACGATGGTTTGGTAATAAACGGTGAAATTCACAACGATCAAACGTTGCCGATTTTAGCGAAAATGGCTTTGGCTCAAGCGCAAGCGGGTGTTGATATCATCGGACCTTCTGATATGATGGATGGACGTGTTGGTTTGATTCGCGAGACGTTGGACGATGCAGGATATGAAAATACAAGCATCATGTCTTACTCCGTGAAATATGCAAGTGCTTTCTACAATCCGTTTCGCGATGCGTTGGATTCTGCTCCGAAGGGTGGCGATAAGAAAACCTATCAAATGAATCCGGCAAACAAGCGTGAAGCTTTGGTTGAAGCTGAATTGGATTTGAATGAAGGTGCCGACATGTTGATGGTCAAACCAGCTTTGTGTTATTTGGATGTAATTCATTTGTTGAAAGAGAATTTCAACATTCCGATTACAGCTTACAATGTGAGTGGTGAATGCGCGATGGTTTATGCCGCAGCACAAAAGGGATGGTTGAATTACGAACCGGTTATGAGCGAAATGTTATTGAGTATGCGTCGCGCTGGTGCGGATGCCATTTTGACCTATTTCGCCAAGGATTTTGCAACCCTAGTTAAGGGATAGCATTCGAAATAAATTCAAACAAAAAACGCAGTTATTTTTGAAGTAACTGCGTTTTTTTATGTCCTAGTTAAGACAATATTTCGTCTTCGTTATCGCCTAAATCTTCGCCAATAGTCTCTGTGTCCCAACGTTCAATGCGTTTCACACCTTCGATTAATTCGAATTTCTGGGTCAATTGATCCAAATGTTCTCGGTCATAAACTAACACAGATATTTTTCCTTCAAAAAGTCCGTCGTTGGCTTCGAAAGAAATGTATTTCATGTTCACATTCAGTTCGTTGGAAATGATTTCCGTGATTTTGTTTACAATTCCCACGTCATCAATTCCAATCAAGCGCAAGGAAACCAAATAGGATTCCAATTTTTGACTTTTCCAACGCGCTTTCACACAGCGGTAAGCCATTTTAGATTGCAAATGTTCTGCGTGAATGCAGTTATTACGATGGATGTTGATGCCATCGTTGGTGGTGATGAATCCAAAAACAAGATCACCAGGAATTGGGTTACAGCATTTGGCAAGTCGGTATTGGATGTTTTTAAAGTCTTCCCCAATGATGATGACATCTTCTTTCTTATTGATTTTCGGATAAACATCCAATTCATGTTTGTCTTTCGGTTGCGTGTTTTTCTTTTCCAATTGCAACATGCCACTGACATTTTCAATCTCTCGCAAACGCGATAAATCGATTTTTCCTTTGGCAATTCTGAAATACAATTCTCCAGCAGATGGCATTTCGTAGAACTTCTCTAGCGTTGTAATGTTTTCAGCAATAAATCGGATGTTGAATTGCTTGAATTTGCGCTCTAAAATCTCTTTTCCATCCAACGAGATGGCTTTTCTTTCTTCGTTTAGAGAAGACTTTATTTTTTGCTTTGCACGAGCTGAAGCGACCATCCGCAACCAATCATCTGTTGGTTTTTGCTTAGCTGAAGTGATGATTTCCACTTGATCGCCGTTTTGTAATTGATAACTCAGCGGCGCTAATTTCATGTTTACTTTTGCACCGATACACGTGTCACCGATGTCTGTGTGAATGTCGTAAGCGAAATCCAAAATGGTAGCGCCAGTTGGTAAAACACGCAATTCTCCCTTGGGCGTAAAAACGTATATTTCATCTGAGAACAAATTCATTTTGAATTCATTCACAAAATCCATTGCACTCAACTCAGGATTGTCCATCAATTCGCGAATTTCAGCAATCCAACGATCAAATTTAGAATCTTCTGATTTGTCTTCTTTGTACTTATAATGCGCTGCTAAACCACGTTCAGCAATTTCATCCATCCTTTTGGAACGAATTTGAACCTCAACCCATTTTCCTTGTGGAGACATGACGGTTGTATGCAAAGATTCGTAACCATTCGCTCGCGGTGTTGAAATCCAATCCCTTAGTCGTTCTGGACTTGGTTGATAGAAATCGGTAACGATGCTGTAAATTCTCCAACAATCTGATTTTTCCAATTCGATTGGTGTATCTACAATGATTCGAATCGCAAACAGATCATAGACTTCTTCGAAAGGAATTTCTTTGGTTTGCATTTTTTTCCAAATGGAAGCAATGGATTTGGTGCGCACTTTCATGTCAAACACATATCCTTCATAAATCAAGGCTTCTTTTATCGGTTGGATAAATTTGCGAATGAAGCGATTTCGAACGTCTTGAGTGGATTTTAAGCTGCTTTCAATTTGTTGGTAAACTTCTGGTTCGGTGTATTTGAATGCCAAATCATCTAATTCACTTTTGATGGAATACAGCCCTAAACGGTGGGCAAGTGGCGCGTATAAAAATTTCGTTTCTGAAGCAATTTTCAATTGTTTGTCAGCACGCATGCTTTCAAGCGTACGCATGTTGTGCAAACGATCGGCCAATTTGATTAGAACCACTCGGATGTCATCCGAAATGGTTAAAATCATTTTTCTAAAATTTTCTGCTTGAATGGAAGCATTTTCGTCAAATACTTCGGGAATCTTAGTCAATCCATCGATGATTGTTCGGGTTTTTGTACCAAACAAATCTTCCACATCTTGTAGGGTAATGTGCGTATCTTCCACGGTGTCGTGAAGCAAAGCACAAATCACACTCGTGGTACCCAAGCCCATTTCTTCAGCACAAATTCGCGCCACAGCAATTGGATGATAAATATACGGTTCACCAGATTTGCGTCGCATGTCTTTGTGCGCATCAACCGCAACGTCAAATGCCTTTCGAATCATTCTTGTTTGGTCTCTGGATCGCGTTTTAACAGCCCTCAACAACCCTTTAAATGCCCTTAAAATTTCTTTCCGTTCCTTTTCTAGGTCGATTTCATTCAATTGAAAATTACTCATTGATGCTATTATTTAGCCGGTAGAACTTCAGTTGATACTTCTCCAAAACCAACCCGAACACCGTCTTTTTCGCAGTAACCGCGCATGATTACCGTGTCGTGGTCGTGAATGAATTTGCGCTCTGTTCCGTCGTTTAATTTCAAAGGTTTGGTTCCTTTCCAAGCCAATTCCAACATCGAACCATAAGAATTTGAGGTTGGACCAGAGATTGTTCCTGAGCCCATCAAATCTCCCACTCGGATGTTGCAACCGTTCACGGTGTGATGTGCCAATTGTTGAGACATATTCCAATACATGTATTTGAAGTTGGATTCGCAAATGATGTTTTCTGAACCCCCTTTTGGTTCAATCAAAACTTGCAAATGAATGTCGTATGCTCTATCAGAATCGCATTTCAAGTAATCCAATACTTCTGGAACTTGGGTTGGACTCGCCACTTTAAAAGGTTGGAGTGCATCCAAGGTAACAATCCATGGCGACATGCTGGAAGCAAAGTTTTTTGCTAAGAATGGTCCGAGTGGAACGTATTCCCATGTTTGAATATCACGGGCAGACCAATCGTTGAACAAACACATCCCGAAAATAAAATCTTCTGCTTCTGCGGTCGAAATGGAATCTCCCAATGGTTTTCCTTCGTAGGTGATGAATCCAGTTTCTAACTCGAAATCCAAATTTCTACAAGGAGCAAAAATGGGGTCTTGTGTTGGATCTGGTTTGATTTGTCCTTTTGGTCTGTGAATGGCTTGACCAGAAACAATTACCGAACTCGCCCTACCGTGGTAACCAACTGGAATCCATAACCAATTTGGCAACAGGGCATTTGCGGGGTCGCGGAACATCGTGCCAACGTTGGTAGCGTGTTCTCGGCTTGAGTAAAAATCAGTATAATCACCAATTTGAACAGGCAAGCACATGTCAATTTTATCGGCAGAAATCAAAACTTGATCCACATGATGTTGGTTAACTTGCAGGTCTTCGAAGTCATGACTCAGTAATTTTGAAAGGCGGTTTCTCAAATCACGGGTTGCTTTTTTTCCTTTTCCCATTAAATCATTTAAGAACTTGTTCTCAAAATCAGTAGAAGAAAAAGGCAAGTTCTCTAAATAACCCAAGACATATAATGCTTTTAAATCAAGAACTTTATCGCCAATTCGAACCCCAACTCTTTCCGATTGAGAATGCGTTTTAAAAATCCCAAAAGGAAGATTTTGAATTGGAAAGTCAGAATTTGCAGGTACTTCCACCCACGATTTCAATTGTGGATTATTGGCAAGAATGTTTGTTGTCTCCATTTTTTATTTCTGTAAGTATGAATTTTATTGCAATACAAATATAATTAAAAGAAGTGAGGTAGAATTCAATCTGCCCAGGGCAAACGCATTTAACTTCAAAATTGGTTTATGTCATGGTTTTTAAACAAAAACGCATGCCACAAACAACTCATTTCAGTTTGCAATTAAGCGGTGGATTCATCCACCGCTTAATAAAATTACCTTTTCTAAAATTTAGACTTACAAAATTTTAAATGCGTTTGTCCTGAATCTGCCAGCCATCCTGGCGGGGAACGTTTTATTTTTGTTAAATATTTTGAAATTATCTTCCATGGTAGATAATTTTTATCATCTTTGTCCCATAGATTTTTTTATCTGAATTATAAACTTTAATTTAAACTAAATTAATTAAACATGAAAAACTTTAAAAAACTAAAAGTATCTTTCCTTGTAGCAGCACTAGCTCTTTTTTCTTTTGCTACCGTAAATCAGTTTGTTTACACAGTTGACGCAGGACATTCAAGAATCGGATTTACAGTAAAACATTTAGGTGTTTCTGATTTCAACGGTCAGTTTGACAAGTACGAAACTAAAATCACGGGAGCGAAAGCAGATTTCTCTGATGCCGTTTTTGAATTCTCTGCAGATGCAGCTTCGATCAACACGTTTAACAACAACCGCGATGAGCATTTAAAAAGTGAAGATTTTTTTAACACTGAAAAATTCGAAAAATTAACTTTTAAAAGCACATCTGTAAAAGTTTTGAAAGGAAATAAACTTCAAATTGTAGGTGATTTTACGATGCATGGTGTAACTAAATCAGTTACGTTAGATGCAACGCACGTTGGAAATTTTGAAAACCCACAATCTAAAAAAACAGTTTCTGGATTTAAAATTACGGGAGAAGTAAAACGTTCTGACTTTGGAGTAGGACCAGGTTTTGCAGCACCCATGCTGTCTGACGAAGTAAAATTAATTGCAGATTTAGAATTCGTTAGAGGATAAGAACTTTCGAATTAAACATCAAAAACGCACAAACATTTACAGCATGAGAACAATAAAACACGTATCCGCACTTTTGATTGTTTCAATCCTTGCATTTGCTTTCACGACAGTATTGCAGTCCTATAAAATTGGCTCCAAGCACAACATTACGTTTAATAGTAAGGATGCCAGTGGAATTTTTTCCGAATTATCGGGAGATATCGAATTTAATTCCAATGATTTATCCAAATCTAAATTTGATTTGAAAATCGGAGTTGCATCCATCAATACGGGGAATGCTTTGCAAAACAAACACGCCAAAAGCGACAAATGGTTTGACGCTACCAAATATCCACACATCCTCTTTACCTCTACAAAGGTTGAAAAGACCAGTCAAGGATACAAGGCAGTTGGAACATTAGAAATTCGAGGAATTAAAAAGAATACAACCATTCCTTTTACTTTCAAGAACAACACATTCAACGCAAAGTTTTCGGTAGATCGAAATGATTTTAAAATAGGAAAACCAACGGACGATGTAGCGAACATCATTAAAATTGACGCAACCATCCCCGTTACGAAAAAATAATAAATCAAACAAGAAAGAGAAAGGGCATTGATTTTAATTAATCAATGCCCTTTTTATGTCCTTATGATTTAGTCCTGAAATAACTAGTTGTGTTATTTATGTTTTCAGTTCACATTTTCAAGCCTCAACTTACACGTTGAAGCGAAAGTGCATGATGTCGCCATCTTGAACGATGTATTCTTTTCCTTCTAACTTGAAATTACCTGCTTCTTTAACCGCTGCATCAGAACCCAATTTGGTGAAATCTT
>CAZAVP010000047.1:0-14316 GCA_964488745.1 uncultured Chryseobacterium sp. | reverse complement strand
CCATAGTGAACTTTCATCACCTAGTTAATTACCATGCACGGCACACAAAAAAAAAAGAGACTGAATCTTGCGAAACAGTCTCTTCGTATATCTGAATTTTATTGGATTAAGCTTTTGCCGTTTTTTTCTTTTTACCAATGTTCGTGGTCAGTTTTTTACTGAAATCTAACAAGATTGGAGTTGACACACACAAGGAAGAATAAGTTCCGATAACAACACCAATTAACAAGGCAAATAAGAATCCTTTGATCGCTGGTCCACCAAAAATGAACATGATTAACAATACAACAAACAACGTCATAGAGGTATTGAATGTTCTACTCAAAGTTGTGTTCAACGATTTATTGATAACCACTCCGTGATCTTCACTCGGATTTAATTTTAAATTTTCACGAATACGGTCAAACACAATGATAACGTCGTTGATTGAATATCCAATCACCGTTAGAATCGCAGCAATGAATGCTTGATTTACGTCCATGTTGAAAGGAAGAATTCCGTGGAAGAGAGAGAATACAGACAGTGTAAAAATAACGTCGTGCAACAAACCAAGAACTGCACCAGTAGAATATTGCCATTGTCCGAAACGGATGAAAATGTAGGCAAATATTGCCAACATTGCTAAAATAATAGCAATTGTTGATGATTTAATCATTTCTTGAGAAACAGAAGTGGAAATGGTTCTAGATTCTAAAACTTGGTATTCACCCATGGATGCTTTTCCTTTGTTCAAACCTTCTTTCAATTTCGCTTCAACTTCTGCTCCTGCTGCATCATCCGCTAATTTATAGTTGGTCAAAATCTCTACGTTGTAGTTGTTTGACTTTGTTTTGGCTTCAATGGATGCAACATCGCCATTTTCAACAAATACAGTTGCTAAATTCTTTTTAATGGTTTCAATGTTTGCCTCTTTCTCAAATTTAACAGAGTATGTTCTACCTCCAGTAAACTCAACACTTGGACTTAATCCACGTGTAGCGAAAGCGACGATTCCTAAAATGGTAACCGAAATCGAGAAAATGTAGAAATACTTTCTTCTTCCAATCCAGTCAAAATGGAAATTTTGAAATAAACCTTTAGAAAATTTGGTGTGGAAATTAAATGTTTTTCCTTTTTCTACAGCAGTTGTAATGATTAATTTAGAAATCACAATTGCAGAGAACACAGATGTAAAGATACCGATAATCAAAGTAGTTGCAAACGATTCAATTTCTCCTGTTCCAAAAGATTTCAAAATTACTGCTACCAACATCGTTGTCATATTCGCATCAATGATTGCAGGCAGAGCTCTGTGGAAACCTTCCTTAACGGATGTCTTATTATCCATTCCTTTTCTTTTTTCTTCACGAATTCGTTCAAAGATTAAGATGTTTGCATCCACCGCTGTACCAATGGTCAATACAATACCTGCAATTCCAGCCATGGTTAATACCGCTCCAAAAGAAGCCAATGTACCGAAAATTAAAACGATGTTTACAGCCAACGCAATGTTAGCGATTAAACCAGCTTTTCCGTAATAGAAATACATGTACAAGAAAATGGCAAAAAACGCAAGTCCGAAGGAAATTAAACCAGCACGAGAATTCTCCGCACCAATTGTTGGACCTACTTTGGATTGATCTTTAATGACACATGGAGCTGGAAGTGAACCTCCATTCAAAAGTCCAGATAAACTTTCCGCTTCTTCTACGGAGAAGTTACCCGAAATTTCCGTGTTACCACCCGTAATTACAGAACGAACCATTGGAGCAGAATACACTACGTTATCCATGGAAATTGCAACGCTACGTCCTTTGTTGTCATTGGTCATTTCTGCCCAACGCTCAGAACCGTCTGCTGTCATTTCAACGTTAACGGTAATTGTGCCATAGGTTTGATCTCTACCAACACTTGCTTTTTTAACGTGTGAACCACCTACTCTTGCTTTTCCATTTTCTGGAATTTTCACTGCAAATAACTGGTAAGTCAATTCATTGTTGGCACCATTTTTTTCAGCATTTGGAGACCACATGAATTTTAAATCGCTTGGAAAAATACGATCAATGTCCGCTCTTTCTAGAATTTTATCAACTTTCAATTTATTATCAACCGTGGCAAGTCCAATTGTAGCGTTTCCACCAGCAATTAAATATTCATTTAAACCTTTGTCAAAGGATTCTGTCACATTCGGTACTACTTCCGTAGTATCGTCTTCGTTGTAAACCACTTCTTTTGTTCTTGAAACGGCGTCCGCTTCATTCAAGTATGACTGAATTTCCTCTTTATTGTAGGTTTCAAAAAATTGAAGATTTGCAGTTGATTTCAAACGAGAAATTACAGTTACCTCATCCTGAACTCCTGGAAGCTCGATGTATAATCTATTCGATGCAGCATCTTTTTGGATGTTTGGTTGCGCAACTCCAAATTGGTTGATCCGCTTGCTCATGATTTGTTCCACACCATCGATAGAACCAGCAACGCGGTCTTTGAATGCTTTTACAACTGTTGAATTAGAAGATGTTCTTGTTAAACCATCTATTTCATCGATGTTTAATTCTTTCACAATGAGTGCATCTGCTCCATTTATTTGCGTAAAATGCTTTTCAAATAAATCAATGAAGTTCCCTCCCTTTGTCAAATGCTCGTTCAAAGCTACATCATACGGTTTTTTAAATTTCGAATCTCTTGGATTTCTTGCATATCCTTGAATCAATTCTGGAACAGAAACTTCAAGGGTTACACTCATTCCTCCCACTAAGTCCAAACCAAAAGCCAAAGACTTTGACTTTACCTCTTGAAAATTAGAACCTAAAATGGGATAAACAGGAGTATTTGCTTTTTCCATTAAAATTTGATTGACAAAAGCAACTTTTGCAAGTTCTTCTGACTCAGGATAATCGAAATTAATTTCATCACCATTTGGCAATGTTGCAATGTTTCCATTTGTTTTGGCTGCTTGCATCAAGCTATCTACCAAAAAGTTCGCTTCAAGATCCGCTTTTTTCTCTTCGTTATTAGTTACCCAAGTAAAAGAAAGTTGGTAGATGCAAACTACTGTCAATAAAATGGTCAAAAACCAAAAAAATCCTTTATTACGCATGATGCTTATTCGTTAGTTTATCTGTTATTTAAGGTCGCAAATATAGAATTTCCCAACGTTAATGTCAATCAAAGCAGAAAAAAGCTTTGAAATTAGTTATCAACTTGCTTATGTTGGAAGTATGAAAAATGGAGTTATCCCCTCTTAACACCGGCTATTTTACTTGATTTCAAGGATGAAGTCAACCATTTTTCTTGCAAATTCTGTCCAGGAATTTTCTTTGTTTTTTATGCGGATATTTTCAGAAAATGCATGTTTAAATTCATTTTTGAAATAGTTTTGGATGGCATCAGCAAATAATTCGGGTTTTGGTTCCGCCACAACGATGCCATTTTCTCCATCCATGTTCGCCTCTTTTAATCCGCCTACATTGGTTGTGATTAAAGGCACGCAAAAATGGTGTGCAATTGCTGTTATTCCGCTCTGCGTTGCGCTTTTATATGGCAAAATACAAACGTCTGCAGCGGAGAAAAATGTACTGACTTCATGATCTGGAATGTAACGATTGAAAACATGTGTGCGGTCTCGGATTCCTAAATCGTTGATTTGTGAAGCATATTTTTCAAAAGACCCATAACATTCACCGGCAATGATGATTTGGTACTCCTCCGATAACATTGAAAAAGCGGTTAACAAAACATCCAATCCTTTGTAATCTCGGATTATTCCAAAAAACAGAATGGTTTTTTTTCTTGGATTCAGCTTCAATTTTTCCACTGCCGTTTCTTGGGTAATTTTTTCTCCAAAATGACTGTAAATAGGGTGTTCCAATTGCAAGACTTTTGCATTGGGTTTTAGCGTCAATAAATCGTTTTTTACTGCGGACGACAAGACCACAAACGCATCGTGGTTGTTTAAAAAATAACGGTTAAATGCCGTGTCGTAGAATCGTTTTTCGTGTGGGATGACATTGTGCAAAATCGCAATTCGCTTGGTGTTTTTATTCATTTTCTTTGCTACAAAGCCCATCGATGGACCGAAAAATGACATCCAGTAATTGGAAATGTAAACATCTGGCTCAAATTGATTGATTTTTCGAGCTGTTTTCAAATACGAAAAAGGCTGAATGGAATTCAACAAACGTTCAGAAGAAATTGGCTCTGCTTTATCTTCTGCTGTAACAAACTGCGTTTCACCAGGAAAAAGGAAAGCAGGATACTGAAGGGTAAAATTGAATGCTTTTACGTGGTTATCTGCCTCCAAAGCTTTAAAAAGCGAACCGCTAAATTGGGCTATACCACCACGATATGGATAAAAAACCGATAAGATGGCGATTTTCATCATTCAATTCCGTAATTACTAACTTGATAATAGTATTCTGTTCCTTTGTTGGGAATGGATTCCCCAAAATTGTATTTCAAATCAACATCTTCTTGATAAATCATGCCCACACCTCTCGCATAAATTTCGAGTTTGCTAATTTGATCAATCAAGGTCATATACTTTTTCTTACGCACGGTGAGTGTTTCAGCAAAAGACCATCCTTGGATATTTTTAGCCACATGGAGTGAATCATAACTCGCCATCATTTCTTCATCCATGTTAAATTGGTTAATGTCCCACGTTTTGTCTTCGGTTGGGGCAAAAACCAATTTCACTTTGCGCTGATTTTCTTCTATCAATTCTGCTCGATTATCAACAATGATGGCGGTCCAAACATCATTTAACGTCCAAGATTCTGAATTATTAGCTCGAATGTACCGATTGAATTTTCGGGCAACTCTTCCTGAATTGTCAATCACTGTATCCCCAATTTGTGTTTTAATTTGATAATGGATGGTGTCGTGTTTTAAAAGTGCTTCATCGTGGAACATGTAGGTCACGTCATATTCGACAAAAGAACCTTCCTTCAATTGAAAGTAATCGTATTTTAAATCTATTACAATGGTCTCATTCTTTTTACAAGAAATGAAAATTAATAGTAAAAAGATACTTAAAAAAAACAAGGACTTTTTCATGAAGATTTTTTTTAGGTTGCTAAATTATTAAAATTAAACCAGTTATTTTAACCGTTCAAATTTTTTCCAGTCCGTTTGCATTCGTCAATCCATTTTTGCAATTCTTCTCCTTCCAACAACGTACCCATTTTGTAATATTTTCTTCCGATTTCTATTCCACCTTCATCGAAAGCTCTGAAAAAGCCGTTTTTATAATTGTATTTATAGTGTTCTTCCACCATCGGCTTCCCGTTGGGATGATTGGTCAAGAATTGACCATGTCGCAATCCGTTCAAATAATGGGATTTGGATTTAATGATTCCCGTTTCAAAATAGTCAATTGCTACTCCCTCTAGCTTTCCGTTTTTATAATGACTTTCTTTGGCAATTTTCACAGATTTATCAGCTGGGTCATCGGGAACGTAATACACGATTGACTTGCCTTCCAATACGTCGTTTTTAAATGTTTCTCGCTTGCTAATTCTTTTAGATGGACTAAAAATTGTCCAAACACTGTCTTTTTTTTGGCTTCTATAAATTCCAAAAGACATTAAATTACCCGATTCATAATACATGTATGCTTCAGAGCGCTTTGTTTTTTCGTTGTGATTCATGACAATTTTAACCTTGTTGGAAGGATAGTAATACGTAAACGTTCCAACCGGTTGGTCATTTTTAAATTGCCCTTTGTATTCATACGCCAAGCTGTTGGGATATTTTTTTTCCCAAACACCTTGTTTTCTTCCTTGGGAATCTACTTGATTTACTTGAGAAAAAGCTAAAAAAGTGAGTTGTAAACTCAAAATCATCAATCCTATTTTTTGCATTGTCATTGTTTCAGAATTTCTAATAAATTATCAACCGTCACATCAGCCTCAATTCCAATCGGTTCAACCGTTTGAATTCGTACCGTTTTCATACCTAAGTTTTTTCCAAATTGAATGTCCGAATCTGTATCTCCAACCATGATGGATTTACAAAAATCAATGGTTGGAAAATCTTGCTTGGCCTCCAACGCCATGCCTGAAAATGGTTTTCGTCGAGTCGTGTCCGTTGCTTTCAATCCTGACGCATGGTAGCAAGCAGTGATATTTCCACCGGCTGATTCAATTTTTTCCTTCATATAACTGTGGATTTCGAAAAGGTTACCTTCCGTCATGATTCCTTTCGAAATGCCTTGTTGGTTGGTTACCACGATAATGTACTTGAAAATTTTTGAAAATTCAGCAATTGCCTCCACTGCCCCTGGCAGAAAATGAAATTCTTCCATGTTTTCAATATATCCACCCATTTTTCGCTCGTTAATTACGCCATCACGATCTAAAAACAAGGTCCAATCTTGATCTACTTCTGGAAAAATCATTTCAAATTTCTTTTTCAATCAAATACACATTTCGAGTAGAAGAATTTCTCCCAATCAATTCAGCAATAAATCCTGCTAAGAAAAATTGAGTTCCCATAATCATTGCGGCAATAGCAATGTAAAATTCCGTTCGATCTGCTAATAATTTCAATGTTTGATCAATGAATAATTTTTGAAAAATCAAAAAGAAGGTAAACCCAAATCCAATGATGAACAAAACCGTTCCAATTGCGCCAAAAAAGTGCATCGGTTTTTTGCCGAATTTCCCCATGAAAACAACCGACAACAAATCCAACGGTCCGTTTAAAAAACGATTCAAACCAAATTTCGTTGTTCCGAATTTTCGAGCTCTGTGTTCAACCACTTTCTCGCCAATTTTAGTAAATCCTGCATATTTCGCCAAAGGCGGAATGTATCTGTGCATATCGCCATACAATTCAATGCTTTTTACCACTTCGTATTTATAGGCTTTCAAACCGCAGTTGAAATCGTGCAGGTAAATTCCCGTCAATTTACGCGCTGCCCAATTGTATAATTTTGTTGGAATGGTTTTGGAAAGCGGATCGTATCTTTTCTTTTTCCAGCCTGAAACGACATCAAATCCTTGATTGACAATCATGTTGTACAATTCTGGAATTTCATCCGGACTGTCTTGTAAATCTGCATCCATGGTAACAACCACTTGTCCTTTGGCTGCTTCAAATCCTTTCTGCAATGCGGCAGATTTACCATAATTCCGTTGAAATTTAATTCCTCTAACCTGTTGGTCTTCGATTTTCAAAGCTTCGATCACCTCCCAAGATCCGTCTTTACTTCCATCGTCAATGAAAATAACTTCATACGTCAATTGATTGTCAATCATCACTTTGGAGATCCAGGCATGCAATTCAGGAAGTGATTCTACTTCGTTGAATAAAGGAACGACAACAGATATTTGAACAGAATACAACAAATTATTTATTTTTAGTAAACAAAGATAATTAAATATTGAAATTGAAGGAAGTTCATGGTAAATATGTTCTAAACCAAATGGTGTTCACTTCTATTTCAATTCAGCCAAAGCGGCTTTCGTTCCGATGGTTCGGGTGATAAAATCCACGTCCATTTTCGGACTGCGAGCGGGTGAATATTCGCGTCCGTAAAAGATAATTTGCAGGTGCAATTTGTTCCAAGTATCTTTTGGAAATAACCTTTTGGCGTCTCTTTCGGTTTGAACAACGTTTTTTCCGCTGGTAATTCCCCAACGGGTTAATAAGCGGTGAATATGCGTATCAACAGGGAACGCCGGAATTCCAAATATTTGTGCGACCACCACCGATGCCGTTTTGTGTCCAACTCCTGGAAATTCTTCTAGTAATTCCATTTCACTCGGCACAACGCCATCGTATTTCTCAATTAACATTTGTGATAGTCCAAAAATTGCTTTTGATTTTTGAGGAGATAATCCGCAAGGTTTGATGATTTCTCTGATTTCTTCAACCGTTAATTTTACCATGTCGTACGGATTATTTGCCCGTTTGAATAAACTCGGAGTGATTTGATTGACGCGAACATCCGTGCATTGCGCAGAAAGCAAAACGGCAATCAGCAGTGTGTATGCATCCGTGTGATCCAACGGAACAGGAGTTTCGGGATACAATTTTTCCAATTCGTCTATGATGTATTGTGCTTTTTCTTTTTTGGTCATGGAACTTATCAATTATTGAATTCTAAATCCATTTTTTAAAAAATGCATGAATTCATCAAATTTCTCTTTGCTTGTAAAAAGATGTTTCATCTTGGTAATCATGTTCTCTTGCTCTCGAATCAAATCGGATGGCGGAATCGTTTCTCGGTCAATGGGTTGTTGTGTTTCTCCCATTTTCTCGACAATGTCAAAATTGGTTTTCCCTTGAATTTCATCTGCCCATTTAAAATGACGTTCCGCCTCAATTAAATTCTTTTGTTTTTGCCATAAAATTCCTAAATTTTGATGCGAAACCCAATCTTTTTCATCCAATTCAATGGCTTTTAAATAATCTAAAATGGCTTCCTCTAGCTGACCAAAATAGGACTTGGCATACGCTCTTGCGGAATACCGATAACCGTAAGTTGGCTGTAATTCAACGCACAAATCAAAATCTTCCATCGCCAATTCATTGTTTTTCAGATGAATGTAAAGAAATCCGCGATCAGAGAGGATGTTGGGATGAAACGGATTTTCAAGCAAAGCTTCTTCTAGTAACCCAAGTGCGCTTTTCAAATCAGCCTGCTTCAATGCTTCGATTGCTCGTTGATGTTTGTGATTGATAAACATTTTTTAAATTTGCTTTATGAAAGACAAAGTTACCGACTTCCCGCAATATCGCATGCTTTCTAATGGAAAGAGTTTTTATAAAATCGTCGATTACCGGCATTTCGAAGAGATTAAACTCGTTGGTTCGCGAATTTTAAGACAAGAATTTACCGCGCATCAATATCCTGAAATACTGCGTATTCAAGATATGCTAGAAGGTATGGAAGAGGTGTATTTAACGATTGATAAACAAAAATGGTTAGAGGCAAATACAGAAAAAAAGTAATTTCTTTATAAAACATTAACACCACTTAATTTCTAGCTAAACGGTTTTTCAATACCTTGTGGCATATTAACTAGCTTATTTTAGTACAGAAATTACTGAATAAGCTTTTAAACTTTGATTTATGAAACCGAAAAATCACACCGTAATTTATGGAATTTACATGTTTATCAGCATGATTGCTTTCTTCTTCTTGATGAAATTATTTGGATGGGAAAAAATCACCGAATTACGTTTATTAAACGTTGTTATAGTAGCTTATTTCTCCTATCGTCTGGCGAAAATCAACTCGTTTTCCAATACCAATCGCGCTTCGTATTTAGGAAATTTATCTTCGCTGATGTTGGCCAATTTAATTGCCGTATTCTCCACCGCAATTGCCTTGTTAATATATGTAACCGCAATCGATCATACATTAATGACATCTATTGGAAACGGCTTTTTCTTAGGTGACAATCTAACTATCAATCAAGTAGTTGTTGCAATTATATTAGAAGGTTCAGCAGTTGCAGCGATTGTTTCATTTACCTTGATGCAATATTGGAAAAATGAAAAAGTAAAATCCCGATACAACAAGGTAAATTAATTCAACATTTAGTTAATTGCCTTCCAAAAAGTACCAAGTACCGTTATCAAACAGGAAAGTGGATAATTCATGGTGAATTTCCAATCTGCCTTTTGAATTGTGATAATAAGCTTTGAACTCAACGGTATTGATGGTGTAATGGATGATTTCTAATTTAATCCAATTGCTTTCTTTCGCCCATGCTAAAATGTCGTTTTTCGAATAATATTTACGTTGCCAAGGTGCTGTCGATTGAATGATGTAATCTACTTCACATGCTACGTAAGCTGAATACCTCGATTTCATCAGCTCTAATGCTGAGTTTGCTAGGCGATCACCTTTAATAATGGGCATACAGCAAACTTCATACAAGGCATCGGATCCGCAAGGACAATTTCCTTCTAAATTCATAGCTTTTCTTTTTGATTCAACAATGAACGATTTCCTACTGATTTTCCTGCGATCCAAGCAGTTGTCCATGCAGCTTGAAAATTAAATCCGCCAGTAATTCCGTCAATATCCATAACTTCTCCCGCAAAGAAAAGTCCTTCCACGGATTTGGATTCCATGGTTTGAAAATCAATTTGATTTAAGGCTACACCGCCTGTCGTGACAAATTCTTCTTTAAAAGTGGTTTTGCCAGAAACAACATATCGGTCATTAACTAAAAGATTGACCAATTTATTAGATGTTTTGGATCCCAATTCTTTCCAGCGACATTCCAGTGAAATTCCAGCTTTTTGGATAAAATGTATCCACAAACGATTGGGAAAAGGAAAAGGATTGAGATTGGTCATCAATTTCGAACCGTGTTGTTGCGCCACTTCTTTTAATTTGCTTCTTAATTCCTCCTCTTTCACATCACCCAACCAATTCACTAAAATTGCGAAATCGTACATTTTATCCGCCAAAATTCGAGCGCCCCAAGCAGATAGTTTGAGAATTGCTGGACCACTCATTCCCCAATGGGTAATCAATAAAGCACCTTGAGCAGATAATTTTTGAGATTCAATTCGAACAGTTGTGTTATCAACCGAAACGCCCATGAAATCGCGAACGGATTCCTTTGGCATATTAAAGGTAAACAAAGATGGAAGCGGATCTACCATTTCAAGTCCTAAGTCTTCCAACCATTTCAAGCCTTCTTTCTTGGGCGAACCACCCGTCGCGATGATGAGTTTTTCTGCAACAAGCGGCTTGTTATTGGCTAAAAAGGTAAAAGTCCCATCTTCTTTTTTTGAAATTTGACTGATGTTAGTTTGCATCTGAATGTCAATTTGTATTTTTTTAGCTTCTCTTAAAAAACAATCTATAATTGTTTGAGAATCATTTGATTTTGGGAAAACACATTGATTATTCTCGGGATAAGTTACCAACTCCACACCTCTTTTAGCAAACCATTCCAAGGTAGATTTGGCATTGAATTGTTCAAAAGCTTTGCGCAACAATTTTTCTCCTCGTGGATAATTTTGAAGCAATTCTTTGTTGTCTAATCGACCATTCGTGACATTGCAACGTCCACCACCAGATATTTTTACTTTCGCCAAAAGCTTGTTTGATTTTTCATAAATGGTAACTTGGGCATTCGGAAAATGTTCTTTCACCGACAAAGCACTAAAAAAACCAGCCGCTCCGCCCCCAATGATCCCAACCCGCAATTCTTGATTCATGGAGCAAATTTAATTCGAAATGCAGGATTATCATTCTTTTTGAGGAATATATTACCGCTTATCTCCTACTAAGTTTGTAATTTTACAAGAAAAAAATGGCTGTAATAATTTCCCCTTCTGTTTTATCCTGTGATTTTGCGAATATCCAACGTGATGTTGAAATGATTAATGCGAGTCAAGCTGATTGGTTTCACATTGATGTGATGGACGGCGTTTTTGTCCCTAACATTTCGTTCGGTTTTCCAGTTTTGGAAGCAATTAAAAAACACGCTACCAAGCCAATGGACGTGCATTTGATGATACAAAATCCAGATCAATACATCGAACAATTTAAAAAATCAGGAGCAGATTTATTAACGGTGCATTACGAATGCTGTACACATTTACACCGAACCATTCAAGCCATTCACGCAGCAGGAATGAAAGCGGGCGTTGCCTTGAATCCGCACACACCTATTGATCATTTGCAAGATGTAATTGCAGATTTGGACTTGGTTCTGATTATGTCGGTAAACCCCGGATTTGGTGGGCAAAAATTTATTCAAAACGCTGTATTACGTGTTGAACAATTGAAAAATTTAATACACAACAAAGGTTCTCGTGCCTTGATTCACGTGGACGGAGGTGTAAATTTAGAGACTGGAAAGCAGTTGGTTGAAGCTGGCGCGGATGCATTGGTTGCAGGAAGCTATATTTTCGGATCTGAAAATCCGACTGAAACGATTGCCAAGATGAAACAATTGTAAGATAATCATCCGCTCCACCAACAATTTTATTCTTTTTAACAGTTAGATTTTCAAGGGATTAAAAATTCAATTGAATTGAAATTTAGCTACAAACCATTTTTTGGTTGTATATTCTAATTAATTAACTACTTTTGTGGCGGGGTAAGTCTTGTACGACCAGCTCCTTTCAATTCCTCCAGGGCGGGAACGCAGCAAAGGTAGAAAGTTGAGCGGTGCGATATGAGTAGCTTGCCCCACTTTTTTAACTTCTTCTCTAGTTAAAAAATGGTTTTTCTAAGTAAATCGAAGTACTACACTTCACCCGATTTACGAAACAGTTTGATTACGATTACAATTTTTATTTTTTACGAGTATATTTTTTATCAGGTATGAAATTTTTCATTGATACAGCAAATTTACAAGAAATTAAAGAAGCCAACGATTTGGGCGTATTGGACGGTGTTACAACCAATCCAAGCCTGATGGCGAAAGAAGGAATCACGGGCGAACAAAATATATTGGACCATTACGTAGCAATCTGCAACATTGTTGATGGCGACGTAAGTGCTGAAGTCATTGCAACCGATTTGGAAGGAATGATTCAACAAGGCGAAGAATTGGCCAAATTGCATAAAAACATCGTGGTTAAAATTCCAATGACACCAAACGGAATTAAAGCAATTAAATACTTCTCAGGAAAAAAAATCAGAACCAATTGTACCTTGATTTTCTCTGCCGGACAAGCCTTGTTAGCAGCAAAAGCGGGTGCTTCTTATGTTTCCCCTTTCATCGGTAGATTAGATGATATTTCGGTAAACGGTTTGGATTTAATTGCACAGATTAGACAAATTTACGACAATTACTTATTTGATACAGAAATACTTGCAGCTTCTGTACGACACCCAATGCACATCATCAACTGTGCTGAAATAGGCGCTGATGTTATGACGGGATCTCTGAAATCCATCATGGCGTTAGCGAATCACCCTTTAACAGATTCCGGTCTAGCACAATTTCTAGCCGATTATGCGAAGGGCAATAAATAATTATCCTTTATTCATAAGAAAAGTATCCGTAGAATTTACGGGTACTTTTTTTTGCTTTTACTTTTTTTATGCGGTTGGAAATCTTTGCTTTTGGTAGGTAACTTTGGAACGTGTAACTACGTTCGTTTTATAAACTGATTAAAGCTTGGTAGGTTTGTTGGTTATGACGATAGAATGTATCTATTTGGCAGTAAATCTATGACGACTATGTAATTAACTCCACTTGGGTTAGTGCATTGGGAGAAGGTATGTTTGCAAATATCCCATCAAATAAAATAGAAATTATAAAGACGAAAGAACATTTAATCGAAAATAATAACTCAATTGATTTTTCACAAAATGTCGAAATTTTAGAATATGATTATTATTGTGCTGCTTAATAAATGAGTACAGAAAATCAAATAAAATTAAAGTTTTTAAGTGTAGATTTCCCTGTGGTTAATTTTCACTCTGATAAACAATTATCCGAAAATCAAGAAATTAATATTGATATCGACCCCAAAGTATTCTTCCCAAAAGAATTTCCTAATCATTTTAAAATAATTCAAGAAGTAAATGTTTCAGTAACAGATACATTTAATTTATTTTAGCTATTGGAAATTTTGAATTGAATGATGTTAATGATGAGGGTTTAAAAAACAACTTCATAAATATTAATGCACCTGCAATTATGTTTCCATACATAAGGTCTTTCATTTCAACTTTAACTTCTAATTTAGGTAATGTTACAGGTACATTAAACATTCCGCCTCAATTTTTTAAAGGTGAAATAAAAATAGTTACAGAAGAAGACTTCGAAAACACTTCAGATTAATCAAATATAGCACTGCAACAACTAAGTTTCAGCTACGCTGAACTCGTAAACTCGGTTCGTATTGCCCGAAGGGCTAGATATGAAAACGCTGTTGAACGGAACCGATTTTTCACCAAACATATAGCGTTGTCGTTTGATGTGCTTTGATTGATTACCACCAAAGGCATGGAACAATTAAAAAGTCCGATGGATTTGTTGGATATTTAGATGAATTATATACATTTACATCCAGAAATCAACAATAGCTATGAAACTTTCCTTTTTTGAATTATTAAAAATGAACGTCAAACGGTTAAAAACGGATTTATCGTTGATTTACAGAAGATTAACTAAAATAGATATAATGGATATTTACCCACCACGAAGTAGCAGCTTTAGCTAATTGGGTAAAGCCAATTGTTGTGCGTCAGTGTAAAAAAGCCAACGCTCGGTCAAGCACATTTGGTTTTTGCCGACACGTAAAGCCAACCCTGAAAAACCAAAAGAGCTTGCCCTTTCCCACCGCACCTGAACAGAATATTTACATTATATACACAGTTTTTTGAGATATTTAAAATAA
>CAZAVP010000046.1:0-15962 GCA_964488745.1 uncultured Chryseobacterium sp. | reverse complement strand
TTGCCCTCTTCCGATTGGAATCATGGCATCGATTGCTTTAATACCTGTTTGTAACGGTTCAGTTACTGGCTGACGAAAAATTACTCCGGGTGCTTTTCTTTCGATCGGCATTTCAAATAATTGTCCTGCAATTGGTCCTTTCCCGTCGATCGGGTTACCCAAGGTATCAATCACACGTCCAACCATACCATCACCTACTTGAATAGATGCAATGCGGTTCAATCTTTTTGCAGTATCGCCTTCTCTTACTTGAGATGATTTACCCAAAAGAACGGCACCAACGTTGTCTTCTTCTAAGTTCAATGCAATTCCTTGCAATCCACCATCAAATTCGATAAGTTCTCCGTACTGAACTCCGTTAAGTCCATAAATACGTGCAATACCATCTCCAATTTGGAGCACGGTACCAACTTCCTGTAATTCAGCTTCTGATTTAAATCCGGAAAGCTGTTCTCTTAAAATTGCAGAAACTTCTGCTGGTTTTACATCTGCCATATTCTATTGTTTTACGTGACTCCTTAATTAGGAAGCCATCGTGTGAAACGTTGATTTTATATTTTTCAATTGATTCATTACGGAAGCATCGATTCGATTATCTCCAATTTTAATCACAAATCCGCCCAAAAGAGTCGGGTCAATTTTTTCTTCTAATTCAATGGTTCCTTTTACCGCGCTTTGAACTTTTTGAAGGATGGTGGCTTTCGTCGTTGCATCCAATGGAACTGCTGATGTCAAAACAACGGGAACAATTCCTTTGTGTTCTTTCAATTGTTCTTCATACGAAGCAGCAATCGATGGCAATAAACTTTCACGACCATTTTTCGCAATCAATTCCATGAAAGAAATTGTTTGAGCCTCAAAGTTAGGGAAAAGCACTTTGAAAATTTCATTTTTCTTTTCCGAACTGACGATTGGACTATTCAAGAATGAATTGAACGTTTCGTGCTCGTTATTTGCTGAAATTAAGGCAAGCATGTTTGCGGACACTTGTTCCGTTTTATTGTTTTCAACGGCAAGATCTAATAATGCTTTGGCGTATCTTGTTGCTGCTTTTGTGCTTTTCATTTTGCTTAGTTCAAGTTAATTTCTTGTGCTAAATCAGATGCAAGCGATTTTTGCTTATCGTCTGATGCAAGTTCTTTGCGAATAATTTTCTCTGCAATTTGAACAGATAAATCAGCCACTTGTGTACGAATTTCAGAAATAGCGGAAGACTTTTCTGCTTCGATGGCTACACGTGCTGCAAGCATGATTTTTTCAGCTTCAATTTTAGATGTTGCTTTCGCATCTTCAACCATTTTACTAGCTGTTTCTTTCGCGTCACGAACGATCTCATCTCTTTGAGCACGAGCTTCTTTCAACAAGTTTTCGTTTTGAGCGTGCAAAGCTGCCATTTCAGCTTTCGTTTTAACGGCCAATTCTAAAGATTCAGAAATGTTTTTTTCACGCGCTTTAACTGCACCTAAAACTGGTTTCCAAACAAATTTGGATAAAATGAGAAGCAATAACGTAAAAACAAGCAATGTCCAAAAAGCAAGTCCAATGTTGGGTGTAATTAAATCCATTTTTTAATTTTTAATTTTTTTTTGTTTAATCTAAAGAAATGCTGATTCACAACCAACCGTTGCAAATCAGCATTCAATTCAAATACTATTTAGGAACTCCAGTCTCAAGACCAAGAAGACCTACAACCACTCCAAAAAGGGCAACACCCTCGATCAAAGCAGCAGCAATAATCATTGCTGTTTGAATTTTTCCAGCAGCTTCTGGCTGACGCGCTATCGCATCCATCGCAGATCCACCAATTCTTCCAATTCCTAATGCGGCACCTAAAACGGCTAAACCAGCACCAATTGCAGCTATACTTCCGAACATAACTATTATATATTAAATTAAACGTTTACTAATTAATGTGCTTCTTCAACTGCTGCACCGATAAACAATGCGGAAAGCATCGTGAACAAGTACGCTTGTAAGAAAGCTACTAAAATCTCCAATACCGAAATAAATAAGGCCATTGGTACGGACAAGAATCCCCAAGCAGCACTTTCATTTAAAAAGATGATGGATATTAAAGATAAAATAATGATGTGACCCGCAGTGATGTTTGCAAACAAACGCACTGTTAAGGCAAAGGGTTTTGTAAAAATTCCAATGACTTCAATGGGCATCATGATGATCAATAAGGGAACAGGAACTCCAGGAGTTGCGAAAATGTGTCTCCAGTAATTTTTGTTTCCTGAGAATACCGTAACAACCAATGTCAAGCAAGCTAACACAACGGTTACAGCGATGTTACCTGTTAAGTTTGCACCAAATAAGGGAATTAACCCTGTTAAGTTGTTGATCAATATGAAAAAGAAAATCGTCAACAAATAAGGTACAAAGCGGTGGTATTTATGAATATCAATACAACCTTTTGCAATGTCGTCTCTTACAAATAGGATCAATGGCTCTACAAACCCCGCAATTCCTTTTGGAGCAACAGCACCGTTTTTCTTGTAGAATCGTGCGGTTGAGAACATGATTAGCAGGATGATAATCGCACCCATCAACATCGAGGTAGTGTTTTTAGTAATCGAGAAATCGTATGGTTTTGCATTTAAAACATGTTCTTTGTCAAAATCCAATTCACCCCGATCATTCGTTTTGTAAATTTTCTCGTGATACATGGCATAACCAGCACCTTTACCAGTCGCTACCAAATAGCTGTTGTTGGTAATTGAATCTGTTTTTAATTCGCCGTGATAAAATGCCTCGGAAGAGAATGTTTTCACCCCATTGTCAATCAAAATGATGGGCAAGTTAAAGGTTACATCTCCTAAAACGTGCCACTCGTGCGCGTCTTTAATGTGGTGCATAATCGTTTCAACAACGTTGAATTTTGCATCTTCCTTAGCGCCATGACCTGCGTGTGCGAAAGCCACGGAAAACAATGTCATTACTGACAGAACGATCGATTTTATTGCGTTTTTCAAAACCATTTGATTATAAATTTCTCTCAGAGAAGTAAATTTTTGGCGCAAAATTACGTAATCTTTCTTTACAAACAATGATTTTTTTTCATTAAAACGATATAATCTTCTTACGCACTTTGGTTTTTATAAGCGCATCTCATTTTTTTCATTGAATAGGATCGTGGTTTGGTTATTCGCATTTATAATTTTAAAATGTGTACCGAGAATATGAAACCTGTTTTGTTGAATTCATGATTTTTATTTTCCTGTAATGAATTCAAGATAATTTTCAGGGGTAATCACCGTAAAAGAGGCTTGTGGATACGCTTTAATCCAGGTAGATGGTGCCTTGATGTTTTTTTTGTTTGAATTCCATTTAATTTCAAAAGCACGTAATTTCCCCGTTTCTTCTTCGATCCAATCGATTTCTTGTCTGTTATGGGTTCTCCAAAAGTAAAATGATGCATTTGTGTGTTCGTAGGTTTGATATTTTAAGCGTTCAGACAAGATGTAGTTTTCCCAAAGTTGCCCCATGTCGTTCCTTTGGTTGATTCCATTAAAATTTCCAATGATTGCATTTCGAATTCCATTATCCCAAAAATACCATTTGTTTTTTTTGGTTATTTCATTGTCCAAGTTCTTACTGTAGCCTGAAACTCGATATATTACAAATACTTTCGTAAGTAAGTCTAAGTATTTTTCCACTGTATTTTTACTAATTTGAAGATCATTCCCTATGCTTTCTAGAGAGATTTCACTGCCCATTCTAAAAGCAATAATTTTAAGAAGTGATACAACTTTATCTTGCTTCTTAATCCCTTCATACATCAGAATGTCTTTTAAAAGATAGGAATTAACTTGTTCTTTTAAATACGCTTCCTTGTCTTTATTTCCTTCGAGTTGATTTAATTCAGGATAAGATCCGAAAATCAATCTTTCAGCCATGGCTGATTTTGTTTGCATGTAGTTTTCTACAAGTTTAAACTCTGTTTGTGCGAATGGATATAAGTAAAATGTCGTTTTTCGCCCAACGAGTGGCTCACCGAGTTTATTGGTTAGATCAAAAACAGAAGACCCAGATACTAATATTTTTAGCCCTTCTATGGTGTCAATCATCAATTTTAATTTGGCTCCAATATCGGGAACATCTTGCGCTTCATCTATAACCAACATTTTTAGGGAACCTAATAGCGCCTCGTAGTTGCGCTGACTTCGATGCTCTAAAACAGCTTGTACATCCATGTCTTCCCCATTCAAATAGAGGTATTCGTTTTCATATCGTTTTAAGATTTGTCTTATTAACGCTGTTTTACCAACTCTTCTTGCTCCTAAAACGATAACAACTTTATTTGGTTTTAAAGCTTTTGCAATTTGATCTTCAATGGTTCGTTTTAAATAATGCATGTATATGGATTCGATTATTTCTATCTCAAAGATACATTATTAATTCATTAAAACACATTATTTTAATGAATTCCGTCAGTTGACTGACGAAAATCCAATGAATTCCGTCACTTGACTGACGGAAATCCAATGAATTCCGTCAGTTGGATTCAAGACATCCAAAAGTTTAAACGGTTAATTATCGAATTGATTGTTGATTTTGAGTCTTTTACTTGACGAATTTCAACGAAATCGAATTGACACAATGCCGGGTGTTTTTATCGGTAAAACCTTCACCCATGAAAACATGCCCTAAATGTCCTTGGCAATTGCTGCAGATGATCTCTGTTCTTCGGCCATCTGCATCGGTCAATCTCGTTACTGCTCCTTGAATTTCATCATCAAAAGCGGGCCATCCACAATGGGCATCAAATTTTGAATCGGATGGATACAAGGGTGCTTCACATTGTTTGCAAACATAAGTTCCAACTTCCGTGTGCTGATTAAATTCGCCTGAACCTGGCATTTCAGTTCCTTTATACAGGATGACTCTTTTTTCTTCTTCTGTTAATTCGTTGTATTTATTCGTTTTGTCCATTTCCCATGTTTTTGAGCTGTACTGCTGAAGTTGAGCGTTTTTGAATTGTTTCCCTTTTGTTCAAAGAACAAGTGAATTGATCGTCTTTTCAATGTCTTTTAGATATAAATTAACGGTCTGTTTTAATACATTTTCATCTTTGTTGATGAAATGAATGACAAATTCACCGCCTTTATTGTTGTATTCAAAAGTGATGCTTTCGATTAAATTGACTGCGTTAAATTGTGATGGCAAACCGAAAGCTTGCACATTTAGCCCTTTTACATCGATGAATCCAGTAAGACCACCTTTGCCGAAATCTTTGGCGCAATCTGGCATAACCAAGGTGCTTGCTTCTTGTCCAGAACCGGGAGTTTTAGCAATTAAATCGGTATCGGTAATGGTATAATCGTACTCTGTTTTAGCCTGACTAGCCATCAACTCAAAAATTCCTTTGCCTTCTTTCCCAATTCCTACATTGAAATTGATGTCTGGAACAAAGCTTCCCATACCTGGTGTGCCAACAATTACAGCTCCACCATAACCGCTGAATATTTTGGTCAATGGGTTTTCTCCCAATACCATGAGCGCGATGGCCATTTCTGGACGATTTCGCGTCATTTCTTTTTTCAAATCAGGGGCAAAATCGTCGATGAAACTTTCGAGTTTTTCCATGTTGAAATCAAATGCCAGTCCCATTTTAGCTTGACCAGTTCCCAGGTTGTCTGTAATTTTGACTTTGCTTTTGTCGTTAAAAACCATTCTTTTTTGCAAAGCATCCGAAAATTGATTATCTGTTTTTAAAACCATTTTCCCTTTTTCGAAATTCAAAGTAGTTTGAACGTATGAGTTTTTCATCATGCTATTCAGTTCTTTCTTTTTTCCTTCATCCAATTTGGAAAGATCCGTGTTGGATGAACCGTAAAGGTTTTCCAAATTCGCTGTAAAAACCAAATCACCCTCTTTTTTCAATAATTTACGAATTGGATCGAGGTCTTCTTTAGGTTCCATGCGTTTGAATGCTTCTTGAAGCGCTTTTTTGCCATCGTATTTTTCTTTCCGGGTAATTAAGATCGCTAAATTTCCTTTTGCACCAATTGCTAAATCGCCATCAGCGGAATATTTCATGTTGCCATCTGTTTCGATGAATAAACCTGAAGAACTTAATCTTTCAGCAAGAGAATCTACATTCACGACATCGAAAAAGGCATAAAAAGCAACTGGATTTCCGCGAGAATCAAAAGGTCCTTCTAAGGCAAAATAAACAGGTTGTTTGGTATCGATGCTATTCCCGAGTCGGTTTAATTCGGTTTCTAAAATTTGATTCAACTTGGGAATGCTTTTGTATGCTGCTTTGTCCAAAATCTGGTGGTAGTCAATCGAACCAAAACTTACAACTTTTTGATGGCCTTGGATGAATGAAGCAACAGAATCAATTAGAACAGAATCTTTTTTATCAGAACAGGAAGTAATTAAGATGAACCCAATAAGAAAGGGAAATAATTTTTTTAAAGACATGGTTATCAAATTTTATTTAATCAAAAGTAAATGAAAAATTATGATTTGATAAAAGTTTGTGTTTTTTTATGGGTTTTAGAACCAGACTTCGATTGTAAAATTGAGATTTATATTTCAATGAATGAGTAGGTTAAGAGAAATTTCAAATATAAAATAGTCCACTGTTTTATTTAAAATGACGAAGTGGGATGCCATTCATTGAAAAGCTGGACAAGATACATCTTTATTTTTTATTTCGAACTGATAATCAGCAATCTAAATTCAATGACATAATTGAACTCAGGTTTATAACTTTAATTAGCTTATTTTAGATTTAATAAAAGTAACAAATGCATCACATCGAGCCATTTTATAATTGGAGAGATTATTACATCGCATCCGAAGATCCGTCCTCACCATTTTATGGAAGAGAATACAGTGAATTTGAGTTTACGGATCGCATCTATAATTTTTTAATTCATCCGCAATGGGATTCGATGGACTCTCCCACGCTTTTTTTGAAAATTCTTTACGCAAATTATGAGGACCAATTCGGGATCATCGAATTAATGGGCGAATGGAACGATGCAATCGAAAACGACATCATGACATTTAAAAGAGAAGTGATTGAACCGATGATGGAAACTGGAATCAATAAGTTTATATTAATTGGTGAAAATGTGTTGAATTTTCATTACTCCGATGATTGTTATTACGAAGAATGGTTTGACGAAGTGGAAGAGGGCTGGATCGCTTTGGTGAATTTTCACCCACACGTGATGCGCGAATTTGAACAAATTAACATCGACAGTTACTTTGTGATCGGTGGCGAATTAGCTGATTTGGAGTGGAGCATTTATTCGCCTTTTCAATTGTTTAAAAAGATTAATGGATATGTGGAAAAGCGCTTAAATCCATAACGTACTTATTCATATCAAAACAAACATTTAATATTCTCTTCATCTGAAGGAAAGAATTATTTTTGTATTTTTGCCAATATATTCATTTACAAAAACATAAGATATGGTTAAAAAAATTACTTTTCTATTAATGATGTTGCCAATCCTTGGATTTGGGCAAACTACAGACTTGTTCTTTTCCGAATATGGAGAAGGAAATTCATTCAATAAATACATCGAAATTTATAACGGTACTGGTGCTGCTGTAGATTTAAGTACATATAGCATTGAATTATACACGAATGGAGGTTCAACTGCTCAGTCTACTTTAGCTTTAACAGGTACATTGCAAAATAATTCAACGTATGTAATAGCTCATGCCGATGCCGCTGTGGAAATCACAACCTTAGCAGATGTTTTGAATAGTAATATCGTTAATTTTAACGGGGATGATGCACTAGTTCTTCTTAATAACTCAGTTGGAATTGACATCTTCGGTATTGTAGGAAATGATCCAGGAACTTCTTGGACGGTTGCAGGTAATACTTCTGCTACTTTAGATAAAGTATTATATCGTAAAGCAACAGTTTGTTCTCCTACAATGAATTGGACAGTTTCTGCTGGAACGGATGCAACGGATTCTCAGTGGGAAATCAACGCTTTAGCTTTTAATGCAACGAATCTGACTTCTGTTATTGCTGGTTTAGGAACACACACAGCAAATTGTTCAGTAGGTCCATGTACAGTAATTCCTGCACCAGTCGCAACGGATGTAACTATTTGTGGAGGTACAACGGCTACACTAACTGCAACTGCTTCTGAGACTGGTAGTACTTTGTCATGGTTTGATGTTGCAACAGGCGGAACAGCAATCGGGACAGGAGCAAGTTTTACCACAGGAATTCTTTCAACTACCACTTCTTTTTGGGTTGAAGAAGCTATAACAGGCTGTCCAGAAAGTGCTAGAACAGAGATTGTTGTTGCGATTTCTGGAACTGCACCAACTGCTACTGCAGGAAGTAATTCTCCAATTTGTGTTGGTTCAACATTAAATTTAACAGCAAATACAGTTGCGGGTGCCACATATGGTTGGACTGGTCCAAATTCATTTACAAGTGCATTACAAAACCCAAGTATTACTTCTGCAACTGTTGCAGCTTCAGGTGCCTATACTTTAACCATTACCGAGGGTGCATGCGTTGAAACAGATGTTGTGCAAGTTGTGGTAAACCCGTTACCAGTTGTAACAATCTCTGCAAATGGCTTAGCATTGACAGCTTCATTAGCAGGAGCTACTTACAAATGGATTAATTGTGCAGATGATACTCCAATAACAGGAGCAACGGCACAAACCTTTGTTGCAACTGCTAACGGATCTTATAAAGTTGAAGTAACAGATGCAAATGGTTGCGTAGCCACATCGTCTTGTTCAGCTATTAGTACAGTTGGAGTTGAAGCTAAAACGGGTGTTGACTCATTCAGTTTATCTCCAAATCCAACAAAAGGAAAAGTAACAATTACAACCGTTTCGAACGAAACAGCAAACGTAGTTATTTTCAATGCGCTTGGAAAAGAAGTTTCAAAAGCAAATAACATTCAAAACGGATCTGTGATTGATTTCACTTCATTCAATAACGGAGTTTACATGGTTCAAATCTCAACAGAGAAAGGAACGAAAGTTCAACGAGTTGTGAAAAACTAAGATTGAATATTTCATTTTTGAAAGCGGAATACTTCGGTGTTCCGCTTTTTTTCGTGTTTTATTTTGGTAGTGTGAGTGTTTTGCGGGTTGGAAACTAATGATTTGAATGTTTTTAGATTGAGAGAGGATTGCTTGTTCTGAGAAAAGTTATTTTGTACAATCAAAAATAATTTGATACTTATGTCCTCTTATTGTTTTCACAATGTTTTTTAATTGACTACAAAATGTATTAATTGCGTCTTTTGGTTTTTTGAATCTATTTTAAAGATATAAGAACCTGCATCTAAGTCTTCTCGAAATAAAAAATCTGAAACGCCTAACGGAATTGACCAAATAGCTTCAGTTAACAACCTTCCCGTTAAATCATACAATTGCAAGTTTACGTTGTCCATTTTTTCATTATTTTGTATTCGAATACTAAAACTCCCATTGTTCGGATTTGGAAATAAAGAAACCTGATAGTCACCATGTGTTGAACAATCCAATGAAATTGTACTTAAGTCTTCAGAATTACCATTTAAGTCAAATTCTTTTAACTTGTAGTAGGTAATCGCCCTGTTTATCTCGGTGTCTATGAATTCATAACACTAGAATTTCCTGAAGAGAAGATTTGACACAAAACCTTCCAATTGTCCATATCAGTAGATTTGTAAATTTGAAAATAGGAAGAGTTTTTTTCAGATGCTGTTTTCCAGTTTAAATATACTTGTTGCTTATCACAGAGTGCGGTAAAATTTAATAAATCAACAGAAAGCGGGTCTGTGATAGATGTCAATGTCCATGTTGAAAATAGATCTGATGGATTGATAAATGATGTTGTTAAAGTGTTTAAGGAAGTATTAATAGTACCTATTGGAAGCATATCTCCCCATAGGTCTGAATTATTATTAAATCTTTGCGCCCCCATATTTGATTCTATTAAGAGATTTCCCGTTTTAGAATGTTCATCGTCAATATAAGTGAAAATTAAAGAAGAAGTAGGATTAACAGAGTATCCAATTGGATTTAAAATCCAGAAACGATCAATCACCTTTGCAGAGTGGTTAATGGTATTTGGAAAATTGTATTGTCCCATGTGAGTAACCATTGAAGGCATGTAAGTATGATTGTTCCAGTTATCTCCATCATAGGTTGAAAAATCAAAATAGCCGGAACCACTACCTGCTGAAACAATGTTCATTGTAAAAGGGATTTTTGTTCCTCCTTCAATTAAGTCATCTGCAAAAGGAATCGTGTATAATCCTGTTGAAGAACCTATTTTCCATCGAACCCTATTTTCTTCGGCTTCCGATTTAATCTTCCCGCCTGTTCCTGCTAACGTAATTGCATTTGCATTTACATTGTCTATAACTAGATATGAACCGTTATGTATAACCATGTTTGCATCATTGTTCATGACAATTCGAGCTTGGGAGCAAGCTAAATTACTCAGACAATAAAACCCAATGCTTAATAAATGTTTTTTCATAAGTAATTTTTTGAGATGGACGAGTTGATGTTTTGGAATAGATAAAAAGTAAATGGGCTTAATTAACTTTAATGGCTGAAATCATAGCGTTTCTTATATACGTAGTTTTGTTTTCACTATAATACTTTATAGAAAGAGTAGTTGGCGAAGTAAAATGGTGGAGTTGAGCAGAAGATGTCATTCGTGTATATGTAGTTGCAACGGTGGATGTAAAGGTTGAGCTAAATGCAGTATGAGTGAAATAGGCATAAGATAAATTACTACTAGTTTTAATCTCAAAAGTAGAAGAGATTAAATAAAACCCTGCTGGTATAGTAAGAGAGACTTTGGTTGGGGCAGATCCCGAAGCCTTCACATCAGTACTACTTTCGGGTAATGATTCCGCAAAGTAGCCTACAGATGATAACGGATTAAAGGTTCCAGCTGGTCCCTGTGGCCCCGTAGCTCCTTGTGATCCAGCTGGTCCCTGTGGCCCTGTTGCTCCTTGTGCACCCGTAGCTCCTTGTGGTCCAGTAGGTTGTTGGTATTGGATGATAACAAATATATTCCAATATCACATTAAGTATTAGGGTGCTAGCCCCTCAATTTTTATAATTTAAAACTTTACAATTAAGATGTTTAGCTTATTTGAAGAAAAAGCTTATTTTCAATAGGAAGTAAGGATGAAACGCTAAAATTCGAAATTGCGTGGATTTAATCCAGCCTTCCCCTTGTTGCGTTTTCAACCGTTTCTTTTAAAGGTGTAAACTCCAGATCGATTGCAGCAAGAAGTTTGGAATTGTCGAAAGAAGTATGGGTGTGTGCGCTTCGAACGCTCTCTTTGGTCAACACCCTGCTGCCTGTGAAAAGACTTTTGAAAGCATCTGCTATCCTCGCAAGGTGACTAAGAAAAAGTCCCGCTTGGATGGATGGCGGTTTTTGGTTTAAAGCAAGCGCAATTAAGTCGAACAGTTCTTTAAAATAAATGTTGGTGCCTATGCAGAGAAACCTTTCGTTTGAAATGTTCGAATCCATCAATAAAACCATCGACTTAGCCACATCGCGCGCATCCACAAAGGCATTCGATCCGTTGGTGTAAAATTTGAATCCGTTGGCGATTGTCTTGAAAATGGTCATCGAACTTTCATTCCAACTCCATGCTCCGATGATGACACTGGGATTGATGATGACGGCGTTCAAACCTTCTTCAATACCGCGCCAAACTTCTTTTTCAGCAGAATATTTAGACAAAGCATATCCGCTCGTTTGATTGGATTGAACCCATTTGTTGCTTTCTACGATGGGAAGATGTGGTTTTAATTCGTTCTTCGCTACCGCTGAGGTGGAAGAAACAAAACAAAATTTCTGAACGGAAAGTGTTAAGGCTACGTTGACCAAATTGGCGGTTCCTTCGCGGTTGATTTTCATCATGGAATGAAAGTCTTTTTTGCGGAAAGAAACGGTTGCGGCGCAATGATAAACCTGTTCACAACCGGTCATAACTTCTTCCAAAGTAACGACATCCAAAACATCACAAACTACCCATTCGATTTGATTAAAAAGTCTTTTGCTTTCATTTGAATTGTAAAAGTCGAACAATTTTTGAACCCGAGAAATGTGATCGAAATTTCGATAAATGGCCCGAATGGAGTTCCCTTGGGACGCAAGTTGAAAGAGTAAGTGACTTCCTAAAAGTCCAGTTCCACCAGTTACAAAAATCATGATACGAAGATACTATAAAAATATCAGGTGGTTATTTTGAAAATCAAAAGGTTCTTATTTTGTTTGGCAGAAATGGAAAGAAGTTTATTTCAAATCAACTCCTCATTTGGGTTCCAAAAATGTTTTTCAAAATTCTGAATTTGGTCTCCAATCACCTCAATGCCTTCCAAACGAAGTAAGTTTGCCATTTGTTCCGGATCGCTAAAATGCATTTTTCCAGTTAATAATCCCACGCGATTGACCACCCGGTGAGCGGGAACATTTGGAACTTTGTGAGCGCTATTCATGGCCCATCCAACCATGCGAGCAGATCTTTTCGCTCCTAGATACAAGGCGATGGCACCGTAAGAAGTAACTCTTCCAGCAGGAATTAACTTGGCTACTTCTAAGACCATTTCAAAGAAATCTTTGTTTTTTTCGGATATTTTTTGAATCATGTTGTTTGGATTGAATCTCAAATTTAAGTATTTTTCAGCAACGGATTTACTTCGTAGCTCCTACGCGGTATCTCCGATGCTGCTATGTGGTCACGGATTAAATGTTTGTATTAATTGTGATTCGTGCAATATGATCTAAGGGACTGTAAGGAATTTTTATCGAAGCCTAGCACATCAAAATGATTTTAATCCGTAATTCGGGAGCTTACTTCCGTTTAAAATCCGTAGCAAAACTTTTTTAATATTTGTAACAGAACATCCAATTAGCCGTTCTGTTAAAAACAAAACATCATGAGAACTCTCCTTATTCTTTTCTTTGTTGTGGGATCTTTTTCATCTCATGCGCAAACTTCTTCAACTGAGCCTTCTAAAGAATTTCAAAAAGTTGAATTATTTCCCAATCCAACCAGTGAAATCATTTTTATCCGCCAAGGTGAATTGATTGATTCTTACCGCATTTTTGATTTGCACGGAAGAATGGTGCAAGAAGGAAATAAAAATGCACAAGTCATTTCGTTAATCGACTTGCCGACTGGGTATTACATTTTTGAAATGAAAATAGGGGAAGAAACGCAACGAATTCGCATTCAGAAACATTGAATGGGTTTCTTACACAGATGTTCCAGGGCAAACGCATTTAAAATTTTGTAAGTCTAAATTTTAGAAAAGATAATTTTATTAAGCGGTGGATGAATCCACCGCTTGATTGCAAACTGAGATGAGTTGTTTGTGGCATGCGTTTTTGTTTAAAACCATGACATAAACCAATTTTGAAGTTAAATGCGTTTGCTCTGACAGATGTTCCTGTTAAAATAGATCGAATCGGTATTTTTAGTTAAATTCGCAAACATCTAATAGGGCTTGATTGCTTAATTAATCAACCCATGAATCTAAAAGTATGCTTAAAAACATCGATTTTTCTTCCACTAAAAACATTCTTTTTGTTGCATTGATCTTCAGACTTCTGGCAGCTATTTTCTCCGCTGGATATGGCATGCACGATGACCATTTCTTGATTATCGAGGCTGCTTCTTCCTGGTCAGATGGATTCGATTACAACAATTGGTTGCCTTGGTCTGAATACAACCAAGGATTTCCAGACGGTCATAGTTTTACGTATGTAGGGTTGAATTACATTTTTTTTGTGGTTTTTAAATTTTTTGGAATTTCGGATCCGAAAACGTTGATGTTGATTAATCGCTTATTTCATGCGGTGTTTTCCTTGTTGATTGTGTTTTATGGCATCAAAATAACCGAATACCTTTCCAACCGAAAAAATGCGGTAACAGTTGGCTGGTTATTGGCTTTACTTTGGATTATGCCTTTTCTTTCTGTTCGAAATTTAGTAGAAGTCACCGCGATTCCCTTCCTGATGGCTGGAGTTTGGCTTGCACTTCGAGATAGGCATCGATCTTCGTTGTTTTTTGCGGGACTTTTAGTTGGAATGGCAATTGCTTTTCGATATCAAGTGGGAATTTTTGCGGTGGGAATGGCCGCTTACTACTTCTTCAAATGGCATTGGAATCAATTCATTCTCTTTTGCTTGGGCGTTTTAACAACCTTTGCAATCACCCAAGGAATGGTTGATTATTTAATTTGGGGCTATCCCTTTGCTGAATTCATGGGGTATGTGATTTACAACTCCAATCAAGGACCTCAATACATGCCAAACACCAATTATTTCATGTATTTCTTGGTGGTTTTTGGAGTACTTTTGGTTCCATTTGGACTGTTGGTTGCACGTGGTTTTTTCAGCTTTCCAAAACAGCAATTTTGGGTGTTTGTTCCTGCGGGAATTGCCTTGATTCTGGGAATTTATTTTCCTGCTTATCAACTTTACTGGATCTTTGCGGTCGTTGGAATTGTGTTTGTATATGGTGCCCTTGGGAAATTGAAAAACATTCCATCAATCTGGATGTTGTATTTACCCACCATTTTTTTCATTCTGTTTCACACATTTTACCCCAACCGACAAGAACGATTTGTGTTAACGGTTCTTCCCTTGGTGATATTAATTGGCGTCGTTGGCTACCACACTTTGAAATCGACCAACTTTTGGGATAAATCCTGGAAAATATCTTGGAAAATTTTCTGGATCATCAACATCCCACTTTTACTATTCACTTCTTTTACTTCATCCAAAATTTCACGCGTCAACGCCATGTATTCGCTTTCGAAAGAGAAGGTAACTGGTAAAGCCATTTTGTTAGAAGCATCGGGCAATGCAAACACGTCCATGATGCCGCGTTATTATGCCAATGAATGGTATTTAGGGATTAGCGAAAGAGAAGAAGCGACTCAGCCTTTGCTTGTGAAAGAAGGAAATCGTTTTGATTTTATTTTCTTTTTTGGAGAAGATGATTTAGAAAAACGAATAGCGGATTACAAAGAAATTTACCCCAAAATGGAATTGCTTGAAAAATGTGAACCAAGTACCTTGGATAAGATTTTATTCAAAATGAATCCGAGAAATTCCAATCAATACATTGAGGTTTGGAGAACCAATCCGTAGATTAATTTCGGAGTCGAACGTTGTAACTTCCATCCCAAGTGGCTTGATATTGACGTAAACCCAAATCAGAACCGCTTATCGGTGCACCATCAAAAAGAGAAAACTTCGCTCCGGAGCAGAGGTCATTTAATTGCAGGAAATTGGTGGAGTCGGGAACAAGGGCTTGCTGACATTGACCATCGTTTGCGGGGGAATGAAGATCAAAACTCACAAATTCATCATACGATTTTCGATAAACGATAATCCCTTTCGAACCGCCATTGACGGTAGTCCAACCACCAACGCTTTGTAATTCCATGTAACTTGGTAAACTGATGTTAACCGCGATGTCGAACGGAATGCTTGGTACTGGATGATTGCGATTTTTTTTACAAGAAACTGCAATAAAAAGTACCGCCATTAAAAATATTCGTATCTTCATAATTAAAATATTCTTTCACAAAGTTATGCAAATCAAAACGATTATTCTCCCTATTTTATTGTTTCTCACCTTGAGTATTTCTGCTTGTCGCTCCACTTCACCTGGCGCAAAGAATCCGACCAGCGTGGCAGATGCCGAAGCGCAAATTGCACAAAAAAGAAAAGAAGAAGCAAAAGCAAGTGCCAAGGCGAAAAAAGCAGGTGAAAAACGGTATTGGAAAATGCAATCCAAGGAAGCGAAGAAAAGAGTAAAGCAAACCAACAAACGACAAAAAAGAAGAGCGAAAGCGAGAAATCGTTGAAGCATTTTGAAGGAAGCAAATGTTTCTGATAAAGAAAACACACATCTCATCACGGAATGTGTGTTTTCAGTTTATTTCTGGTGGTTTATAATTAATTTCTTGTTTGC
>CAZAVP010000045.1:0-16514 GCA_964488745.1 uncultured Chryseobacterium sp. | reverse complement strand
TAAAATTATCTTTTCTAAAATTTAGACTTACAAAATTTTAAATGCGTTTGTCCTGGTGAAAGTGCATATCGCAATGTACTCTTCCTGAAAAAATTGTTACATTTGCGCTTCAGAAAAGTGAGTAACTTTCTAAAACGGAGCGAAGGAATAATTCAATTTGGATTTTTTATTCGTCCTTAATTTACTTAATTGTTCAAATTTTAAGATTATGAAAAATACGCCGTTATTTGACAAACACGTAGCTCTTGGAGCGAAAATGGTTCCTTTTGCTGGTTACAACATGCCAGTTCAATACGAAGGTGTAAACATCGAACACGATACGGTTCGGAATGCAGTTGGTGTCTTTGATGTTTCGCACATGGGGGAATTTTTATTGACGGGTGAAAAAGCGTTGGATTTAATTCAAAAAATAGGAACAAATGATGCTTCTACCATTCAAATAGGTCGTGCTCAATACACTTGCATGCCCAATGGAAAAGGTGGAATTGTGGATGACTTGATTGTTTATCGAATGAAAGAACATCAATATCTTTTGGTTGTAAACGCTTCTAACATTGACAAAGATTGGGAATGGATTTCATCGCACAATGAATTTGGTGTTGAAATGAAAAATCTTTCCGACGACTATGCTTTGTTGGCAATTCAAGGACCTAAAGCAATCGAGGCTATGCAAGCATTGACATCGGTTAATTTGTCCGAGATCAAACCTTTTAGTTTCGAGGTTGCTCCTTTTGCTGGAGCAGAACACGTGATTATCTCTGCGACAGGATATACGGGCAGTGGAGGTTTTGAAATTTATTGCAAAAACAATGAAGTAGAACAAATTTGGAACAAGGTGTTTGAAGCTGGCGAACCCTTTGGAATCAAGCCGATTGGATTAGCTGCACGCGATACTTTGCGCTTGGAGATGGGGTTCTGCTTGTATGGAAACGACATCGACGAAACTACTTCTCCATTAGAAGCTGGGCTGGGCTGGGTTACCAAATTCACCAAAGATTTCATCGATGCTGATTTTTTGAAAAAACAAAAAGAAGCTGGCGTTACTAAAAAACTGATTGCTTTCGAAATGGTTGACCGCGGAATTCCCCGTCACGACTACAGAATTTTGAATGAAAATGGAGATGTAATAGGAAAAGTAACTTCGGGAACGCAATCGCCATCGCTTAAAACCGCAATCGGAATGGGTTACGTTGATACTGATTTCGCTACAGCTGACACAGACATCTTCATTGAAATTAGAGACAAAGGTGTAAAAGCGAAAATTGTTAAATTGCCATTCTACAAGAAATAAAAATTGAAATAAAAATTCAAAAAAAAGGTTGTGTTTCGATTGAAGTACAACCTTTTTTTGAATCAGATTTTAAGAAATGTATTGCTCGAGTATCGACTGAATTCGTAGAATCTTTTTGGATTGCAAAACAACCACTTTCTCTTCTCCATACACCGTACGAAATTTGACGTATAACTTAGATGAAAACCTTCCTTTTTCAAACTCAGTTTGCATGATATTCCTCAATGGAATTCGGTGCAGCATGTCATTTTCATGTGCAATGTGCGCGAAGAATAGATTTGTTTTAAAAATCAGTTCTTGATCCGTGATGATAAGATGCAACATCTTGGTTGTTCCAGCCCTTCTTGTTTGTGTTTGTCTCACGATATGTCCAGAAGCATTCTTCTCAGAATAGACGATATTATTCAAATCAATGTCTGAGAATTGTTTCAACACTTTTTTACCCCGCATAATCAAAAAGGTAACTAATAAAATAGCCAAAACAAGCCAAATGTAAATCAAGTATTTACTCATAAACTCGGCAAAATATTCCATGTGAATTTTGAACTAAAGATGAACTAAAATAATTTATTTGATAAAGGTACCAAATCCAGCCAAACGTTTGGCCCAATAATTCGTTGATTCGATGTTGGTAATCACAATTCCTTTACTCGTACTCGCGTGAATCATCGTCAAAGGTTCACCTTTACCAGAAACGATTATTCCAACATGGTTAATGCCAGAACCGCTATCAAAGAAGACCAAATCACCTTGTTGCACATTTTTCCTTTTTAGCTTTTTAGAATCTGCATATTGTTCCGAAGCTCTCCGAGGAATCTCTTGCTCATTCTGTTTCATGATGTATGCTGTAAATCCACTGCAATCAAAACCTTTGGAATCATTTCCTGCATATTTATAAGGCACTCCAACTTGTTTTTTAGCATTGTTCAAAATCATTTCCCGTTGAGAGCGAATGCTTGAACTCTCCGATGCATCTGCTTCAACTATAACATCAGCAAGTTTTATTTCTCCCTCAGACTCAATGTCAGGAATCTTGTCAAACAATCCATGAATAGCATTGTTTGCTAATTCAAATTGATTTTTTTTATCTGAACGTTGCAAATCTTCCAACCAAGAAGCTAAATCTCGTTTTAAGGAAGCAATTTCATACAGGTGAGCTTTTGCAATTTTATTTCCATCAGCAGAAGCCATCACTTCTAAAAAAAGACTTCTCGCTTCATCCAAAGCATGTGGTCTTCTTTTTAAATAGCGTTCGTTTTGAACCAATTGGAACAAGGACAAACTTTTATAATACTTAGGAAGCATCGAATAATCATATTGTGGCTGATCTAGCAGACGATTAGCTTGACGTAAAACAGATTTATAATGTGCTTGAGCATAAAACATTTCCATTCGATCAAATTCTTTCACCTGTGAAAACGATTGAAAACTAATAAAAAAAACACCGATAACCAAAAGCCAAAAACTTCCTCTCATAATTTCATGATCTTACTTTACAAAATAACGAAAAAACGGAGATTTTATCCGGATCTTCTTCCAAAATCCGTGAACAATTAATTGTTTATTAAAATCAATTCAAATGATTAAGCTTATCTTTGTACCATGCAAATATCAGGGAAAAGCTCTGTTTCAACCATCAAACACTTCTTGCTGAGTTCGTATTTTTCTGACGGATTCAAAATCACCTTTGGCGTGTTATTGCCTTCCATCATTTGTTACCAATTCAACTTGTTGCAAACAGGAATTACGATGTCGTTAGGCGCTTTGTTTGTCAGTATTACAGATAATCCTGGACCTGTTGTTCATAGACGAAATGCCATGTTGGTTGCCAATTTAGGCATTTTCATCATGGCACTCATCATTGGTTATACAAATAACTTTCCCGTCTTGTTGGGTTTGGAGATTGCCTTTTTCTTCTTCTTTCTGTCGATGCTGAATGTTTATGGCGTTCGCGCATCCTCTATAGGAATTGCCATTCTGCTCGTTTTAATTGTTGGGATTGATCAACATCTAGCTCCTGTCGACACCTTATTTCATGCAGTACATCTCCTAATTGGTGGTGTTTGGTACATGCTTTTCAGTTTACTTCTTTCACAAGTTGCTCCCTTTCGCGCAGCACAACAAACACTCGGAAAATGCATGCAAGAAGTTGCAAAATACATTCAAATAAAAGGCGATTTTTACGATAAAAGGACAGACATTCAGAGTAATATTCAAAAAACAATTACCCAACAAATTGCCATCAATCAAAGCATGGAGGAGGTTCGCGAAATCTTATTCAAAACGAGAGAAGTATTAAAAGATTCCAGCGAAACTGGAAAAAAAATGATTCTCACCTTTCTTGACTTAGTAGATTTATACGAGCACGCAACAGAAAGTCATTTGAAATATGAGGAAATTCAACAAAAATATGGCGAGCATAAGATTTTAATTAATCTCAAAAATACCATTGTGCACGTTGCCACTGAGATTTCGTATATCGGTACATGCATCCACAACAACGAAATGCCCACAAAATTTCCGCTTTCCAGCCAATTGCTTATTGGGATTAAATCACAAATTGATGCACTTGAACAAAAGGGAATTCAAACTGTCACGCTCAAAAAAATATTGGTAAACCTAAGGAATGTCGTTCAACGCTTGGAACAAATATACGAACATCAAAAAGCTAAAGTGACCATTGAACCTTCTCGAAAAAAAGAGTTCAAACGCTTCACGAGGTCTCAGGATTTCGATATTCAAATTTTAATCAAAAACATTTCTTTTAAATCCGAAATCTTCAGACATGCGGTTCGAGTCACCGTGGTTTGTTTGCTAGCCTTTATTTTTGCGCGCCTGTTTTACACGGGTCAATACAGTTATTGGATCTTGTTAACCATTTTAGTCATTTTAAAGCCCGCATTCAGTTTGTCCAAGAAACGAAATTATGAACGAACGATTGGAACGGTAATCGGTGGATTAATGGGAATTGTTATTTTGCAATGGGTTGAAGATCAAACGGTGAAATTCGTGATTTTATTGGTATTCATGTTACTCTCTTATTCTTTTATGCGCTTGCAATACATTGTCAGCGTTTTGTTCATGACGCCTTTTATTGTCATTGCCTTTAGTTTCTTAGGTCAATCCAATGATTTAATGCTTGTACAAGAACGAATTTTTGACACGTTTATTGGTGCTGGAGCGGCAACCCTGGCAAGTTATTTCATTTTGCCATCCTGGGAGTCCAAAAAAATCACTCAAACAATGTCTGAAATGTTGCTAAACAATTTGAATTACTTCATCAAAACCTTTGAAGAGTCAAAAGAAGATTATCATACGCAAGTCTCTCAAAGATTGGCGCGCAAAGAGCTATACATTGCGAGTTCCAACTTAGCTTCTGCTTTTCAGCGCATGATGAATGAACCCAAACGAAAACGTCAAAATGTGAACGAGGTCAATAAATTCATTTTACTCAACAATTTATTCTCCTCTAAAGTTGCCGCTTTTTCACAGCTGATACCAGAAAATGAAACCATGGGCGAACAACAAATCCGTGAAATTCGAAAAATCACCAACGGCATGAAAGAGAATTATTCCTGTCTAAGTTCAAATCCATTAGAAATCCAATACCAAGTTCCAAGCATTGGTGCAGATTCAATCGAACTTCAAGAGAGTTTAATTTCGATGTTGCAAATTGTAAGTGATTTAAAGAAAACGTGCCTTTATTATCAGAACCCGCCAAGAGATTGAGGTGTTCCCCATTCTCGGTGAAATTGATTTAAAAATTGAACCATGAAATCATGCCTTTCTTTGGCAAGAGCTTTACCTGTATTTGTATGCATTCGATCGGCAAGCAAAAGTAGCTTTTCATAAAAATGATTGATGGTGTGACTTTTCGAGTTGGCATACGATTCAAACGAATTGTGCATTTCCGCACCAAGTTCAGGCACAAACATGGGCCTGTTTTTGTTTCCACCATAGGCAAAAGCACGAGCAATGCCAATTGCACCTATCGCATCCAATCGATCTGCATCTTGAACAATTTGAGACTCTAGACACGAATTTTTATCCAAAATACCAGCACCTTTATAGGATATCTCATCTATTAAAGGAGTAACTTTGTCAATAAGAATGGGATCTAGTCCGATTTTAGTCAGGATGCGCGTTGCCTCATGTCCACCGTTGTTTAATATTCCGCCGTTCAATTTGTGATCCGACACATCATGTAAAAGCGCCAATAAACTTACAACTTCAACATCACCACCTTCTTTTTCTTGAATCGTCAGTGCAGTGGAATGAACCCTTTCGATGTGATACCAGTCGTGGCCCGAAAAATCATCTTCGAAAATATTTTTTATCTCTAATATAGTCGCATTGAAGTTATTAACACTCATCGTTTAAAAAAAAATAGTTTTATGGATATCTATGTCCAAAATTAAAGTAATTTAGCTGTTAAATCATTAAATTAATTAATTATGAAAAAAATTATTTTTACAGTAGCAGCAGTAGTTGCAATCGTTGGAAGTTCTTTTGCTCAAAAAGCTACTTTGGATAACCCATGGTCTTTAGAGGGTGGAATTAACTATTCAGCAGCAGGTGGAATTGACTGGAAAGCTCCAACAGTTCGTGCTCGTTACTTTGTGAACGAAAACATCGCAGTTCGTGCTCAATTAGGTTTAGGTGATGGTTTAGGTACTCCAATGTCTGAGTCTTACACTTTCCTTGGAGCAGTAGCAGGTGAAGAAGGAACTTTGGACATCAAAAGAATGGCTTGGAACGCTCAAATTGGTGGTGAATACCATTTGGCTGGAACAGATCGTTTGTCTCCATATTTCGCATTAGGAATTAACTTTGGTGGTGGAAAATCAAGCGCAACTACTGAAAATGCAGACCCTACAACTTCATCTTTTGTGAACGGTTTATCTACTGAAAGAACTGGAAAATTCTCCATGTTCGGTGTTGGTTTAGGAGCTGGTTTAGATGTTTACGTAATTGAAAACCTTTACTTAGGTTTGGAATTAGGTCTTAACTTTGATTCTTACAAATACGCAGATACAGAAGATATCGTAACTGTTACTGGTGGTGGAACAACTGTTACTACTACAACTGTTACTCCTGGACACAAAGAAACATACTTGTCAACTGGAGCAATGAATGCTGCATTCCGTTTAGGATGGAGATTCTAATTTAGAAAGAAAAAGAATACATGAAAAGGAGAAATCGAAAGGTTTCTCCTTTTTTGTTGGTAGTTGTTGAAAAATGAATTACTTTTGCACCTTAATTAATAATTATTAACTGGAGTTTCGTACTCCAACTTATAAAAAAAGAAAGTATGGCAACAAGAATTAGATTGCAAAGACACGGGAAAAAATCAAAAGCATTTTTTCATTTAGTGGTAGCAGATTCAAGAGCAAAAAGAGATGGTAAATTCATCGAAAAATTAGGAACTTACAATCCTAACACCAACCCAGCAACTGTAGAAATCAATTTTGAATCAACGTTGAAATGGATTCAAACTGGAGCTGAAATGTCGGACACGGCAAGAGCGTTGTTGTCTTACAAAGGTATTTTGTATAAAAATCACCTTTTAAACGGTGTGAAAAAAGGAGCCTTAACTGCTGAAGATGTTGAAACAAAATTCGCTGCATGGTTGGTTGAAAAAGACAACAAAATCAATGCTAAGAAGGAAGGTTTAACAACAAACGCTGCTGCTGCAAGAGCTGCTGCATTGAAAGCGGAAGCGGAAGTAAATGCTGCAAAAGCAAAAGCAATTGAAATCAAAAACACACCTGAGGTAGTGGAAGAAGAAGTTGTTGAAGAAACAACAGAAGACACTCCAACTGCAGAAGCAACCGAGGGAACTCCTGCTGAAACAGCGGAAGAATCAACTGACGAACCTCAAGCTTAAGATTTCTTAAGAAACATATTTGAATGAAAAAAGCAGCTTGCTATCATTTAGGATATATAGCGAAACTTCACGGATTTAAAGGTGAAGTTTCGTTTTTTTTAGACGTTACGGATTCATCAGAATACGTCTCTTTGGAGTCGGTATTTATTGACATCAATGGTCAGTTGACTCCCTTTTTTATTGAATCTATTTCTTTAAAACCTAAGAGTTTTGCAGCGGTAAAATTAGCAGGAGTAGATTCTGAAAACGATGCCAAATCATTGGTTCGCAAAAATCTTTATCTTCCGCTTTCCACATTACCAGTTTTATCTGGAACAGAATTTTACGATCACGAAGTAGTCGATTTTCAAGTGGTTGACAAAAACTTTGGTCCTGTTGGAATCTTGGTACAAGTAATCGACTTAGCAGTGAATCCACTTCTACAAGTCAACGCGCCAAGCGGGAAAGAAGTGTTAATTCCATTTGTGAAAGGATTGGTTCAAAAAGTAGATCGTGAAAACAAGGTTTTAACTATTGACTCCCCCGAAGGATTAATTGCGCTATATTTGGACTAATGTCCGTTTTTAAATTCAAACAATTCGAAGTAAATCAAACCATGTCGGCCATGAAAATTGGTACCGATGCGATGGTCTTTGGTTCATTCATTCGTGCTACCAATAAAAAGAAAGGACTAGACATTGGAACGGGAACAGGGGTTCTGAGTTTGATGGTGGCTCAAAAAAACACGGAAATCAACCTTAAAGCGCTTGAAATTGATCCGATTGCATTCCAAGAAGCGAAAGATAATTTTAAAAACAGTGTTTTTCACCACCAGTTAGGAGCAATCCACGGTGATCTCAAAGATTTTAATCCAAAGGAAAGATTTGATTTAATTTTCACCAACCCACCTTATTTTACAAATTCATCCAAATCTGTTTCTCAAACCCGCAACATAGCCCGCCATACGGATACACTTAGTTTACAAGAGTTAGCTTCGAAAGTCTCAGAATTGGTAACAGACGATGGAGATATTTGGGTCATTTTACCCGAAGAACAGATGCAATTATTGACAAATAAGATGAAAAACTTGAATTTTTTTGCCAATGAAAAGATTTTAATTTTTGGAAAATCAAACCAAATTGTTCGTCAAATTATTTGTTTTTCGAAAATTTACAAACAAATTGTCCAACGAGAACTCGTGATACGGGATCAAAACAATCAATATACGGAAGAGTACAAAAGATTGACGTCTGAATATCACTTCAATAAGTTGTAAAAAAATCTCATCTTAGTAAACTAAAATGAGATTTTAATGAGAGTGAATTTCTTAATTTTTGAATGATTTTGATTCCATTACTTTCTGAGGAAGTTTTTTCAGGATTGGATTCTTTTTAGCCTCTTCGTATTTTTTCGAAATCAGTTCCCAATCCAACACAGTCCAAATAGACTGTAAATAATCGCCTCTTTTATTTTGATATTTTAAATAATAAGCGTGTTCCCAAACATCTATTCCTATGATTGGAATACCGCGAACATCAGAAACATTCATGATTGGATTATCTTGATTTGGAGTTGAAGTAACGACCAATTTCCCTTCAGGAGTAAGCACCAACCAAGCCCAACCAGAACCAAATCTGGTGGAAGCTGCATTATTCATTTGTGCTTTCAAATCATTCATGTCCTTAAAGTTGGCTTTGATAGCGTCTTGAAGCGACTTAGAAGGTTCAAAGTTTTGCTTGTCGGAAAGAATTTCAAAGAATAAATTGTGGTTGTAAACGCCACCCGCATTGTTGCGAATTGCAGCAGGTAAATTTTGGGCATCTAATATCAATTCCTCCAATTTTTTCGATGCCAACTCTTTATTGTCAGCGAGCGCCTTGTTTAAGTTATTCACGTATCCTTGATGGTGCTTCGTATAGTGAATTTCCATGGTTTGCGCATCTACATACGGTTCCAAAGCTTTGTATTCATAATTTAACTTTGGTAATTCATAAGGTGCTTGTGCTTGAATTTCATGACCAAACATGAAAGTAAGTGAAGCAACTAAAATTGAAATGTTTTTCATATCTCTATTTTTTTATTGAGTCTCTTTCAAATGTACTGAAAAACAAATGGCTTCATAGCAATCGATGTAAATTTTATCAATTGTTTAACTTTTATTGGATTTTCAAAATTCGAATAAAGCTATTTTGTGCGGCAATTCCATAAAGCGTGAAATCATTTGAAAAACATTTAATTACGGTGTATTACTATCCAAAATAATTTTTAATTTTACCTGTCATTTTATAACACCTAAAAAATAACATGCAACGAATCCTCTTGACTTTAATTGGTTTTTTTGTGATTTCATTTACATACGCACAACAGAAATCTACGTTGAGTGGAACTTTAACAGACGCCAATACAGGCGAACCGTTTTTTCAAGGGCGTGTGTACATCGATTCTTTGAAATTAGGTGCAAGTGCCAACGAATATGGCTTCTATTCCTTGACTGTTCCAGCAGGAATCTACAAAGTTACCTTCTCCTATTCTGGTGTAAAATCAGTACATAAAACCATCGATCTAACAAACGATCAAGTTTTTAACCTTGAGTTCGGTGCTTCTACTGAAGTTTTGGATGTCTTAGACATAAATGCCAACAGAGGAGAGAATGTCAACAGTACCAAAATTGGACAAATGGAGATCACAATGGATGAGATTAAAACACTTCCTGCATTTATGGGAGAAGTAGATATCATCAAAAGTCTTCAATTATTGCCAGGAGTTTCTTCTGTTTCAGAAGGTGGACAAGGATTTTATGTTCGCGGTGGCGGACCCGATCAAAACTTGGTTTTATTAGATGAAGCACAAGTTTACAACGCTTCTCACTTGTTCGGATTTTTCTCCGTATTCAATACCGACGCCATTAAAAGTGTCAACATGATAAAAGGCGGAATGCCTGCGAATTTTGGAGGGCGAATTTCTTCGGTTTTAGAAGTGCGCATGAACGAAGGCAACAACAAGAAATTTGGCGTTAAAGGCGGTTTAGGATTGATTTCTTCTCGGCTGACAGTTGAAGGCCCAATTGTGAAAGACAAAGGTTCCTTTATTGTTTCTGCCCGACGAACGTACATTGACGTTTTGATGAAGCCATTTATTAAAAAATCTTCTCCTTATAAAGGAACAGGCTATTATTTCTACGATCTCAATTTCAAAGCAAATTATCGTCTTGGGAAAAATGACCGTATTTTTTTAAGTGGCTATTACGGTAAGGATGAATTTGCATTTGGCAACGCAGCTGATGGTTTTTCGGTAAAAATGCCTTGGGGAAATGGAATTGTTGCTTTGCGTTGGAATCACATTTATTCGAGTAAACTATTTATGAATGTCACGGGTACCTTAACCGATTATTTATTCAGCTTTGATTCTAAAGTGGATGAATTTAACGTCAGAATAAGCTCTGGAATTCGAGATTTAGGAGGTAAAGTGGATTTTTCCTACTTTCCAAATACACGTCACCGTATGAAATGGGGAGTTGAATATTTATTTCATACTTTCAGACCGGCAAGTGTTGGTGCTTCGCAACAAGGAACAGAGTTTGATACTGGTGGAATTCAAAAATTATTGAGTCATGAAACGGCATTTTATATTCAGGACGAATACGATGTAAACGAAAAAATTCGAATTAATGCTGGTCTTCGTTACAGCATGTATCAATTTGTTGGACCTTTTAAGCGCTATGTAAAAGGACAGTTTAGCAATCAAGATTCCATCATCGAATATTCCAAAGGTGATATCATTCAATTTTACCACGGATTGGAACCCCGAATTTCGGGACGTTGGCTCTTGAATAAATCCAGTTCAATCAAGGCAGGTTATTCTTACAATTATCAATACGTTCACTTAACTTCCTTGAGTGCTGTTTCTTTGCCTACTGACCTTTGGTATCCAACAACGGACATTGCAAAACCACAAAGAGGTTGGCAAGCTGCTATCGGGTATTTCAAAGATCTCAAAGAGGGAAAATACGAAACGTCGGTTGAGATTTACTACAAAGGCATGAAGAATTTATTGGAATTTAAACAAGGTGCCATGCCAACAGACAACATCCATGACAATACGGACAATTTATTAATTTCCGGAACTGGTTGGAGTTACGGCGTCGAATTTTTCATCAAAAAAACGCAAGGTAAATTTACTGGTTGGATTGGTTATACTTGGTCCAAATCTGAACGTAAATTTCCCGATTTACAGGAAAGCGTTTTTCCATCAAAATATGACAGAAGACATGATTTGTCTGTAGTTGGAAGTTATAAATTAAACGATCGTTGGACTTTTGCGGCCACTTTCATCTATGCAACAGGGAATACATTGACATTGCCAACGAGTTGGTATATTCAAAACCAAGACATCATGTATAATTATGGCGCTCGAAATTCAACACGCATGGCTCCGTATCACCGGTTAGATTTAGCCGCAACTTGGTATGACCGTCCAACAAAAACCAAAACCGATAAAGTGACAGGAGAATCAATTACCATCCAGAAACGATTTAGAAGCAACGTGAATTTCTCCATTTACAATGTTTACAACCGTTCCAATCCTTATTTTCTTTACATGTCCACCAAAGGTGATTTATTAAAAGATGACTTTAAAATATCAGTCAAACAAGTCAGTTTGTTTCCAATTATACCAAGCGTTACGTGGAATTTTGAATTTTAGAATTATGAAAAAATCCAAATATTATTATTTCTTTTTCCTTATCTGCATCTTTCAAAGTTGTTCGAAAGAAGTGAAAATTGACATCCCTGGCTTCGAGGAACAATTGGTCATTGATGGGTTCATAGAAACCAACCAGCCTCCCATTGTTTTACTTTCTAAATCCAAGGACATCTATGCAGTCACCAACTTAAATAGCTTTTTACAAGGCTTTGTTTCTGGAGCAACGGTTACCGTAAGTGATGGAATAATTACAGAACAATTGATTGAAATCTGCACGGATAATTTACCTCCTGGATCAGAGTCACTGGTCGCAGCTTTATTAGGGATTCCCGAAACGGAATTGATCAACCTTCATTTATGCGGCTACACTTCTTTTAATCCCGCCATCTTCGGTCAAATTGGCAAAACGTATGAATTAACGGTTGTTTATGAAGGTAAAACATATACATCGAGTTCAGAAATGGTTTCATTTACCCCTTTGGTATCTACTTTTTGGAAACCAGAACCCCAACTTCCAAATCATGGATTTTCATACGCCATACTTGCAGATCCACCTCTCAAAGGCGACGCTTATTTGTGGGAAGTAAAACGGATTAACAAAGATTCAATCGGAAATCCGAGAGACGGAAAGTTTACAAAAACATTTACACCCGTGGTAGATGACAAATTTTTCAATGGTTTGACTTTTGAATTTTCTTATGAAAATCCAATGTCATATCTAGACGAAGAGTTAGAAAACAAATACAAAGGATATTACCAACAAGGTGATTCGGTGGTCATCAAGTTCTCAAAAATGGATCGGGGAGTATTTAATTTCCTTGAAAAAAAGTACATGCAGAAACAAACTGGTGGAAGTCCGTTTTCATCACCAGCTAACATCCCGACAAACATCCACGGTGGAGCTTTGGGGTTGTGGGCTGCATATTCACCTTGGTATGATACCCTTTATTGTGTTCCTTGACCTGGAAAGCAGATTAAAAAGATGCCTCCTTGTCAGAAAACATCTTTTTTATTGGGTTAAGAATAAGGATTGATTTTACTTTAAGGTGAAATTAATTGGCATGATAAAATAGCTATCTACATTTTGTCCATCTTTAACAGCTGGCTTCCATTTAGGCATTTTCTTGATTACGCGGATTGCCTCTTGATCACATTCAACACAATCTGGTACAGCACGCATAATTTTAATTTGTGAAATTTCACCTTGCTTGTTGATTACAAATTGTAAATGACATTTACCCTGAATTCCCAATTGTCTTGGGAGTTCTGGATAATTCAAATTGGAAGTCAAAAATTGAATCATTTTATCTCTTCCACCTGGAAACTGAGCAGATATGTCTGGATCAAAAATTGGGATTTCAATTTTGACTTGCGGTTCAGTGATGCCGATTCCAACTTTACTTCCACTGCCATTTGAAGTACCAAATCCATCTTTTTCCTTTCCTGTCAGGTCAATTGGGCCTTGAATTTTATCATCATCCAAAAATTGAATCTGTTGCCCTTTTGTCGGATCATCAGTTATTACCATGAGGTTGGATTTCACCATGTTCACTTTTCCATGGTCAACGGGTGGTTCGATTTTATCAATTTTGATGGCTGTGGTTGGTGGAAAATAATCATATTCAATTGGATCTTCCAAAAACTTCTTCGAATCTAACGCCAAGGGCTCACTTTTGAAGAATAGATAAGAACCGTAAACGGTAGAGATGGATAGCACAATTCCCAAAAGAATAAATGCCATTTCGCGGTTGTAATCTCGCCGAATGACATAAGCACCATACGCTTTGTTGCGCTTATCGAAAACAATGTCGTTTCGAGTGTCTGAAGTTGTTTGTTCCCAATTTTTGACTGTAAAATAATCGTATAAAGCAATACTCATTGCTATGGCTACGAGACTGAATAAAACATCCATGATCATCATTTTTAATGCGTTAATACTATACTATCAGGTAAAAAAAACGGAAAATGAACTGCGTCGTTTTATGTTCATTTTCAATAAAAATTTGGTCTTAGAAATGATAAAATCACTTCATTCAACTTTGTCCAGACTTATTGATAATCGATTATATCAAACTTAAAAAATTAACAAATGCGTTTCTAAAAATAAACTTCTAGCGTTATTTCTGCTGACTGAAATGTAGAAAATGAATGAGGACAAGTAACCAAACACTCCAAAAAGAATCCAAAGAAGAGAATTTACCTACTCCAAAACGTTGTTTTTTCAGAAGTTTGTTTCAAAGAAGGAAAATAAATTATTATTCGTACTTTTGTAGCTCATTCAAATTAAATATAATGACAATAGACATCAACAGTGTAGTATCGTTGAATTACAAACTATCAAACCACAAATCGGGGGCTCACATCGAGGAAACGAATAGTGAAAATCCATTGGTTTTTTTGTATGGAGTTGGTCAATTGATGCCAGAATTCGAAGATAATTTACACGGTAAAAAAGCAGGCGACAAATTTGATTTCGCAATCGAATCTGCAAATGCTTACGGTCCATATAGTGAAGATAACATCGTGATGATTCCAAAAACGGTTTTTCATACGGAAGACGGAAAATTCAACGAAGACGAAATTAAAGTAGATGCCGTAGTTCCAATGTCCGACAATGAAGGAAACCACATGCGTGGAATCGTTCGTGAAATCAATGAGGAAATGGTGAAAATGGATTTCAACCACCCGTTGGCCGGTTACGACTTGCACTTTTCAGGAGATATCTTGGCGGTTCGTGAAGCTACCAAAGACGAAATCGATCACGGTCACGTTCACGGCGAAGGCGGACACCACCACTAGAAAAAAGGATTTTTCAACAGAACCGATTTAGACTTATCTGAATCGGTTTTTTTATTTAATTTCGTAAACATGATACAATACACTTTCTCAATCGCTCATCCAGAGCAACAATACATATCCATTAGCGCCGAAATCGATTGTTCACAAGAAACAGAAATCATCCAACTACCAAGTTGGAGACCGGGACGATATGAACTTGCAAATTTTGCAAAAAACATTAAAAATTTTAAAATTTTCAATGAACAAAATCAGTCGGTTGCTTTTTCAAAAATAACCAAAGATTCTTGGAAAGTGGAATGTAAAGATGCCAAAAAAATAACCGTGAGTTATTTGTATTATGCTGCTGAATTGAATGCGGGGTCAACGTATTTGGATAAAGATCAATTGTATGTCAATCCGGTGAATTGTTGTATTTATTTGGTCGGGAAAGAGCATGAGCCTAGTAAAATTCATTTGCAAATTCCAGCTCATTATGAAATTGCGTGCGCACTCCCAACTGAAGGTAAAACTCTTTTAGCAGAAAATTTTGATCAATTGGCAGATTCACCTTTTATTTGTTCACCTAGCCTACAGTATAATGAATACACGGTCAGAGAAACAAAATTCAAACTTTGGTTTCAAGGAGAAGTAAAGGTTGATTGGGATCGCTTGTTGAAAGATTTTGATGCTTTCAGCAAAAAACAATTGGAGAAATTCGGCATTTTCCCAGCGGAAGAATATCATTTCTTTTTTCAGATTGTACCTTATAAAGCATATCACGGAGTTGAGCATTTAACATCAACCGTTATTTTATTAGGTCCAAGTTATGAAGTATTTGAAGGTTATTACAAAGAATTATTAGGGGTTAGTTCTCATGAATTATATCATGCTTGGAACGTGAAAGCCATTCGACCAATAGACCTATTTCCCTACGATTTCACCCAAGAAAATTATTCCCGAATGGGGTATTTGTGTGAAGGTGTAACGACGTACATGGGCGATTTATTCCTCTATAAAAGTGGAGTTTTCAATTTTCCTCAATACGTCGATGAATTAAAAGCACAATTGCAAAAGCATTTTGACAATTTCGGTCGCTTTAATTATTCCGTAACTGATTCATCTTTCGACACGTGGTTGGACGGTTACGTTCCCGGTGCGCCAAATCGAAAAGTATCCATTTATACAGAAGGTTGTTTGTTGGCATTTGCCACGGATGTTTTCATCATCAAGCATTCAAAAGGAAGATACAAATTGGATGATGTGATGCGCTTTTTATATCATGAATTTTATTTGCATGGCAAAGGCGTTTCAGAAGAAGATTACAAGGCAGTTATCAGCAAAATCGCTGGTGAGAGTATCGAGCCGATGTTTGAAGAGTTTTACAAGGGACATGCACCTTTTGAATCGTTGTTGACAAAATCATTTGATTACCTCGGATTAGAAATGGTGCAAACGCATTCACCGATTTATAGTCACGGGAACTTAGGATTCAAATCTCTTCCGCAAAACCAAAACTTCATCGTGAAAGCAATTTATCCTGGAGGTCCAGCAGAATTGGGCGGATTGATGCTCGAAGATGAAATCATTGCGGTGAATAATTATTCTTGCAACGGTGAATTAGATAAATGGCTGAACTATTTTGATTTAGATGCAAAACGACTCACTGTACTTCGAAAAGGAATGTTGGTAGAATTACTTTTACCGGAAGTGGATCGCAAGTTTTATTGCATTTACGACATTCAAAAAATAGAAAAACCAATTGAAAACCAGCAAAATGCGTTTATTTTCTGGTCGAAGTAAAATAAACACACACATCCCTATTGCGGAATGTGTGTTTTCAGTTTATTTCTGGTGGTTTATAATTAATTTCTTGTTTGC
>CAZAVP010000044.1:0-17674 GCA_964488745.1 uncultured Chryseobacterium sp. | reverse complement strand
CGTTGTCGGATGGCTTCAAAATTGGTTAAAAACAGACTTTAATTAAAGCTACCAAACTGGTTGATGATTAAACTGGCTAATTCGAGACCAATGCGATCTTGCGCCTCCAAAGTTGCTGCACCAATGTGTGGAGTACAAGCAATGTTCGGGTGCGAAAGTATTTCTTTTCTTGGATTTGGTTCGTTGTCGTAAACGTCAATTGCAGCTGCGGAAACAGTTCCAGAATCGAGTGCGGCAAGTAAATCCATTTCATCAATTACACCGCCACGAGCAGCATTCACAATGCGAACGCCTTTCTTCATCAAGGCAAATTCAGCGGCAGTGATGACAGCCCTTCCGTCGGCTTGTTTTGGTAAGTGAATGGAAATGTAATCACATGCAGGAAGCAAAGCGTTTAAGTCTTTTTCAACTTTCATGGGAACTTTTATTTTTCCAACGCCTTGAATTTCGGACAATTCGATTTCGCAATCTGGAACATAAATATCTAAGGCACGAACGTTCATTCCGATCCCCAAAGCATAAGAAGCCAAAGATTGACCGATGCGTCCGAAACCAATGATTGCCAATGTTTTACCTCTTAATTCAACGCCTTTGGCATATTTCTTTTTCAATGCGCTAAAGTCTCCAGTTTCCATGTTTTTGAATGAATCTGGAAGGAATCGAGACATGGAAAATAAAGTTCCCATCACCAATTCGGCTACAGATTGAGAAGATGAAGCGGGCGTGTTGATAACCGTTAAACCTTTTTCACGTGCGTAATCTACGTCGATGTTGTCCATTCCAACACCACCTCTTCCGATGAGTTTTAAGCCTGGACAAGCGTCAATCACTTCTTTGCGAACGGTTGTAGCACTTCGAACCAAAACGATTTCGTAATTTTCTTTGTTAATGGCATCGATTAAATCTGTTTGCTCCACTTTATCAGTAATCACTGTGTAACCAGCATTTTCTAAAGCAACTTTTCCTTCTGATGATATTCCGTCGTTTGCTAATATTTTCATGATTTAAGCGTTTTTTTGTGCAAATTCTTTCATCACGTCTGCCAATACTTGTACACTTGAAAGTGGAAGTGCGTTGTACATAGAAGCGCGGTAACCACCAACAGACCGGTGACCAGGCAAACCAACAATGTCAGCTGCTTTCCACGCTTTGTCAAATTCAGCTTCCAATGCTTCGTCTTTCAGTTTGAAAGAAACATTCATCAACGAACGGTCTTCAACAGCCACAGTTCCTTCAAAGAGTGGGTTGTTGTCGATTTCGTTATAAAGTAGATTGGCTTTCGCGATATTCTCTTGTTCTTTTGCTTTTACGCCGCCATTTTCAATCAAATCGCGCAAATTCAACATCGCAACGTACACGGAGAATACAGGGGGCGTGTTGAACATGGATTCTTTCTCCGCATGTACCTTTAAATCCAAATAAGTTGGCATGAAAGGAGAAGTTGATTTTCCAAGTACACTGTCTTTAACGATGTAAAGCGTTGCACCTGCAGGACCTAGGTTTTTCTGTGCGCCTGCATAAATTAAATCAAAATCTGCTACGTTGATTTCTTTGGAGAAGATGTCAGACGACATATCGCAGACCAACGGCAGTGTTGTTTTTGGAATCTCGTGAAATTGAGTCCCGTAGATGGTATTGTTCGAAGTGTAATGGATGTAATCCAAACCTTCTGGAATTTGAATGTTTTTTGGAATATAGGTAAATTGTTTATCTTCTGAAGAACCAATATTGACAACTTCAATTCCAACTTTTTTAGCTTCACGAATTGCTCCAGAAGCCCAAGTACCCGTATTAATATAACCAGCTCGTTTATGTTTCCGCATCATGTTTAAAGCTGCGATTGTAAAACCTAAAGTTGCTCCACCTTGCAGGAAAATCACAGAATAACCTTCCGGTACATTCAATGCTTTTTTTACCAAATCAATTGCTTCTGACATCACAGCAACATAATCTTTGTGCCTATGCGAAACCTCTAAAATCGATAATCCGTTAAAATCAAGAACCGCTTCAGCAGCTTCTTTGAAAACATTTTGAGGCAAAATACATGGCCCCGCTCCGAAATTGTGTTTCATTTTTTTGTAGTTTTTGAATTTTGGCACTATTTGCTCTAAATTTTGATAGTACAAATTTGGCTTTTATTTCTGTTCTTCGCAACTTTTTGAGGGATTAATCCCAAATCGCATGAACAAAAAAAAGGGCTGATATTAAATACCAACCCTTTCATTCTTTATTCAGTGATTAAAGAATTACTACTTTTTTAGTAATGCTGAAATCTCCTTGTTTCACTTTCAAATAGTAAACACCAGTTGCAAGTTGGTTTTTCAAACTCAATTGATGAGTAACCGCAGCATTTACGGTGTTGTTCGTTTCGGTTGTCAAAACTTTTCCTTGGATGTCCATCAATTGGAATTCAACTGCTTCCCCATTTGCATGGTATTCAATGTTAATTCCTTCATTTACATTCGTTGGGTTCGGATATACATTTAGATCCATTGAAAACAAAGGATTTTCTTCAATACCTACAGTTCCAGTAATGTTGATGTTGTCAATGTATAAATTATTTGAATTGTCAGACGCTTTGAATTCAAAGATGAATCTTGATTTAGCGAAAAGTTGAGATGTGTTAATTGGAATTGTTACCGTTTTCCATTGAGAATTGGTTGGTTTGAAATCAATGTCTGCACTATTTCCACCAGTTAACAAGGCAGCACCCGTTAGTTTTTTCTGCGTGAAACCAATTGAACTTCCACAATCTTGCGTTAAGAACACGTTTAATTCTTCGGTCATGTCTTCAATGGTTGTAGCGTTTGTTGCATACGCATAATCAAAGGTCAAATTTGCTCCAGTAGTAAATCTTAAATCGAAAGAAGGAGAAATTAAACGGTCTTTTGTTCCACCTAATCTTTCGTAGTAAACAGATTCATCTGAAAATGGTGCTGATTGAGAAATGTCTTTAAAGTTATTTAATTTGAATGCTTTCTGATTGTCGCTGTTCACAGTCGCGATTTCAAATCTACCCCAATTTTCTTCAGGATTATCTACTAACCAATTGTATGGGTAAGCTCCGTTGAAATCTTCTGAGTAAACGCCAGAGTATTCTGCCCAATTGGGAGAAATATAAACTGATTTTTGAGTGATTAATTCGTCTGACCCTGTAGCGTTGCTCACTCTCAAAGTAACCGTTTTCCATCCTGGAGAATCAAAAGTAACGGTTTGTGTTGCAGAAGTAGAGGTAGCAGGAGAACCACCTTCAAAAGTCCATTCTCTGTTGTCAATAACTGCATTCCAAGAAGCATCTTTAAATACGACTGGAGCACCCACACAAACAAAACGCTTGTTTGGAGCAAAGTCCGCAATTGGAGCACAAATTGGAGCAGGATTCGCCAAAGCACCTGTAGCGATTAAGTTGGTATCTTGCCATAAGTTGATGCGATTTGCCGTTGCAACTTGTAAAACATTTCTCATGGAAGTAACTTGATCTCTGGAGAACATGTGAGAACAATAAGAATAATCCATGAAGTTTTGGTAATTCTCAACAACTTGGTTTGCAGTGTCACAAACAATTGCTTGTGATGGATTTGTTGGACAATAGTTAAAGCCTTTCGTTATTGGTGTATCGTCGATTCCGTCATCGCCACAGGCAACCATTGGATCGTTGGTACTTCCCCATGGGTGAGCTAATCCTAAATAGTGACCAATTTCATGGGTTAAAGCTCGGGAACCGTTTTCATTACCAGTTCCAATACTACCAATGTATTGATTCAAAATGATGATGCCATCTGCAAAAAAGAAATTTCCTTCTGTCGCGCTTGGATAATAAGCATAACCAGCAACTCCAGCTCTCATGGTTTTGACCACCCAAACATTTAAGTAGTTGGATCTTTTCCATTGGTTGAATTTAGAAAAATCATCTCCGATTGTTGTTTCGTGAGAGTAGATTCGATCAATTCCATTGGTGCAATTTCCATCTGGGTCAATGGTTGCCAATCTAAATTCAATGTTTGCATCCGCTGCAATGGTGTCGTATCCTGCAACCAGTAAATTAATGTCTGTATTTAACTTTCTAAAATCCCTGTTTAAAATCGCTACTTGATCATAAACTTGTGCATCTGAGATGTTCTCATTTCCATATTCATGAACAATGTGAAAAACAATGGGAATGATGTAAGTAGATTTTTGATTGATGCCGTCGTTGGTAATAAGGCGAGATTTAGCAATTAATTGCTCATAATCTGCTTTCATTTGAGGGTCTTTTGCCCAAAGTTCACGGTTCATGTGATTTTGCCCGCAATTGAAGTGTGTTTCTTCTTGCGCAGAGGCAGAAAACGTACATCCGATTGCTAAAGCAAATAAAAAGGAGTGTAATTTTAGTTTCATCTTCTTATAGAATTAGTTTATACAATTTTAGCGAATTGTATGGAAATTTGGCGCTAAGATAAATAATTTATTCTTAATAACCGCATTTTTAATTCCATTTCAATTCCTCTCAAACTTACGTCGTTTAAATCAATAAAAAAATCGATCGGTAATTTCATTGATTGTAAGGTTGTATTTATCTGTTTAAATGTAATTCTAATTCCTTTGAAACACTATTTTTAAATGATTTGGAGTCGTACAGAAATGAAAAATAGCATGAAAAGGAAATTCAAGCACAAAAAAAGAGGCTGCTTTTTCACAGCCTCCTCCATGTCTTAGGTTATGGGTTACGTGTAAAAATTACAAGATGGAAATCTTGAAGTTTTTAATGAAATGATCAGAAGACAAGACGCTGTTGTACATGCCTGTGTTTAACGCTGAAATGTTTAGGTGGATTTTATTGGTTCCTAACTCCAATTCTTGAAAGTTTACGTCTAACACTAAAACTCCCCGAATATCATAGATTTTTAGGGATGTATTGGCAGATTTCGTTAAATCCAATTCGATGGTTATTTCCGATTTAGCAGGATTTGGGTAAACTTTAAAATCTGCAATGGGGCTTGTCGTTGCTGTATTCACCAATTCTCCGTCAAAAATTGCATTTGTAAACGAAGCACCAGTTGCTGCAACTGAAGAAGCGTTTAATCGGGCATCAGGAGTGGCTCCTAAAGCTGGAAATAAATTCACCCAATTTATTTGTGCGATTGTTTTCGTAGTGTCGTTGTTTTCGGTGCCGAAGAAAGTGGCATAAATGGATGGGGCAGCAGAAACGATGTTCGTTCCTGGAACATAATTAACTAATAGGTTGTGAGAGAAAAAAGATGTTCCTCCAGTGAAGTTAGCTTCTGTTGATGCGCCTTCAAGTGACAATCCTTTTTTCCAACCTGTTGTAATGGAGTTGAAAACTGAGATCCCTGAATTTCTTCTAATTCGAAATGATTTTTCAAATTTTTCTCCTGTAGGCAAAACGATGGATCCATCGCCTTTTGGTCCAACAATCGTGATGTTTGAAAATACTGCTGCTGTTTTGGGTAAAGCGTTTGAACCATTAGCATCGTTATCGGATTCAAATGCATTGGAATCACCAGGTGCATCTGAAATGTCTTTGTCACGGATGATTAATCCAAATTGAATGCGTCCTCTATATCCATAGTCGGTGTCAAAGTCGTCGTCTAAACCTCGGTATGAGATCAAATATTTTCCATCAACTGTACCTCCAAACCATTCAAATGAATCGTCTCCTGAAAAAGATACTTGGATGTGGTCAACTTCCGTTTGTCTTCCTACAGATCCAAAGGTAATTCCGTTGATTTCTTTATTGGGTTGTAAGGCGATGCCTGCGAATTCAATGCGCATGTATTTTAAAATTCCTGAATTGTCATCGTCATCTGTTCCTCCAAACTCGGTATCAGCAGTTGGTGCAATTCCTTCAATGTTGGCGATGCCACCTGGTTGGTTGTTAACAGCGTTCCCTAAGATTACAACTCCGCCCCAATCACCTTCTGCCCTGTTGCCAACGTTTTCATTGCTTGTAAATACAATGGGAGATGTTGCAGTTCCAGCAGCATTTATCTTGCTTCCTCGGGTTATAATTAATGTTCCTTCAGTTGCTTTATCTCCCCGGATAATGGTTCCTGGTAAGATCGTTAAAGTTGCTCCGTTTTTAACATAAACTTTGTTCTTCAATAAGATAATTCCGCTCCATGTAGTACTGGATGTAATATCTGATGATACAGTTGTAGTTGGCGTACCATAAACTGTGTTCTCTGGATCGAAGTTGGACCAGCCAGATGTCCAATCTGTATTCGTCGTATTGTCTGTTACTGGAAAAGCTCCACGGTAATCGGTGTGTGTCCAAAATGCGGTTTGTGCGCTTAGTGTCGCGCTTAAACTGATGGCTAGGATGCTTAAATAAATTCGTTTCATAATTTAACTTTTTTAATTTATTGCAAAGTAAAGGATTGGTTTTGAGGATCGTATTAAGATGGTTTAAAGGTATTTTTAAATCTGTGTAAACAAATCATGAAGAACGTTCAGTTGGCTTTATCTGTTTAGAATTTATAGGATACACTCAGGGAAATGGTTTGTCCAAAGGTGGTTTCTTGCCAGCGATTGTCTGTTGCTAAATCGTATTTTTGATTGTGATTCAAATCTTGGTAGAATAATCGTTTTTGTGCAAGTAAATCAGATACGTTTAGCTTGATTTCCATTTTGTTTTTTAGCAGTTTTTTCGTTAATTGTAAATCAATTACTTGACGATGATTTTCCCAAACATCTGGTTCTTGCGTGTTCCCAACAATGTAAATTCTTCTTCCAACCAAGTTATAGGAAAGACTCATAGAGAAATCTTTTGTTGGATGGATAAACTGAATTCCAGCATTAACGAGATAAGGCGATTGACCTTGTAAAGGACGAGAATCATTCGCACTTCCAACAATTTGACTCACATCAACTTTGGATTTAATAAGTGCTAAATTCGTGTATAAGGTTGTATTATCTAAAAACACATGATCTGATTCTTTGAATTGAAAGACAGAGAGTTTGATTCGGTATTCCAATTCCAAACCATAATTCGTTACCTGATTAACGTTGGTATAATACAGTTCACTCGCACCCGATGTTCCTGTTCGATTGACTAATTCAATTGGATTTTTGAAGTATTTATAGAATCCTGAAATACTGAATAGTTGTCCTTTTTTCAGAAACGTTTCATATCTTAAATCAACGTTGTCAATCAATGCTCTTTCTAGCTGTGGATTTCCTGAAAGGATGTTGTCCATTGCGAAGTCATAGAATGCAAAGGGAGCCAATTCTCTAAATTCAGGTCGCGACAGAGTTTTATAATAACTCAACCGAATGTTGGTCTTGCGATTCAATGCGTAAATAACGTTCAAAGAAGGAAGTAAATCCACGACTGTGGTGTCAATCGCTCGATCAATGTTTGACCCAGCTTCCGTGTAAGAAAAGTGTTGTTTGTAGGATTCAACTCGAACTCCACCAACAAATCGGAATTGTTGCTTTAAGTCCAAATCGAACATGGCAAAACCAGCATGTAGCATAGAATATGCTTGATAACTATCGCTCACTTTGGTGGCTTCTTCTAATTTAAACCCTCCTTTTCCGTTGGACATTTCTCCCAAATGTGCCACGTCAAATATTTGGTCTTCTGGCAACAGTAACAACTCGTTGTCGAAAGGAATTCCCGAGGCTTTGAACTTAGAAAAACCGAGATTTCTCACCGAAAAATCCCGATTTCGAAATTGTTGCATGCCGCCCATTTTGAAATCCAAAGTAGATTTTTTCGAAACTACAGGAATGGTTAAATCGTATTGTGCACTGTAAATTCGTTCATTTGTTTTAGACCAATACATGTTCCCCGCTGCAGTAGGAATGGTTCCATTGTTTTGAATGACCGCGATGTAAGGGCTGGTAGTATCGCTTTCTTCAAGCGCTGTTTTTTGATACACCATTCTTCGCATGTTTGGGATGGTTCGATTGACATCGCTGACTCCCAAATTCCAATTAAATTTCATTTTGGACTTTGAAAGGGTGTGATTTCCTTCTAACTGACTTGAAAACAGAAGGTTTTGTGTGAATGCGCGACTACTTGATTTTTCAAAAATGTGTGGATCACTGTCCATTTCGCGAATGCCATTTCGAACGGTCACCACGTCCTCTGAATTGATGCTGTAGAGGTTTTTGAAACTTATTTGATTATTTGAATTGATATTCAGGTTTAAATTAAGCATTCCACTATTCAATGTTTTTTGAGTGAAATTTTGATCTGTTAAGTTTGATTTTTGAATCACTCCGTTTTCTCGCTCTTCAAATTCTCTTCGGATTTTTTGATCGGTGGTGAAATTGTTTTGATAGGTATAGGCAAAAATGACTCCCAATTGACGTTTGCCCATCGAAACATTTCGTCCCAAAGCATATTGCAAATTCAAACCTGGTGCTGCATTTTTGTTTTTCAGTGACCAAGTAGGAGTTACATGAGGCGCTAAGCTTGCTTTTTCTTGGGTGTTTAAAGTATTGAATGTTTCCGTGTCTGGAATTTTGGAATTCATGGTTCGGGTTCCGTCATCCAAACCTAACCAATCGGTTTTTCCGCCTTCGTAACTTTTGAAGTTCTTGAAGGTAGTTAAGGTGTGATAAGAAGTCCCGAGTGAAATCGTTTGGAAATTACTGTCCTTTGGATGAACCGTCTTGATGTAAATCACTCCTCCAGCAAATTCTCCAGGCATGTCTGGAGTAGCTGTTTTTTTGATGTTGATTTGATCGAGCATCACTGCTGGGAAAATGTCGTATGAAAATGCTTTTCGGTCACTTTCTGAACTTGGAAGTGGCGCGCCATTAATATAGGCACTGTTGTATCGGTCATTCAATCCTCGAATGATAATAAATCGGTTGTCCTGAATGCTGGCACCACTTATTCTTTTTAAAACGTCACTTGCTTTGGAGTCGGGTCGGCTTTTCATCTCAGCGGAGGAAATTCCATCGGAAACCGAAGCGCTATTTTTTCTTTCCATCTGAAGCGCAACCGTGCCTCCTTTGTCGACGTGTCCTGTTATGGTGAGTTCGTCCATGACTTCAATGTCTGGTTCCATTCTTACTATCAGTGTATTGTCATTGTTTTTAAGAATTGTCACATCTTCTATTATTTTGGTTTTGTAGCCTGCGAATTTGAAAGTTAACTTACATTTTCCCTCGTTTACATTTGTGATTTTAAATTGACCGTCGAAATCAGAGCGAATGGGAATGGTTTCGTCGTTGATGAAAATCAAAACAGCAGGAAATGTTTCTCCATTTTCTTCATAGATAACTCCAGAAAGTGTGGTGGATTGAGAAAATAAATAAAATGTGAAGCAACTAATAAATGTTGTTAATGCAATTTTAATGTTCATCTTTATTTGGTGTTTTTTAAGTACCACAAAGATGAAGTTAACGCATTACTTGGCTGTTAATCAAGGATGAATTGATCGTTAAATTACGACGAAGAAACGATTAACTCCGTGTTAAATCGATTTTTGAGAACAGATGATTTTATCAATGAATCCAGTACGCCAAGACGTAAAATGGGAACCATAATTAATTGTTGGAACTTTTGAATGCGTGAATGTCCAATAAAAAGTCCAGGTGTTCTTCTAAGTGGTTTCCAATTACCATTACGTTAACTCCAGCTTTTTTGAAATCATTTAGTGCCTTTTTGTTTCGAATTCCACCACCGACTATTATAGGTGTGTCGGTAAACTTTTTGAGCTTTTGAATAAATTCCACGGGCACTGTTTCTTTTGCACCACTTCCCGCGTCAAAATAAACCAATTGCTTTCCTTGTAAAATCGCAGCCATTGCGGTATTTACAGCAATGTTGGTTTGTTCACGTGGAATCGGAGTTGTTTGACTAACGTAGGCCACCGAACTTTTTGTTCCACCATCAATCAAGAGGTATGCGGTAGGGATTACTTCCACATCCATGTGCATGACCTCTTCAACGCAGTTGACATGATGTGTTATTAAATAATCAGGATTTCTACCCGAAACCAAACTCAAAAATAAAAGGGCATCTGCTTGATTGGATAATTGATTGGAGCTACCAGGAAAGATAACAACAGGAATATCTGAGACACGCTTAATGAGTTGAATTGTTTTTTCCAAATCTTGTCGAAGTACGGTGCTTCCCCCAACAAAGAAATAATCAATTTGTGCAAACCTTGCTTTTTCAATCAAAGGCAAAAGGGATTCTTCCGAATTCGCTTTTTCGGGATCAATCAAGACTGCAATTTGACCAGTTGATGCGTTGATACGCTTCCAGATATTTGTTTTATTTTCGAACAACAGGCAGTTTGTTAAGGGTTATTATTTGATTCTTATATATGAAGTCGTGTAATTTCACTTCCACCGTTTCTTCTGGATTTAGAATTGTACCGATTACTTCGTTTAGGTCATTTTTAGCCAATGTCAATTCTTTTTTAAAATCAATGAAATTTCTACCAGCAAGTTTATACAACGTTTCTTTGGCTGACCAGCATTTGGTCATTTCTAATTCATCTTCTGTGTCGAAAATAATTCTTTCTGTTTGGTTTAAAAACTTTGGATGTAATCTTTTTGCTTTATCAGAAAAGTTTTCAAGATCCATACCTACTTGAAAGTTTTGATTTACAGCAATGCCTACCAAGTTTTTGGAGTGTGATATTGAAATAAAACCCTCGTTCTCTATATAAGGTGCACCGATGGAATTATAATGAATGTGTTTAAACCCAAAAATGGCATGTCGCAAAATTCGAGTAGCTACAAATTCACGTTGTCGTTTCAGGTGTTTGAATTGAAAAAAACGTTCTTTCTCTATTGCAGACAATTGATTGAGAAAATCCATTGGTTCAAATACACCAAATTCGATCAGATGAATGGTACTATCAAATACTTTAATTTCATCTTGAATAAACTTCATGTGGCGAAGTTAAGAAATAATGTTGTTGAATCGAATGTTGGGTTTTTGACTAATAACCTGAGTTCGGTTGTAAAATGGAGGCTTATGTTTCAATAAATGAGTAGATTAAAATGATGAAGTAGGATGCCATTTATTGAAAAACTGGACAAAGTAAATCCTCTCTTTTTGTTGCGAGTTGATAATCAACACTATAAGCTTAGTGAAATAATCGAACTCAGGTTAATTAAATCAAGAAAAATTTTTTTCACCTAATCAAACGCAATCAATGGACGAATAATAGTATTTATACACATTTAAAATCTTCGCATGAACCTCTAAATCAAAAGGACATCAAAAACAAAGAAAATAGATGTGTATAATTATTACAAAAAAGATAAAATAAATGAAGCTACATTCGGTAATGATTGTCTATTTTTGTTAAACTATTGTAAAAAGAAATTTAAATGAAATATGCCTCGAAATCCTTATTCTCATTTTTAATTTCTATATTTACGCGCTTTGATGCTAAATAGAAGTATAAAATTTAAACAGTACTTATGTTACGAAAACTAAATTTATTATTGTTATCTGTCTTAATGACAGTTTCTTATGGGTTATCCCAGTCCGGGATGGGTACCATAAAAGGCTCCGTTATCGACGGAAAAACCAAAGAGCCACTTTTTGGAAGTAGGGTTACTTTGAAACAAAATGGAACCTTAAAAGGAGGGGTTAACACAGATTTTGATGGAAATTTCCAAATTAACAGTTTGACACCTGGTTCGTATGATGTGGAAATCAGAAATGAAGGTGAAGGGTATCAAGCTAGTTTGATAAAAGGAGTGATTGTTTCTGCTGATCAGATTACGTTCTTAGACGACTCTAGGTTGAATAAGAAAGTAGATGAGTTGGAAGAAGTTTTAGTGACGGCCTATAAAGTGCCTTTGATTAACAAAGACGGTGGAGCTTCAGGACAAACAATTACCCGAGATGACATTGCAAAACTTCCAGTTCGTTCGGCAGCAGGTGTTGCAGGGACAGTAGGAGGTGTAAATGCGCAAGAAGGCTCAGGAGAGATTAGTGTTCGTGGATCTCGTTCCGATGGTACTTATTTTTACATTGATGGTATCAAAGTACGAGGATCTTCCAACTTGCCTAAGTCTGCTATTGAAGAGGTATCTGTTATTACAGGGGGTGTTCCGGCAAACTACGGAGATGTTACGGGTGGTGTGATTTCGGTTACTACACGTGGACCTTCTGCTCAATACTTTGGAAGTGTTGAGGGTGTAACTTCTGGATTTTATTTTAAAGGGAAAGATCCTGATGGTTACGATGGAAAAGTTTTCGGTTTAGATAAATACGGATACAACTTGGTGGAAGGAATGGTTTCTGGTCCGCTTTGGATGCAAAAAGATTCTACGGGTGCGAAAACAAGACCGCGTTTGGGATTCTTGATTTCGGCTAATTACACAGATGAATTAGATGGACGTCCATTGGCAAATGGAGGTGCTTACCGTGTTAAGAAAGAGGTGAGAGATGCACTTTTAGAAAATCCGTTAAGACCAACCGCTTCGGGGATTGGAACTTACCATAATTCAAATTTTTTGAGAACGGATGATTTCGAACAAGTGAAATGGAGAATGAATGCGAGAAGAAGTACCGTTTCTGCTTCTGGTAAAATTGATGTAAATGCTGGGCCAACTGTTAACTTGACATTTGGAGGATCTTTAAACTACAACTATGGTAAAGAATATTCCAGATCAAATTCATTGTTAAACTTTTCCAATTTTGGCGACAGCAAATTCTTAGATTGGAGGGTTTATGGAAGATTCTCTCAAAGATTTTCCAACAATCAAGAAGGGTCAAGCTCTAAAATTAAAAGTGCTTTCTACTCTTTAATGGTAGATTACTCAAAATCTTTCAGTGAAAGATTTGATGACAAACACAAATACAATATTTTTAATTACGGGCACGTAGGTACCTTTGTGACTACGAGAGAAAATTCTTACGAAATCAATACAACTGATTTGACGCGTGTGCACAATGGATTTAGAGATGTAGTTGTTGATTTTACACCTTCTGAAACAAATGCTGCATTAGCTGCTATTACAACACAGTATTACAATATCTTTCAAGGTAATCCAGTTGGGAATTATGAAAACTTATTTCAAATTCAATTAGGAAATGCGTTGAGAAACGGAGATAGTCCACAAGATGTATATGGAATTTGGGCTAACATTGGTTCTCCATTTAACTATTTTGGGAAAACGGAAAACGATCAGTTTCGTGCTACGGGTTCTGGATCTGTAAACATCGGTGATCACTCCATTTCTTTAGGGTTTGAGTTTGAACAGCGTTTTGACCGAGGTTGGACTGCTGGAACAAACACAAATGGAGGTACTAATGGACCAGTTGGAATTTGGACAGTAGCTCGTCAGTTAGCAAACTTCCACATTCGTGAGTTAGACAAAAACAGTGGGACAGTCGTAAACGACGGACCTTTGTCTACGGTTACTTATGACAGATTAAACTCTGGATATGCTGCTTCAAACGGTGGCGTTTATGGAGGTCAGAAAAACAACGATGAACAATCTTTCTTTGATTACAATTTAAGACAGAAATTAGGAAAAGAAGGTAGCAACTCTGATTTTATTGACATTGATAGCTATGATCCAAGCATGTTTACATTGGACATGTTCTCAGCAGATGAGTTATTAAATTCAGGTAATACATTTGTATCTTACTGGGGATTTGATCAAACAGGTAAAAAAGTGAGAGGTAAAACAGACATCAATTCTTATTTCAATGATTTTGATGAAAACAACAACTACAAACGTTTTGTAGGTTCTTTCCAACCGATTTACGCATCTGCGTATGCAATGGATAAATTCTCCTTCAAAGACATCGTTTTTAACGTAGGTTTAAGAATGGACGTTTTTGATGCAAATCAACCGGTACTAAAAGACCCTTATTTATTGTTTAATGCTAAAAATGCAAGTGAAGCAAGATCTTTAGCAGGTACTGCTGGAAATGAGTGGATTGTGGTTCCTGAGTCAATTGGGGATGATTACACTGTTTATGTGAACGATGTAACCAATCCAACTGCAATCAACGGTTTCCGTAGTGGAGATAAATGGTACAATGCGCAAGGTGTTGAGGTAGAAGACGCTAAGTTATTACGTGGACCTTCAGGAATTGCACCTTGGTTAATTGATCCAACACAGACAACCGTGAATGCTGAATCGTTTGGACAATATAAACCACAATTCAACTTCATGCCACGTATTGCTTTTTCATTCCCTATTTCGGATGAGGCATCTTTCTTTGCTCACTATGATATCTTAACTAAAAGACCAACATCAGGTTTTCGTTTTGATCCAGTAGATTACCAATTCATGCAATCGAGATCTGCGATTATCAATAATCCAAACTTGAAACCAGAAACAACCATTGATTATGAATTAGGTTTCCAACAAGTATTGAGTAGAACTTCTTCTTTGAAAATATCAGCATTCTACCGTGAACAAAGAAATCAAGTTCAGTTGATAAATGTATTTGAAGCTTATCCAAACTCTTATAGAACGTATGGTAACCGTGATTTCGGTACTGTAAAAGGAGTGACCGTTTCTTACGACTTAAGAAAAACTGGGAATGTTCGTATGACTGCTAACTACACCTTGCAGTTTGCAGAAGGAACAGGATCTGACGCTACGTCTGCACAAGGGTTAATCAATGCTGGTTTACCAAACTTGAGAAACATCTTCCCGTATGACTTTGATCAAAGACACGCATTCCAAATTGTATTTGATTACCGTTATGGAAGTGGAGCAGAATACAACGGACCAATGATTGGAGACTTTAGAGTATTGGAAAATACAGGTTTGAATATCGTTTCTAACATTTATTCAGGATCTCCTTATTCTGCACAGCAAAACATCACAGACGAAGGTTCTCTTAACCCACAAAATTCTGGTTTATCTGGAACGTTAAACGGATCAAGAATTCCATGGTCTTACCGTTTAGACATGCAATTAGACAGAACGTTTGAATTAGAAGTTGGAAAAGCAGATAAAAACAACAAAAAGAAATTAACCTATTTGAATGTTTATATCCGTGCAACGAACTTGTTGAATCAATTTAATAGAATAAATGTTTACCGTGCAACGGGTAACTGGGATGACGATGGTTATTTAGCTGCTTCTCAGTTCCAAACTGCTATTCAAAATCAATTGGATGAACAGTCTTATAGAGACTACTACGTTATGAAAATTGAGAATGCATATAACATCAGTATCCCTCGAACAATTCGTTTGGGAGTTAAATTTGATTTCTAATATTAATTGATAGAGATTATGAAAAAAACAATGAAATACATCGGACTAGTATTGTCGCTTTTAATAGTGACGAATACTTACGCTTATCACGTGATAACGGATAAGTCGAAAACGAACAAAGGCGGTAATGATGGAATTGTTGGCAAAGCAAACTGTTCTGCACCTACAGCCAAGTTGATTTTTGAATTCAACGACGTTCGTGCACAGTTGAATACCAACGGGGTTTTATTTTACGACCGTGCAAACAATACTGCTGGTTATGAGGTTCCTAAATCTGAATCTGGATTGAAGTACAAAGCGATTTTTGCGGCTTCTTTGTGGATGGGAGGGGTTGATATCAACAATCAGTTAAAATTAGCTGGAACTACCTTTACAGGAAATGATTTCTGGACGGGACCTTTGTCAGTTTCTCCAAATGGAACATACGATCCAGGACAGCTAGTAGGTCATGACGCAATTAGAGATCACGGAGCGGCAACAATCGATCCAGGAACCTGTCAAGCTTATGACAAATACTACACCATTCGTAAAGCAGAAGTCATTGCATTCATCAATTGGTTTAATTATTCTCAAAATCCAGTAGGGGACGAGGTAGAAATGCCGAATGCTGAAATCATGAACCGCATTTACAACTGGCCTGCTCACGGGGACATTTCATTGGGGCAAGATTTTTACCTAGCTCCATTCTTTGATAACCCTCCAGTACCAGGACAGCAAGGGGATGGTATTTATAACCCTGAACAAGGTGATTACCCATGGTACGATGACATTCTTGGAAGAGATGATATTCAATGTGGTAGTGACCGTCGTATTTCTCTTTTTGGGGATGAGACGCACTGGTGGGTTTTCAACGACAAAGGAAACATTCACTCTGGATCTTTTGGTGACCCTATTGGTATGGAAATTAGAGCTCAAGCTTTCTCATTTACCACCAATGACGAAATCAACAAGATGACGTTCTATAATTATGAAATGATTAACCGTGGTACTCAAACACTTTATGATACCTACTTCGCGCAATACGTCGATCCAGATTTAGGAAATCCAGATGATGATTATGTTGGTTGTGACGTTTCCAGAGGTTTAGGATATGCCTTTAATGGTGATAATTTTGATGAGCCTAAAAACGGAAATGCAGGTTACGGATCTAATCCTCCTGCAATTGGAGTAGATTTCTTTGAAGGACCTTATCAAGACCCTGACGGAAGAGATAACTATGGACCATACAACGATACCATTGGTGGTGTAATTACACCTCATCCAATGAGTGTTGCAGATGCAATTGCTGACAATGGTATCGTATATAAAGGTATTGGTATCGGATATAGAGATGGAATCATTGACAACGAGCGTTTCGGAATGAGAAGATTTAGTTACTATATCAACGGTGCCGCTGCTGCAAAGGCGGATCCATCAACAGCTGCTCAGTTCTATAATTACATGTCTGGTAAATGGAGATTTGGTGATGACATGGTATTTGGTGGTACAGGATACCCAGGAGACCCTGGAACTATTTCTACTTTACATGCTGACTATATGTTCCCAGGTGATTCTGATCCTTTATTTTGGAGTACGGGTGGAACTGCTACCTCTTTTGATTGGGCTGAAAACAACACGGGTACTACGGATAACGCAGCGGGAGATAGACGTTTTGTTCAATCTGCAGGACCATTTACACTTAGACCGGGGGCAATTAATAACATTACCGTAGGTATCGTATTTGCTAAAGGTGGTGAAGGTGATTTATTGTCTTCCGTAAGAGCATTGAGAAATGCAGATACAAAAGCACAAGCTTTGTTTGATAACTGTTTCGAAATCTTAGATCCTCCGAATGCGCCAGTTTTGAAAATTCAAGAATTAGAAAATCAATTGGTATTGATGATTAGCAATCCGATACAATCAAATAATAGAAATGAATTGTACGAACAAGAAGATAGAATAAACATTGTGGATCCAGTTGGAGGCGGTGTATATGATAAATTCTACCGTTTCGAAGGATACCAAATTTACCAAATGAAAGATGCAACGATGTCTGCTTCTGACATTGATGATGTGACTAAAGCTCGTTTGGTAGCACAATGTGATGTTAAAAATGAGATTTCAGATTTAATGAACTACGACTTAGATGAAGAATTAGGGATATCCATTGGTAAATTGAAAGTGAAAGGTGCTAACAAAGGAATCAAACATACATTCCATGTTACGGAAGATTTGTTTGCAACTGGAAATAGAACACTCGTAAACCATAAAAAGTATTACTTTATTGCTGTTGCTTATGCGCAGAATCAATACAAAGTTTACAACCCTACTGATCCAACAGCATTGGACGGGCAGAAAATGCCTTACATTGCATCTCGTATCAATGCGGACGGTACTGCGATTAGAGCGATGGAAGCCATTCCTCACAACCCTTCTCCAGAAGCTGGAGGAACGATTCAGGCCTTAGAATATGGTTCTACGCCTCGAATCACTCGTTTGGATGGTATTGGTAACGGCAACA
>CAZAVP010000043.1:0-17845 GCA_964488745.1 uncultured Chryseobacterium sp. | reverse complement strand
GTGTAGTTTTGTAGAAGATTCACAATTATTTATGAAAAAGCATTTTTTAATTTATTTGGCTTTTCTTGTTTCTTGTTCATCTAAAGAAAAACAATCTCCAAAGCCAATTGATTATAAGCTGAAATTGGAGCAACTAGAAGCCGAAATCATTCGAAAAGATACTTTGTTGACGGAATCGATTATTTATTTCAATGAAATCGAACGAAACCTTTCGTCCATTGAATTCACAGAAAATGAAATTAAGCAATTTTCAGAAAGTAAATTGAAGGAGAGTCCATCTGACAAACAAGCTCTTTTTGAAAAGATAAAACGAATCAATGCTTTAAGAATCGAAAACACGAAGAAGATGAAAGCGCTTCAAAGGCGCTTAGATACCATTGACGTCGCCCAAGATGAATTCAAAGAGTTGATTGCTCGACTTCAGAAAAAAATTCAATCCAAGAATGAAACCATTGCTGAGTTAGAAACGAAATTGAAGAATGGCGATGATAGATACCAGAAACTGTTTGTAGGGTTTCAAGAACAACAACAGATTTTGAATGAAAAAGAAAGTCAAAATAAGGAGATAGAAATCAATTTGAATACCGTTTATTATGCCATGGGTTCGGAAGAAGAACTTGACCAAAAGGGTGTGATTAATCTTAAAAAGAAAATTTTCTCGTCCAATAAATTATCGTTTAATGAAAAGTGGAACGATTCCTATTTTACCAAAGTGGATAAAAACAAATTTCAAGAACTGTCTTTCCAGACCAAAAAAGGTTATTTAACAAGTAATCATCCTGTTTCATCCTATGCGATTGAACGTGAAGGGAAAACCACAAAATTAATTATTAAAGACGTGAACCTATTTTGGAAATTTACCAAGTATTTAATTGTAGTGACAGATTAACCGCATTCAATCCTTATCAGGGCAAACGTATTTAAAATTTTGTAAGTCTAAATTTTAGAAAAGATAATTTTATTAAGCGGTGGATTCATCCACCGCTTAATTGCAAACTGAGATGAGTTGTTTGTGGCATGCGTTTTTGTTTAAAAACCATGACATAAACCAATTTTGAAGTTAAATGCGTTTGCCCTGCAATCCTTATTTTAAAATTCGTTTTTTAGCATAGTTCTACTTATCTTTGCTCAAAGTTTAAAATAACATGAAAATTTACAATAACATCCTTGAAACCATCGGTAATACACCTTTGGTGAGGTTAAACAAAGTTACAAAGGGAATCAAGGCAACAGTTTTGGCAAAGGTGGAAACAACCAATCCTGGAAATTCGGTTAAAGATCGAATGGCTATAAAAATGATCGATGATGCTGAAAAAGCGGGTCTTTTAAAACCAGGCGGAACCATCATTGAAGGAACTTCTGGTAATACTGGAATGGGCTTGGCTTTGGTGGCAATTATACGAGGCTATAAATTGATTTGTGTTTTGAGCGACAAACAATCCAAAGAGAAAATGGATATTTTACGCGCTGTTGGTGCAGAGGTGATTGTCTGTCCAACTGCTGTGGATCCCTCTGATCCGAGATCTTATTATTCTGTTTCCAAAAGATTGGCTACTGAGATTCCAAATTCTTGGTATGTAAATCAATACGATAATTTGTCCAATCGCGATGCACATTACGAACAAACAGCACCTGAAATTTGGGAACAAACGGACGGTAAAATCACGCATTTCGTAGTAGGGGTTGGAACGGGTGGAACGATTTCTGGAATTGGAAAATATTTGAAAGAAAAGAATCCAAATATCAAGATTTGGGGAATTGACACTTATGGTTCGGTATTCAAAAAATATCACGAAACGGGTATTTTTGATGAAAATGAAATCTATCCATACATCACCGAAGGAATTGGTGAAGATATTTTACCTGCAAACGTGGATTTTTCAGTAATCGATCATTTTGAAAAAGTGACTGATAAAGATGCCGCAGTTTATACCCGTAAAATCACGAGAGAAGAAGGGATTTTTGTTGGAAACTCAGCTGGTTCTGCAATCAAAGGTTTACTCCAAATGGGAGATCAATTAACAGAAGACGACGTAGTGGTAGTTCTTTTTCACGATCATGGAAGTCGTTATGTGGGTAAAATGTACAACGACGATTGGATGCGTGAACGCGGTTTCTTAGATGAAGGTCACAAAACTGCTGGTGACATTGTAGCGAAACACGGAAACAATTCTTTGTTACACGTCTATGCGGAAGAACTTGTTTCTCATGCGATTGCCAAAATGAGAGGATACCATATTTCTCAAATTCCAGTTATGAAAGACGGTGTTTTTGTGGGGTCTTTGGACGATGTGCATACGTACCAAGCTTTGGTAGATAATCCAGCTTTGATGGATACACCAATCTCTGGAATCATGCAAAAACCCTTTCCGATTGTTCAACTGTCCACTTCAATTGAAGAAGTTTCAAAGTTGATTAACAAAGAAACACCGGCGGTGTTGGTAGAATTAGGCAATGACAAATACCACATTATTTCTCGTCAAGACATCATTTCTTGCATGCAGTAAGCAATGGAATTTATAGATCAAATGAATCAAATAATCCGCTTGGAAGCTTTTCCAAAGCGGATTATTTCGTTGGTACCATCTCAAACTGAGTTTCTGCACGATATTGGTTTAAACGACGAAGTGGTTGGCATTACCAAATTTTGTATTCATCCCGATAGTTGGTTTCGAACCAAGGATAGGGTAGGCGGAACCAAGAATGTCGATATCGGAAAAGTGAAAGCTTTGAAACCAGATTTAATCATTGGCAACAAAGAGGAAAACACCCAAGAAGACATCGAAGCTTTGCAACAAATTGCACCCGTATGGATGAGTGATATTTTCAACTTAGAAGATGCTTTGGAAATGATGATTGCTTTAGGGGAAATTTGCAATAAATCAAAAGAAACATCCGAAATTATTCAACGTATTGAGGTGGCTTCGTCGGAGTTATTCCCGAAATCCAATCTCAACTCTAAAATGCCTACTGTAGCGTATTTAATATGGAAAGATCCTTATTTGGTTGCAGCGAAAAATACTTTTATTGACGATTTGCTAAAGTACCTGGAATTAGAAAATTTTTTCGGAAATCAAGAACGATATCCAGCGTGGAAACCAGATGCGAACAACACACCAGATTTGATTTTCTTGAGTTCAGAACCTTATCCTTTCCAAGAAAAACACATCGCAGAACTTCAAGCCATTTTGCCCAATTCGAGCATTCATTTGGTGGACGGAGAAATGTTTTCTTGGTATGGTTCACGTTTGCAAAAAGCGTTCGACTATTTTAAAAAACTGAAATCAGAATTGCCTTTTTAAAGCGTTAAAACTCATTTGTTTTCAGTAAAAGGCGAAGTATTTCAACCGTAACAGATTTTCCTTCACGAAAGGTAATGTCGCCTCGAATAAACGAGTTTCTTCCTTTTGTATAAATCTCTAAATCAGATGTTTTTAAAGATTCTAAGAAATCTTTACTGGTTTTAAAAGGCGGATATAAATTTAAACTCATTGCCACCAATCCACCGCCTTCAATTTTGGTCAAATAACTTGCGTCACCTGTTAAGTAAAAAAGTCGATTCGAAACTTGGTGCTCCAAACTGGCTGTGCTGGAACCAATAAAAAACGTGTATTCATCTAAAAAGATTAATTTAAACTCGCTTTTGCCATTATTCAAAGCGTATTCTTGAGCAGTGTTTTTGGAAATGGTAAAACCGAATTTTCGCCACAACTTGGGATCAAGTAAATTATTTTTAGGGACAATGGAATCGAAACCAAGCAACAAATCCATTTTTGGAATAATACCTCCATTGCCCATTTGAAGACCTGCATAATTGAATGCAATTTTAGCTGGTCTTGGAAGTACAAATCCCTGTTTTTTTAACTGACTTTGAATGGAATCTTTCAATTCAACTGTCAACAAGGAACTTGAAAAATGAAAGCCTTGTGGTTTTAAATTCCAATTTGGTTGGGAAGGAGATGATTTTGAAGCAAATTTCCCATTTATTTCTAGGGTAGAGTCCTTTATATGAAAAGAAAGAAATCCTTTTCCAAGTGCAGGCGAAAAACCCGTAAATGCTTTGGTCTCTAATACCAAAAAGGAATCATCTTTGGACGTTCGTTGGGTGAAATACTTTTCCTTTCTGGGATTGTTTAGGATTTTGAATGCCTCTCTTTCAATCGTTTCTTTGGAAAGTTCATGGTTTGGATTCGTGGGTTTAAAAAGTAAGAATATACCCGTTTGAGCATTGCTAATTCCGCCCGTATTTTTAGGGGAAGCGCTTAAGAAGTTTTTCTGAAAAGAATTGGAATTGTTTAATTGAAAGATAAAACCAAAAAAATCCCCTTTCGTAGTTGGATAATTAAAAATCAAAACATCTGCTAAAAAATCAATGCCAGAATCTTTGATTTTTGGTTTACCAGCCTCTTTCTGGGTTAAATTTCGTAGCAACGAGAAGATTTCCGCATCTGGATGTTGTAGGAAGAGGTCGTAAAAAGAGGTCTTTAAAATTTCTTTTCCTTGAATTTTTAAAACAAGTTGACTTTGAGAAGGAACGTATAATTCATTTGTGGCAACCTCTTTTACCAAAACAAATCGCGCAAATCCAATAAATACCGCCAAAAATAGGAAGGCGAAAAATACGAGAAGGAAAGATTTGAACTTGTTTTTCATGGCTTAAAGGTATGTATTTATAGGATATTTTGAAATTGAATTTTAAAAATCGAATCACTTAATGCTTTTTATTTGAATTATACCGCAGCTTTTTATTTTTAAGTGAAATTTACAATTGACTTTTCAATTAGATGTCGAAACAGTATCTTTGTGCCATGGGAAAAATCATGTTTTTTATCATCAAACTTTTTGGTTGGAAAATCGATTCACGAGCGCCAGAAGGAGTTAAAAAAGCGGTTGTTGCAATGGGTCCGCACACAACGAATTGGGATTTTATTATTGGTAGAATTGCTTTTGCGCAGTACGGCGTGAAGGGTCGTTTTTTGGTGAAAAGTGAATTGTTTTTTCCTCCGCTAGGTTGGTTTCTCCGCAGTATTGGAGCAGTTCCCGTTAATCGAAAGGCAAATAACAATTTTACAGATCAAGCAGTCAAATACTTTACAGAAAACGAAACGATGTACATGGTTTTCACTCCCGAAGGAACGAGAAATCACAACCCGCATTGGAAAAAAGGATTTTATCACATCGCTATCAAGGCAAATGTTCCCATTTACATTGGGTATATTGATTATAAACGAAAAATTGGCGGATTTCATTCTTTGTTTGAACCAACAGGTGATTCCAAGGCAGATATTCGCAAAATCAAAGAAATTTTATCACAATTTGAAGGGAAATATCCTGAAAAAGGAATTTTAAAGGAAGATATTTACATCGACTAACTTTCTTTTTTAGTTCGACCAGTTTTTTTATCAAACCCATAGGGACAATGTTTACAGCCATTTTTGCAACAATAACCTCGCTTTAAAAGGTATTGTTCCGTAAAAATGAAGTAACCTTCGGGACTTAAATAAAAATCTTCCGCATCCAATTTAGATCTTTTGGAAAAACCAGACATGTCATCGCTCATGAAGACAAAAATACTTTTTATCTTTGGAAAAACAGCTCCATGGTGGTAAAATCAATTTCAAATTTCATTGATTGTCAAAAATCAACGTTGCAACGCATCGAAAAACCTGAGTGGTCAATAAATAACATGCAGGTTTTTGTAAAGCGAGATGATTTATTGCATCCAGAGATTTCTGGAAATAAGTGGCGTAAATTAAAATACAATGTCGAGCAAGCAATCCATTTACATGCTGAAGGAATTTTCACTTTTGGTGGGGCTTATTCCAATCATTTGGTGGCAACTGCTGCTGCTTGCAGAGAATTTGGCTTGAAAAGCATCGGATTTGTTCGTGGTGAAGAATTGAATACTGATTCAAACGATACTCTGAAAAGATGTGCTAAATTGGGAATGGAATTGCAGTTTTTAACCCGTGAGATGTATGCGATGCGCAACGATAAAATGTTTATCGACGAACTGAAATTGGAAAATCCGCGTTTCTACGCTGTTCCAGAAGGTGGCGGAAATTACTATGGAATTGTCGGTTGTCAAGAAATTTGGAAAGAAATACCGAAAGATGTTGACCACGTTTTTATAGCGCAAGGTACCGCGGCAACGAGTTGTGGGGTTTTACTCGGCATGCCTGAAAATTGTCAACTGCACGTTGTTCCCGCTTTGAAAGGATTTCATTCCATTGAAACCATGAAATCGTTGTTGAATGATTTTTTCATGGAAGAAGAAATGATAGATGAGTTATTTCAAAAAGTAACTGTTCAGGCAGATTATCACTTTGGAGGTTATGCAAAATACACAACTGAACTCATTGAATTTATTCAAGAAACGTACAAAATTCACGATTTACCCTTAGACCCCGTTTATACTTCCAAGGCCTTTTATGCCATGAATGAAGAGTTAAAAAAGCCAATGTATCGGGATAAAAAAGTAATTTTCATGCATACGGGCGGACTTCAAGGTGCAAAAGCAATTGCAGAAAAAGAAAACACATCGTTTTTTTGAGAGAAGAATCAATGAACTGATGCATTTTCATCGCATTTATTTGTTTTGCTATCTGAAAACGAAATCAAAATTATCTCTGAACAACAAATCTTTTGCTAATCTTTCTTCCATCTTGATTAAACACCAGATGATACATGCCATTTTTTAAAAAACGAATATCTTGATTCATGACGATGCTTTCTCCTTCAAATTCGGACAGCACTTTTCATGTTAGGTCAACTATTTGAGTGGATTCATTGGTTACAAATGGCATCTCCATGTTCAAAATCTGATCAGTTGGATTTGGATAAATTTTAAACCTATCAGCATCTACTACATCCACACCCAAGGTAGTAGAAAGTTTTAAGGTCCAAAAGCTGTTAACACCTTGTATGACAACATTTTTAACTCCAATTACAGTTCCCCATACATCAATCCCATCTTTGTTCTTTTTTGGGTTTGTTAGCAAACGTGCATCATTTCCCGAAATTGAATCCAATACCAAAACGCCAAGATAAGTCAAATCGACTCGGAATATTCTTCAAACCATGTTTATTTTTATAATAACTCCGAAACTTGAGTTATTTATTCTCCTAATCTGTTCATGATTTTGTCACTTACTCCCGTAGAGGAATATCCCCCATCGTGGAAAAGGTTTTGCATGGTGACCATTCTCGTCAAATCCGAAAATAAAGTCACACAATAATTCGCACAATCTTCTGCCGAAGCATTTCCTAAAGGAGCAATTTCATCTGCGTAATCGTAAAAATCTCCAAATCCTTTGATTCCGGTTCCCGCAGTTGTTTTAGTTGGCGATTGAGAAACCGTGTTAATACGAACTTTTTTGTCTAAACCATAATGGTAACCAAAACTTCTTGCGATGGATTCCAACATGGCTTTGATATCTGCCATATCCGTATAGAAAGGATATGTTCTTTGAGCAGCCATGTATGTTAACGCAACAACACTTCCCCATTCACTGATTGCATCCATTTTTTTAGCAACAGCTAACATTTTATGTAAAGACATTGCCGAAACATCGATTCCTTTTGCGAAATAATCGTAATTTGAATCTTCGTATGCAATGTTTTTACGAATGTTAACACTCATTCCAATGGCATGTAAAACGAAATCAATTTTACCCCCCAAAACCTCTTGAGCTTCTGTAAATAAATTGGTTAAATCTTCGATGCTTGTTGCATCAGCAGGTATGATTTTTGAATTGGTTTCTTCAGCCAGTGCGTTGATTTCACCCATTCTCATTGCAATCGGTGCGTTTGTCAAAACAAATGTTGCCCCTTGCTCATGCGCTTTCTGTGCTACTTTCCACGCAATTGAATTTTTATCCAATGCGCCAGAGATAATTCCTCTTTTTCCTTTTAATAAATCGTTTGCCATAATATTTTAGCTTTGCCACAAAGTTATAAAAAATTGAATGCGAAGTTTGGATTTTTAGATCATTTTAAATTTCCAAAGTCATTCCATCGTATGCAAGATGTACGTTTTCTGGTAAATCCATCTCTATTTCAGCATGTTTCCCAAACAAATGAGAGATGTGTGTTAAATACGCTTTTTGAGGTTTTACGGCATTAATAAACTCCAGCGCTTCCTCCAAATTAAAGTGAGAAATGTGGGTAGAACGATGTAAACAATTCACGATTAACACTTTTGAACCTTTTACTTTTTCCATTTCCGCTGGTGAAACTGTTTTTGCATCCGTGATATACGTAAAATCTCCAATTCGAAAGCCAAAAACGGGCATTTTGTAATGCATTACTTGAATCGGGGTTACCGCAACTCCATTGCCGAGGTGAAATTTTTTATTTTCAATTGAATTTATCTTCAAAGTTGGAATTCCAGGATACGGAACACCGGAAAAAACATAATGAAACTCTCTACGCAAGGCAAATTCAACAGCTTCGGAACAGAAAACTTCCATGTCTCTTCCTTCGCTGTAATTGAATGCGCGCACATCATCTAATCCTGCAATGTGATCCTTGTGTTCATGTGTGAATAAAACGGCGTTTAATGATTTTACTTTTTCCCGCAGCATTTGTTGCCGAAAATCTGGGCCTGTATCGATGACAAAATTTTCTCCTCTTACCCGAAATAAAATTGAACTTCGAAGTCGTTTGTCTTTGGGATCAAGCGAAGAACAAACTTCACATTCACAGGAAATTACAGGAACTCCTTGAGAAGTTCCCGAACCCAAGATGGTTACCTCGATTTGCTCTTTCATTCGATTAAACTGATTTTTGTCTCATCGTTTGTATGAGAATTAAAAGCCATCCAACAAGCATCATCAATCCCCCCAAAGGCGTAATTGGCCCTAAGATTTTCGAAATGGACATTTGCATCAACTCCTGAAATGTCATGGTATAAATGGAACCTGAGAACAGCACAACTCCAAATAAAATGAACCAAAAAGAAGGCTTGATTGATAAACGAAATAATGAAACAACTCCTGCAATTGCGAGTAATCCAATTCCGTTAAAAATCTGGTATCGAACCCCTGTCTCAAATGCGATTAACTTTTCAACGGTCACTTTTCCTTTCAATCCATGGGCACCAAAAGCGCCTAAGGTAATGCCAGTGATGATCAAAATCAACCCTGTTAGAATAAATTTCTTTTGCTGTTCGTTCACAATGGTATTTTTTAAGTTTTCTAGTTGTAAAGATAGCAATTTGAAACATAAAAAGACAGTTAAAATTTTTAACTAACTGCCTGTGACATCTTATTTCAATTTTTAGCGTGTAAAATACGTTCGAACTTTATCTCTTGTGTTTATTCATGATCATCAAATTAGAAAGTTTGTACGAACGCTATCAATACAAATCATATTTTGACTGTCTTCAACCTTTTTCGATTGACCAAAAAAAAGTGTATAGCGCGACATTAACAAAGAAAATTAGTAAACTAAACTTTATCGTTTTCAAAAATATAAAATTAATTCATCAACGCTTTTGCATTCGCTAACGCTGCTTCGTTAATGTTTTCACCACTCATTAAACGTGCAATTTCCTCAACACGCTCTTCGTGTGTTAAAACGCGAACTTGGGTTAAAGTTTGATCTGAACTTTGTGTTTTTTCTACTTTCCAATGATGGGTTCCTTTTCCGGCAACTTGAGGTAAATGTGTGATTGCCAGCACTTGCATTTGTTCTCCCATTTGCTTTAAAACATTGCCTATTTTTTGAGCTACTTCACCAGAAACACCCGTGTCAATTTCATCAAACAACAAGGTAGGGAGTTGTTTTTTAGCCGATAATAGCAATTGCAACGCCAACATGAATCGGGATAACTCGCCACCACTCGCCGCTTTTTCTATCGGTTTGGGGCTTATTCCCTTGTTTGGAGAAAAAAGGATGGTTAGTTTTGAAAAACCAGTGTCGTCCATTTTTTCGGTTTTTTCTAAATCAAATCTCAAAACACTGTTTTCCAACTTAAGTTCGGTCAAAATCTCAACCAGGCGCTGAGCTACTTCTGGACCTTTGCTTGTTCTGTTATCATGCAATGCTTTTGCGCTTTGCTGAACTTTAATTTCTAAGTTCTCCACCTCTTTTTCCAAGTGAATGATCTCCACTTCCAACGCTGTTTTATCCAACTGACTACTTGATAATTCATTGAAAATCATCATCAAGTCTTCTTGCGTTTGAACTTGGTGTTTCAAAATTACCCGGTTGTATTGATCCATTTTTTCCAAAAGCTCCATTTGTCGTTTAGGGTCTACTTCCAATCCTTCCAACTGAGCTTCGGCTTCTTCCGAAATGTCTTTCAATTCGATCAACGTAGCGATGATTCTTTCCGATAAACCATTCAAATTCGGGTGAAGTTGCTTCACTTTATCCAAATTTGATTTCAACAACGAAAGTAAATCGCCAATACCTCTTTCTTCAGAAACATATTGAACGATGGAGGCAAATCCAGCTTTTATCTCTTCCATGTTTTCCACCGCGTTGAGCTCAGATTCCAAATTTGCGTAGGAAATTTTATCCAGATTCAACTGATTCAATTCTTCCCATTGGAATTGATTGTAATCTGCTTCAAGCAAGACTTTTGCGTAGTGAGCCTTTGTATCGGATAACTTTTTTGTCAACTTTTTCCAATCGGTAAATTCTTTTTTAAAAGAAGTTCGAAGCGCTGTGTTGTCGGCTAAAACATCCAACAATTCCATTTGAAAATGATTGCTTTTCAACGCCAAGGTATCGTGTTGAGAATGAATATGAACCAATTTTTCAGAAAGTTCTTTCAAAATAGCCAATTGTACAGGTGTGTCGTTTACAAAAGCACGTGATTTTCCTTGTGCGGAAATTTCTCTTCGAATGATGGTTTCTTGCATATAATCCAAATCATGCATTTCAAAAAAAGATTCCAGCCCAAATCCTTGAAGGTGAAAAGTGGCTTCAACAGCCGTTTTTTCTTCTTGATTTCGAATGACACCATAATCTGCTCTTTCTCCTAAAATAAGGTTTAAGGCTCCCAGCAAAATGGATTTACCCGAACCTGTTTCACCCGTTATAACGGTAAACGCTGATTTAAAGTTTAACTGAGCAGACGCGATGAGCGCAAAGTTCTGAATGTTGATTTGAACTAACATTAATTGAGAATCTCTTGGTATTTGGAAGAGTTTGCCGGATCTATTTTTTTTAACAAATTCGTAATATCTGTTTTTTCTTTTTGTTCCGCATCCGAATATAAATTTTTAATTTCATTCAATTTGGCTGCTGTAAAATTCAAGACATTCAATGCGCTGGGTCGTGCAGAAACCACTTTGTTTAGTTTGCTTAATGCATCAAACATTGCTTTTCGAGCTTCGACCTTATTTTCATACAATTTATCAATTCCAAGGCGATGATATTCATAAGAACACTCTCTCAAAGGCTCAAAAATTTGATGTAAAACATTATCTACCAACCAATAGCGATTCCTCCTACCTGTTTCATTTGACTTCCAACCACTATAGCCTGCTGCTTGTGCGATTGTAACAATTTCCTGCGCCTCATTGAAATAACTGGTTCCACCTTTCAAACTGAAAGTATCGTAATCCATTCCTAAAATAAAATAGGCATAAAAAGCCAAAGTTGAAGTTAAGTTATCTCTAAATTGGTTTGGAGCATAAGCCAGCATCGCATTCCGAGAAAAAGGAAAGGAAAGGTTGTCGTCTTTGAAATTAAAAACAGTGGTATTATATGCCGAATTAAAACCTGGTCGTGTAGACTGTACTTGTAATGTACCCTCATAAACCCCTGCTGTTGGAATTTTAGAGATTTGTAGTTGAATGTTGCAATTAATTCGCTCTTCAATTTTAAAATTATCCTTCGTCCATTGGGTGTTGTTCATAAAATCAAAAATGACTTCCTTCATTTGATCCAATACTTCGCGATCAACAGTAGAAATCTCTAATTTTGCATCTGTTACAACAGTTACTTGACAATTCAACTCTTGTGCCGATAAACTTCCTGTCCAAAGACCGAGAATCAGTAAGGCAATTCCTTTTATAACTCCTTTCATTTTCAAATGATTTCTTTCAAATAATGCACAATATCTCGAGCAACTTCGCGCTTAGATTTTAACTCAAAACTAGTCAAATTATTGTTTTTATCCATGATTTTGATTCGATTTGTATCCACTCCAAAGCCAGCACCTTCATCTTCCAAGGTGTTTATCACGACAAAATCGAGGTTTTTCTTTTCCAACTTTTCTTTCGCATACACTTCCGCTTGGGTTGTTTCCAAAGCAAACCCTATCAAAATTTGCGTATTAGATTTGTTTTTTCCTGCCCAAGCTAAAACATCTGGATTTTTAACAAATCGAAGCATCATTTCATCTCCTGATTTCTTCATCTTTTGTTCTGCTTTTTCGGCTGGCCTATAATCCGCAACTGCTGCTGAAAAAACACCCAACTGACATTCATGCCATTGCTGTTGAACCACCTCTAACATTTCTTGTGCAGATTCTATGTCGAAGCGAGTCAAATTTGGGTGTTGCAACACTTCTTTTGTGGGGCCAGTTACGAGAATTACTTTTGCGCCTTGTTTTAAAAACTGGTCCGCAAGGTTGAATCCCATTTTTCCAGAGGAATGATTTCCGATGAAACGAACCGGATCGAGTTTTTCGTAAGTAGGACCAGCAGTAATTAAAACGGTTTTATCCTTAAAACAGCTCGCTTGTTCAAAGAATTCGATCAAGTGTTCCAATATGTGTTCGGGCTCAGCCATTCTTCCTTTTCCGATCAAGCCACTGGCTAGTTCACCGTATTCAGCAGGAATGATATGTACCTTTTCCGCTTCCAATTGTTGCATATTGCGCAAAGTCGCTGGATGAGCATACATATCCAAATCCATTGCTGGTGCAACCATGACAGGACATTTTGCAGACAAATAAGTTGCTGTTAAAAGGTTGTCGCTTTGACCATGAACCAATTTTGCCATGGTATTTGCTGTTAGCGGAGCGATTAAAAAAACATCTGCCCATGCCCCAAGCTCGACGTGATTACTCCACGTACCATCTTGTTGATTCCAAAAATCAATTAAAACTGGGTTTTCAGAAAGTGTTGCGATGGTTAGCGGACTAATAAAATCACAAGAGGCAGGAGTCATAATACACTTGACTTCTGCCTCTTTTTTCTTTATCAAACGAATAAGAAACGCAATTTTATACGCTGCAATACCTCCTGTAATTCCAAGAAGAATGCGTTTTCCCTTCATGTGTTTATTTTTCTTGCTCTTCTTCGATTTTTCGAATGTACAATTTGTCCTCCAACATTTCTTCCATAGAGATTGCAACTGGTTTAGGCAATCTTTCGTAGAATTTTGAAATTTCAATTTGTTCACGATTTTCGAAAATTTCTTCCAAGTTATCAGTAGATGATGCAAATTCTTGTAATTTACCAATCAACTCCTCTTTCAATTCAACAGAAATTTGGTTTGAACGTTTTGACATCGCTACAATTGACTCGTAGATATTTTTAGTATCCTTCTCAAAATCAACAGTATTACGAGTTATGGTTGTTCGCTCTGCATTATTGTTTTTAAAATTTACGCTCATCAGATTTATTTTTGACTACTTGTTATATTTACTAATTCCTTATTCATTTTTTCGAAGTATCCCTCTATTTCTTTTTGATAAGATGCATTTGGAAACTCGGACACAAAGTTACGATATCTTTCGATAGTTTTCTCATAACGTTCCATTTTTTTAGATTCAACGCTATTAATAGCCAGAAAGTAGGAGTTTTTCACTAGGATATAACTGGCTTGTTCTCTAAATTGTGATTGAGGGAAACTCGCTAAAAACGTTTCTGCACTTACAGATGCGGCTTTGTAATTCTCCATTTTAGAATACAATTTCACTCCTTCAAATGCTTTCTTTTCCAGTTTGAAACGCAAGTTATCCATGATGATGTTACACGTGTCTATTTTATCTGAGTAGGGATAACGATTGATAAACATTTGCAAATCGTTCAATGCCAACTCTGTTTCATTTTGATCCAATGAATAGTTGGGAGAGTTTTTTACTGCACAAATGGTTGCTAAAAATGCTGTTTCTTCACATTTTAGGCTGGCTGGATATTTGTCACCAAAAGTAGATAAATAATAAGATGCCATCAGGTAATTCTCTTCCTCAAAATAAGCTTTTCCGACACGATAATAGGAAACTTCTCCTTCTCCTGTTTTCGGCATGCGTTGATACACTTGTTCATACAAGGGAATGCTGCGGGAATATTGCTGCTTTTCGTAAAGGCTATTTGCCATCTCAAATTTACGGGTAAAATCATCCGAACGGACAACTTTATTGTAACCAGAACAAGCTTGTAAAATTGCCGCAAGCAATAAAAAAGGTACCAAAAAATGCTTCATTGTCGCAAAGTTAATATAAAATAAATTAAGATGTTGGTTTGTGCCTCATGTTTAACCGATATTTTGCATCTTTATTGCTGAATGAATCAAAATCAATTTGAAATATCTACCAATTCCTATTTTCAAATCTTTTATATTATTTGTAACTTCGCCCATCTCAAAAAATAAGCGTTGATAATGTTAAAAATAGATCTTCATTCACACATCATTCCAAGGAATCTTCCCGATTGGACCAAAAAATTTGGTTATGGAGATTTCATCAATTTAAATCACAACAACAATGGCACCGCAGACATGATGCATGGCGGACGTTTTTTTAGGCGAATTGAAGAAAATTGTTGGGATGAAAAAGTTCGAATCGAAGAGTATCAAAATTTCAATACGCAAGTTCAGGTAGTTTGTACCATTCCCGTTTTGTTCTCCTATTGGGCAAAACCACAAGAAGGTTTAGAAGTTGCGCAATACTTAAATGATCACATCGCTGAATTGGTGGCCAATTATCCAAAAAACTACATCGGTCTGGGAACTCTTCCGATGCAAGATACCGAACTGGCTATTCAAGAATTGGAACGCTGTAAGAAAATTGGTTTGGTGGGAATTCAAATTGGAAGTAACATCAACGATAAAAACTTAAACGAACCTGAATTTTTTCCCATTTTTGAAGCTTGCGAGCGTTTGGGAATGGCTGTTTTGATTCACCCATGGAACATGATGGGAAAAGCAAGCATGGAAAAATATTGGCTTCCGTGGCTCGTTGGCATGCCTGCTGAAACTTCTCGTGCTGCTTGTTCCTTGATATTTGGTGGTGTTTTTGAAAGACTTCCAAACTTGAGAGTTGCTTTTTGTCACGCTGGCGGATCGTTTTTGCCAACTTTAGGTAGAATCGAGCATGGATTTAATTGTCGTCCTGACTTGGTGGCTGTCGACAACAACAAAAATCCAAAAACCTATCTCAATAAATTCTGGATCGACGGAATTACCCACGACATCCACTTGTTGAAATACTTATTGACGATGAAAAATAGTAAGCGAGTGTGTTTTGGAACAGATTACCCTTTTCCTCTGGGCGATTTGGAAATTGGAAAATTCATCGAAGAAAGCGATTTATCAGAGGCGGTAAAAGAAGATTTATTTTCCAATGCGACACTTGAATTTTTAAATTTAGAAAAGAAGTTATTTGTTTAATAGATTAGGTTCCTTATATTTACATCAGTTAAACTATACAAAATGAAAAAAAACATCTTACTACTAGCTTTTACCTTATTCTCATTAGCCTTGTCTTTCGGACAAAAAGAGAAAATCAGCATCGACAAAAAAATAGTTTCAGTCAATGGAGTTCCTGTTTTTGAACTCGATGTTACCGACAACGCAAATTCGATAAAAGTAAGCAACCTCGATGGCAAAGAATTGATTTTCTTCAAAGGCTTAGACTTTTACGACTCACAAGAAATCACCAGCGGAAATCCAAAAGGACGTGTGATTTATTACGAAACGACTTTTATGAATGATCAACGTCAATGCGAACTTCACATACCGGGGATGCGCAAGGCATTTGTGAAATTCATCCTAGAAAATAAATTGATAGTTGATGGAGAAGTGAACGTGGAAGCTGAAGATCGGCTGATCTTAATTAACGGCAAGAAATTTTCTGAAAGAAGGAAAAACTCTACGACGATTATTATTGTGAGGTAAAATCATAAAGAAAAAAGTACTACAATTCAAAATGGTTATACTTCTCAAACCGTTTCTTCTCTCTCACGATATATGAACTAAATTTTTCTGGCATCGGAATCTCAATTTTGATGTTTTCATTGGTTACTGGATGAACAAAATTCAGTTCAACCGCAACTAAAAACAAGCCTTTATCTATTTTCATTGGCACTTTACCTTGGTATAATTGGTCTCCAACGATGGGTAAACCTAACGAACTCATGTGAACTCTCAACTGATGTTTTCTACCTGTAATCGGAAATAAGTCAATCAAAGTCAACGAAGTATCTTTCAAAGTTGCAACGTTTTCTATGACTCGGTAATATGTCAATGCTTGCTTACCTTCAACATCTGTCGTGATTTCGCCTTCCCCAGTTAAAGTTCCTTGAAGTATCGCGCGATACCTTTTGAAAACCTTTCTTTCAGCTAACATTTTACCTAAAGCAACGCGAACACCATGCGTTTTAGTAACAATTACCAATCCCGAAGTTGCCGTATCCAAGCGATGAACGGGTAATGGCCAACGCACAGCATCTACTTGTGAGGAACGTTGAATGTTGTGCCCCAGAGCATTGAATAAGGTTTTATATAAATTTCCACTGACTGGAATACCAGCTGGTTTGATAACCACAGCTAAAAAATCATCTTCGTACGGAATTTCTAAATCCAATTCGAACGCTTTCGGTGGTGCTGCTTGCGACTCTTGGAGACTAATCAAATCTCCCACTTGAACCCAATAAGCGGTTTTGGCAATTGCATCGTTTACCAAAACTTGTCGTTTCTCGATGGCTTTCTTGATGCCTTTGCGTGTTTGAATTTCCTCAAATTTTCCGATTAAATAATCAGATAAACGTTGCGGAATTTCCAAAGTTTCAACTTGATGTTGGGCGATAATCATGGTGTAAAGTTAAGAGAAAGGATTGGAAAATGCAGCTGTGTTTATTCAAATAGCACCTTATTTGAATCCTAAAAAAAAAAATTCTCTCCAGCAAATGAGAACTAACGGCATTTTCTTCAAGCTATCTAATTTTATCCACATACTAAAATGAGAATTAATTACTGTTTTTTATCGATTAAATCAAACTTTAAAATGTTAAGATTCAAAACAATGTTGTTTATTCTATTTATTAATTATATTATTGTTCTGATTAATGAATAATTTAACTAAAACAAAATGAAAAACTAATTTTAATTGGTTGCGTATCTCTGTTAGGAGTATTCTCTTCCGCAAAATTGGGAACACCCGTTCCCGTTCCTATGCAAATTTCTGAAGATGCTGTGAGTTATTTACCACAATATGCAAGTGGTTTTTTAATTCTCAATAAATTTAAACACGAAGACGTTACTAACTGGATTGTTAGCAAAAGCAACATTACTAAAGAAAATACAGGACAAAGATAGCTGTAAAGTTTCACGAACAATTTTTGAGAAGAGACAATGCTATGTTTTTATCCCTCCGTAATTTGTTAGAAGAGAAACGAAAATAATTCTAATACTAACATTAATTTTGAAAACATGAAAACTAAAATAATTACTATCTTTTTTATTGCCCTAACGAAATTATGTTGTGGACAATATCCACAATATGAGCAGTTAGTTACGCCATATTTATCTGATTCTATAAGAAGCGGATTTTTCTATTTTAAAACTCCAAATAACTTTCAAGCTGGCGTTTTATATCAATTATATACTCAAGTTTCGGAGTTGTTAAAATGCTAATAATCAGCAAAATAAACTCATAAAA
>CAZAVP010000042.1:0-19178 GCA_964488745.1 uncultured Chryseobacterium sp. | reverse complement strand
ATGAAACTCTGTTTTACAGAGACTTATCGGGTTGAGACCTGCAAGTTGGGTTAAATATCGCTTCTTTTGTTTTATCATTAGCTATTTTGACAACTTATTTCTCCAAACAAAACAAAACAAAACAAAAAACTCGTCCATGAATTTCTAATTTGTGGACGTTTTTTTTCATATATATATTCAATTCAGCGAATCAAAAAATTGAATCACTTTCAAAACATCTGATTCTTCAATACCTTGATCTATTTCACACCTTCCAATTTTAGAAAGCAAAACACATTTAATTTTTTGATCGTAATTTTTTTTGTCATTTTGCATTAATTCAAAAAGAGGCAATACGATTTCCTCTGAAAAATGAAGCATTTCAAAGGAATTGCAAATCGTTGCTTTTATTTCTTCAAAGAACTCGCTTGAAAGTAAATTCCGTTCTTTGGAAATAAAAGCTTCTGCCAACATACCCAATGCCACTGCGTGTCCATGACGAATAGGATTTTCCCACCCCAAAGACATTCCTTCAAAAGCATGGCCAAATGTGTGTCCAAAATTTAATTTCTTTCGGAGATTGCGTTCCAATGGATCCGCTATAACAATGTTGTTTTTAATTTCAATCGATTCAATGATCCATTGAGAATTCCATTGATCCGTTCTTGGATGAAGGTTTTTAAGGTTATTCCAATGATTTTTATCTGCAATTAAACCGTGTTTAAGCATTTCTGCATATCCATTATTTAATTCCAAGCTCGGTAAAGTGTTCAAAAATCCTAAATCAACAAAAACGCGTTTGGGATTGGCAAATACACCCAATTGATTTTTGTACATTCCCAGATCGATTCCCGTTTTTCCGCCAACGGAAGCGTCAACCATCGCCAACAAAGAAGTTGGAATGTTGATAAAATCTACGCCTCTTTTATAAAGGGAAGCAATGAATCCACCCATATCGGTAACCACGCCACCGCCGAGGTTGATGATCAAATCCTGGCGACCAACACCGTATTCACTCAATGCTTCCCAAACTTGAAAACAAACTTCCATCACTTTGTTCTCTTCTCCAGCAGGCAACAGCATCACTTCCGCATCTTCCAGTCCATCAAAAGCAGTTAAAAGGTATTCTAAACAAGCATCGTGTGTGTTTTCATCTACTAAAATTACTTTTTTGGAATTGGTATAATCATTCGTAAGCAAGTCTGCGAAAGAAGAATCGATTAAGGAACCTACTTCGATGGTATAATCCGTTGCTTGAATTTCTTGTATCATTGGGTGTGTTTTTTTAATTCATCAAAGAAACTAAATTTTATCTATTAAAATGATTGAATAGCCCATTTACTTCCCGAAGTTGAATTAACAGTGGTTTTGACGTGATCAACTACTATGACCTGAAGGTTGTTTGAACCCGTTGGGTTCAAATGTTTATAATAAAAACTAGCAATGTAGGAAAATACAATCCGCTTAAGGCGGATCGTACCTATGTGGGTGATACTTTTATTACAAACATATCATCCCTTCAGGATGAAAAAACTTTAAATTTAATTCGAATAACAATATCAAATCGGACAAAAAAGTATTTGAATTAAAAATCTAACTTACAGATATTTAACCAAATAAAAGGAATTCATTAAAAATGCATTTAAAAACCGTAAAATATTCGGTATGAATTACTGTTCACACTGAAAATAATGTAATTTTGCAGTGTTAAAAGTTTCATATGATATCATTCGACAATACCGAGATTGCATTCAAAAGTAAATCCGACAAAGATTTAAAGCGAGCGTACTGGCTTTTCAAAATAATCGGAGTTCCAGCTTCTGTAAAATTTGGTAAAATCGCCACTTCTCTTTCCTTTCGTTTGCATTTACCAGTCGAGGGAATGATTAAAAAAACCATTTTTAAGCAATTTTGTGGCGGAGAAACCATTGAAGATTGTGCCAAAACCACTGCGCACTTGAATCAATACAACATCGGAACCATTTTGGATTATTCGGTTGAAGGAAAAACTTCGGATGAAGATTTTGAAGATACAACCCTCGAAATTATTGCTACCATTGAGAAAGCCAAAGGAAACAAAGCCATTCCATTTGCGGTATTTAAGGTTACGGGTATTGCCCGCTTCGAATTGTTAGAAAAAGCAAACGACATCAACAGCGATTTAAGCACTGCTGAAAAAAGAGAATTTCAAGAATTGGTAGAACGGGTGAATCGAATTTGCCAAAAAGCACACGAAAACCAAGTTCCGATTTTCATTGATGCAGAAGACAGTTGGATTCAAGATACCATCGACCGTTTAACGGAAAGCATGATGGTAAAATACAACCGAGAAGCACCCATCATTTTCAATACTTTTCAAATGTATCGCCACGATCGTTTGGCTTACATCCAAAATTGTTTAGAAGCTGCGAAAATAGGTGGCTATTTCTACGGAATCAAACTCGTGCGCGGTGCATACATGGAAAAAGAACGAGAAAGAGCGATTTTAAAAGGTTACCCTTCGCCCATTCAGCCCACGAAAGAAGCGTGCGACAAAGACTACAATGCGGCGCTTATCTATATTTTAGATCGCTTGGATGTGGCGTCACTTTGCGCAGGAACACACAACGAAGAGAGTTCCGCTTACTTGGCCAAATTGATGAAAGAAAGAAACTTGGACAAAACCGACAGACGCATTTATTTTGCTCAATTGTTGGGCATGAGCGATCACATTTCATACACACTGTCCAACTTGAATTACAACGTTGCCAAATATGTTCCTTATGGCCCCGTGAAAGAAGTCATGCCTTACATGCTTCGCCGAGCGGAGGAAAACACGTCTGTTGCTGGTCAAACAGGGAGAGAATTAAACTTGATTACGAAGGAATTGAACCGAAGAAAAGGCATTTAAGGTCTCTAAATTTCACTCTTTTTTTTAGATAAAATTAAAAAAAGAAAGAAAATGAAGGTTTTTTGAAAATTATTGAGAAAAAGAAGATTAATTCAGAAATAATGCGTAATATTGCACCCCGTAATTACGGTAAGATAAAAAGAAATTAAGAGTCATGGATATCATTAGAGAGCTTCAAAATGAGTTAGCGGAGGTGAAAAACTTCCCAAGTTTCCAAAGTGGAGATACAATTACTGTTTCATATAAAATTAAAGAAGGCGTTAAAGAGCGAATTCAGCAATATACAGGTGTTGTGATACAACGTCGTGGAAATGGAGCAACTGAAACTTTTACAGTACGTAAGATGTCAGGAAATATTGGAGTGGAAAGAATTTTCCCAATCACTTCTCCTTTTGTAGATCAAATCGTTGTAAACAAAAGAGGTGCTGTACGTCGTGCACGTATCTTCTATTTCCGTGAAAGAACTGGTAAATCAGCTCGTATCAAAGAGAAAAGAAGATATACAGCAACTACAAAATAAATTTTATTTATATTTGAAAGACCGTTCCATTCGAGCGGTCTTTTTTTTGTTTCAGATTTTGATTCATCCCTTTGGTCTATGTTTTTCTTTCTTTCTAAAATCCTCCTTTTTCTCATATCCCCTTTCTTTTGGATGGTGGTTTTCAGTGCGATTGCTTTTTTCCATCCGAATAAAACCTATCAAAAGAGAGGCAAAATAGCCGCCGCTATTTTTTTAATCTTCTTCTCAAACACCTTTATTTTCAATGAATTTTGTCGAAAATGGGAAATTCATGGAACACCCATCGAACAGGTTGGCAATTACGAAATTGGAATAGTGCTGAGTGGAATGGCAGAATACAACAACGACTTAAAAGAACTGAGCATCAAGCAATCGGGCGACCGAATTTGGCAAGCCATCAGCTTATACAAGAGGAAAAAAATCAAGAAAATCTTAATTACCGGTAAATCCGGATACCTCACCGAGCGCGGTTTGGATGAAGCGAATCAATTTAAAGAAGTTTTAGTTAGCTGGGGAATTCCTTCCAACGACATCATCACGGAAACCAATTCTAAAAACACTCATGAAAATGCTTTGGAATCCAAAAAAGTATTAACCATTTCTTACCCGCATGTGGATACCTGTCTGCTAATTACCTCATCTACCCACATGCGAAGATCTTTGGCTTGTTTTGTCCAAGAAGGAATTATCTGTGTACCCTTTTCCACCAATTTGTACACGGGGCCTAACAGGCACTTCTTTTGGGATCAATTATTAGTTCCCAATGTGGACAATTTTTACCACTGGAATCAATTGATCAAAGAATGGGTTGGTTATGTGAGTTATAAAATAATGGGGTATCTTTAAAAATATTACATTCACTCCTATTTCACTTGTCTTCCGCGAATTTAAAAGAAAGCCATTCTCACACCTCCATTTTTAAGGGATTGTTCAACCACAAAGAACTGATTCGTTCTACTTTCGGATTCATTTCTTTGGTAAATAACATGCGTTGACATCTGGGCAATCCTTCTGACAATCTTTGCATGCCCAAAATTACTTCTTCTTTGGTTATTTCATCAGTGTTATCCAGAATGATCAATTTTAACTCGCCGAGGTTGAGTCCGTTTTGAATGTATAAATCATAAATTCTTTTGGGTGTTCCAACAACAATGTCTGCACCTTCGAAAATATGGATTCGCTGCTGTATGATGTTTCCCGTTTCATCTGCGATTTCAACCATCAATTCTTTTCTGCGAGAAGCTTTGGTCAGAAACTGGGTCATTTTCTTTGCTTTGTCTGGATTTCCACAGATATAAATTGCACGAGGTGAGCCTTCACACCTTTCTGGAACTTTTTGCAAACAAGCCAAAGCTGCAGCATACGCTTTATCTTCGCTTTCAGGAGACAATAGCAATAAATCACCACCACCTTTTACCTTTTTCAAGATACTTTCTTGCAATGGGCTTGCTTTCTCGATTCCCAAAGTTGCGAAAGTGTCTTCAAAATGTTTGCTTAATTTCTCAAATGCTGTCATGATAATTTTCTTTTATAACCTATTTTAATTTCTCGTTGTTCAGATGTCTTTCTGAATCGCGTTGGGTCTTTTTATCCAAATTCTTTTTCAAAGCTTCCTCTAAGTTGATTCCCGTTTGATTCGCTAGGCAAATTAATACAAACAAAACATCTGCCATTTCATCGCCCAAATCGCGGTTCTTATCACTTTCTTTTTCGCTTTGTTCTCCATAGCGCCGAGCTATGATCCGAGCCATTTCACCTACTTCTTCTGTTAAAATAACCATGTTGGTCAGTTCACTAAAATAGCGAACACCATATTCTTGAATCCATTGATCTACGGTTTTCTGTGCTTCTTGAAGGGTCATCATTCTCTCTTTTTACTGTCAATCCAAATACTTACCGGTCCGTCGTTGATTAATTGCACTTGCATGTCCGCTCCGAAGACACCAGCCTCCACTTTCAATTGACTAATTTTTAATGATTTAAGAAAATATTCATACAATGGAATTGCCAATTCCGGTCTAGCAGCATCGATAAAACTCGGTCGATTTCCTTTCTGTGTGGAAGCGTGCAACGTAAATTGACTGATTACCAAAAATGCCCCTTGAATGTCTTGAATCGACCAATTCATTTTTCCTTCCAGATCCTTAAAAATACGCATTTGGGTAATTTTCCGAATTAACCAATCGGCATCTTCTGAAAGGTCATCGTTCCCAATTCCTATCAACAAAACCAATCCTTGCTTGATGCTTCCGTGGATTTGATTGTCGATGCTTACGCTCGCTTCTGAAACTCGTTGAATTAAAATCCGCATTAAAAAACTTCTTTTTTTCGATGAACCTCAGATTCATCTTCCGTCATCAATTGAACATAAGTTTGATACCTGCTTTCAGAGATTTCATCGGTTTCAACAGCATCCTTTACTGCACATTTGGGTTCGTTTAAATGTTGACAATTATGGTATTTGCAAGCGCCTATCCGTTTTCGCATTTCAGGAAAATAATGAGACATCACCTGCTTGTCTAAATCCACCACTCCAAAAGCCCGAATTCCAGGCGTATCAATGATGTAACCACCCGATTTCAAAGGATGCATTTCAGCAAAAGTCGTGGTGTGCTGCCCTTGTTGATGGTATTCTGAAATTTCTCCTGTTCTCAAATTCAATTGTGCATCGAGAGAATTCACCAAGGTACTTTTACCAACGCCACTATGCCCTGAAATCATCACTTGTTTTCCATTGATTTCCGCTTTTAAAAAATCAACATTTAAGCCCGTTTCAGCACAAATCTTTTGACATGGATATCCGATTCTTGTGTATAAATCAATCAAAGCATCCACATACTCCATTTGATTTTCATCGTATGTATCTATTTTATTAAACAACAAAGTTGTTGGAATTCGAAATGACTCTGCCGCAACCAAAAAACGATCAATGAACGCCAGGTGTGTCACTGGAGAAGCAACCGTAACCATCAAATAAGCTCGGTCAATGTTGGCTGCTAAAATCTGTGATTTTTTACTTAAATTGGTTGATTTTCGGACAATGTAATTATGTCGCTCTTCAAAATCCAGAATAACGCGGTTTCCCTCCTCATCTATTTTTGGATCAACAATCACGGTGTCGCCAGCAGAAATTGGATTGGTTGTTCGCAATTTATCCATGCGAATTTTGCCGCGAATTCGACAATTGATGATTTTGCCGCTTTCCAATTCAACGGTGTACCATTTTCCAGTCGATTTTAATACTTTTCCTTTTTCTGTCATTCGATTGCAAAATTAAGGAAAATAGATGGAAGAAAGTCGATTGGCTAAAAAGGTAAATCGCTTTTGGAAATTTTACTGTTTTGATTCCTGATACAGCCCTTCTAAATCATTCCAAAAATCAGCATAACTCTTACTTACACAAAGCGGATTTGAGATGGCAATGGTTGATTCAGTAAACAACCCAGCGATTGCCAAACACATGGCGATTCGGTGGTCGTCATGAGAAGAAACTTCTCCACCCAAAAGGTTCTTTTTTCCTTCAATTCGCATCACGTCTCCTTCCAGATGTATTGTAATTCCCAATTTGGCAAATTCCATTTTTAACGCTTTTCCCCGATTGCTTTCTTTGTTTGCCAATCGACTCACACCTAAAATTTTAGATTCACCTTCACACAAAGAAGCTAAAGTTACTAATGCTGGAAATAAATCCGGGCAGTGCGTGGCATCAAACTCAAAAGCGATGCGTTTTTCTCCTTGAATGTAAATCGCATCGTCTGAATAAACGACGGTACAATTGGCTGCTTCAAATGCTTTTAAAATTTGTTTATCAGCTTGGAAACTGGCCATGTCCAAGCCACGAACAGAAATTCTTTGTCCCAATGCAGACGCAACCAACCAATAACTAGCTGAACTCCAATCGCCTTCAACGGTGTACTCGGTGGAAAGGTACTTCTGATTTCCAGCGATGATAAAATGCTTTAAATCTTGTTGTTGAACATCGATGCCAAATTTCGCCAAAGTATTTAATGTCATTTTTAAATACGGAATGCTTTTCAAATGCTGCACTTCCAAGCGACTTTCCGTTGGCAGTAAAGGCAATGCCATCAATAAACTCGAAACGTATTGCGAACTTTGACTTCCATCAATCACCACCTGTGCGCCTTGCATGGGTCGTGTAATTTCAAAAGGCAAATACCCGTTATTGGTTTTGATTTCAGCTCCAAAATAAGGAAAATATGTATCGAAAAAAGTCATCGCTCTTTTGAGAATTGAACCAGAACCGGTAATTGTAAATCGACCTGTATTAGCTGCACAAACACCTGTAATTAAACGTGTTCCCAAGCCGCTTTCGCGCATAAACAAGTCTGCTTCTTTTGGAAACTCGGAAATTCCTCTAAATGTCCAAGATTGATCTGATTCTTTTTGCGCTTCCGTTCCCAATTGCTGCACAGCATCCAACATTGCCAATTCATCATCGCTGTGACCCAAATTGTGAATCGTGCTAATTCCTTTTGACAATGCAGCTGCTAAAATGGCACGTTGTCCATCACTTTTCGAACTGGGAATTGTAACAACTCCTTTGTAATTACCAGGTTTTACGTATTTTTTATCCACGTTTGGAATTCATTATTTTGTTTTGATGACGAATCGATTCTTGATGAATCGCATCAAGTAAATTGCGGATAAAAATCGGACTCATTTTTGCTGGATCAATTGAATCCAACCGTTGTGAAACCACTTTTCGCCATTGCTCTTCTTTTAGAATCGTCAAATTATGGTCTCGTTTAATATGCCCTAATTCTTCACTCAATTTCATGCGAATTTCAAGAATTTCAAAAAGTCGGTCATCCAAAGTTTGAAACCGATTCCGCAAGTCTTCTATCTGGGAAAGAATGGATCCTTCAATTTGTTTTTCTCTCAAAACCAGCGACAAAAGGATTGTTTTCAAGATTTCGGGAGTGATTTGTTGAGCGGCATCCGACCAAGCTTTATCTGGATTGGGATGCACTTCAATCATCAATCCGTCAAAATTCAAATCCATTGCTTTTTGGGATACATCCAATAACAAATCCCGTCGACCAGCAATGTGGCTTGGATCGCAAATGATGGGAATGTGTGGTAATTGTTCTTTCAAAGCGATTGGAATTTCCCAACTCGGAACATTTCTATATTTCGGATGACTGTAAATAGAAAAACCACGATGAACCGCTGTTAAGTCAGTTAATTCTGCATTTTGAAATCGTTCAAAAGCACCAATCCAAAGTCCCAAATCGGGATTTACTGGGTTTTTAATTAAAATGGGAACATCCGTTCCTCTTAACGAATCTGCAATGTCTTGAATCGCGAACGGATTGACTGTTGTTCGAGCACCAATCCACAACACATCAACACCAGCTTTGAGCGCTAATTCAGCGTGTTTTGGATTTGCTATTTCAATGGCAACGGGTAAATTGTTCTTTTTTCCAGCATCAACCAACCAGAAGAGACCAATTTCTCCTACACCTTCAAAAGAATCAGGACGTGTACGGGGTTTCCAAATTCCGCCACGAAGCATTTGTACTTTTTTATTTTCTGCTAATTCCGAAACAACCGCATTGATTTGATCTTCCGTTTCAACGCTGCACGGTCCTGCGATTAAAAATGGTCTCTCGGAATTTTGTATTTTCTGTTGTAGATTCATGGTTTTTTAGCTTTGACAAGCATTACAAAATCCTTTAAATAAAATGGCTCAAAGTACGCAACATCTTCAAATTCTGAATTCAAATATTTTTGATATCCCAATTCAACTTGACCTTTCGCAGAAGATTTAATGTTAGAATCGATGGTAGTTTTTCGGTGCGACCAAACTTCCCTCAATTTTTCTGCTCCATCGCCACAAGCAATAAACGGCTCAAATTCGAGGTATGAATTTTCATCAATAATATCTGCTGAAATCGACTTTAAAAGTTCCCTATCTTTATCATAAATTGAAGCAAAAACCTCCATTCTCCTAGCATCAATCAAACTTGCAACCGCTTGATTCGGATATATTTCTTTGGCAACTTGTTGAATCGCCAAAAGTGAATCAATGGAAATCAATGGAATTCCCAAGGCATAACACAAGCCTTTCGCTGTGGAGACGCCAATTCGCAAGCCCGTGTATGAACCTGGACCAGAAGAAATGGAAACAGCGGCTATTTGTTGGATGTCGATGTTTTCTGCTTTCAAAGCGTCTTCAATTAACAAGGTCAATTTTTCGCCATGCGCATAACCCTCTTCTTCAATCTCTTGGAGTTGTCGGAGTTTTCCATCCAAAGAAAGTGCCACTGAGCAAACTTTTGTGGCAGTTTCTAGGTGCAATAAATAGTTTTTCATTCGTTTTTCACTTCCAACTTAAATCCAATTCCATGAATGTTGTTGATTAAAACAGAATCATCTTCCTTGAAATATTTTCGCAGTTTGGTGATGAAAACATCCAAACTTCTTCCTACAAAATAATCATCTTGTCCCCACACGGCATTCAAAACGATTTCTCGGGTAACTACTTGATTTTTAAACTTACAAAGCATTTTCAAAATCTGAGCCTCTTTTTTGGTCAATGTTTTCACATCGTCTCCAATCGTTAAGGTGTAATTTTCAATATCGAATTGGTATTTCCCCAATTGAACGATGCTTTCATCTTGCGTTTGCTCTTCGATGTTAAATCTTCGCAGCAAAGATTTGATCCGAACATTCAATTCATCAAAACTGAAAGGTTTGGTTAAATAATCATCTCCCCCCGAGTTGAATCCTTCGACTTTGTCTTCCGTCATTGATTTCGCAGTCAAAAAAATAATTGGAATCTCTTTATCTATTTTACGGATGTCTTTTGCAAGCATGAAACCATCTTTTTTAGGCATCATGACATCCAAAACACACAAATGGTAAGACTCATCGTTGAATCGCTGGTATGCGTCCATTCCATTGGAACAAAGGGTTACCTGATACCCTTCAGCGCGTAATTGATCTGCAATTACAAACCCCAAACTTGTGTCGTCTTCTGCTAATAATATCTTTGCCTTCATCGAATATTTTTTTTGAAAATTAATGAATAAAATTGAACTTTGATTCGAATAAGCAGTGAATTTGTTAATTTTTGATTAAAGAATGACTTTAAACTATTAAACGGTAAACTCCTGTTTTTTTCGATATCGGTAGTCTTTTAATTTTAAACGTTAAATTAAACAAAACAAGCCTTGTGAAAATAAATGAAAGTTTCCTTCTTGAAAATGAACAAGTAAAATGAATAAAACGTACCTTTGTGCTCTTTAAAAGTCAAGAAAATGTCAATCGGTGTAAAAATATTTTCAGGAAGAGCGTCAAATGATTTAGCAAATAGAATTGCAAATTCATACGGAGTAACACTTGGAGATGTTAAAGTTCAAGAGTTTAGTGATGGTGAGTTTCAACCTTCTTTTGAAGAAACAGTTCGTGGGCAAGACGTATTCATCGTCCAATCTACCATGCCACCTTCTGATAATCTTTTTGAGCTATTATTGATGATTGACGCAGCAAAAAGAGCGTCTGCTCGAAAAATCATTGCTGTTATTCCTTATTTTGGGTTTGCTAGACAAGATCGAAAAGACAAACCGCGGGTGGCCATCGGAGCTAAATTAGTAGCCAACATGTTGATGGCAGCTGGCGTTGACCGATTAATCACCATGGATTTACACGCAGATCAAATTCAAGGTTTTTTCGAAGTTCCTGTTGATCATTTATACGCTTCTACGATTTTCTTAAGAGAAATGGAAACATTAAACAACGGAAACTTAATCTTGGCTGCTCCAGATGCTGGTGGGGCAAAACGTGCCAATTCTTATGCTAAAAAATTAGACACGGGATTAGCACTTTGTCACAAACAAAGAAAGAAAGCCAACGAAGTAGCTGAAATGACTGTAATTGGTGATGTAGAAGGAAAAGATGTGATTTTAGTGGATGATATGTGTGACACGGCGGGCACATTAACCAAAGCTGCAGATCTTTTCATGGAAAAAGGTGCGTTGAGTGTTCGGGCATTTTGTACACACGCTGTTCTTTCTGGACCAGCATACGAACGCATTGAAAACTCAAGAATCACGGAATTAATTGTAACCGACACAATTCCTTTAAAACAAAAATCTGACAAAATTAGAGTAGTTCCTGTGAACGATCTGTTTGCAGATGTCATTCGAAGATTGGTGAATAACCAATCCATTAGTTCGCATTTTATCATATCATAACAAATAAATAAAGTAAAAATGAAAGTAGCAAAATTGAGCGGCTCCGTTAGAACGAGCGTAGGGAAAAAAGACTCTCATGCATTGAGAGCAGCTGACTTAGTTCCATGTGTAATTTACGGTCAAGGAACACAAATTCACTTTTCTGCAAAGAAAAATGACATTGAGAAATTGGTTTTTTCACCAGATGTTTACCAAATTGATTTGGACATCGATGGTTCTAGCCACCAAGCAATTATTCAGGACATTCAACAAGATCCAATTCGGGGAACTGTTCGCCACATTGACTTTTACCAAATCGATCCTAAAAAACCAGTTAAAGTTGGTTTACCAGTTCGTGTAACAGGTTCTTCTCGTGGTGTGATGGCTGGTGGTAAATTATCACAAGTATTCCGTCGTTTGACAGTTATTGCTTTACCTGGTGATTTACCAGAAGCAATTGTAGTTGATATTTCTCCATTGAAAATTGGTCAATCTATTCGTGTTTCTCAAATTGAAAACGAAAACTTAAAAATCGTTGAAGATTCTAGAGCGGTTGTAGTTTCTGTTAAAATGTCTCGTGGTGCGTCTAAAGATGCTCAAGGAGATGATGGTGATGAAGAAACAACTGAAGGAGCTGAGGCATAATTCTAGTTTTATAATCTTAAATAAATCCTGGTCAATTCGTTGATCGGGATTTTTTTTTGAAAGTGTGTTGTATTTTTCTAGCCAAGGAGAAGGTACACATTTATTGAACTTGTGTTGATCAAGAATCTCCACTGCCCGACCACATTAAATTACCCAGGTATTTTATTCAATCTAATCCAAATTCCCTTTCTTCCCTTATCTTTGCATCATGGGGAGAAAATTGGCGATTGATTTTGGTTTAAAAAGGACGGGGATTGCAATTACGGATGAGATGAACATCATTGCTTCGGGATTAACGACCGTGGATAGCCGAGAGCTCATGGCTTTTTTGGAAAAAACGGTGTGCGATAAAAATGTCGATACGATTGTTTTAGGTGAACCGAAGCGTATGGATCACAGCGATACGCACATCAGTCAGAACGTTCGTTTTCTTTTTGAAGATTTGAAGCAAAAATTTCCGCTTTTGAAAATTGTGATGTTGGACGAACGTTTTACTTCCAAGATGGCTTTTCAATCGATGATTGATAACGGAATGTCTAAAAAACAACGGCAGAATAAAGGTTTGGTTGATGAAATCAGTGCAACGATTATTTTGCAATCATACATGAGTCAATTGTAGATGAAAAATCCGATTGCATATCTGAACTCTAACAATGGCAGAGGATTGCTTTTCTTTGGCGGGGGCGAAGTGGGAATTTTTTCAGTTGGAAATGCATTGGAAAAATTGGATCAATTTCGTTTAAAACATGCCGATCGTTATTTGTTTACAATGTTGAGTTACGATTTGAAAAATGAAATCGAGGTTCTGGAAAGCAATAATCCAGACAGCATTCATTTTCCTGATTTAATCTGTTGGGATGCCGAATTTGTTGTTGAAATTGAACATAACAACCTTACTTTCCTCCAAGGAAATCCTTCGGAAGAAGCAGAAAATTGGGCGATTGATTTCCTGAATAACATTCAAACTTCTGATAAAAAACTGCCCCAAATAAAATTTCAACCTAGAATTTCAAAAGCCACTTATTTAGAAGAAGTTGCTAAAATTAAAAATGAAATTCAATTGGGAAATACGTACGAACTGAACTTCTGTCAAGAATATTTTGCAGAAAATATCCCTGATTTTAAAGCAAGTAATTTAATTGCTGCCCAAAATGAATTGACAAAAGCACCCTTTTCAGCTTTTGTTGAAATCGCTGATTTTCAAGTTTATTGTGCAAGTCCAGAACGGTTCATTCAACGCAAAAGTTCCAAATTGATTTCGCAACCGATCAAAGGAACGATTAAACGCGGAAAAGATGCATCGGAAGATGAAAAGTTAAAATCTCAACTTCAATCAGACCCAAAAGAACGTACTGAAAACATCATGATTACCGATTTAGTTCGCAATGATTTTTCTAGAATCGCACAAAAAAACAGCGTAAACGTCGATGAACTGTGTGGTATCCATACCTTTGAAACTGTTCATCACATGATTTCAACTGTTTCGTGTGAAATCGACTCCAAGAAATCCCTCTCCGATATTTTAAAAGCCACTTTTCCAATGGGTTCGATGACTGGCGCACCGAAAATCAGTTCGATGAAATTGATTGAAAAACACGAATCCTTTAAGCGCGGTTTATACTCAGGTTCAATCGGTTATGTCGATCCAAACGACGACTTTGATTTCAATGTCGTTATTCGTACATTTATTGTCAATACACAGACCAAAACCATTTCTTGTAGTGTTGGTGGCGCAATCACCATACAAGCAAAAGCGGAACAAGAGTACGAAGAATGTTTGGTAAAAGTAAAACGCATGGTTCAACTTTTTGGCGATGATCAACACTTCTGATTTTTTAGTAAAGTGGGAAAAATATCAATCCAAACCAATATTCTTGGCTTGCAGCGGTGGCGTAGACTCGGTCGTTTTGCTTCACCTTTTAAAAGCAGCCAATTTTCCGGTTTCCGTACTACATGTCAATTACCAATTGCGCGGTGCGGATTCTGAAGGAGATGAAAAATGGGTGAGCGATGCTTGTAAACGATTGCGGTTTCCGATTGAAGTTAAACGAGTAAACACACCCGAAATACTTGAAAATGGCGGAAATCTGCAAGAGATTACGCGTAAGATTAGATACACTTGGTTTCAAGAAGTATTAGCGCAAAATCCGGTTGCTGTTATCGCGCTTGCGCATCATCAAGATGATCAAATAGAAACTTTTTTTCAACATGTGGCTCGTAAATCTGGAATCATGGGAATGGCTTGCATGTTGGAAATTAACGACCAATTTATTCGTCCGCTTCTCACCTATTCCAAAGCGCAGATTTTGACGTATGCGAAAGAAAACAAAATTGAATGGCGAGAGGACGTTTCCAATAGTCAAAATAAATACACGCGAAATAAACTTCGCAACATCTTAATTCCAGAAATGGAAAAATCAGTTCCGAATTTATCCGAAGCGATTATCACTTTGGTAGAAGCATTTCAGCAAACACAGCAAACACTTGAAACCGAAGCTGTAAAGACAGTTAAAAAAATCCGTGAGATAAATAAGTGGCAATTAGCTGATTTTGACAATGCAAGTGATGAATTACAGGTAGAAATTTGTCGCCAGGTGGGAATTCGAGCATCGATTATCAATGAACTCAAGAAATTAAGAAAAGCTCAAAAAGGAAAAAAAATCACCAGCGACGGAATGGAAATCTGGAAAGAAACAAATCACTTTGGAATTTATCCGGTATCAACTTTTATCTTTCCATCACTGAAAATCAAAGAAGTGAAGGAACTTCCGAAGACTTTTTCCAAAAACATTCTCTACCTCGATGGAGATAAAATTAAAGGAGAATTGAAAATCCGAAAATGGGAAAATGGAGATGTAATTCATGCTTTGGGAGTCAATGGCTCGACTTTGATATCCAAAGTACTTACAGATGCTCAGATATCGAGCAGAGAGAAAGAAAATGCCTTGGTTTTGTGCGACGATGAAGCTGTTTTGTGGTGCATTGGATTTAAGATCTCAAAGGTGGCGATTGCCGATGATAAAACAGCTTCCATTTTAGAGGTTAAGATTATTTAAAAAATTTCAATGTAATTTAGGAAATTAGCCGGGGTTTGGCTCAAGCCAGATTTGACTTTTCACTCATGTTTTAGAAAAATGGGCTGAAGTCCCATTTGAATTGATTAAAAATAATTTTATTAAAAAAAGAACAGGCTGAAGCTCATTGCAATCCCTTGATTCTATTTGAACTATCTAAAGCCCTTCCTTGGGATGGCGATGATGTTATCATGCTGGGGAAGCATCGCTCGATGAGTAATTTTTACTAAATCGGATTGTTTTTCTTTGCTTCCAGCCAATTTATAGAAATTATAGATATCTAAATCTTCTAAGAAATCAAATAATTCAAATTCTTGGTGATGATTGGCGCGATTTGGAGAATACTCAACTACCAAAATCGGTTGATGTTTGCGAATGGTTTGCTCTGCTCCTTGCAAAACGGGTAATTCGAAGCCTTCAACGTCAATTTTAATCAATTTTGGAACGGTGTTTTCATCCAGCAATTCATCCAAGACTTTAATTTCGACTGGATGCGCTTCGGAATTTTCACTTTTAACGACCAAGGAAGCACCGCCCCGATTGATGTCCCAATTGTCGTAAATCAAGGCATTTCCATTTCTTTTACCAAGGGCAAAAGCATTTGCTTCAATGTTGCTGGCTTCGTTTAATTCAATGTTGAATCGCAACCATTCAAAGGTTACTGGATGTGCTTCAAAAGCAATTACTTTGCCTGATTTTCCAACCAATTTAGAGGCGAAAATGGACATCAAACCGATGTTTGCACCGATGTCGATGAAACAATCTCCTGCTTGAAGAAAATTTTGAAAAACGTGTAAAGTACCTGATTCATAAGTTCCTGTTTCATACAAAGCGAGTTCCACACCCGAATCTTTGGATGGATCTATTTTCATTGAAATTCCATAATCAATTTTCAGAATATGGGTTCCAACTTTGGAAGGATTGGGAAGTAAAAGCTTGGGCAAGAACGCCGAAAATCGTCGAAAACCGCGCACGTCAATCGTTCGGGAAAACCGAATTAGTGCGTGTGCGATCGGAAAACTTCGTCGTTCTAACTTCATCTAATTAAAAACGATTATACGTACAATTCTTCTTGCAATTGAGCGATTTTTTCATCTTTCAAATAATCGTCATAAGGCATCATTTTATCAATGAATCCAGTTGGCGTAATTTCGATGATTCTATTTGCAACGGTATTTACCAATTCGTGGTCATGTGAAGTAAAAATGATGGTTCCACCAAACTCTACCATTCCGTTGTTCAACGCTGTAATCGACTCCAAATCCAAGTGATTGGTTGGCTCGTCCATCATCAATAAATTCGCTTTCAAGAACATCATTTTGGACAACATGCAACGCACTTTTTCTCCACCTGAAAGAACCTTAGCACTTTTAAATGCCTCTTCTCCAGAGAACAACATACGACCCAAGAATCCGCGAATGTTCACCTCTTCTTTCTCTTCATCCGTTTGCGCATATTGGCGTAGCCAGTCCATCAATGGCAAATCATCTTTGAAATAATCCGAGTTATCGTTTGGTAAATAGGCTGTGGTGATGGTCGTACCGAACGTAATATCACCAGAATCAGCTTTTATGTAATCATTCAAAATCTCAAAGAGGGCAGTAATTGCAACTGCATTTCGAGAAATAATTGCCAATTTATCGCCTTTGTTTAAGGTAAAGTTTAAGTCTTTGAAAAGAATTTCTCCTTCATCCGTTGTTTTAGACAAATTGCTCACCGTTAAGATTTGATTTCCAGCTTCTCTTTCTGAGAAAAAGTTAATTCCTGGATATCTTCTAGAAGATGGTTGAATTTCATCCAAGTCCAATTTATCCAACATCTTTCTACGAGACGTTGCTTGTTTTGATTTAGAAGCATTTGCAGAGAAACGCGCAATGAAATCCAATAATTCTTTTTTCTTCTCTTCCGCTTTCTTGTTTTTGTCAGAACGCTGACGAGTTGCCAGTTGAGAAGATTGGTACCAAAAGGAGTAGTTACCTGTATATAAATTAATTTTGCTGTAATCGATGTCGCAAATGTGCGTACAAACGGTGTCTAAAAAGTGACGGTCATGCGATACAACAATCACCGTATTTTTAAAATCCAACAAGAAATCTTCCAACCAAGAAATGGTTTTCAGGTCCAAGTCATTGGTAGGCTCATCGAGAATCAAGACATCTGGATTACCAAATAAAGCTTGCGCTAACAAAACGCGAACTTTGATATCCGATGCTAAATCTTTCATCAGCATGCCGTGTTTTGCTTCTTCGATTCCCAAGTTGCTCAACAAACTTGCTGCATCCGTTTCAGCGTTCCAGCCTTCTAAATCGGCAAATTCACCTTCTAATTCAGAAGCAAGCATTCCGTCTGCATCGGAGAAATCTTCTTTGGCGTACAACGCATCTTTTTGAATCATGATTTCAAACAAACGCTTGTGTCCCATGATAACGGTTTGTAAAACTTGGAATTCATCAAACTCGTGGTGATTTTGACTCAAAACCGCCATTCTTTTCCCCGGCTCCAGCTCTACTCTACCTTTGGTAGGATCTTGGTCGCCTGTCAATATTTTTAGAAACGTAGATTTACCAGCACCATTGGCACCAATTACACCGTAACAGTTTCCGTTTACGAATTTTAAATTTACATCATCAAAAAGGGTACGCTTACCGAATTGAAGCGAAAGGTTGTTTACAGAAATCATGTTATCTTCAAATTTGGTGCAAAGGTACGAAATTTAGGTTAGAGTAGGAAATTGAGTTTTTCATCACAAATTTTTCGTTGAATGAAGAGCCACATCGTGCTGGTTTCTTTACATGTTATTAAAACGTGTAAAGATTTTGCGTTTTTCTTTACACGTATGGATGGAGAGGTGAATTTTAGTCAGACATACAGTATATTTTCAGTGTGCATCAAAGAGAGGTAAGAAGGGTGTTTTAAAACGAAAAAACTCAGAGCAAGTCTGAGTTTTAATTTTACTGTTTTAAAGTGCAGACATCAAAGCATTGAGAATGACGGGGCACTAATGATTTGGCAAAGGTATTGATTATAAGTCAAATGACAAAACTTTTTTAAAATAATCTAAGTAACAATAATTTTCACTTTTTGTTTAGCAGTTAGGTTATTTGATTAATGCTTTAAAGAATATTTACTTTTTTTTATTTTTTAATCTACCTGCTCCTGTTTCAAAAACCTTTCCTCCAAATATACCTTCTTTATAAAATTCAGATATTACTTGAATAATATTTTCAGCTTCTAATTCGTATCATACGAAAACTTAATACTTAATTTTTTCCAGCTTTATTAAAAACAATTTTAAAATCTTTGCATGTTTTTAAAAATTCAATATTACCAATTTCCTTAGCTTTAATTAGTTTTTTACGAAATGCAGGTTTATTTTGAATTAATTTTGAAATATGATCTGTATCTGTAATGAAATTTATTTCAGCGACTTCATTTACTAAAGTTTTAGCCAGTTCAATGAATTCATCAGTTAAACTAGTTATATCTTCAAATCCTTTTTTATTAAAAATATAAATATTTTCCTCAAGATATATCATATCAATACTAGGCTCAATATTTATTGAAAAGCCATTTAAAGGTTTTAGTTGCTTCGTGTTAGTATCAAAGTATGAAAAGATTGAATTTTTTACAACTCCTTTAATACTTGAGTTTAATTCTTGCTCAATTGCTATATTCCTCGGAGCTAATTTTTTGATACAATACATCCAAGAACTGTCTACAGGATGTTCAAAACCATAACATAGTGCCCACGATTTTTCTAATTGCGCTAATTCTTCAAAAGAATTTATACTTGGAATCTCTCCACTTAAATCATTTAACTCAAGTTTCGGAGTTGTTAAAATGCTAATAATCAGCAAAATAAACTCATAAAA
>CAZAVP010000041.1:0-20999 GCA_964488745.1 uncultured Chryseobacterium sp. | reverse complement strand
ATTTACTTTAGAGAACAATGTGAAACCAGGGGTTAAGTCTCCTCAAGGATTGATAATCTGTCCAACTCGCGAGTTGTGTCTTCAGATTTCAAAAGACCTTGAAAATTACGCAAAATACGATCGAAACACATCGATTGTCGCAGTGTACGGCGGTGCAGATATCAGAAGACAAATGACACAATTAAAAGGAGCGACAATTATCGTTGCAACTCCTGGACGTTTGGTTGATTTAATCAACAGAAGAGCGGCTGATTTGAGTGAAGTAGGTTTTGTGGTACTGGATGAAGCGGACGAAATGTTAAACATGGGGTTCAAGGAAGACATTGATATGATCTTGCAGAAAACACCAGAAGAAAAAAACGTTTGGTTATTTTCAGCTACCATGCCAAAAGAAGTTGCTCAAATTTCTAAAAATTACATGAATGATCCATTGGAAGTATCCATCGGACACAAAAATCAGAGTAATGAGAACATTGAGCACATCTATTATTCCGTTAAAGAAAAAGATCGTTACGCTGCTTTGAAGCGTTTGATTGACGTAAATCCAGATATTTTCGGATTGGTTTTTTGTAGAACTCGTCATGAAACGCAATCAGTAGCTGAAAAATTAGGTAAAGACGGTTACAATGCGGAACCTTTGCACGGAGATTTATCACAAGCTCAACGAGATAATGTGATGAAAAGATTCCGCGACAAAACGTTGCAATTATTGGTTGCTACAGACGTAGCTGCTCGTGGTATCGACGTAGATGGTATTTCGCATGTAATTAACTATCAATTACCAGATGACATCGAAAATTACACGCACCGAAGTGGTAGAACTGCGCGTGCGGGAAGGAAAGGTGAGTCTTTGGTATTGATTAATACAAGAGAAAATTTCAAGATTCGTGCCATTGAAAAACAAATTAGAACACAGTTTACTGTCGGTACAATTCCTTCTTCGGAAGAAATTTGTGGTGTTCAGTTGACCAGTTTGATTTCTAAAATCAAGGAAACGGAAGTAAAAGAAAAAGACATCGAGAAATTCCTTCCGCAAATCTATTCAGATTTTGAAGACTTGACAAAGGAAGAAGTAATCAAGAAGTTTATTTCAGTTGAATTCAACCGATTCATTGAATATTATGAAAGAGCAGGCGATTTGAATGCTTCTTCTGATAGACGTGAAAGAGGTGAAAGATCTGACAGAAGTAGAGGTGATCGCGACGATCGAGGAAGTTCTAGATTCGATCGTGGTGAAAGAAGAGATCGTCCAGAAAGAAATGACGAAGGTAAAACGCGTTTCTTTGTTAGCATCGGTAAGAGAGATGGTTTAAATCCAGGTGGCTTGTTAAGAGTTATTTGTGACGAAGCAGGCTTGACTTCTTCTAACATTGGAAAAATCGACGTTCTTCCTTCATTCAGTTTCTTCGAAGCAGACAACGAACATGCAACCAACATCATCAACAAGGTGAACGGTGCCAACTACGAAGGAAATACCATCAGCATCGAAATTACGAAGAAAAAAGCTGAATCCAGAGGTGGAAGCAGAGATTTTGGAGGTAGAGACGGAAGCCGTGGTGGCTTCTCAGGTGGTTCGCGTGATTCTAGAGGTGGAGATCGAGGTTTCAACAGAAGAAGCGGAGGTGGAGACCGAGGTGGACGTTCTGGAGGAAATTTCAGCAAAGGATATGGATCCAGATCGGAAGGTAACAGTAGAAGAAATTACAGCAAATCATAATTTTAACAAAAAACAACAGAAATGGTAAGAATTCATCTTGCCATTTTTTATTCCCATTTTAATTTTATATGGATATTAGAAACATCGCAATTATTGCTCACGTTGACCACGGTAAAACAACCTTGGTGGATAAGATGATTGAAGCAGGAAGTATGGTCAATGAAAGAGAAAGACTTACGGGTGATTTAATCATGGATAACAATGATATTGAAAGAGAAAGAGGTATTACCATCGTTTCTAAAAATGTATCAGTTACCTATAAAGGTACAAAAATCAACATCATCGACACTCCTGGTCACGCCGATTTCGGTGGGGAAGTGGAGCGGGTATTAAACATGGCTGATGGCGTTTGTTTGTTGGTAGATGCTTTTGAAGGTCCGATGCCTCAAACTCGATTCGTACTTGGAAAAGCGTTGGCACTTGGATTGAAACCTTTGTTGGTAATCAACAAGGTGGATAAAGACAACTGTACACCAGAAGAGGTTCACGAAAAAGTTTTCGATTTGATGTTCGAATTGGACGCAAACGATGAGCAATTAGATTTTACAACGGTTTACGGTTCAGCTAAAAATGGCTGGATGTCAACAGATTGGAAAAAACCAACAACGAGTATCGACACTTTATTGGATACCATTTTAGAATATTTCCCTGTAAAAGAAATTGAAGAAGGGAATACCCAAATGTTAATCACTTCGTTGGATTATTCTTCTTATGTTGGTCGTATTGCAATAGGTCGTTTGACAAGAGGGGTTTTGAAAGAAAACCAACCAATTGTTTTAGCGAAAATTGATGGACGTCAAGAAAAACACAGAATTAAAGATGTTTTTGTTTTTGACGGTTTAGAGCGAAGAAAAGTAACGGAAGTTCAGCCAGGAGATATTTGTGCAATCACTGGTATTGAAGGTTTTGAAATTGGTGATTGTATTTGTGATGCAGAAGATCCGCATCCATTGAAATCCATCGCAATTGATGAGCCTACGATGAGTATGATGTTTAGCATCAACGATTCACCTTTCTTTGGGAAAGAAGGAAAAATGGTAACTTCTCGTCACATTCAAGATCGTTTGAACAAAGAATTAGAGAAAAATCTAGCATTGCGTGTTAAAGAAACAGACAAAGCGGACAAATGGATGGTTTTCGGAAGAGGGGTATTGCACTTGTCTGTTTTAGTGGAAACCATGCGTCGGGAAGGGTATGAATTGCAAGTGGGTCAGCCTCAGGTAATTTTGAAAGAAATTGACGGAGTTAAATGTGAACCAGTTGAAGAATTGACGATTGATTTACCGGAAGAACACAGTGGAACTGCTGTTGATGCTGTTACTCGTAGAAAAGGTGAAATGACAAACATGGTTCCGAAAGGAGCGCGTATGACAATCACTTTCCAGATCCCATCTCGTGGAATCATCGGATTGAGAAACTACATGTTGACGCAAACTGCTGGTGAAGCAATCATGTCTCACCGTTTCTTAGAATACCAACCGTATAAAGGTGAAATTCCAGGACGTCAAAATGGATCTTTGATTTCGATGGAACAAGGTACATCCATTCCTTTCTCATTGAATAATTTACAAGAAAGAGGAAAGTTCTTTATTGAGCCAAATGAAAACATTTACGAAGGTCAAGTGATCGGAGAAAATTCTCGAGCAGGTGATATGATCGTAAATGTTACGAAAACGAAAAAAATGTCCAACATGCGTTCTTCTGGAAATGACGATAAAGTGCGCTTAGCTCCACCAAAGATATTCAGTTTGGAAGAGTGTTTGGAATACATTCAAGGAGATGAATACGTTGAGGTAACTCCCAAAAGTCTTCGAATTCGAAAAATCTTCTTAAAAGAAGTGGATCGCAAGCGAAACGGAAGCAAATAATTTAGCGGATAGCTTTTAATTGCCTGGTTATGTTCTGCATTTCCAGGCTTTTTTCGTCTGAAAAGAAAGGAAGTTTTTGAAAGTAAAATAGTTATAACCAATTTATCAACAGTTTAATTCGCAGAAAAAGAGAAAATTGGGGAAGATAAAGAAGGTATTGCTGTGAAAACTTTAAAATTTAAAATTTTCAGTGGATATTTTTCGTAACTTTAAAATTAAAGGATGTGACATGTTTGAAGACGATGAAGAATTAAACTATAACAATCTAAACGAAGATTTAGAACGTTTTGAAAGATCCCTAAAAACGGGTTCTTTTGACTTTATTGACAGTGATCAGTTAGAAATCATTATCGATCATTATTTGATGCAAGCACAATATTCAAAAGCAAACTTAGCTGCTGAGCATGGAATCAGTTGTTTTCCTTTTAACAACACGTTTAAATTACGCAAAGCACAAGCAATTTCGGCCATGGGCAAGTTAAAAGAAGCGCTGAACTTATTGACGGAAATTGAGAAGATAGAAAGCGTCACAGCTGAAATGTTGTTGACAAAGGCTGCTATTTTTAGCCAATTGAAAGATTCCAAAAGAGCCATTAAATATTTTAAAGAAGCTTTAGACGTTTCCGAAACAGAAGATCGTGATGAAATTTATTTGGACATAGCGATGGAATACGAAAGTTTAAATGATTATCAGGCTGCCATCCATATTTTAAAACAAGCAATCAAATACAATCCTAAGAACGAAGGAGCGATTTATGAAATTGCTTATTGTTATGACCAAATCGGAGATTACGCGAAGGCAACTGAATGTTATGCTGATTTCATTGATGAAAACCCTTATTCTTTTACCGCATGGTATAATTTAGGGAATGCTTATTCTAAAATTGAAAATTGGGAAAAAGCAGTTTGGGCGTATGATTATTGTTTATTGATCAACGAAAACTTCTCTCCAGCATATTTTAATTTAGGGAACGCCTACTTGTCGATGGAAAAATACCAACTTTCGATTCATAACTTCGAAGAGTGTATGCGAATCGACGGAGAAGATGGTTTAGCTCTTTGCTACATTGGAGAATGCTATGAGCAATTGAAAAATTACGAATTGGCAAAACATTATTATCACCGAAGCATTGAGTTTATCCCTGAATTACCCGAAGCTTGGTTGGGTTTAGGCATTGTGAGCGATTTAGAAGATAATACACTCGAAGGAATCAAGTTGATTCAAAAAGCAATTGAGTTGGATGCCACCAATGGTAGTTTTTACCATGTATTAGCAGGAGCTTACGAAAAAATAGAAAATTGGGAAGAAGCTGAAAACGCTTACATTACTTCGTTGCTATTGGACAATACAAACGAAGAAGCCTTGACCGATTACGTGGAAATGTTAATTGAACTAAGTAAATACACCCAAGCAAAGGACTTTTTGATTAGCTTTGAAGCGACTGATGATCTAGAGTTCATTATTCAATTGTTACAAGTGAATTTACTCTGGTTGACCCAACAAAATCAAGCTGCAATTGATTTGTTAATAGCGTGCATCGCGCGTGATGAAGAAAAATCGAAAGAAATTTTCTCCTTTAATGCATTGTTGAAAAACGAACCAATTATTGTAAATTTGTTCTCAAAATTATAAAAAAAAATATGAATTTCGAATTATCACACATTCCAGAACGTCCTGAAAAACCTCGAAATAAAGGAGTTACCATGATGATGGACAAGGGTCTTAGTTTAGCTGAAGCAAGTAATTTTATTGAAGCGAGCGGACATTTGACAGACATTGTAAAGTTTGGTTTTGGAACATCGTATGTAACGAAAAACTTGAAAGAAAAGATTAAGTTGTATCAAGACAATGGTATTCGTGCTTATTTTGGAGGGACTTTGTTTGAAGCATTTCACGCCAGAGGTCAATTCGAAGATTATTTAAGAACGTTAGATAAATACAACATGGATTTGGCAGAGATTTCTGACGGATCAATCATCATCAACCACGATGAGAAGTGTGAATTAATCAATAGAATGGCAAAAGATAGAACCGTGCTATCCGAAGTTGGATCCAAAGATTCAGGCATTTTGATTAGTCCGAATAGGTGGATCAAAATGATGACAACTGAATTAGAGGCTGGCTCTTGGAAAGTAATTGCTGAAGGAAGAGAATCAGGAAATGTAGGGGTGTTTAGACCAAACGGAACGGCACATACCATGTTGATAAACAAGATTATTGCCAAGGTAAAGCCCGAAGATATTTTGTGGGAAGCACCACAGAAAAATCAACAAGTGTGGTTTATCAAATTGTTTGGAGCGAACGTGAACTTGGGGAACATTGGTCACAACGAAATGATCCCTTTAGAATGTTTGAGATTGGGGTTAAGAGGAGATACGTTCTTCGACTTTTTACCACCAGATTACGCCGCACGCTTGAAACAAGTGGACAGCGACACAGAAGAGGAAGAATTAAACTGATTTATTCCTCTTCGTTAAAGAGTGAGAATATGGTTTCAAAAATAAGCGAAATAGTTGGTCATGCTGCATCAATCTATTCTGTTGACGGTGTCAAAGAGTTCGTTTACACTGCTTCAGCTGATCATTTTGTAGCTCGTTGGAACCTCGATTCAGGAAAACAAGATGCTTTTGCGATTAAGTCTGAAAAAGCAATCTATTGTTTGAAATTGATCCAACAAAATACCATTTTAGCTTTTGGAACAACGTCAGGCGCTATCCATGTGATCGATGTTGAGGATAAAAAAGAAATCCGTCATTTTATTCAACACAAAACGGCCGTATTCTGCATTCAAGAAAATCAGTTTAAAAATCAGCTTTACTCTACAGATTCGGAAGGTAATTTAGCTGTTTGGAAAGCTGATTCTTGGGATTTGTTGTTATTTCTTCCGTTGGATTGCGGGAAAATTAGGGCTATCTGCGTGACAGAAAAGGGGGAGAAAATCATTTTGGCCTGTCAGGATGGAAATATTCGAATTTTTGAAACCAATGGCTTCAATGAAGTGGCTAATTTCTTTGCACATGAAAATGGAACCAATTCTTTGGCAATATTCCCCACCAATTCTCAATTTTTAATCAGTGGAGGCAAAGATGGTTATTTGCGCATTTGGGATTTGACTGATTTTAAAGTCCAGTTAGAGATTCCTGCACACAATTATGCGATTTATCAAATAATCTTCCTCAACAATGGAAAAAATTTCGCCACGGCTAGTCGGGATAAATCAATTAAAATATGGCAAGCAAAAGATTGTTCTTTCCTGCAAAAAATCGAACGAAAGCATTTCGGTCATTCCCATGCAATTAATGATTTGTGGAAGAAAGATGAGCAACACTTTGTTTCCGTAGGTGATGACAAACGCATTATTTTATGGAAATTAACCGACTAAAATCAATCTTCAAAATGATCTGTATCGACAATCATTTTTAATTGAACGGTTATTAATTTGTTACCAGCTCTTTCTAAAACGGTTGCTTCGTAATCGTCTATTCTAATTGTTTCTCCAATGTTCGGGATTTTTCCAAACTCTTGGATAATAATCCCAGCCAAAGTGTCGAAACGTTTGTCTTCTTCAAATTGAATAGGCAAGTGACTGTTGATGTCATTGATCGGCGCGGTAGCAAAGACTTTAAAAGTAAATTCATTTACCTTTTCAACAATGGGAATTTCATTGTCGTACTCATCTTGAATTTCACCTACCAATTCCTCAATGATGTCCTCCATGGTAACAATTCCTTCTACACCTCCAAATTCATTGACAATAATCGCCATGTGAATGTGTCGCATTTGGAATTCTTTCAAAAGAATTCCAATTTTTTTGTTTTCCGGGATAATGATAATGGGACGAATTAAATCACGGATGATGATTTCTTCTTGTTTGCGTAATTTCTTTAAAATATCTTTGATGTGAATTAAACCGATGGTGTTGTCAATGGAACCTTCATAACATGGAATTCTGGAATAACCTTCATCCAGTAATTTCTCTAATTCTTCTTCGTTGAACGTGTTTAAATTTAGAGTAGCAATTAAATTTCGCGGAATCATGATTTGCTTGGCCGTTCGCTCAGAAAAATCAAACGCATTTTTAATGATATCGTAATTGTTGGACTCTATGTTTCCGCCTTCGTTACTTTGTTGAATCAAATATTTCAACTCGTCCGAAGAATGAATTTCCGAATCGTGCATGGATTTGATCCCTATTAATTTGAGGATAAAGTTTGCAAAACCATTCAAAACCCAAATAAAAGGTTTGAAAATGATATAGAAAAAGTTTAAAGGATATGCTAAAACTAAAGTCGTTGCCTCTGCTTTTTGAATGGCAATGGTTTTAGGGGCGAGCTCACCAAATACGATGTGTAAAACAGAAATGATGGCAAAGGCAATGGGCAAGGCAATTTGATGGGAAGCCGTTTCGCTAATTCCGACACCAATCCAATTCATGAAGTTGATAATTATTTTGGAAACTACTGGTTCTCCGACCCAACCTAAAGCCAAACTGGCAAGTGTAATTCCCAATTGAGTAGCAGCCAAATAACCGTCTAGGTTGTTAACAATTTTAATGGCGAGTTTGGTTGCACCAGAACCTTTTTGAGCTCTCAATTCAAGTTGTGAAACGCGCACTTTTACAATTGCAAATTCAGCTGCAACGAAAAAACCATTCAATAAAACCAACGAAATGGTGACTAATATGTAGAAAAACATTTATTTTTTATTACAAAGTTAAAATTAATTGAGAAAGACAGATTTTTTTCTTCGGATAAACGAGAATATATTAGAAAGGATAACCGATACCAAAGTTTAAAGAAGGAGTAAAAGGTCTGGGCATTATCCTTCTGTAATCTGACCCAAATTTGGCAAATCCCTCATCGTAATAAGGCTGACGTGACTGAAAAATCCATTGAGAACCTTTGGGCAATGCTGGATTGTTAAGCGGAACGCCCATGTCTAAACGGATGACAAAAAAACCAAAATCAACGCGTAAACCAATCCCCGCAGAAAATGCTAATTGTTTGTAAAAATCTTCGGAAATTTGACTGCCTACTCTGTTGACATCGTTTTTCATCGTCCAGATGTTTGCAGCGTCAAAAAAGACAGCTCCTTTAAATAGCTTGCTCATTGAAAAACGGTATTCGGCTGAACCCGACAAACGCATGTCGCCAATTTGGGTCTCTGTTCTGGTGGTATCGAGGTAATATTTATAGGTTCCAGGACCTAAAGAACGTGCTCTCCATCCTCTGTTATCATTCGATCCACCGGCAAAGAAACCGTAATCGTACGGAAGCGATGGATTTTTATTTCCATAAGGCAATCCAGCTCCAGCAGTAAATCGAAAATTTAACGAAGATTTTTTATCCAGTGGGTAACCAATGATTACCTCATTGTCCAGTCTTGCAAATTGGGAGTAGGGAACTCCTAGGAACATTTTTTGATTGGTTGCTGTATCGACGTTTTTACTAATCCAGCTTGTCAACAATCCAGCATGGTCGAAATTGACACTATAGAAAATGGAAGTTCTTTTCTTTATATCTGCTTCTTTGTTGTTGTATTCAAATGTGATTTTGAAATCTTGCCAAATGAATTGATCACTATAGGCGTTTCTTAAAAACAAATCGTTGGATTCTGCAAGCTTTTTCACAAAAGAATCGGAGCGGTCACTAATAGCAACAAATTTGATCACCGAAGCAAAAGGCAATCCAATTTGCATGGTTTGCGTTTTGTCTAATACAAATTTATACAGGTAATTGAATTGAAAAACTCCCCGGTTGAAATCGTATCGCTTTTGAAAGTTATAGGCCAAAGATAAAATGGTCCGAGGACGTTGCCTTTTGGTTAATTTGGTAACGGGAAGTGGGAAGAGACCAGGTAAATCAAATTGAATTGATGGACCGTATTCAAAGGTGTTGAACAAGTCGTATTTGGTTTTTTTTCCGTCCAAATTTTCCGCAAATACTACGGGTGTTGACTCAAAACCTCCACCAAGACTGATGGTCATTTTTTCGGAACCACGGAATAAGTTTTTATTGTTGTAGTTAATCGAAGCCGATAAACCTAGAAAACTATTGGAGTTGGTGAAGCGAGGCTCAAAACTATAACTTTGTTTTTTTGCAGGAACCAGATAATAGTGCACATCAATGGAATCTTTTCCTTGGAGTTCTATCAATTCAGGTTTTACAGATTGAAAAACACCTAATCGAGCGATGCTCGCATAAGATCTTTCCAAGTAATACTCTTTGTAATAATTTCCTTCCTCTAAATAATTTTGCATTTCCAAGATACTTGGACGTATATAAGGTTTGGTATTGTATAAAAATGTTGCTTTTCGATAGGGAACCAAGGTGTCATAATTGAGTGGGATTTTGGCTGCTTTTTTTTGTTTTCGAGACATTTTTATCTCGTTGTACAAAATACGATCAAGGGTAGTAATGTAATTGTTATTCATGAGAAGAATACCTCTTTGCTTGATGTCTTGCGCAAAGTTTCCTTTGTAAGATAAAGTGTCAGCCAGGTGGAAATAGACTTTTCTTACGCGATAAATTGCCTGCTTTTTCTGGATTGTCTGGTCATTGTCTTTGATGAATCGATCGGTGAGGGTAATGGTCAAATCCACTTTCATCTTTTTTCCAGTAGAGTCTGCATTGAACAAAACATGTGCTGGACTGAACCCAAAATAAGCGTTATCACGCATGTATTTCGCGACTTGGTATTTATAGCTATTGAGTAAATCTGAATCGAGTTTTTCGCCTACCAAGTTGGGATGGTTGGAAGTTTTTCTGAATTTTTCATAATCCAATTTAACCGATTCATTTTCACAATCTACGATCAAAGAATCAATGTAATAAGCTGGTCCAGTTAGGATTTTATACTTGACAATCACTTTTCTTTTTTGAGCGAGTGTATCTACATCGCCAGTCACACTTCCAAAGTAATATCCTTTGCGGTTTAAATAACTATTGAGTTGACTTATGGAACGACTAAATGATGCAGAATCAAAGACAACAGGTGATTCGCCAATTTTATATTTAAACCATTCTCTGAAAAATTTCCGTGGATTAATGGTGTCTTTCAGTGGAATTATTTTTTCATAATACAAGCTATCCCCATTTTCTTTCGCTTTAATAATTCGTTTTTCGTTAATTTTTGCTTGTCTTCTGCGTTTTTTCTGATTCTTTTTATAGAGTTTTTGGTTTTGGGTAAATCTTTTGTCAGCAATGCTTGCGGAATCAGATTTTACGATGTAAAAATAGGTCTCTCTATTGTAGGCCCATAATCGAAATTTTAGTCCTAGTAGGCTTCGGTTTGGGTGCTGACGAATGATTTCATTCAAGGCATCTTTATCCATTTTGTCTCCCTCAACCGATAATGTGTTTTTTTTTAAAAGGTATTTGCCCTGTGGAACGTGTTTTGTCTGATTACAGGAAAACAACAAGAATAATAGGCTCAAAAAAATAAAATATGTAAGTTTGTCTGTTGTCAAATCGTTGTTTTGAATAACAAAAATAATAAAATCGGCTCATTAAATGATTTCCAAAAATTATATAAAGTTAATTCACGCTTTAGAACGCAAAAAAAACCGAGATGAACAGGATAAATTTGTGCTCGAAGGAGAAAAAATGGTTCTTGAAATCCTCCAATGGAAACCAGAATCCTTGATACATTTATTTTATACAGAGGAGTTTAGTTCCAGTATTTCTGGTTTTGATCCAGAAAAATGTAGCGTGATTTCTGAAAAAGAGTTAAAAGCAATATCTCGATTACAAACACCCAATAAAGTTTTGGCAATTCTTCAAAAATGGCAACCAATTGACATCAAAAGCGATTTCTACCTTGCGTTGGATGGTGTTCAAGATCCTGGAAACATGGGCACAATTATGCGTCTGGCAGATTGGTTTGGCATTCCTGAAATTATTTGTTCCAATGAAACGGTCGATTGTTTTAATTCAAAAGTGGTTCAAGCAACAATGGGCGCTATTTTTCGGGTTCAAGTTCGGTATGTTGATTTAATAACGTATCTTCCAAGGCTGGATTTACCCGTTTATGGGGCGCTGTTAGCAGGGGAAAATGTGTATCATAAAAACCTCTCACCAAAAGGAATCTTGATTTTAGGAAACGAAGGGAAAGGCATAACACAAGAGGTACAACAACTCATTGATCAACCGATTTCCATTCCTCGTTTTGGCCAAGCCGAATCCCTAAATGTCTCCACTGCGGGAGCAATTTTATTGTCCGAGTTTTACAGAACGGTTAATATTCCAATACCATAGAAACGGTGTCAAACGGAATGGTAGTTATTTCTTTTATTCCATTGGTGGTTGGGTTGGAAGCATTGTAAAGGTATGAGAAAGTTGTGTTTCCGTCAGAAATAAACGTAAAGGTGGTGTCCACAATGCCCATCAAGAGTTGTTGTTCTTGACTACAACAAGTTGGACAATTGGATTTACCTTGTTGTTTGGTCCATTTTAAATTGTCACTGATATCGGATGGCAAAACGTTTTTGAAACGAAGCTTTACCCATGATTTTGCCGTAGTGCTGTAATTGCGAACCAATTCATTTTCAGTAGAAAAATCATCGTATGAAATGGCTTCATAAACATCAAAGTAATTTTCTTTTTGAACTTGAATGAAGAATTTTTCTGCTTGTTCCCTTTTGAAAGTGAATTTAAAACTCCCATCCGAGCCTAAAGAAGCATTTCCAACTACTTTCATCACTCCGCCTCCTGCGGGTTTTTGAAAAAGCGTGATGGATGCACCATTCAGTTTTTGACCAAATGTTGCATCCGTCACCATTCCTGCCATGCTAAACGTTAATTCTTTTTTCTTACAGGAAATCAATGTAAGAAAAATCATGCTGATCAAAAGAATGTTTTTCATTTTTACTGTTTTTAAGCGTTAGGCAATTTGCGACTTAACTTTTAAAATCAGTTTAGTCCACTTAATTTATCTTCTAAAATTTTAATTTTCTGAAGTGCATCTGCTTCTTTTTTACGTTCCATTTCCAGCACTTTTTCTGGAGCTCCGTTCACGAATTTTTCGTTGTTTAATTTATTCATGACTGATTTTAAAAAGCCTTTCATGTAATCCAATTCAACTTGAACTTTTTCTTTCTCAGCTTCTAAGTCAATGGTATCTCCGAAAGGTACAAAATATTCGTTGGAATTCACCATAAATGAATACGCATTTTGTAATTTATCAGCAACATATTCCAATTGACTCAAATTACCCATTTTGATAATTACACTATCAAAATCAGGGTTGATTTCTTCATTTTTTTTGATGAACAATTCCATCTTTATTTTGGAGGCTATGTTGTTTTGTTTTCTGATATTTCGAATGTTGGTAATGACTTCTTCCATTTTTTCAAAACCAACTATAACCGTTTGGTAAACAGGTTCAACTGTGGGCCATTGCGCCAAGATCACATCGTCACCTTCTTGTCGTTCCCGAATCAAATGCCAAATTTCTTCTGCAATAAAAGGGGTGAACGGTTGAATGATTTTCAGGATTTTCTCAAAAAACACTTTGGTTGTTTCCAAGGTCTGTGCGTCAATTGGTTGTTGATAGCCTGGTTTAATCATTTCCAAGAACCAAGAACAGAAGTCGTCCCAAATCAATTTGTAGGTGGCCATCAAGGCTTCAGAAATTCTAAATTTGTCAAACGATTCGTTAATTTCAATTAATTGTTGATTGAATTTGGATTCAAACCATTCAATTGCTTTCGCTGAAGATGCTGGTTGAGCCATGTCGCGAACTTCCCAATTACTGACCAAACGGAAGGCATTCCAAATTTTGTTGGTAAAGTTTCTTCCTTGTTCACATTGTGAAATGTCAAAAGGCAAATCATTTCCTGCAGGAGATGAAATTAAAATTCCCATGCGCACGCCGTCCGCACCGTATTTTTCAATCAACTCAATTGGGTCTGGAGAATTTCCGAGTGATTTGGACATTTTTCGACCCAGTTTATCACGGACAATACCCGTGTAATACACATTTTTGAACGGCAATTCACCCTTGTATTCATATCCAGCAATAATCATTCTCGCAACCCAGAAAAACATGATTTCTGGAGCGGTAACCAAATCGTTTGTCGGATAATAATATTTAATTTCTTCGTTTTCAGGATCTGTCAACCCATTGAAAACAGAGATCGGCCACAACCAAGCGGAGAACCAGGTATCCAATACGTCTTCGTCTTGTTTTAAATCAGCAGCGGTGATTGCTTTTCCTGTTTTAGCGATCGCCAACGGAATTGCTTCTTCGATGGTTTTTGCAACAACGTAATCTTCAGAGCCGGTTCCGTAAAAGAAAACAGGAATTTGATGTCCCCACCACAATTGACGAGAAACACACCAATCTTTCACGTTTTCCATCCAATGACGGTAGGTGTTTTTGAATTTTTCTGGGTGGAAATTGATGTTTCCATTCATCACGTTCTCTAGCGCTGGCTCAGCCAGTTCTTTCATGTTTACGAACCATTGTAAAGATAATTTTGGTTCGATTACCGCATCTGTTCTTTCTGAAAAACCAACTTTATTAATGTGGTCTTCCGTTTTGGTTAAGTATCCTTTGTCGTACAATTCTTTTTCAATCGCTTTGCGAACTTCAAAACGATCCATGCCTTCGTAATGAAGTCCCAACTCATTCAAAGTTCCGTTGTCATTGAAAATGTCCAAGGTTTCCAAATGGTGCTTTTTACCCAATTCGTAATCGTTGGTATCGTGTGCGGGGGTAACTTTCAGACAACCTGTTCCAAATTCGATGTCCACATATTCATCCTGAATAATGGGAATTACGCGGTTTGAAATGGGAACAATGGCTTGTTTTCCATGCAAATGGGTGAATCTCGGATCCGTTGGATTGATGCAAATTGCAGTATCTCCCAAAATCGTTTCGGGTCGGGTAGTGGCGATGGTCAACCATTCGTCCTCGCTTCCGGCAATTTTATAACGCACATAAAATAGTTTGGAATTTACTTCTTTGTGCAACACTTCTTCATCAGAAAGTGCAGTTAAAGCTTCTGGATCCCAATTGACCATGCGAACGCTGCGGTAAATTTTTCCTTTGTTGTATAAATCTATGAAAACGTTTAAAACGGATTGAGAATAAGCAGGATCCATCGTAAACGAGGTACGTTCCCAGTCACAAGAACAGCCTAATTTCTTCAACTGTTCCAAGATGATTCCGCCGTGCTTGTCCTTCCATTCAAAGGCATGTTTAAGAAATTCCTCTCGGGTTAAATCGGATTTTTTAATCCCTTCCGTTCTCAATTTCTGAACTACCTTCGCTTCGGTTGCGATGGATGCATGGTCTGTTCCTGGAACCCAACACGCGTTTTTACCCAACATTCGAGCACGACGAACCAATACATCTTGTATGGTGTTGTTTAACATGTGTCCCATGTGCAAAACCCCGGTTACATTTGGAGGCGGAATGACGATGGTATATGCTTCTCTATCATCTGGTTTTGAATGAAAATAATTTTTATTCATCCAATGTGCGTACCATTTTTCTTCTGCCAGTAAAGGTTCGTATGTTTTGGGAATTTCCATGTTTTGTAATAAATTTAAGTCTGTAAAGATAATCAGAAAATATGGAAAAATAGTCAGGAAAAGGTTTTATACTACCCCGTTTTTTCAACAATGGGAAGGTGATCGTTTGACGCGAATTGAATTTTTATCAGGATGCTTGAAGGAGGATACCCCCATTGTTACCATGGGCTGTCAAAAGAAAATAACAAATCCACTAAGGGTAAAAAAGACAAATTACGGTTTAGTTTTAAAAGAAAATCAAGCTGATCTTTTGAAAGAAGTTATTGATGAATTTAGAGTTTCTTCTGTAGATTCTGGCGCACAAAATTAAATTTTGGATTTGGAAGAATAGAAACAAGAGTTTGCAGTTTAAAAAAAAGAATAAAAATGAGAAATCCAACAAGTATTGTATTTTATCACATTTCATCTTTTGATGCATCTGCTGAAATTTCAACCTGTTATTAAAGGTCAGGCAGTAGAAAACAAATTCAAGATCGCTTTGTTTTCAATTATTTGTTTTTGGTCACCAAAATTTTACCTGTTTTTGCCAAACGTTTAAGGAACAATCTTTTTAAATATTATAATTGGACAACCTTCTGAGGAGTAATTTCTTTCCGAAACTAAATTTAGGCTTCCCTCTTCGACTTGCGTAGGATGCAACGAAGTCAACAGGAATTAACTTCGTTGCCTTCGGCGGTGAGGGAGAGGATTGAAAATTACATATCTATTTTCCTTATTATCGCAGAATATAACGATTACGTTAATCCTCCTCCAAAGGAGGAAGCCGAATTTTCACTTGAGACTGGTTTTCCGTTTTAGGGACAATTTCACTGAAAAACAAGCATTTAATCTGTAATTTGCAATCTGTAATCTACAATCTGTAATCTGCAATCTGCAATCTATGTTTTACCTGATGATCGTTACACTTCCAGTATCTTCTATTTTCTTGTCTGTGTATATTGATTTGAATCTGATAAACCAGATAAAACTGTTGTCACTCACTATCTTCCCGTTGTACGTTCCATCCCAACCGTGATCCACGTCGTGGGATTCAAAAATCAATTGTCCCCAACGGTTATAAATGTACAACTCGTAATTATTGACATCTATCCCGGAATGGATTACTGGCTGGAATCGTTGGTTGTTTTCGTCTCCGTTTGGAGTGAAACTATTTGGAACGTAGTAAATAACTTCTTCCACAACTTGCACAACCAATTCCATGGTGTCCGAGCAGCCAAATGGAGAATAGGCAATTAGTTGCACGGTGTAAGCGTCTCCTTCCTCGTCTGGAAAAGTGTGAGAAGCATGAAATGTTGTTTGTTCCTGACTGTTGTCTCCAAAATTCCACTTATACGTTATGGCACCTGTGGTTAGGTTGGTAAAATCGACCTTTGTGTCGATGTTGCTCAACGAAGTATTGGAGGCGGTAAAATACGCATTTGGGAACGGATCCCCAATCATGAATTTTTGAGTGACCAACATTTCATTGCCACAATCATCTTTCACGCTATAGGTTCTTGTCACAATCTCCGGACAGAAACCGTTGTTGGAAACGTCACTCACGTGTGTAACGCTGGGAGTTGAACAATTGTCTGAAACACCAGTTAAAAGGGTAATGTCAGGTGGTGGTAAGGTTACAATTTGAACATCACTCAATGGATTCACAACAGGCTTGATGGTATCGTGAACAGTAATAACCTGACTTTTTGTATCTGTGTTTCCACAAGCATCCGTAAAAGTCCAGGTACGAGTGATGGTTTCAGGACAAGATAGGCCATCAGAAACATCTGTACCAGCGACAGAACCATTTCCTGCGCAATTGTCTGTCCAATTTAAATTGGTCATGGCGGGAATATCGGCACTGCATTGAACGGTAACATTCGCTGGAGCATTTGCTAAAACTGGCGCAATGGTATCGTGGACGATAATTAATTGAGTAACATTGATAGAATTTGAACAACTATCAGCGACATTGTAGGTTCGGGTAATCGTCTCAGGACATGCTAACCCATTGGACACATCGCTTACGAAAGTGATTATCGGATTCGGAGTATAATCATCCGCAGCATCGGTTATGACATTAATATTGGGAGCAGGTACATCTGCGGCGCATTGAACACGAATTGTAGCAGGATTCGAAGCGGTCGGTGGTGTGTCAACCACAACTTCAATCGGATAACGACATTGTGTAGAAGCAGACCAACCGCAAGTTAATCCAGGATTAACAAGGTCAGTAGAAGTAACCTGGCAAACAAAATCTCCCGCATTGTTATTGTCGGAATTACCTGTTCTGGAATAACTTCCCATTAGACCACCAATAACACCACAATTTGAAGGACAACCATTGCCTGTCCATTCTGATCCTATCGTAATGTTGAAGCCATTAATGGTTGTATTAAGAGATGCGATTTGAGCCGCTGACCAGCCCCACGCGATGAAATCGACCACGTTTCCAAGATTATCAATGATTATTGCCCAGCTGCTGCTGTTTGGATTCCAGAAAATATTAGACCCCCAATAATTGGAAGATCCAGCAATATCCGTTTTTGTAACAACTGAACAGGGTGCAAAGTTTGCAGGCAAATGCCAAAGGGTACTATTTACACTGTTTATATTGGTGTATGAATCGCTGACTGCAACCACCCAACCTGCCGTATTTACAGTGGTAGAATATAAATTGGCAATTTCGATGTAATCTTCCGAACCAGTTCCACCATTCATTCCATCTGTTCCGCATTCTGTAATTAAGATGGAACCTGTAGTAGTACCTGAACCAGAAGACGAAGCTTGTGCATAATACGTTCTGGTTGCTGTTAATGGCGGTGTGGTCAAGGTATTTGTTGTAGAGACTTCATTTCCCCCGGTTGGACTATCCCACCACGTCACAGCTGTTGTATCGGTGGTTGCCAATAATGTGGTGGTTTGACCTGAACAAATAAATAGATTTCCCGTAAGTACGGGTTCCTCGGAAACTTGAACAATGATATCTTTTGATACAACCACTGTAGGGCAAGTACTGCATCTTGCCTGAACAGTAAAAAGAGAATTAACAATCGGACCTGCTGTGAAAGAATTGGTTGTACTCCATGCTTGAACAACTGTTGCGCCATGCAGCACTTGAAATTCAAAATTACCAATACAGTTTCCTGTTGCCGTAAATGTGATCAAGGTATCACTGCCTTCACAAATCAAAACTGCTTCTGTAGATGGTGTTAAAGTAGTAACACCGCACTGTGCTTGAGACTTAAAGGTACAAGCAATTACAAATAATATTAAAGATATAAATATTTTCATTTCTATAAGTTGTAATTAATTATAAATTCAATATCATCTTGGTACATGCCGTAATTCAAACCCAAGGTCTGAAATGTGTCAATGAATGTATTGATGGCTGTTTTTTGTAATTGAAGTTCTTCTATTGAATGATTATTGATGTTATTATAGGCTAAAATCAACGTATTCGCAAAACTTTTAAATATTTCGCGCGCTTCTTCTGCCTCAACAGCGTCTTCAGTAAATGATTGGATTTGCATAATTTGTCGGTGTTCCATGGTGCAAATCATGGTATGTTGAGATGTAGCATTAAAGCTGATAAAGAGAAGCAATCCAAAAATAGATTTGGACAAAAAAACAGGAATATTCATCATCGGATATATTTAACTATTATGTAATAAGATGTTTTGTTTTAAACTAATTAGGTAACGGGCATTATGGTTTAAGGTTGCCTGAAAAGGAATAAAATCAAAGAATAAGGTCTGCCTGAAATCCGATAAAATAGTTTTGGCGACTATTGTAACTGTTTATTTTGAGTTGTTCTTGTGGGAATTTTGAAGAAATAAGATGTGGATTAATTCTCTTTCAAACGAAAGATGTAACCAACCGAAATAGGAAGTATTGAAAATACTTTCATCTTTTTTATTCGAAGGTCAATCTCTTGATAATTTCCGCTTCTTCTGGATGTTGTTTTATCAATTCGGATCTCGTAAACAGTTCAAAATCATTAAAATCAAAACCAGGTGCCACAACACAGGATACAAACGCATAACTGTTTTCTTCGGAAACGGTTGATCCAAAAATGGTGTCTTTGGGTACTAAAAACTGACTATTCATGTTTGGAATTAATGGATTTCCAACTAAATATTGTTGGTGCCCCGCGGTTGTTAACGTATGAACAATCAATGGACTCCCAGCATGGTGAAACCACAGTTCATCGCTTTTAATTCGATGAAAATGGGAAACATTGTCAGATGTTAAAAGAAAATAAATTGCGGTTATCAATTTTCGATTTCCAAAATCGACTTCAGAGCGATAGGTTTCTTTGTAAAATCCACCTTCAGGATGTGGAACTAAGTCAAAGTTTTCAATTAACTTTTGAATTTCAGTTGAAGATTCGTTATTGTTCAATGGGACCATGAATGAATTGTTTTCCTTTGGGAGCAATGTTGGGGAAATAATACCTGAAATCTAAAGATAAATAACTGCCAGTAATGGATCCGGTGGCCATTTTTGAATAGGAGCCTTTGGTGTAGATAGCAGCTACGTTAAAAATGGGTTTGAAAGGAACTTTTCCCGTTAATCCAACATAAAAGATACCTGATTTCTCAGATCTCCATTCCATTCCCACATTGGCATTAAATTCAACGGCAGCTTTAGAGGTTCTTCTGCCTTCGTGTAGAAATGCATGCCCTTTATCCAACGTCCGTTTTGTTGCAACATTGGTTGGATTGTAAATAAATGAACCGCCAACAGAAGTATTCATAAACAGTTGATCCGAAAGTTGAATGTAAACGAGGAGGTTTAAGGGGATGTCGTAATTGATGATTCCAAAGGTGTTTTTGGCATATAGATTAGAGTCAGCAAGTGCAAAATCAATGACATAATTTCGTTGAACCATGTTAATTCCAGTTTCTACACTGATTAATTTGGTCAATCCAATGCGCACAGAAGCCCCAAAAGAGTAGCCAAATTTTTGAGTGAATTTCGCATGCAATTGTTCGTTTTGAACTTCAGTAATTGATTTTCCGAGAAAGTCGCCGGGAATAAGGGGTTTGAATTGCAATCCGAAATAGGAAGGGAACTTTTCTTTTTTTAAACGCGAAGGGGTATTTTCTTGTGCACCTGCAAGGAAATGCATGGGGATAAAATATCCAAGAAAAATAATTCGTAGAATTGCTTTGCTGAAATACATGTTGCCAAAGAAAGTAAAATTATCGCTTGAAGAAAAATGATTCATTTAAAAAGTGAATAAAATTGATTGATGTGCGTGAAATGGAAAGTTATGGGAAACAAAAAGAGGTTGAATTAAATCCAACCTCTAAAAGTTCATTAAAATAATATACGTTAAACTATGCTTGTTTTACGTTTACTGCATTTAAACCTTTTTTTCCTTCTTGAAGTTCGAATGTTACTTCATCATTTTCTCTGATTTCATCAACCAATCCTGAAACGTGAACAAAATACTCTTTGTTCGAATCTTCCTCTTTAATAAAACCGAATCCTTTGGTCTCATTAAAAAACTTTACTATACCTTTATTCATAGAGCAATATTAAGGATAATATTCTGAATGAAGTACTTTTATTTTTATTTTTTTATTTTTTTAGGATTCAGATGGAAGTGTGATGGAGACTTTTTGTGTCGTATCAACATGTTGACGAAAATAGTTTTTGCGAATAAAAAAGAATCATTTCTTTCAATTTTTTTCGTTTAAGAGACTTTTTTATCTTTGACACATGAAAAAACACTTCAATAAGCTACAAAAGTGGGCTCCTTATTTTAGAGATTTTTATCTTTATGCAGTCGTTGTAATTCTATTTATCCTTGCATTGATTTTTTATTTATAAATACCTTAAATCCGCAGACCACAAATTTTGAAAATTAATTTCTTTTAGCGATTGTT
>CAZAVP010000040.1:0-22902 GCA_964488745.1 uncultured Chryseobacterium sp. | reverse complement strand
GTATGTGCAACAAGCGGAACACTTTCCGCATTTCGCTCATTCGGAACTTGCCGTAATAGTCTTCGATTTGTTTTAGGTATTCCCAAGGAAATGAGAAACAGCAAATTGAAAACCGTTTTTTGAAATATTCTTCTGCCTAATTTGTCTCGCAAAATCATACAAACCGCCAAGCAAATAAGCGTGAATTTGTTGCAATCCTGTGGAAGCTCCTACTTCAATGTTATTGATTAAAGTACTTTCAAACAAGGCGTACGCTTTCGTTTTGCTTTTGCCGTCTATACTTTCATCACTAAATGTAAATCAATAAATCGATTCACTTTTTTTTCCAGGAAACTCTTTCCCCAATGCCACGATGCCTTTGTAATCCAGCATGTCGTTCAGTAAATAAATTCTTTAGGTTGTAAGGAACTGATACAATTAAAAACAATTATTATTTCTAATTTATTATTTCTTTTCTGAGCAATTTACAATTTTTTCACGACTCTTTCGTTGCCAAAAACTCAAAAATCGCTAAATCACCTTCGGTAAAATTCACATTTCTTCTTCCCATCATCGCTTTGGCAACTTCAATTGCCTTGTCCAATCGAAAAGGAACGGTGCTTTCGCCTTCACTCCAGGAAAATGAATCCACTTTCTTGGTTGGAAATCCAGCGCCGAAAACATTCGCGGAAACACCTACAACGGTTGCTGTGTTGAACATGGTGTTGATTCCAGATTTGCTGTGATCGCCCATCATCAAGCCCATAAATTGTACATCGGTTTGTTCCATGGATTTAGACTCGTAGGAATAACTGCTTACAAAACTGTAATTGTTTTTCAAATTCGAACAATTGGTATCGGCACCTAAATTACACCACTCGCCGATGACAGAATTTCCTAAAAATCCGTCGTGACCTTTGTTGGAATAGGCTTGGAAAATAACATTATTCACTTCTCCCCCAACTTTGCAATGTGGTCCGAGCGTGGTTGCTCCGTAAACTTTGGTTCCCAATTTCAAACCTGCAGATTCGCACAAAGCCAACGGTCCTCGAACGATGGATCCTTCCATTATTTCGGCATTTTTCCCAATGTAAATTGGTCCGTCGTTGGTATTTAAAATACTTGCTTCACACTTCGCGCCTTCTTCGAGGAAAATCAAATTTGAATCTCCGATAACAGTATTGCTTATCGATAGTGGATGAGAAGTTCTACCTTTGGTAATTAAATCAAAATCAGCTTTTAAAACCAATCCGTTTATTTGAAAAAGATCCCATCGGTTTTCTAAAACAATTAAATCTGATTCAAAATTCAATTTCTTTTCGATGACACTTCCTTTCCGAGCAATCCATCTATCATTGTAAAATAACTCTTCTCCTAATTTCAATTTCTGCACTGCATCAATTAATTCCTGCGTTGGAATTACGGATGCGCAAACAATTAAATCTGCGTCCAAACTAGCGGGAAATTTTTTAACAAGGTAAGACGATGTTTGAAAGAAAACACTAGCGTTCGGCATAAACCATTTCCAGCGTTCGTCATTGGTCAAAATCCCCATGCGCAAATTTCCGACTGGTCGAGTCAATGTCAAGGGTGCGAAACGCAAGTGCAAGTGGTTGTCGTGAAGAATAATTTTCATGAATTTACGAGATTTTCAGTTACAGCTTTTGGTTTAGAAATCAGCCACAAGCCAAGATAAGTCAACAGTCCATTTAGAATTAATATTTCATACCCAAACACGTATCCATTAAACCAAGTAACCGAGTTCTTAGCTATAAATAGGCAGATCAAAGGTACTGCAATACAAATAAAAGGAACGATTATTTCTCTCAATTTGCGTTTGCTGAAAATTCCAAAAGCAAACAATCCAAGCAAAGGTCCATACGTATAACCGGCAATCATCAAGATTAAATCAATTAAATGCACTTCTGGATTTCGATCTACGTACCATTTCGTTCCGAGGATAATCAGCAAGAACAAGAGTGAAAAACCAATGTGAACGTATAATTTTAAACGTTGTTTGTTCCCTTCTTCTCGCTTATTGAAATTCAGGAAATCGATGCAAAATCCTGTAGTTAGAGCTGCCAAAGCGCTATCCGCAGAAGCATAAGAAGAAGCTGTAATTCCCAAAAGGAAAAAGATTCCTGCGATTAAACCAAAATCATTCAAAGCTAATGTTGGAAACACGTGATCGGTTACTACTTTTCCGTCGATCATCGGTAACAGCGCACCAGTTTCATTTGCAAATACATACAAAGCACCACCTAACAAAAGGAATAAAAAATTGGTAATTACCAATACCGCTGTAAAAGAATACATGTTTTTTTGAGCTTCACCAAGCGATTTACACGTTAAATTCTTTTGCATCATGTCTTGATCTAAACCGGTCATCGCGATAGCAATGAACATTCCGCCAAAAAACTGTTTTGGAAAAAACATACGACTGTTGTAATCCTCAAAAAACAAAATCTTGCTCATTGAAAAACCGTTGCTCGTCTCCGTAGCCGTAATTTTGTTGTACAATTGCATGAAATCCACATCCAACGCTTTGGCAATGACAATGGTGCAAATAATCACCGAACTAATTAAGAAAAATGTTTGAAAAGTATCGGTGTAAACAATGGTTTTAATTCCACCTTTAAAAGTGTAGAGCCAGATGAGTGCAATGGTAATCACCGCAGTTAACCAATAGGGAATGCCCATTCCTTTGAAAAGAAATAAATGTAAAACCATGGTTGCTAGATACAAACGCGTTGCCGAACCGAGTGTTCTGGAAAGTAAAAAGAAACTTGCACCGGTTTTATAGCTGAATTTTCCAAATCTACTTTCCAAATATTCATAAATGGACGTGACGTTTAACTTGTAATAGAGTGGCATCAGCAGCTGTGCGATGACTGCATAACCTAAAATGTACCCAAGAACCACTTGGTAATAACCCATTCCATCGCTAAAAACTGTTCCCGGAACGGAAATGAAAGTAACACCTGACAAAGAAGCACCAATCATCCCAAAGGCAACTAAGTACCATTTACTTTGCTTATTTCCAGTGAAAAAAGTCTCCGAAGTTGCATTTCGCGAAGTAAAATAAGCGATGAGCATTAAGATCAGAAAATAAGCGATTAATATGGTGGATACAAGTATTGGCGACATTTACAAACAATTAAGAACACGAATATAGTTAATAGAATTGAAAACATTTAACATTTTTTTCAGTCATAAATGCTTGAGCAACAAAATATTTATTAATTTCGATGCGAAAATGCTGGTATAAAAAACGAATAATCCAGCTGGAGGAACTAAATTTTCCTGATTTTTAATTACTTATGACAAATATTTTTGTTGCCCGACTAGATTACGGCGTTACTCAAGAAGACCTACAAAATGCTTTTGCAGCATACGGTCAAGTTAATAAAGTCTCCTTGGCTATGGATCGCGAGACTGGAAAATCGAAAGGCTTTGCTTTCATTGAAATGAATAATGACGAAGAAGCTCAAGCTGCAATCGAAGGATTGAATGGCAGTACGATGAACGGTCGGGAAATTGCCGTGAAAGAAGCAGATAAGAAGGAAGACAATCGTCCGAAACGCGATTTTTCAGCTGAGAAAAAACCGTTCAGTAAACCAAGTAGTGAAGCACCTTATCGAAAAAATGCAGACGAACCCACCCCTTTTGTTCCGTTCCCTGATGCAATTGAAAACATAAAAGGAGAAGGTCGTAAGAAAAACGCACCTGTTGCGAAAAAAGACAAGCCAAAAACGCATAAAATGGAAGCCTACAAAAAAAGCGGTAAACAACCTCGCTACACAGACTTCGATGATGATGACGATGATTATAAATACTAGCCTTAACGGATCAATGTGAAGCCCGATTTTTAAGTCGGGCTTTTTTTTAGCCACAGAATGAGTTTTGAAGTGCACTCGTTTTTTTGCCACAGATGCACGGATTAAAGTGAACTACGTGTTAGTTTATTGCGTGGGAATTCCACTAATTAAAATGAATGCCAGCCTCCAATCCATGTAATTCTAACACGTTTGATTTTCAAGTTTAAAATCCGTGACCGCGAAGCAGATTCCGTGAAAATCCGTGGCTTAAACGTTTGCAATCAATAGCTTTAAATATTTTTTAGTTAATTCTCCCTTTCCTGACAAAAACTATCGTAACTTTGCATTAGTTCTTTGGGGTCGTATTGGATTTGACAGCAGATGCGATTGTCAAGTGTAAGCATGTAGAGCGTTGAGGTGGAGCTCTTTAATATCCTGTCTCACAAGTTAATTGACAACACGTCATACCAACTTGCAGCTTAATTAACTGAATGTTAATTGGCTTAATCTAGGTGAATAATAGTAGCCAGACAAGTTCTTCCGCCCACGCCTCCGTCTATTAGGCAGGGATCACGGGAGACCAAAAATTTTAGACTGGTGCCGACTCCGCTCCGTGGAAGGCATGAGAAACTCAGGAGATAAGTAGTTTATTGGGTGTTCCTATCCGTTACGCTATCGAAAATCAACTAGGAACTAAACATGTAGAAAGCTTGCTGATTCTTTGTTTGGACGAGGGTTCGAAACCCTCCGACTCCACACCTAAGATTTATTGAATTTAGAAACCGATTAGAAATTTATTTTTCTGGTCGGTTTTTTTGTTATATCTATATTTAATTCAAAAAAAAATCCATCTTCCTACTTGTTTTGTTAAAGAATCACAAGGAATACAAATAGAAAATTTAAATTCTCTAAATTCGATGTAAATAAATTCTCTAAAAATCGGAATCATGAAAAATCTATTTAAAATTTTAGTGCCCGCGCTCGTAATTCTAACACTTTCTTTCGGTTGTAAAAAGGACCAAGATAGTCAAGGACAAATCAAAGTTTTAATGACTGATGCACCTGCCGATTTTACGGAAGTAAATGTAAATCTCACGGAAGTTTGGGCACATTATTCTGGAAACGGAAGTGCTCCAGGCGGATGGCTTCAATTAAATGCCGTTCCTGGTTATTATGACTTGTTGCAACTCCAAAACGGTTTAACGGATGTGATTGCAAATCCAACCGCAATTCCTGTTGGTAAAATCACACAAATGAGGCTAATTCTCGGACAAAACAATTATGCCGTTGAAATCATTGATTCTGTCGCTGTTCAACATCCATTATTGCTTTCTAGTCAAGATGAAACAGGGCTTAAAATCAATTTGAACTCCGATATTTTGGCAAATCAAACCATCGTTGTTACGTTGGATTTTGATGCTGGAAATTCAATTATTGAACAAGGTACAGGTGAATATCGTCTAAAACCAGTAATCAAAGTACAAAATGTTACTTATATTCCTTGAAAACATTCTTTAAAGCCAATGTCTTGGCATATGTTTTGTTAGAAAATAAAAACATATTTTAATATAAATCGTTGTGAAAAAAATTGCAATTTTAGCCTTTTTGTTTGGCTCTCTCAGTTTCTCTGCGTCAGCACAAACTGTTAAAGAACCAAAGAAAGAAAAAACTCAAAAGACCGAACAAAAAGAAAAAAAAGAAAAAACGAATAAAAATTCTTCTGAAAATTCGAAGCAAAATGGAAAAGAAAACAATTCTTCCAAAACCAATAAAGCAAACGCTGAAGAAAAATCCAATGGAAATGCTTTCAGCGGCAAAGGAAAGGGTGGCGAAAAGAATACAATAAATCCTACCGAAAAAGAGAATAAGAATAAGAAGAACAAAAAAGAGAAGAAATTAAAAAAGGATAAAGCGACGAAGGACAAGGTAAAGAAAGAGAAGAAACAGAAAGTTTCAAAAGCTGCTTAAAAGTAAGTTTTACTTTTTAAATCGACAACTCTTCGACTTTAGGTCTTAGAATCCATTAATTGAATTTAGAAACCGATCGGAAATTTGTTTTTCTGGTCGGTTTTTTTTTGATTCATAAAATGCTGTAATATTCCAACACTCAATTCAACTCTTCCCAAATTCTAATCTGAGATTCTTTCGTAACCGTTACTCCTGGAATGCCATTTTTATCTAATTCCACCTTTCCTTTTACTTCAATGTATTTTCCTTCGAGTTCAATTTCAGGTTTGTAACTAAAATTGCGTCGGCCATCTTTCCAAATAATGATGGAAAATATTTGATTTGGAAACGATTGATCGAGGTTTAAAAATGTCGATTGTGATTTCGGGATAAATCGCGCACTCACCACCTTTCCAACAATGGTTACCGTACTTCCGACTTTGGAGGCTGCTTGGCGTGTGTTGAAATAACCTTTCGGTAAATCAAAAGCATCCAATGGTTCAACGTCTCCTTCTCTTTTTTGGGTTTTCCATGCTGTGAAATCTGCTTCTTTTTCAATTTTCAGCTCTTGAATGTCATTGATGTTGGGAAAGAAATTGGTTCCTGTCAAGCTTTCCAAACTATCGATGCTGATGACGTACGCACTCAAACGTTCCTCACATTTTTTATTGGGCATCAAAAAAGCCATTCCTCTTGGATTTTCAGCAGATGCATCCACAATGATCTTATAATGCCATTCTGGAATTTTTAATTTGTTGACCGAACGTTCAATCTCAGGTAAACTATCGTGCAAGACAGGTCCGGTAATCACGTAAAAATTCTTTTTTTCTTGATCGCCCACGTTGCGCAATAAATCCTCCAAACTAGCCCACGATTCTCGGTTAAATTCTGGACGTTGAGGCGTCATGTTACTGTAATAGTAGGATTCACTCAATGCTTTTTCCGACCATTTGAAATCTGCAGAAGGAGCCAAATGTCCGCGATCAAAACCAAAGCCGTCGTAATCAAAATCGCCAGTTGCATTCTTATTTTTAATAAAATAGTCATTTTCGTCAGCAGTTCCACAAGTAGATTTGTCATCCATTCTAAAATCGTTTGATCTCGAAACACTTCCAAAAGAAACGTCTGGCGTCAAAATATGGAAAACCCACGAAGCCATTTTATAATCGCAGTCGAACCCAACGACCATTCCTGCATGTTCGAGGATTTCAAGATTTTTTGATTGTTTTGGATAACCAATCAATTTCATGGATTCAATCGAAGCCAGTAATTTTAAATTTTCAATTTCTGAAATTAAAACTTGTTCTTTTTCTTTTAAAATTTGAAGTTCAAGTTGCTTTTTCTCCAGTTCGGTCTGACCGACTGCAGATGTAAAGCAAAGAAAAAGAAGCGTAATCGCAAATAGAAATTTCATAACTTCAAAGTTACCGTTTACAAAAGTAGAAAAATGAAGTTATTGGAAAGGACATGTTAAATATTAATTAAATGTATGATTAAAAACATGCGAAGGAAATCTCAAAAAAAAACCTAAAATTCATTTTCCATTCAATAACTTGATTACTTTTACATCTTCAAATTTCACAGTGCTATAAGAATGGAATATTTCTCAATTTTATTTACAGGCGAAGGGATTTTTTACCTCGTTATGTTAACACTTCTTGAAATCGTTTTGGGGATCGATAACATCATTTTTATTTCCATCGTAACTGACAAATTAGAAGAAAAACAAAAAAGATTAGCCCGAAATCTAGGACTCACACTGGCGTTAGTGATGCGATTGCTTTTATTGAGCGTTGTTTCGTACATCATGGGCATGACCAATTCTTTTTTTCCAGATTCTGAATACGCATTTTTACAAGCATTTAGCGGACAAAGTTTGGTGTTGCTTTTAGGAGGTTTGTTTTTGATTTACAAAAGCACAACCGAAATGCACAGTACCATGAAAGGCGAAGAGCATCATGAAACCAAAGCTAAAAAAGGATTAAAAGCGATTATTATGCAAATCGTATTGATTGACATTGTCTTTAGTTTTGACTCCATCATTACGGCTATTGGTATGACAAATGAAATTGGTCACGGCGATCCAAGCAAACACCCAATGGTCATCATCTTTGCGGCGGTCATTATTTCCATGATCGTGATGTTGGTTTTTGCAAAAGCAATTTCAAATTTTATCAATGCCCGTCCGACAATCAAAATGCTTGCTTTGGCTTTCTTGGTTACCATTGGTGTCATTTTAGTAGCAGAAGCATTTGGTCAACACGTGCCAAAAGGATACATTTACTTTGCGATGGTTTATGCATTGGTCGTTGAGTTCTTCAACATCAAAATGCGTAAAAACAAAGGCGTTCAAGAATAAATCAGCTTCAATTGGACAATGCGGTCGAGAAATATTTCAGAACTACTGAGTTCGAAGAAATCGAAGAAATATACGAGCAAGAAATCTTTGAATTAAAGCAATTCTTTCTAAGCAAAGCGCCTATCGCCAAACTTTTTAAAGGTCGATTGGATAAATTGAAAAGACTTCAAGAAGCTTATGAATGTGTTAATTCCAGTCAACTTCAAACCCAGCATCAAGTTGTTTTTCCAACTGAAAATACAAATTTATTGGAATCATATCAAGCTTTTCAAACAGTCAAAAACAACATTAAACTATTGTTGTCCAATGAATTAAATGGTCGAAGCATCGCTTTTTTAGTTAATTTATTGATTGATTTGGAAAAACAACAGGCTCAAAAATGGTTTTCATCGGAGCTGATATTAGATGAATCTGTGATTGTTTCTAAAGAACCCAATCCAATCGAAATTCTGGATGGCATCAAACAATATCAGTTGCAAGGTGGTCAAAATTTAGAACAACTGAAGCGCTTTGAAAACAATCCACCCAATGTGCTCATTCAAGAAATGAAACGACTATCTTTGCTCTTTAAAAAATACTAATGGAAGAAACGCTCGAAAAACTTAGAATTCAATTGGAATTATTGGAATGGCCCAATGTGTATTTGTTTAAATTCATCATACCCAACCAACCAGCGCAAATAGCTCAAGTGTCTGCTTTATTTGACGAAACTTCGGAAATTACATTTCATCCTTCTAATAATAATAAATACACCAGTGTAACCATCAAAGAATTGATGTTGGATGTAAATTCAATTATCGAAAAATACAAAAAAGCAGCAAACATTGAAAATATCATCTCTTTATAATTAAACAATAACGAAACAAACATGTTTATTATCAGCATCATATTAGCCCGAGTTAGTTTTACACAAATCGCATTAGGGACGCTTTACGTTTCACTCGTTCTCATTATTTTATTCCTAATTTATAAAAAAATTCTGAGTAGGATTAACCGGGAAGAGCCTAATAAAAAGCTGTATTGTGAATTGATTTATTTAGAAGATGACTTTGCAAAAGGCATGGTTGAATTATACTTCTCGAATGTGGAACAAAAAAAAATTCAATTTGAAATATTAAACAAAGACTATCAATCGATTATTGTTTTGGCTGATCAAGAGTATGCTCCAGGACAACACATTGTGCGTTTCGATTCAACCTCCATACCCAATGGAACGTATTTTTATCAACTAAAAACCGATAATCAACAGACCATGCGAAAAATGGAAGTGCACAATTAATGTTTTGGGAGTTTTAAAACACATTTATCCGACAATTTGTCAGTAGAAAATGAATGGCAAACAATTTGTCAATGTTAAATCGAATCATTAACTTTATCCTCAAAAAATAGGATACAATATAAAAACATAATAATTATGGCATTAGAAATTACAGACGCAAACTTTGAGGAGCTTGTATTGAAATCAGACAGACCAGTTGTAGTAGATTTTTGGGCAGAATGGTGTGGACCTTGTCGCATGGTTGGACCGATCATTGAAGAAATGGCAACAGAATACGAAGGAAAAGCAATCATCGGAAAAGTGGACGTTGATAGTAACCCTGGAATTTCAAGCCAATTTGGTGTCCGCAATATCCCAACGATTCTTTTCATCAAAGACGGTCAAGTTGCTGACAAATCTGTTGGCGCAGTTCCAAAAGCACAATTAACAGCAAAATTAGATGCGCTGATTTAATCAATACGGAATATAAAATTGAAAGGCGGTTAGACGAAAAGTTTAATCGCTTTTTTGTTTGCAAACAAAATACATAAGTCGCTATAAACAAACGCATTGACAATCGATAATTTATTCATATTTTCGTGATGATTCTTACCTAAAAAGCCTTATCCAAGCCCACTTACAGAAAGGATCCCTCCTGTTTTATGAATCTTTTCAGATTTAGCCCTATCTTTACAGCCAAATACAAAAATATATGGCAACATTTTGGAAGCGACTACGCTATTATGGAATTGGATTTGGAATCGGATGTATTTTCGTATTTTTCTTTTTTCAAAACAGGGCTTGCTCATGGTTACCTGACAATCGAATTAAAAATTCAATTTTAGATCGCACAATTGTCATACAAGAAGACGTGTCAAAGCTGATGCATACACAAGGTATTCAAGATGCCGAAATAATTAATCTGCTCAATGAAGGAAAAGTGAATTTTAAATTGAGCGATAAAAACACGGCGTCAAAAACATATTTGATTTACAAAGACGATTTAAAATTGTTTTTCACACTACCAGAAGAAAGCTATATTTCAGAAGTACGAATTGCAGACACCCCCGTAAGCGAAATAAAAAACAGCACATCGGGCATCGGGCGTTTCATTCATTTTCCCAAAGAAGAAAACTTAATTTATGTGGATTCTTTAAGCAAATTGGCGTGTCAACAAATGGAAATGGGGTTGGTCAAAAATCAAACAATCTTGAAAAAGTTAAAAGAAAAAGGAACTCTTGACTTTTCTAAAACCGACTTCAGCATCCGTCCAAAACCAGAACATTATATCACTTTCAACGATTCATTGGGTCGAACAATCGGAGCAAAATCGATTTGGTATAAAAATAGAATCACCATTTTTGAATTCGATTTGCCTTTTGAAACGACTTGTAATTAGTAATTAGCTCATTATTGTTGATAATTCATCGATAAATCAAGTATGACTTCCCTTTCTTTTTTTAATTTTGAACAATGGAATTTTCTGCAAAGCAAATAGCTGACATCTTATCGGGAGATCTTGTTGGCGATTCGAACATTACGGTGACTGGTCTTTCTAAAATTGAAGAAGGAACCGAGGGAACTTTGTCCTTTTTATCCAATCCAAAATACGAAGAATACATCTACCAAACAGAATCTTCTATTTGCATTGTCAATAAAACATTTGAACCTTCACAAAGTCTTCCAAAAACGTTGACACTTATCAAAGTAGCTAATGCATACTCCAGTTTCGCAAAACTATTGGATTTTTACAACCAACTTCAGTTAAAACCCGCTAAAATTGAACAACCATCCTATTTTTCTGAATCTGCTCGTGCAGGAGAAGAACTTTATTTAGGTGCATTTGCTTATGTGGGTGAAAATGTAAAAATTGGCAACAATGTGAAAATTTACCCCAATGTTTACATTGGTGATCAAGTTACCATTGGCGACAACTCCATTCTTTTCCCAGGAGTAAATGTCTATGCACATTGTGTTATTGGTCAAAATTGCATCCTTCATTCTGGCGCTATCATAGGTTCAGACGGGTTTGGATTTGCACCAAACGAAGCTGGAGAATATCAAAAAGTACCGCAAATTGGCAACGTTATCCTAGAAGACCACGTTGAAATCGGTTCCAATACGACAATCGATCGAGCAACCATGGGGTCAACAATTATTCGAAAAGGCGTCAAAGTTGACAATTTGGTTCAAATTGCACACAACGTGGAAATTGGCAAAAATACGGCAATCGCTTCACAAGCGGGTATTGCTGGCTCAGCAAAAATTGGCGCACAAGTTCAGATTGGTGGTCAAGCAGGAATTTCTGGTCATCTACACATTGCTGATGGTACTCAGATCGTTGCACAATCAGGAATTCCCAATTCAGTAAAGAAAAAAGCTGTATTAATGGGGTCACCCGCAATAGGTATTGAAGATTATAAAAAATCATATTTTGGATTTAGAAAATTACCATTCATCTTAAAAAAGATTCAGGAATTTGACAACTTCATCAAAACAACTAAAAAAGATTAAAGCACATCATGGCAGATAAGCAACTTACGCTGAAATCAGCGATTAAAATGAACGGTATTGGACTTCATACCGGAGAAAAAGTAACTCTTGAAATTTGTCCAGCTTCAGAAAACCACGGGTATGTTTTTCAACGCGTTGACTTAGAAAATCAACCTACGGTTAAAGCAGACGCCGACTTCGTTATATCAACCGATAGAGGTACAACCTTGGAGCAAAATGGTGCACGTATTTACACTTCAGAACACGTTCTTGCAGCCCTGTATGGAATGCAAATTGACAATGCCTTGATCAAAATAAACGGTCCTGAAATGCCCATAATGGATGGAAGCTCTTGGCCATTTGTTCAAGCAATTGAAGAAGTTGGAGTAGTTGAGCAAAATGCCGATAAAAACTATTTTGAGCTTACCGAAAACATTCCATGGGAAGATGTTGAAAAAGGAATTGAATTTTTAGCCATCCCAGATAAAAACTTTCGCATCACAGTGATGGTTGATTACAATTCTCCTGTTTTAGGTACACAACATGCGAGTATGTATCATATTGGAGAGTTTAAAGAAGAAATTTCCAAATGCCGTACGTTCGTTTTCTTAAGAGAGTTAGAATTTCTTGCCAAAAACAACTTAATTAAAGGAGGTGACCTAGACAACGCAATTGTTTTAGTGGAGCGAAATGATATTCAACAAGATGAATTAGACCGATTGGCAAAACTATTGGGAAAAGAAGAATTAAAAATTCAAGTGGAAGGTATTGGGGTTTTAAATAGTACAAAATTACAATACGAAAACGAACCTGCTAGACATAAATTATTAGACATAGTTGGTGACTTGGCGCTGGTTGGTCGCCCGATCAAAGCGCATATCTTGGGGGCTCGTACAGGCCACTCTGGAAATGTTCGTTTTGCCAAAGTATTGAAAGAGCAAATCAAAAAACAAGAAGGCGGAGGCAAGAAACATTTCGACTTGGAAAAAACACCTCTTTATAACATCAACGACATTGAAAAAATATTACCGCATCGCTACCCATTTTTATTGGTCGATAAAGTAATGGAAATCACCGAAAACGGAATTGTTGGGGTGAAAAATGTGACCATGAACGAACCCATGTTTCAAGGGCATTTTCCTGGAAATCCTGTTTTCCCTGGAGTTTTACAAATTGAAGCAACTGCTCAAGTGGGCGGAATTTTCGCGCTGAGCAAAGTAGAAGAGCCGGAATTGTACTCTACCTATTTCATGAAAATTGACAATGTAAAATTCAAACAAAAAGTATTGCCTGGTGACACCTTGGTGTTTGAACTAAACCTCCTATCGCCTATTCGTCGTGGACTGGTTCACATGATTGGAAAAGCGTACGTAAATGGAAAAATAGTCATGGAAGCGGAAATGCTTGCTCAAATCATCAAAGACAAAGTATAAAATGATCAGTCCTTTAGCAAATGTATCCGCAGATTCAAAATTAGGTCAAGGAGTTATTGTTGACTCATTTTCAACTATTTTTGAAGATGTTGTTATTGAAGATGGAACCCGAATTCATCCGAATGTCACCATTTATCCAGGAACTCGAATCGGTAGAAACTGTGAAATTTTTCCAGGTGCTGTGATTGGAGTTGTTCCGCAGGACTTAAAATTTAACGGTGAATACACCACCGTAGAAATTGGAGATCATACCATCATTCGCGAATGCGTAACCATTCACCGAGGAACGAATGACATGTTTAAAACGAGTATTGGCTCTCACTGTCTTTTAATGACGTATGTTCACATTGCCCACGACTGTCAAATTGGAAATCATGTGATTCTAGCCAGTTACGTTGGACTTTCGGGCCACGTTATCATCGATGATTATGCCATCTTGGAAGGGAAAGTCGCCGCGCAACAATTTGTTCGAATTGGTGCACACAGCTTTATTGGTGGCGCATCCTTGATTCGCAAAAATGTTCCGCCATACATCAAAGCGGCCCGCGAACCCATGACGTTTGCTGGAGTCAATTCGGTAGGCTTGAGGAGAAGGGGAATCACCGATGAAGAAATTCGTGAAATAGAAGACATTTACAGAACAATATATGTTCAAAACAACAACATTTCAAAAGGATTGGAAGTCGTGAAAGAAACCTTAAAAGACAGTCCAATTCGCAAAGAAATCATCGACTTCATTGAAAGTTCAGACAAAGGAGTTATTAGAGGAATGATTTAATTCAGGCGCAAAGCGTTAACCATTTTCAATATTTTAAATACAAGATGAACAGAGGAGATATCGTCGAACTGGATATTACCGGTTTTGCATTCGGAGGAAAAGGAATCGCTAAAATTCCAACTGCGGATGGTGAGTACGTTGTGTTTGTAGAAAACGCTTTTCCGGGGCAAAAGGTTCTGGCGAAAGTTGACAAGAAAAAAAAGAAATACGCCGAGTGCAAGCTCATCGATGTAATTGAAAGATCTCCCATGGAAATAATCTCCGATTTTCAAGAAATTTCTGGTGCGCCCTATATTTTTGTTCCACTTCCCATCCAAGAAGAATGGAAAAAGAAAACCACCTTGGAATTGTACACCAAAATTGCTCATGTAGCAAACATCGACTCCATTTTTGACGAATTTATTTCTTCCCCATTGGATTACAACTACCGCAACAAAATGGAATACAGTTTTTCTTCCATTGAGCACGATGTGAACACAGGTGAAGAAAAAGATGAGGCTTTTGCTTTGGGTTTCAAGCGCCGAGGAACGTGGTGGAAAGTAGAAAACTTGAACAAACAAAGTGGGTTGTTTGACGCGCAATGGGAAAATGAATTAATTCAAGTGCGAGATTTTCTAAAGGCAACGGGATTACCAGCTTGGCATCCGCCTAAAAAAGAAGGATTTTTTCGTCACATTGTCGTTCGAAAATCATTTTATCAAGATCAATTATTGATCAATCTAGTAACCTCATCACAAAACGTAGAATCGTTTGATCTAGAAGCATTCTCTGTTTTTTTACAAACTATTTTAGGCACTCGACTTGCCGGTTTTCAGCACACAATTAATGATAATGTGGCAGATAGAGCAAAAATTGAAAATGGTCAAAATAAACTCGTCTATGGCGATGAAAAAGTAATCGAGAAATTATTAGGGCTTGAATTCGAAATCAGCATGGAAAGTTTTTTTCAAACCAATCCTAAGAGTGCTGAATTTCTGTATAACAAAGCGTTGGAGTATGTTTTTGAGAACAATCCTTTGGATGGAAAAGTGGTAATGGATTTATTTTGTGGAACAGGTACCATTGGTCAAATTCTATCACAGCGAGCTGAAAATGTATCCATTATTGGAGTAGATATCGTTTCTGAAGCAATTGAAGATGCCCAAAAAAATGCAAAGCGAAATAACATCCAAGGAATTCAATTTTATGCCGCAGACGTTGGTAAATTTCTAGTTCAATTTCCTCAATACGAAGGGAAAATTGGAACAATCGTTTTAGATCCTCCACGAGCTGGAATTGCACCTAAAACACTTCGCAAGGTCATGCGATTAGGTGCGGATAGAATCGTATACATATCCTGTAACCCATCCACTCAGGCAAGAGATACCGAACAATTGGAATTAGCAGGATATCAACTCGAAAAATTAACTTTAGTGGATCAATTCCCACATACAAGTCACATCGAAGCGATAGCGATGTTTATAAAAACAAATCGCTACAACATAGCGGATATATAGTTCTGGTTCAAAAAACACCTTAAATCTATTTCATACCGAAGTAGATTTTTTTATTTCTGCTATTTCATTCTCTTTTGAACCTGAGTTCGATTGTAAAATTGAAGTTTATATTTCAATGAATGAGTAGATTACGAAGTAGGATACCATTCATTGAAAAGCTGTGCGAAGTAAATCTTTTTTTTATTTCAAACTGATAATCAGCAATCTAAACTCAATAAGATAATCGAACTCGGGTTTTGAACTTTACTTTTATTTTACCTTGGCTCAAAACTAAACCAACGGAACCAAAAAGTCCTGCTTAAAGAAATTTTAAGCAGGACTTTTTTTGTGAATTTTATCCTTTTTATCTCAGGACGTTCACGTGTCCCATGATGATTTTTCGTGCATCCGATAAAGTAGTTTTAAATTCTATCCTCCAAGTGTATGAACCTTCTTGAACATGTCCTTCACTTTGGCTATAAGTTCCATCCCAACCATAGTTTAAATCTAAAGTTTCAAAAACCAATTCTCCCCAACGGTTGTAGATTACCATTCGATAACTTAATGGTTCAAAACCGCTTGTAAATACTGGTTTAAATGTTGGATTAAACTCATCTTCATCTGGTGTAAATGCATTCGGTACGTAATAAACCAAATCGTCTAATACTTCTATAATTGCGGTAGAAACGTGTTTACAACCATCTTGAGAAGTAACCGTTAATGAAATCTCATAAGAACCTGCAGTCGCACTCGGAAATAGATGTCCAGGAGCAAATTGCGTATTGATTGGAGATCCATCACCAAAATTCCATTCATACATGGTTCCACCTACAGACGTATTATTCATATTGGTATATGCATCCAATTGGGTTAACACATTAGGAATTGCATTGAAGCTTGAGACAGGTAATGGGTTTAAGCAAATCAAAGACGTGTAAGTTGTACTATTTGAACATCCATTTGGAGTGGTTAAGGTAAGATTCACATCAAAACAACCTGCAGAATTGAACGTGGTTGTTGCTAGAGGTCCTGTAGTAGCTGTTTGACCGTTTCCAAAAGACCAAGCGTAGGTATTATTGGAGGGATTATCATCTAAAAAATTAACTTCCAATGGAATACATCCTGTAACTTTATCGGGTGTAAAACTTACAATAGGTAACGGAGTGATGGAAAGTGTCATTTGGTCTGTATTTGTACACCCTTGTGCAGACGTACCAGTAACGGTATATGTAACTGGATTCAAATCCACAGGAGAAAAAGGAACTCCATTCGTGACGCCATTATCCCAAGTATAACTTGTTGCTCCAGAACCGTTAAGCGTAAACATCGTTCCTTCACAAATCAAAGAATCGGGACCAGCACTTACAACTGGAAGGGGATTTACAACCACCGTCATATCGACTGGTACAGCTCCACATTGATTTGGGTCAGGGGTAAATGTGTAAGTTGTTGTTGCGCTTAAATTTACTGCAGGAGACCACGTACCAACTATCCCATTTGTAGCAGTTGTGGGCAATGTAAATGTTTCTCCTAAACATATTGGAGCAACTTGATTAAATGTAGGAGCGCCACCTGTATTAACATTCAATACAGCTGACGAAGTTGCAAAACAAGTTGGATCTGTAGAATCAATAACCTCATAAGTAACCGTGTATGGCCCAGGCGTACTTAAAGAAGGGTTTATCTCTCCAGTTGTTGCGTTAATTGACAATCCAGGCGGAGTTGAAGTGAATGTTCCACCTAAATCTCCCGTTTGAACAACAGGGGTGCTTGTATCGACTGTACATAACACAGAAGGGTATGTTATGGTAGCAGTGAGTGGGCACGGAATAACAATCAAGCAATCCGTTGATGCTGTTCCACCTGTTTGATTAAAATCAATGTAACCGCTCTGTTGACTATAATTGGTTAACACAATGATGTAATATTCACCTGGTTGAGCTTGTGGCGGGTTGGATTGCCCACTACCAGTACCACCGCTCATACCCAACCCGATATTCTCTGTTGAACTTGCGCTAAAACTACACTGTTTTGGAGCTTGACCATTCGCGACCTGTTGACACCCTGAAGCCAAATCACTGAAAGGTCCCCAAAGCGCAAAATCCAAATCCAAAGAACCTCCTGTTCCATTAGGACCCGTAGTTTGTTTCATTGTAATTCTAAGTGTGCCACCTTGGTCAATTTTCATGTGATACCAAATTGGTCTTGGCTGACTAGATAAACATCCATAATTACCACTTGAGGCACTAGCAGGTCCTGGAATATTCGGGTTATTAGGAAAGTTATAAGTAGATCCTGTACAAAAAGGATTAGAATCAATACAAGTTGAGCCTGTTGGTTGAGCAGATGCAAAAAAAGTAAAAAGTAACGTGAATATCAAAAATGCACTTTTCACGAGGTTGTTCTTGGAGTAATTAAAGAGAGTCATAGGTTTTATTATTGTGTAGTAAATAATTTTAATGTGTACCCAAAGGGGTAATAATTACGATATAATTAGTAACTCCTATTCTGTATTTTTGCACTTCAGAGCTGTAATAATTAAAATGATATTTTAAAGGATTAAAGTTAGAAACGTCAAAACCTACCTGATCAAATGTTAAATTTGGATTGTATTTATTTCTAAGTCCTACATTTTGAAGAGTTTCATAATTTGTTGCAGACTCACCCACCTCTTCTACGGTTACTTGAGAGATAAATGTACTATATTGAGTTAAATGTTCTGGAGTCAAGTATTCCGTAACATCGTGATATACTTCATTTGCAAATTGAATTGTTTTAGGATGAAGCGTGTGCGAATTAGTCTGTTCATTTTGAGCAAACAAGCCGGTTGACAAGCACATTGTTAAAACAAAAATCAGAGAATTTAAGTTGGTTTTCATAGTAGAGTTGATTGTTATAAATATAATATTAAATTCATTTACCCATAAAGACGAAGAACTGATAAAATGGATGCTTTACAGGTGTGTTTTATTTATCTTTTTTTAAATAGTTTAAGGTAAAATCTTCCTTTGATCCCTTTTCAGGTGAGAAATTATATTCCCATACTGCTTGAGGAGGTAAACTCATTAAGATAGATTCGGTTCTTCCTCCTGAATGCAACCCAAATTTCGTACCTCTATCATTCACCAAATTAAACTCAACATACCTTCCTCTTCGAATATTTCTCCAGCGAATTTCTTCTTCTGAAAAAGGAATGTCTCGTCCCAATTCACATTGTTGTGCGTAAATAGCTGGAAAACTACGCCCTAAATCCATGGCTAATTCTAAAAGTTGTTCTTTGGATAAATTGGTGTTTTCCTCGGACTGATGATCGTAAAAAATTCCACCTACTCCTCTATTCTCCTTACGGTGCGGAATATAAAAGTATTCATCCGCCCAAAGTTTAAAACGTTCATAAATGGATTCATCATAGGTGTCACAGATTTTTTTCAATTCAGAATGAAACATTTCCGCTTGTTCTGGAATCACATAATGGGGTGTTAAATCAATTCCTCCGCCAAACCAATACTTGCTATCGTCAATTTGAAAATACCGAACATTCATGTGAATAATTGGCACGTGCGGATTAAAAGGATGCAAAACAATGGAAACGCCCGTTGCAAAAAATGAACTTCCTTCCAATCTCAATTGTTGTTTCATTTCTGGAGTAACTTCACCGTGAACAGCTGAAAACGCAACGCCTCCTTTTTCTAATAAATTACCTGTTGCAATGGTTCGTGTTCTACCACCACCTCCGAGGTCACGATGCCATATATCTTCTGAAAAAATGGCTTTTCCATCCAATTTTTCCAATTCTTTACAGATATAATCTTGCAAATTTTGAAATTGGGTTACGATGAATTCTTTAGTCATGAATTAAATCCATTTTAATGATTTCATAATCTACTTGTTTTAAAATAAAACAAGCTTTATTTTCTTGTCCATGTCCGTCATTAGCAACCTGAAGGTGAATCGAATTCATGACTCCATCTTTGGGATTTTCACCCATAAGCATTTGGTTAATGAAATAAAAAACGACATCAAATCCTTGTGTTGAATACTTCGATAAATCAGCATTGTATTTATTTCTATAAACAGAAGTCAGGTGTCTTGTTTCTGCATACGCATAATTAAAATCATTTGCAGAGGCAAAATGGAAATTGTATTTATTTTTTAAATAGCTTTTAATGTCATCAAAATTATTCCATTCCTTTGTTCCGAAAACAGAAATATCTCCAGCACCTACTTTGCTCGCTACTTTATTCAACTCTGTCATAAACTTCATGGCAGTTGACTTGTCTCTTGTTGGAACAACAATCGTCGTGTTTATCCCTTTTCGGATATAAGTCCCTAAATCTACCAAATTGATTTCTAAGAGTTTTTGGTTTGATCCTGCGTTGGTCAATTTCATGAACTGCTGTCTGAAAGCTTGATAAAGCTCTTCGTCTTTAACATCTGTTTTCACCAAGATTACTTGATCTTTGTTATGCGTTTTGGCAATGTATTTAGCCACACCCTTCATAAGGGTTATATCAGAGGTAACTGCATTATATACAAAAGGATTGTCTTTTAAGATTTCTGTTTGCGCAATAACAGGAGAAACCATTCTGATTTTGTTGACTTTACACCACCCAGCCATGAAATCCATTCCTGGACCTAAAAACGGTCCGATTACTAAATCAGCAGCATAATATCCTTTTTTATTCAGAAGTAACCGCAACTTGTTGGTATCAATAGATCCATCAATTATTTCTACACGTGATTTCAACCCTAATTCCTGCAATGAATCCAACGCAATCTCAGCGCCCATGTAAAACTCTAAAGCGATGGAAGATAAGCCATCTTTGGCTTTGTCTAAATTAAAAGGAAGAATCATCAGGACTAAATATTCATCTTTGCGTTTGAAAATCAATTCTTCATCCACCTTGCGAACAGGCTCTTTTTTTATTTCTCGAACATCAATCGGGGTGTATTTTTCTTTTTTCAAAGGAATCTTCAACACATCGCCTTGCCGAATTTTTTGATTTTTCATTCCATTGAATCGTTGTAAATCTTCAACAGAAACCATGAATCTCTTCGATATACTATACAACGTTTCGAACTCCAAAACAACGTGTTCCACAACTGTATCGTGGAAAGTAATTTCGTTTTGTTGTTTTACTCCTGGCGTAGATTGTTTTGATGAATCATTACTTTTGGGGATAAGCAACACTTGCCCAATGTTTATCCCTGCTTCTATCCCTGGATTGGCTTGAACCATTTCTTCCATCGTCACGCTGTATTTTCTTGAAATACCATAAAGCGTTTCAGACTTTTCAACCAAATGTGTTTTTTGATTATCGGTAGGATTCAGGGAAGTTTTGGCTTCTTTATTTGCTGGTATTAATAACTTCTGACCTTCTTTCAATCCGTTTAAAACCAAAGGATTGGTTTCTGATATTTGTTCAGCAGTTACGTTATACAATTTGGTTAAACCGTATAAGGTATTCCCTGTTTGCACAAAGTGAATGTAATACTTTTTGCCATCTTTCCATTCAACTTCAGCAGTTTCAGGCTGCGCAAACGAATAACTTGCAATTAGTAAGAAAAGTAATCCAATTAACTTCTTCATAATTCATTTCAATTATAATACCATGCAATTCTTATGCATTAATCATTCCCATTCTATTGTTGCCGGTGGTTTGGAACTGATATCATACGTTACACGGTTAATCCCTTTTACTTGATTGATGATTTTATTGGAGATTTTGGCTAAAAATTCATAAGGCAAATGACACCAATCAGCAGTCATACCATCGGTAGATGAGACTGCACGTAAAGCAACCGCATTTTCATACGTTCGTTCATCGCCCATTACACCTACTGATTGAACAGGAAGAAAAATAGCTCCAGCTTGCCAAACATCGTTATATAAACCATCTTCTTTCAATCCATTGATAAAAATAGAATCAACCTCTTGTAAGATTCGCACTTTTTCAGCGGTAACATCGCCTAAAATTCGAATTCCTAATCCAGGACCAGGAAACGGGTGACGTTCCAAAATCGCGGAAGAAATCTCCAAAGCTTTTCCGACGCGTCTCACTTCGTCTTTGAATAATAATTTCAAAGGTTCAATAACCTTTAATTTCATATATTCAGGCAAACCGCCGACATTATGATGGGATTTAATTGTTTGAGACGGCCCTCCGTTTACAGAAACAGATTCAATAATATCGGGATAAATTGTACCCTGCCCTAACCATTTGGCGTCTTCAACTAATTTTGACTCTTCATCAAAAACATCTACGAACACTTTTCCAATTGCCTTTCTCTTTAATTCAGGATCCGTTAATCCTTTCAAAGCAGCGTAAAATTTTTCAGAAGCATCTACCCCTTTAACGTTTAACCCCATTCCTTTGTATGATTCTAAAACTGAAGTAAATTCATTTTTACGAAGCAAACCGTTATCCACAAATATACAATGTAAATTAGCTCCAATTGCTTTGTGCAACAATACCGCGGCAACAGAAGAATCCACTCCTCCTGACAAACCTAAAATCACTTTGTCAGCACCAATTTGCGCTTTTAAATCAGCGACTGTTGTATCTACGAAAGAATCTGGTGTCCAATCTTGACTGCATTTGCAGATGGAAACAATGAAATTTTGTAACAACAAGGCTCCTTCTGTTGAGTGATAAACTTCTGGGTGAAATTGAATTCCGTATGTTTGTTCTCCTTGAATTTGATACCCTGCAATGCCGACATCAATCGTACTTGCAATCACCTCAAATCCCGAAGGAACTTCCTTGATTGTATCGCCGTGTGACATCCAAACTTGAGAACCAATGGTCATGTTTTTCGTTAGAGGATGTTCCGTATTTACAAATGATAAATTTGCACGACCATACTCGCGAATGGTCGAAGGCAAAACTTGACCTCCGTAATTCTGCGCAAGATATTGTGCTCCAAAGCAAACTGCCAACAAAGGATATTTTCCTTTGATTTCTGACAAATCTGGTTTTGGCGAATTCGGGTCTAACGTTGAAAAAGGCGAACCTGATAAAATTACTCCTTTGATCTCATTATTTAATGTTGGAACTTTATTCCATGGATGAATCTCACAGTACACGTTCAATTCTCTTACTCTCCTCGCAATCAATTGGGTGTATTGCGATCCAAAATCAAGTATCAGTATCATTTCTTGCATTCAGCAAAGATAGTCTGATTCTCTGAAATTTTGAATTATTAAAGGATATTTTAATAACAATTAAATGTTAGTTAAATCAAAGCGGTTAAAGGAAAGAAACGATGAAATAAATTTAAAATATTTCACCGTTTCAAATTTATTTACTGAAGTTTCGGAGATAAATTCAAACATTTTCTTGTTGGTTTGAGGAATATAGT
>CAZAVP010000039.1:0-23723 GCA_964488745.1 uncultured Chryseobacterium sp. | reverse complement strand
GAAAATTACTATTTCGTCTTGAAAAAGCATCTTGGTACGGAACAGATGATATGTTAGCCCGTTTTCCAGAAAAAAGAGATTCCATCGGCGGATATCTTTCCTATGAAAATCTAGATGGAAGAGTCAACAATATTTTTTACAGTCGTTTTGATCCGAATTACATTCTTGTTCGATATGAATTTGACATTGTACCACTCGAAAAACCAATTAAAATTGACAGCATTAATCATCAAGCCACAGAAATCGAGAAAAATTTAATTACAATTCGAATAGATGCAACGAAAAGATTATATGCTAATGAAGATAAAACGTTTAAGTTTTATGAAAATACCTCGAATAACATCATTCCATTAATATTGAATAACCAAAAAGTGGTTTTTATTCTAACCGCCTCAACATCTTCCGATTACATCTTAATAGGAAATGACTATAAATTAACCTACAATGATAAAAATGAATTTGTTAAAACCGAAAAAATTCATGAATCCTTACTGAATTTCGCCTATAAATTCGAAGATCCTGAGATTAAAACTACATCTACCATGCACTCTCACGTTTTGTCAGACTACATTTCTTCAACTGACATATGCACGCTTTTACTTTATAAAGATTTCTTAGATTGGAATCAACACATTGTAGTAAGCAAAAATTGGGTTTCAATTTTCAACATGGAAAATCAAACTTTGTTCACGGTAAAAACCAAAGCATGGAAGAAAATGGCAGAAGATCAAGAAAAAAGAAACAAATAATTTCAAATTGATTGATTATGAAGTCATCCAAATTCTCGATTTCCAATAGAATTAAAAGTTTTAATCATGCGTTCAACGGCTTGAAAGTCCTTTGGAAGGAAGAACACAATGCAAGAATTCATTTCTTTTTCATCTTTTTGGTCGTTGGAGCTGGCTTGATTTTCAAGATTACACTAACTGAATGGATTTCGCTCGTTTTTGCAATGGGATTGGTTGTCATTGTTGAAATTATCAATTCCTCCATCGAAAACTTGGCAGATTTTATTTCACCATCAATTCATTTGCAAATTAAAAAAATAAAAGATTTATCAGCTGCCGCAGTTTTAATCAGCGCAATAACTGCACTTATAATTGGATTGATAATATTTGTACCTCGGATTATGGCAGTTATATGAACGCTAAATTCCATTTCAGCAACAGAAAATCTATTAAAAAGGTTAAGTTTGCATCCTATCCTTTAAATCAATTCGTACGTAATCTTTGAAAAAAAGGAATAATTACAAAATATTAAACACATCATGGCAATCTTAAAAAGAACCCTTCATTTTGCTGATTATGAAATGGCAACCATGGCAATCAATGCAATCAAAACGGATTTTAAAGTCGTTTTAAATCAAGAAAAAAGTCCCGAAAATGGATTGTTATTGACCTATGAGTTGGATTCAAAAGATTTCAATGATTTTATTGAGATCATGGAAGGTTTTTCGTTGCAAGTGTATTAATCAACCACTGACATCCATTATATATCGCAATAATCGATTTTACAAGAAATCATTCTTTAGCGATGCATGCTCCGCTAAAAAATGATTTTCCAACTGTCGTTTAAATTGTAAACTACGCCTGCTTCAACAATTCCAGAATCTCTACTTGAATCAAATTACCTTTGTCTTGATTGTACCAATTTTGAAGTGCAATTTTTAGGTCTTCAAAATCAGCACCATTGGCTTTGAGTTCATCAAAAACGATTTGACACGCTTTCGGTCTTGGTCCCCAAACGAACAAATCTTTGCCAGCCTCGTCACGAACGATTAAAACTGGAATGGATTTAGAACCATTGGTAAGGTATGTATCGATTTCAGAATCACTGTCTCTCAATTGGATTTCCAATTCTACGAAAGGCGACATAGTTGCCATCATGAATAGAAAAGGAACAATGTGAGCTGCGTCACCACACCAATGTTCGGTAATCAACACCCATTTTTGTTTTTGCTTCAAATTTTCCAAATGTGTTTTCATTTCTGGAAGAATAATTCCCTGTTTCAACCATCGATTGACGCGGGAAGAATTCATTTTGGTATAATCCAAATACATTGGATCATCATAAGGTGCGCTTGGATTTTCATCGTTTAAAATCTCTTTAAATCCTGCAAGGTAATTTTCAAATGTCATTTCTATAACGTTTAAACTGTGAATTTTATATGGTAAAGTTAAACAACCTTTTCCAATGAGATAATGACTTGAATCAGGTTTGTGATTTTAAATTCTATGAAGGGGTATTATGCATCTGGAATAGTGGATGTCTCGTTAAAAAAATAATCCTTTACCCTGAAAATGATTTGAAAAACTTTTAGTCAATTCTGGATCACAAACAAATTAAAAAAGATTCTCATTTATGATTTATTAATGCGATGTTTATTGTAACTTTGCGCCCCGTAGTTACAAATTATAAAAGTATGTCCAATTCAACAAAATACATCTTTGTAACCGGGGGAGTAACTTCCTCACTGGGTAAGGGAATTATTTCTGCTTCTTTAGCAAAATTATTACAAGCTCGCGGTTATTCAACAACGATTCAAAAACTTGATCCTTATATCAATATCGATCCGGGAACTTTGAATCCGTATGAACATGGAGAATGTTTTGTAACAGATGATGGCGCTGAAACCGATTTGGATTTGGGACATTACGAACGTTTTTTAAATGTTCCCACTTCTCAGGCAAACAGTGTAACTACAGGAAAAATCTACCAAGCCGTTATTGACAAAGAACGCAAAGGTGAATATTTGGGGAAAACCGTTCAAGTTATTCCGCACATCACAGACGAAATCAAAGATAGAATCCAAATTTTGGGTAAAAAAGGAGATTTTGACATTGTCATTACTGAAATCGGTGGAACGGTAGGTGATATTGAATCTTTGCCTTACGTGGAGGCGGTTCGCCAAATGAAATGGGAATTTGAAAACGATTGTTTGGTGATTCACTTAACCCTTATCCCCTATTTGGCTGCTGCTGGAGAATTAAAAACAAAACCAACGCAACACTCTGTTAAACAATTATTAGAATTTGGAGTACAACCAGACATCTTATGTTGTAGAACAGAACATTCTTTGGATTTAACCATTCGCAAGAAAATTGCTAACTTTTGCAACGTAAGCATCAATGCGGTCATTGAATCAATCGATGCGGAAACAATTTACGACGTACCTTTATTGATGCAAGCAGAAGGATTGGACAAGGTGGTGTTAGAAAAATTAAACCTTTCCTCCAAAAATGTTCCGGATCTAGATTCTTGGAATTCATTTCTGACAACTTTAAAAAACCCAACATCGGAAGTCAACATCGGATTGGTCGGAAAATATGTTGAATTAAAAGATTCTTATAAATCGATTAGTGAAGCATTTATTCACGCAGGGGTGTCCAACGAATGTCGCGTAAATGTGAAATGGATTCATTCGGAAAAATTAACCAAAGCCAACATCCAACAAGAATTAGCAAATTTAGATGGAATTTTAGTCGCCCCAGGATTTGGTTCAAGAGGAATTTCTGGAAAAATTGAAGCGGTTCGTTTTGCAAGAGAAAACAACGTTCCATTTTTTGGAATTTGCTTAGGGATGCAGTGTGCCGTAATTGAGTTTGCACGAAATGTATTGAACATGGAAGATGCACACACCATGGAAATTTCGGAAGATTCTAAATACCCAGTAATTACCATGATGGAAGAACAAAAAAGCATTGCCAACTTGGGGGGAACAATGCGTTTAGGTTCTTATAAATGTGAACTAAAACCAAACTCCAATTCAGCAAAAGCATACAACACGGAAGTAATCAATGAACGCCACCGTCATCGTTATGAATTTAACAACGAATATTTGAAGCAATTCGAAGAAGCCGGAATGATTGCCGTCGGAAAAAATCCAGAAACAGGATTGGTCGAAGTTGTGGAAATACCAACTCACCCTTGGTTTGTCGGTGTACAATTTCACCCAGAATACAAAAGTACCGTTGCCAATCCACAACCGCTATTCGTAGCCTTTGTAAGTGCAGCAAAAGAATTCAAACAAAAATAAAAAATGGATAAAAACACACTTATAGGTCTTGGACTTATCGGAACACTTTTAGTGACTTTCACAATTTTAAATAAACCGAAAGAACTAGATGATGCTATCAACAACAGACAAAAAATCGAAACTCCTGCCAATACGGGAACTGAGAAAAGTGAAGCAACAAATGCGGTAAACACTCAAAACACACCTAGTCAGGTTGCTGAAACATCCAAAAAAGCAAATCACATCGTTCAAAAAGAAGAAATCATTCGTCTGGAAACAGACAAATTGATTTACGATTTTTCCACCAAGGGCGGTATGTTGTCGGCAGTATATTTGAAGGAATATCAATCGTATAACAATTTCGCCAAGAAGAAAGACAACATCGTTCCGTTGAGATTGTTTGGCGCAGGTGATAACATCAACGAATTGAGTTTCCCACTAAACGGCAAAAGGTTCACCACGGGGAATAAAATTTTCAACATCGTAGATTCATCCGCTAATCGCATTGTATTTGAATACAATACATCTGATAAACAATCCGTTCAATTCGTTTACAACCTGAAAGACAATGCCTACGACATGGATTTCGAGGTGAAAATGAAAGGATACGATGGCGCTGTTGCCCCTGGAAACGTGATTTTGAACTGGAAAACCAACCTGAGAAAAACCGAACGTTTGTTGAGTGCTGAACGCATGGTTTCTACCGTATGTTTCAAAAACAAGGGGGAAGATCACGATTGGTTGAGCGAAACAAGTGACGATGACCAAGTAATGGAAGCTCCAGTTGAATGGGTTGCTTTCAAACAAAGTTATTTTAGTACAATTATGAAGCCAATTGCTGGTTTTGGAAAAGAAGGTTCTGTATTAAAAATTAGAACTTACAAAGAAGGTGATAAAGAATATAGTTCACACATCAAAAAATACACGTCTGTGATGAACTTAGGTTTGAGCAACACAGGTGATGCCACTGCATCCATTAATTGGTTCTTTGGACCAAATGATTTTGAAGTCTTGAAATCTTATGAAGCGGGTTACGAAGACATCATCAACTACGGTTGGGGAATTTTTAGATGGATGAACGTTTACGCCATTCAACCTTTGTTTAACATGCTAGAAAATACAGGAATTGCAGTTGGAATCGCAATTTTATTACTGACCTTGATTATCAAACTTCTGTTGATGCCTATTCAGTGGAAAATGTATGTTTCTTCAGCGAAAATGCGTATTCTGAAACCAGAAGTGGATGAATTGAACGCCAAATTCCCTAATAAAGAAGATGCCATGAAAAAGCAAGTCGAAATGATGTCGCTTTATCGAACCAGTGGCGCTTCTCCGCTCGCGGGATGCATTCCGATGCTCATTCAAATGCCGATTTTATTGGCAATCTTCCGTTTCTTCCCAGCAGTGTTTGAATTGAGACAAAAATCTTTCCTTTGGGCAGAAGATTTATCATCTTACGATTCCATCTATGATTTTGGTTTCTACATTCCATTGTACGGTGACCACATCTCTTTGTTCACCCTTTTAATGGCAGGAACAACTTTGGTTTACACTTGGTTGAACAGTGGAAACATGCAACAACCAACTCAGCCGGGAATGCCAAACATGAAAGTGATTATGTATATTTTCCCATTCATGATGATTTTCTTCTTCAACAACTATTCTGCAGGATTGAGTTATTATTACTTTATTTCTACGTTGATGTCCATCTTAATCATGGTTGCCATCAAACAATTCTTTGTGGACGAAGACAAGTTGAAAGCGAAAATGGCAGCTAAGAAAGAAGCTGCTGTAGCAAAAGGTCCGAAAGGAAAATCAAAGTTCCAAGAGCGATTGGAACAAATGCAAAAAGCGCAAATCGAAGCTCAGAAGCACAAGAACAAGAAAAAATAACATTCCTTAACGGATAAATAGAAAAAGGTTTGCCCATTTGGACAAACCTTTTTCTATCTTTGAAACTACTAAAAGTTAAAAAAATGAACTATTTACCATTCCTTTTCTTATTGCTTTTGATTTCATGCACTCCAGAAAAAGAAACTGTCATTGCGGAACCAAAAGACGAGATCAAATACAACGGTAACATTTTTAACCCTTTATACCTTGGTAAAATATTGGAAACTCCCATAACGACGGGACCTGTTTTGGATTTAGCATCTTGTCAAAAAATGAAAATTTCCAAAATCAGTTTATATATCAAAGATGGGAGAAATCCGAATAAGTATTTGGAAAAACTGGTTTACATGTTTAATAAGCACAGTTTACCTGAAACCTATTTCCAGTATCTAAAGAATCGAAAAGAATACCCTTACTCTGAATTGGATTTTGTGTACGATGCCAATCAAAACATTGATAAAATAGACATTACCAAATACATGGGTTTTTCCAATTTACCTCCTGTATTATTTTCCAGTGATTCAATGCACGTGTTGTCTTTAACTTCAAAAGGAAACAATCGATACGATTCGCTGCTTTTTTACCCTTCCATTTCCAAGCCTACGATGATTTTATCAGTCATAAACAATTTGATCAATACCATGGAAATTGTGGTTGATAAAGACACGCAAATGGAAGATTGGAAGAACATCGCTTCAACCATCGATTCTACTTTGAATCAATTTACATTAACCTCTAAAGTGGTAACCTTGACTGAAAATGGATTGCCCATCGCCAGTTACGACCTCGACTCCAATTGGAACCAAAAAGAACGCATTCGCAGTTGGGAATACAACAACGAGCATCAACCCGTTTATTACAAAGAATGGCTTCATGGTTCGTTGGTGAAATTAATGGAAATAACCTACGCATCCAACAACCTTCCCAAAATGTTTGTGATCGACCGCAAGAAGTACTTATTTTACTCCGAATTTCATGCTAAATAAAGGCGAGTTAAGGGAACGAAACATTCAATTTTGGTCGGAATTCAAAGAATACATGCGTCCAGCTATTTCTTCGAATGGACGTCGCATCAATTGGTTAAGCTACCCAACCAATGTGAAATTCATTTACCTGCGGATGGAATGTGACAAAACCGGTGCGCGCTTAAACTTTGACATACAAGCCAAAGACTCAGCTATTCGTGAAATCGTTTGGGAACAAATGGAAGAGTTGAAAACGGTACTCTCCGAATCCATGGGCGATCCAGGTGAATGGATTTTTGATTATTCCACACCAGACGTCGATTCATTTTGCAGAATTACTTGGGAATTGAAAGGTGTTAATTTTTTCGTGGAATCCGACCATCCAAAAATTTACCAATTTTTGAAAGAAAAAATCATTGCTTTTGATGCGTTTTATCAAAATTACAAGGACATTTTGGTAAACTTGATTAAGTAGTGTAAGTCTGTTTAAATGACTGCACAAGTTATCCCATGGCAATCAATTACCAACTTTAGCTTGATGGCGTTTGTACCGTCGGTTTCCAAATTTCACATTGAATTGCTCGGTGATCTGAGTGTGCCTCTTTTTGAATCTTAAAATTAGCTGAATTCAGTTTCTTGGAGTGAAAAATGTAATCGATTCGTCCAGCAGGAATTTTTCCTGCATAAGTTGCACCTATTCCACTGGATGAATTCCGAAACGCATCTACAAAACGGCTGTAAAAAATGTTGTACGTATAGGAAATCGGCGTGTCGTTAAAATCCCCACAAACAATAACTTCATAGGGACTTTGTTCGATGTGCTCCATCACTCTACGCGCTTGATTGGCTCTTTTAGGGAATGCCAAACGGAGTTTATCTAACATCAACTTCACCGTAGATTTAGAAACGCCTACTTGCTCTTGATTTTCGCCAAAAATAGCATAATCGTCTTTTTGAAACTTGATCGATTGAAAATGAACATTGTATATGCGAAAAGTATCCACTCCTTTTACAATGTCTGCATAGATACAATAATTGTTATCGACATTTTCGGGATCGTCAAACATCACATCTCCTCTCGCAATCATTGGATATTTTGAAAACATGGCAATGCCAAAATTTTGTCGGCCAGCTAATTTATGACTATAACGTTCATGTGAAAACTTGGTTCCTAGTAGGTTCATCAAGGTGTCTTTCGTCGGAAAAACAGTTGGTTTATCTTGCTGATAGAACTCTTGAAAACAAATAACATCTGCATCTTGTTCTTGTAAATAGCTGAAAATCGCATTCCGATTGGCGTATTTATTATCTACATAGTTGTATAAATCAAACAAACGCACATTGTAATTCAAGACTCTTAAAAACGCTTGGTTTTCGGGTAATTCTTGTTTATTGAAAGGCAAAGAAACACTTCTAAAATGTAATTTTCCTCCAATTGCAATGACCACCAAAATTAAAATGACCATTTTAGATCTCAGAAAAATTCCCAGTACCAAAAGAATCAATACGAGAATCATGATTACCGGATAAGCCAATCCAAAAAACGGCAAAGGCCAAAAAGTTTCAGGATGTACAAACGGACAGATATACGCCAAAAGCAACCCAAACAAACTAATGAATGTAATGATTTTAAAGATTCCCCGAAAAAAAGGGTTGTTCTTTCTCGATTTATCCATTTTTACTTTCGTCAAATAGTAATTCTTTCTCTTTTGAACTCAATGATTCGTATCCAGATTTTGAAATCTTATCCAAAATTGCATCAATTTTCTTTTGTTTCGCTATTTTCTCTGTATTAAATTGTTCGTCGGATTTTCTTCTTCCACCGTATTCCACTTTTAACTTGGGTTTTTTCTTTCCAAAAAGGGATTTAAACTTACTTGAAACATTGTTTAAGCCTCGATCCAGTCGAACCAATGTATTTTTAGAAGTATTCACCTGTTGCACTGCCAAATAGCCAAATATTGCACCACCCAAATGAGCAAAATGAGCTGTTCCATCATTTGTACCAATGCTGATTAAGTCATAAATAAAATACAAACCTGCCAAAATGATGATTTTTACGGGAAACACGCCAAAAAGCCTTACTTCCAATTGGGGTCTATAAACCGCAACCGCTATAAAAATTGCCATGATGGAACCAGATGCACCTACAATGACTGAGGAATTCACAGCAATTGCTGGAAATAATTCATGCGCAACAATTTCTAACAAACCACCAGCAATTCCTCCAAAAATATAGATTAACAACAATTTACGAGCACCGAAGAAATGTTCAAACAGCTTCCCTACAAAAAAGAGAAATATCATGTTAAACAAAAAGTGGAAGAACGTAAAGTGGGCAAAAATACTGGTAAAAATTCCCCAAGGAGCAGACAAAAATCCGAAGAAACTTGCTTTGAGCGTAAAAATTTGTCCTAGGATATCTTGGATGGAAAAAGATAACTCGGGTGAGATCAATCTTCCAATAACGCTTAAAACACCAATAAATAGAAACACCAATCCATTGATAAATAACAAACGAATGTGCATTCCACCCGTTTGAAATTGTCGCTTTAATTCAGCAATAAAATGATTGTTTTGCATTTTAATAAAAGTTTTTATTCTTTTTCCCCCAAATGTAAACCATGATGAATCCAACTACTGCACCGCCAACATGGGCTAAATGTGCCACGCTATCGCCGGCGGCATTTTGGAAACTCAAGTACAATTCAAGTAAAAAATATCCACCAATTAAAAATTTCGCTTTGACAGGAAAAGGAATGAACATCAACATCAACTCTGTGTTTGGAAAAAGGTAAGCAAACGCAGCCATGATACCAAATACAGCACCCGAAGCGCCGACCATTGGCGTAATGGCTTTCGACATGTAACTGGCTAAAATCACTTCATCTTTTGGGTTGTATGAAAATTCTACACCCATCGTCAAGAATTGTTTTAATTCCACTGGATTGTAACCCAAACCAGCTAATTGCAATTTGATTTGATGTAACTCATAAGCACCCAAGGCATTGTAAAACAGAAATGCTCCGATGGCGGAAGTTATATAAAAGATAAAGAATCGTTTGGGTCCCCAAATCTTCTCCAGCAATGAACCAAACATCACCAAAGCAAACATGTTGAAGAAAATGTGAAAAATGGAGGTTGAATGCATAAAGAAATGCGTCACCATCTGATAAGGTTCAAACAAAGGACTGTTCACGTAGTGAGCACCTAAAAGTGAAATGAGATCAACCCCTTGGGAACCGAAAAACCAAGTCAATAAATACATCAACACATTGATGATGAGAATGTTTTTAGTTACGGGAGGAATGTTATTTAAAAATTGAAACATGTTAAAAAAGTTGATGGATGTCTTTAATTTGTAAAGTATTTAATATGGTTTTACCCGTTGGCGAGTATTGATGTTCGGAACATTGAAACAAAGAATTTAATAATTGATTGGCAGACTCATTACTCCATTGAAACCTCTGGTTGGATGCCACTTTTGCAATGGCTGAGATTAGCATGTGCGCTATTTCCCCTTTGTCAATGTTGCCAATGGATAAATTGTTAATAATTGTTTGAACAGCATTTTGAATGCCTTCATCTTTCAGATGTGCTGGTGCGCCTTCAATATCCATTCCCGAATCGGTGAATTTCCATGCAAATCCCAAACGGGTCAAAGAAACTTGATTTTCTTCCCACAACATTTTTTCGGACATAGAAAGTTCAAATCCCAAGGGAAACAAAATCTGTTGTGAGCTTATTGGTTGCATGACAAAATTTTGCATGATTTCATCATAGATAATTCGCTCTTTCGCTCTTCTTCCGTGTATGGCCAATAACCCATTTTTAGTGGTACAAAAAAGATAAGGACCTTGAAAAATAAATTGCTTGTTTTCCTCCGCTTGAATGTCCAATTCGATTGTTGGTTTCGTTTCCACCTCATCAATGTTGTAAAAATCTTCCCAATCCTGTTTTTTCACCTCATTTGTTCCAAAGCCTGCGCTTAATATGGCAGTGGATTTATCGGTCTTCATTCCGCTCGTGGATGTGCGAGAAGTACTTGTATTAAAAGGATTGTAATCTGGGTTGATTTGAATTTCTGGTTGCACTGGAAGTTGATTTCGCATCGAATAAGGAACATCAAAACTGGTTTCTTGTTCAAAATCCAAAGCAGGTGCAATGTTAAATTTACCCAAACCTTGTTTGATGGAACTTTTCAAAATTGCATAAATTTCTCGATCTTCCTCAAATTTTATTTCTGTTTTTGTTGGGTGAACATTGACATCAATCGATCCTGGGTTTACATAAAAATAAAGAAAATAACTTGGAAAAGTTTTCGGAGCCAACAAACCATCATAGGCTTGTGTGATCGCATGATTGAAATAAGAATCTTTGAAAAATCGATCGTTGACAAACAAAAACTGTTCGCCTCTACTCTTTTTTGCAAATTCAGGTTTGCCAACAAATCCAACAATTTTTACAATGCCAGTTGTTTCTTCAATCGGAACCAAACGGTCGTTGAAGGATCTTCCAAAAATGTCCACAATTCGTTTTCGCAAATTGGCTTTTTCCAGATGATAACAACGCGTTCCATTGTGGTGTAAGCTCATCATTGTTTCTGGATTTGCCAAAGCGATTCGGATAAATTCATCTTCAATGTGTTTGAATTCAACACCATCTGATTTCAGAAAATTTCTTCTCGCTGGAACGTTGAAAAATAGATTTTTGATTTCGAATGAGGTTCCTGCTTTGCAAGTTGTTGGTGATTGATCTACCAGTTTGCTGCCTTCAATAATTATAGCGGTTCCCCATTCCCGGTTATTCATCTTACTTTTCAGCTCCACGTGTGAAATAGCTGCGATTGAAGCCAAAGCTTCACCTCTAAAACCGTTGGTGTGCAAATTGAATAAATCTTCCGCGGATCTCAATTTACTTGTAGCATGACGCTCAAATGCCATTCGAGCATCCATTTCAGACATACCTGAACCATTATCGAGTACTTGAATCAATGTTTTTCCAGCATCCTTGATGAAAATTTCAATTTCAGTAGCGCCTGCATCAATGGCATTTTCTACCAATTCTTTCACCACAGAAGCAGGTCGCTGAATTACCTCACCAGCTGCAATTTGGTTGGCAATGTGGTCGGGTAATAAACGGATAACTTCACTCATTCAATTCATGTTTATTTGTAACCTTCGTTGTTAAACGAAAATCACGCTTTATCAATTTCTGTTTGACTCTTTGCAACAATTATTCCTATTTGTAGCTAACTGACAGAATTACCGAAATCCATGTTGATAGTTAACGTTCAATTGAAAAATTAGAAATTGCGAACCAATTTTGCATTTGAAGTTTCTTTTTGCCAGATGTGTTCAGAAGACGGGGTTCCATTTTTCGAATACGTAATTGCACTCAAAGATTGTGTTCTAACGTAAACGTTTCCGTGCCCATTTACAACTACCACCCGACGGGTGATGAATGCCACCGGCAAGCCATCATTTCCATTCTTTTGAAAAGATTCTTGAGAAACTCCTTCTGGGTAATTTTTTCCGATTTCATTGGCCACTTGTTCGTTGTAAACCATTTTTTGATTGGCAACATCTTCTACAAATTTTCGTACCTCGCGGTTTTTCTGCACTTGTTCCTCTTCGGCCTTTTGTACGCGCTCACTAGTCAATTCAATTCCTTCTTTCATCACCGCTTGATTCTTTTCTGGTGTTTTAGCACCTTCTTGTACAATCGCTTCCACCTCTTTTACATGGGCAGTAATTAGCTCTTTTGATTTCTGACGAAGTAAATCATCGTTGTCCTGATTTTTAGACGTTATTTCGATGACGTTTTTCTCCGTAGAAACCAATTTTTCAATTTTTAAATCCTGATTTTCTTGGTATTCCGTATTCTCAACTTCCAACATTTCGTGTTTGGCTGTTACAGCTTGACGTGTCTTTTGTGATTTATCATAAAGTTGCGTATAATTAGCTTCTTCCACTTTGGTTACTTCTTCTTGTTTGACTTTCACTTCCTGAACAACTTCTTGGCGATTAAAATCACTTTCAATGTCTTTCTTTTCGCGAATGACATTGGTCTGAACAACTTCTTGTTTGATGTTCATGGATTTTTCAATCATGCGCTGACTTTGATCAAAATCAGAAATAGACAAGGATTTTTGTGCGTTTCTAACCGAATCAACCACCAGTTCACGGTCTTTTAAATCGTCCATGGTATTTTCTTCTACTCCAATTTCTATTTGCGTAAAAGTTGTTTTGGTGCCCAATTGTTGGGTATATAAATTGATACTCTTTTCCATCAATGCATCTTCTTCCCGAATGCTCGTACGTTTTATTTTTTCCGTATTTTCTGCAAAAACTTGATGTTTTATGGTAAATTTCGCTTCGTTTTCTTTCGTTTTTTCAGTCACCAGTCGTTTGGCCTCTTGTCCTTCTGAAATTTCGAATACGTTGTTTTGATCGTGAAGCTTAGCGATGACATTGGAAGCAAATCTAACCGAATCAACCACTGTTTTACGCCAACCGTCTTTGTCCATTTCAACCAATTCTTGAACTTCCATTTTGTGCTTCAACTCAGCAGAAACTGCTTGACTTTGCTCGGTTTTCAAATTTGTTCTTTCATGTCCTAAATCATCCAACTCTCGCTCCTTTTCTCTCAATTCATTGGTTGATCGATGTGCTCTAATTTTCGCTGCTCTTTCCAATAAAGCCTGTCCTTCCAACAAGGAATTATCAGTCGGAATCCCTAAAGCTGCCAATGTTCCGTCATCTGCGTGAACGGGATTTAATACACCGTCTATTTTCGCTAACTGACTGTGCGGATAAGAATCAATGTTGTTCATTTTCAAAGCTTTTTGATACAAGTCTTTTGCTTCTTGGTATTGCGCCTGGTTGTATTTTTTGTCCGCATCGGCAATCAATTTGTTGTATTCTTTCAGTTGGTTATTTTTATCATCTATGTTTGTACTGCATTTTTGAATCTGACTCAATACATGTGCATTATCGGCAATTAAGGCATTGGCTTCCTCGTATTTTGCTTTTGCTTCTGTCCATTTAGAAGCTTCAAACAAATTATCTGCTGTAGCGACTAACTTATCAAAATTGGATTTTTTAGCCTCTTTGTTTGCTTCCAAAGCCAAGTCACTGACAATCTTTTGGATTTCATCAATTTTTGGTTGAATCGTTTTATCGATCGGTTTTAAGGTAGCCGCTTTTTTGTATTCCGCTATCGCAACTGCATATTTTTTTTGTGCAAATGCAGCCTCGGCATCACGCATTACAGAAAGAAATACTTCATCTTCTTGAACGGCGTTTGCTAATAATGTTTTTTCTCTTTTTACAGCCTCAATTCCTTCATCCGGTTTTGTTTCGTTGGGTAATAATGCCTTGGCATCTTGGTATAACTGGAGTGCTAGATCGTATTCCTTTTTATCAAACGCATCTTTTGCATTGGTCATCTTTACTTGATAATCTTTGTTGTTTTTGATTTGTTTGTTTAATTCTTTCTGCAATTCCGCAGGTCTTGGATCTGTTGGTCTATTGTCAGCAGCTCTTTTGATTAGTTCCTCTGCCTTCACAAAATCCTTTTCATCCATCTTCTGTTTGGCGAAAAGCAACATTTTTACAAATAAAGCATCTTCCTCTGAAGTTTTATTCTTGGATAATTCTTCGGCTTTCTTTGCTAATTCAACTGGCTCGACCTCGTTTTGTTTGGTTTTATTCGCTTCATTAAAATGTTTAATAGCCGCCATGTAATCTTCCTCAGCCATAGCTTCTTTTCCTTTTCTCAAAGCTTCGTTGTATTTTGCATCCGTTATGGCTTTCAATTCTTCTACTTCAATTAAACGATTAAGGGCGTTGATTTTATCTATTGGCTTTTTCTCCAATGGTTTTAGATTGTTCGCAGCTTGATATTTTTCAACCGCTTGCTTGTATTCTTTAGCGTCTTCTAATGCCGATGCATTGTTCATCAATTCCGTGAATGCTAAATCATCGGGATTGATAATTTTGGATGCCAGTTCGTTTTGAATTTCTTGAATTTTTAGTGCAGGCTCAGCTTTTAATTCATCAATTCCTTGAGCGACCTTATATTCTGCAATCGCTTCTTCTAACTTTCCTGCCGTGCGAAGCGCACTTGCTTTCTCCATGGAAGCTTTGAATTTTGTGGATTTTTCCTCCGCAGCTTTTTTTGCAGAAAAAGCAGCCATTTCCGCTTGAACTTCTTGAATTTTATCAGCAGGTTCCGATTTCGTGTTGTCAATTCCTTGGGCTTTTTGGTATGCTGCGATTGCTTCTTCGAATTTCCCCGCAACTCGAAGTGAATTGCCTTTCTCCATTTCTGCCTTGAAATTTTTGGCTTTCTCTTCAATGGAATTAGATGCGTTCAAAGCTTCTATTTCGGCTTGAACTTCTTGAATCTTGGTTGCTGGTTCCGTTCTGGAATTGTCAATTCCTTGTGCTTTCTGATAAGCTGTTATCGCTTCTTCGAATTTCCCAGTAGCTCGAAGTGAATTTCCATTTTCCATTGCCGCATTGAAATTCTTCATTTTTTCTTCTGCGGATTTAGATGCGCTCAATGCCAACATCTCCGCTTCTACTTCTTTGATTTTCGCCGCAGGTTCGGTTTTCGTTTTATCAATGCCTTGTGCTTTTTGGTACTCAGCAATCGCTTCTTCCAGTTTCCCAGCAGTGCGAAGTCCGTTGGCTGATTCCATCGCAGCGTTGTATTTATCTTCCGTTTCTTTCGCAGATTTAGAAGCAGCTAAAGTCGCTATTTCCACTTCTACTTCTTTGATTTTCGCTACAGGTTCGGTTTTCGTTTTATCGATGCCTTGTGCTTTTTGGTACTCAGCAATCGCTTCTTCCAGTTTCCCAGCAGTGCGAAGTCCGTTGGCTGATTCCATCGCAGCGTTGTATTTATCTTCCGTTTCTTTCGCAGATTTAGAAGCAGCTAAAGTCGCTATTTCCACTTCTACTTCTTTGATTTTCGCTACAGGTTCGGTTTTCGTTTTATCGATGCCTTGTGCTTTTTGGTACTCAGCAATCGCTTCTTCCAGTTTTCCAGCGGTGCGAAGTCCGTTGGCCGATTCCATCGCAGCGTTGTATTTATCTTCCGTTTCTTTCACTGATTTAGAAGCAGCTAAAGTCGCTATTTCCACTTCTACTTCTTTGATTTTCGCCGCAGGTTCGGTTTTCGTTTTATCAATGCCTTGTGCTTTTTGGTACTCAGCAATCGCTTCTTCCAGTTTTCCAGCGGTGCGAAGTCCGTTGGCTGATTCCATCGCAGCGTTGTACTGATCTTCTTTTTCTTTTGCTGATTTATTGGCTAAAATTTTATCCTCAATCAATTTGATTCTATCCTTTGGCAATTGAGCAGTGGGATCTAAATCATTTGCCTCGGTGAATTTGAGTTTGGCTTCCTCTAATTTATTTGCAAGCAACAACGCTTCCCCATCTTTCATGGCCAAATCAAAATTCGCTTTCAGTTCTTTCTGATTTTTCAATTTATTCAAAGCGGCTTCGGCATCTGCCTTTTTCTGTTCCACTTCTGGATTTGGTTTTAATTCAATCGCTTCAGTGTATTTGGAAATTGCTTCTTCGTATTTCAATCCTTTATTGGCCAAATCACCTTCATCCACTAATTTTTTAATTTTAGCTTCTAATTCGGCATTTTGCTTCATTTTATCTAACTGTGCTTGAATGGCAGCTAATTTCTCTGTCGCAATCGCATTTTTATCGTCTAATTTTTTTACTTCCGTAAACTTCCCTTTCGCCTCTTCCCATTTTTCAAAATCAAAGGCAGTAGTTCCATCCGCAATCAATTTATCAATCTGAATTTTTAGAGCTTTGGCGTTTTCAATTTCCTCTAATTTTTTCTGGATGAGGTCATTTTGACCTTTTGCATACGTAGATGCAGCTTCATAACCCAACGCCTCGTCATACTTTTCTTTTGCCTCAGCCCATTTTTCACTTTTAAACAATTGATCTCCAGCAAGGATTGCTGCATCGAACTTCTTTTTCTTTTCAATCTCCCCTTGTGCTGCTTCCAATAAAAGAAGTACTTCCTTCTTTTTGGTAGTTGCAGTTGGATCTGCAGGCTTGGCTTTTAACGCAATGTCGTACTGATCTCTCGCTGCTTGATAACTCTTTTGTTTCATCAAAATTTCTGCAGTTGACATCGCTTTGGCGTAAGACGCTTCGTTCTCTTTTTCTCTTTTTTCTTTTTGGATGAGGCTCATCAAATCATCAATTTCGTCCAAGGCAAATTGATCTCCTCTTTTTATTTCTAAAGCTTCTTCGTATTTGTCAATTGCCAGTTGATATTTTTTCTGACTTTTTAATGTTTTTGCCGCTTGAATCAAATTGTCGTAAGCTCCTCCAGCAACTTCTCCTTCGATTTGAGATATTTTATTGGCTTTGATGAGTTTATCCATGTAATCCATTCGCTTAATTGCAAGCTTGTCCTCTTTCTTAAACATCGAAGCTTGTTCAAATCGGACAAGCGCTTCTTCATATTTTCCAGCAGTAGCCAAACTTTCACCTTCTTTCATCTTCGCTTGGTACTGAACTTCATTGTTTCCAACTGTTTTATCCGCTTGTGCTACAGTTTCTTCAACTTTCTTAATCATTTTATCAGCATTGGACTTGTTGTAAGCAAGCTCAGTAGACTTTCCGTCAAAATAAAAGTCGGTAATGGGATTGGATTCGATATAACTATAATCTACGTTGGGTGTTTTGTCAAATAAACTAACAGAAGTTCTAACAAAAGGCTCAGAAGCACCTTGAAGCAACTCAATGTCAATATTTTTAGAATTTACGGTAAAAAAACGGGTTACTTTCCCGGCTTTAGAAATTTCAATTTTATACACTTTTCCAGCAGGAACTTTGAGTAAAATTTTCCCATTTGAAGTGCTGGAGGAAGTTCCCACCACGGTTGAACCATCCAATACCTTCATGGTAGCTCCTCCTTCTTTTTTATTCGTTTTGAAGTCTACAACAAGAACATCCAACTCTAACTGCAACTGAGAAAAAGCAGTAGTTGAAAAAAATAATATTAAAAGAAAAAGGATTTTATGCTTCATATCGATATTTCAAAAACGGCATTTGGATTTAATGTTACAAATGCAGTTTAGTTCTATTTAATAATTACAACAAATATCGTAAAAATCGGTTAACTAAAACTACATTTTTCCACTAAAAATGAAACTTAAAACTGAAAGAATCAACTTCTTTAGTGTCAATTCAATTCATAAAACGATTTTTGACCTTTCAAAACAGAAGCAAAATCCATTTATTTTATTTGCCTATATCTGGACTTTACCACACCTGCAAAGCAAGCACCGTAGGTAAAGCAAAATTCATAACAGACGATATCGCTAAAAAATAATTTTCAATTCCGAAGTCGAGCTTATCGTATTCTTGTGGTAAAGTTCTGTAGAAGCATTTTGTCTTATTTGCAAATTTACAATCCATCAAACTGAAAATTTAAAATTATATTTGTCAAAAATATAATCAACATGAAAAACGTAGCAGTTATTGGTGCAGGCACAATGGGAAATGGAATTGCACATACTTTTGCACAATTTGGATACAAAGTTTCTTTAATTGATGTTGCTCAAGCATCTTTAGACAAAGGAATCGCAACGATCACGAAAAACTTGGATCGTCAAGTATCCAAAGAAGTAATTACCGAACAACAAAAACAAGAGACATTGAACAACATAACTAGCTTCACTTCGATGGCTGAAGGAGTTAAAAATGTGGAATTAGTGGTTGAGGCGGCAACTGAAAACGTAGATTTAAAATTGAACATTTTTAAAGAATTAAGCACTTTAACAGCTGACCATGTTATTCTTGCTTCAAACACATCTTCTATTTCAATTACTAAAATAGCATCTGTAACAAATCGCCCTGAAAAGGTAATTGGTATGCACTTCATGAACCCTGTTCCGGTGATGAAATTGGTTGAAATCATTCGCGGATATTCTACGACAGATGAAGTAACGCAAACCATCATGGATATTTCAAAAAAATTGAACAAAATTCCAGTAGAAGTAAATGATTATCCAGGATTTGTTGCCAACCGCATTTTAATGCCCATGATCAACGAAGCAATTTACACTTTATACGAAGGTGTTGCTGGCGTTGAGGAAATTGACACGGTTATGAAATTGGGAATGGCACATCCAATGGGTCCATTACAATTAGCTGATTTTATTGGACTTGACGTTTGTTTGGCTATTCTTGAAGTTTTACATAACGGTTTTGGAAATCCGAAATATGCACCTTGTCCTTTGCTTGTAAACATGGTAACTGCGAATAAAAAAGGAGTTAAAACCGGTGAAGGATTTTATTCTTGGGGTCATGGAACGAAGGAATTAATTGTCGCATCCAACTTCAGAAAATAAACTATCAAAGCATGAACATTGGGTTTTTCTAAACCTATTTTCCTAAAAAAGATGGCCAAGAAAAACCCAATGCAAGCAGTTAAAAGCAAAAAGAAAGCGAACAAGAAGTCTGCCCACTCTAAAAAGAAAAGAAAAAAGAATTCCAATATCAAAATCAAATGGATACTTGGTTCAGCCTTGTTGGTAGGCATTCTTGTTAGTATATTTTTCTATACTCGAGCAATAAAACCATTAACCACTTCCGCATTTAGAAAAACGATTCCCGAAGGATTTCAAGCTATTGGATTGGATGTTTCACACCACCAAGGGGTAATTGATTGGGAAAAATTACTAAAAGTGGAAGGCTTCGATTCACTCATTCATTTTGTTTACTGCAAAGCAACCGAAGGAAATACGCATTTTGACAAACAATGGGTAACCAACCGAACCGTTTTGAATGAAATGGGAATTCCGAACGGTGCATATCATTTTTTTACACCAAAAGATCCACCACTTCCACAAGCCGTTCATTTTCTCAATCGTTGGGTAAAAAGAGACATCGATTTGCCTCCAGTTTTAGATGTTGAGACAGAAGGGTTCTCGGATGAAGATTTAATTTCAAAAATGAAGATTTGGTTGGATTATGTCGAAAAACAAAGTGGCATGCGTCCAATCATTTACACATCCCTCCATTTTTATGAAACGAAATTTCAACATGAATTCTTAAATTATAAATTTTGGATTGCTGCGTACTCTAAAAAACCTGCTTGTATCGATGACAAAAGAATCATTCATTGGCAATTCTCTGAATCTGCTCGACTTCCAGGAATAAGTGAAAAAGTAGACTTAAATGTGTCAAAATTGAAATTCTAATCATTTTAATCAGCACAAATCATTATCTCAACGGGATTATAGGGTCTTAAATCGAATCTTTGTGTAATACTTCACAGAATTGAGTAAATTAGGCTTGTTATTTACACACATCAAATTGATTACTCCGTCCAAAAAAAACATGGTCTTTCCCTTTGAAAGAAAATACTCTGAAGCCAGGGTAATAAACACGTATGTTTTAACCTCCCTCACCATCCTTTTTTTGGGCAGTCTGAATTCATTCTTTGCAAACGATCTTTATTCTTCTGTAATTCAAATCTTTGCAGTCGCATTTATGTCAATCTCTCTCCTACTCAACCGTCTTAAACTCTACAATACAGCCAAATTCTTTCTTTTAATTCTCATAGCATTCATTCTCTTTTTTTACAATTCTTACCATGGAACAAAATCAGGTGCTTATTTATTTTACTTTCCCCTTTCCTTAGCGATTGTCAACATTTACGATTTTGACAATAAAAGAGAAATGATCTTTATTTTATTTCACTTCTTGATGAATGTTTTTCTAATTTCACTCAACTTTTACACCAATCACACCCTCTTTTCGCCCAAATTTATTTCACCAGAAGCTGTTCAACAATTTTTCATCTTCAACTTTGCTCTTTCAACAATCTGTATTGGTTACTTTATTTATCTTATTGTAAACATGAACATCCGTCAAAAAAGATTAATTAACAATTTGACAGCTGAGATGTTAAAATCAGAAGCGTCGGAAGAAAACAAAAAAACAAATACTGAAATTCTTTTAGCAGAGCTCCAACATCGTTTAAAAAACAATTTAAGTTTGATGAGTTCTTTGCTTCGGCTGAAAATGGAAGGCGTCAAACCCGAAAACTTTGAGCGTAAAATCACGGACGCTTCTCATGCGATACAAGTAGTGGCAGATGCCAATCGATTTGTTATTTTCTATGAAGGCTGTTTGAATGTTCCGATGAAAATTTACTTTCATGAAGTGGTGGATTCTTGGTTGAGTTTTCAAACAAATAAAAGTAAAAAGGCTCAATTTACTTTGGACATACGGGAGCATGAAATTAACATCAAGCAAGCGGTTCCATTAGCATTAATCATTCATGAACTGATTTCGTTGTTTTGCACACAAAAAGAAAGTGAGTGCGAAACCAGTTATTTTCGAATTACTATTCAAACACCTGGAATTGTCGTCATCAACAGCTCTATTCCCAACCTTCTTGAACTCGGTGAAGCATCTGAATATCTCATTCAAGAATTAATTGAACAAATAGATGCAGCATTGATTACGTTGAGCATTAACGAATTTGAAATTCGATGTGCCCGTGCCTTCAATCAAAAAAAGATTGAAAGCGAAACAGTATTCAGCTAAAAAATTACATCTTTTCAATTAAAAAATCGGTTCTCCTATTAATAGCTCGATTTTGATCATCCGTATTTGGAACTTTAGGGCTTGTTTCTCCAAATCCTTTGGAACTTAATCTTGTTTTATCAATTCCCAATTGTTGCAAATATCCTTTCACTTCGTTTGCCCGATTTTTTGAAAGCTCCATGTTTGCAGCGTCATCACCAACATCATCCGTATGTCCTTGAATCATGATTGTAATGGTTGGATTTTCTTTCAAGAAGGAAACGAATTGTTTCAAAATAAACTTCGATTTTGAATTAAGCGCATATGAATTTGTTGCGAAAAGTATGTCGTTAATGGTATATGCTGTTCCTTCCTTCAGCTCTCGAACCGCTAAATCAGCACCTTTGAACTCCGTTTTTGCTGTGACCTCCTCTTTCGAAATCAATTTGGAATCGAAAGCTGAACCTTCTTTCTTAACGGTAACCATGATATCTTGCTTCACATCTGTTTTAATAATTGCAGCATACTTTCCATCGCTACCATTTACCTTAATCTTTTCTACTTTATCTGAATTTTCATACGCAATTTCAATCGTTGCATTTTCAACTGGCGCACCATTTTCATCTTTCAATTCTCCTTTTACAATTGCTACTGATTTTGGTCGTGCTTCCTCATATAATTCAAAGGAATAAATATTCCAATTCCCACCTTGGCGAGATGAATAATAAGCCAAACTTCCGTCCGTAGAAACAAAAACGCCTAATTCATCAGACTCAGTATTAATGGGATAACCAATGTTTTTAGGCTTAGACCATTTTCCTTCGCCTTCCATTCTAATATAAAAAATATCCAATCCTCCAACTCCTTTTCGCGTGTCTGAAACGGTAGAAACAAAGTACAAAGTCTCGCTATCTTGGTGTAAAAATGGACTTTTATCTTTTCCTGCGGTATTAATTTCATCAAAAGGCTTACCGTCTCCCCAAACGCCATTTTCATCGCGATGCGCAACCCAAATGTCATCATTTCTTGTTGGATTTGCTCCGCCTCTCAACGTTGTGTAGAAAAGCATATTTCCATCAGCGGATAAAGAAGGTTGAGCATCCCAACCACGATTGGAATTAATTCCAGGTCCCATATTCTCTAAAGGTGTCCACTCAAAATCATTTCCACCTGTACCTTTTCGTTCAAATCGAGTAATGTATAAATCACAATTGCGGTATTTTTGTCCATCAACTAATTCGTCTTTACATGCGCATAAAATCATTTCCTTGTTATCTACAGACATCGTTGCTGCACCGTAACTCTGAAACGTTCCATCGTTGAAAGGGTATTGAAATGGTTTCCCTTTGTCAAATAAAGATTTCGCATCTTTGCGTTCAGAAAACGTAAACTCCTCTACTACATTTGATTGCATGTCTCCCTTGAGTTTTCGGTCGATTTTTCGCGTATAAAACATCAATTCGTTGTCGGGAGAAATCATTGGGAAATATTCATCCCAAGCTGAACTCACATTGGGAACCATCACGGGCGCAAAAGGCACTTTTTTCGCAAGCATTTCTTGTTCGCCTTCCAACTTTTTCAAAACTTCTTTTACGTCGGATGTTTTTTTGTCATGGTCTTTCGGATAGCGTTCTGGTTCCGTATGTTTAAACGCTAAAAATTGTTTGAAATACCGAATTGCTTCCGGCAGGTTGTCTTGTGAATATTTGATTATCCCTAAATAATACGTACAATTTGCATGGTAATCAGAACAAAGATTTAACGTTTGTAAAAACATTTCTTCTGCTTTCAACATTCCTTTATCACCTACTGCTGGATTTGGGTTTACATCATACGCTTTCATTGCTTGTTGATAAGCATACATGCCATATTCATAGTAAGCCATGGCATTATCGGACTCAGCATCGATTGCTTGATTGAAGGTAATTACGGCAGTTTTAGAATCGGGAGATGTAGCTGCTTTCTCAATGAGTTTAAGGATTTTCTTGGACGGTGGCAAACAAGATTCATCTTCCACTTGTGCAAAGAGGCTTACAGAAACAAGAAGTGAAATGAGCAAGAAAAGAGCGTAGTTTTTAATCATACTTTGTCTAATAATTTTTAAAGCAGTAAACGGTTAATTACTGTTGAAATGGAATCCTTTTTAAAATACCATAGCGTGAAAATAGTAATTTTGGTACATTTATTCATCATATTCTATTTTTTAGAGATTATTTTATTTTGCGGTGCTAGGCTTCGAAAAAGAATTAAAACCTCAGGTATAAA
>CAZAVP010000038.1:17891-26544 GCA_964488745.1 uncultured Chryseobacterium sp. | reverse complement strand
ATGCGTTTTTGTTTAAAAACCATGACATAAACCAATTTTGAAGTTAAATGCGTTTACCCTGTCATATCATCCAACTTGCCCTTTCCCAATATTTCCTAAAAAACTGGTGTATGTCGTCAGTTATGTTATATTTATAGCTCATAAATTTTAAAAAATTGAATCATGAATCCAGAAAATAAATCCGAAGAAGAATTAAAAGAAGAACGAAATGCCTATCGTAAAAAATTGGGCAAACCTGTTAATCCAGAAGTTATTGGAACAGAAGAGGATCCGCAAATCCCGCCTAACCCTTCCAACGATGACGAGGAAGAAGAAATCAGCTGATAACCTTTTCTACTGGTAAGATTTTACGTTGATGAAAAATTTTGCATTCGGTATGAAAAAACCGAAGTAATCAAAACAATTCCACAACTAACTGGGCAATTGTTGGTATTTTTCAAGATATTAAAGGTAAATTTGCATGTTTAATCAAAAAATAAATTTACTTTTGCAACGCTAAAAAAAGTATCCATGTTAGAAAATTTATCAGGAAAAGATTTTAAATCTCAATTAAAAGAAAACAAAGCATTGCGTTTAGTTACTTACTTTGTAGGAGCTATCGTAGTTCTCGTAATTGGTTATTTTGCTTATAGAACATTCATTTGGTCACCAAATAATGACAAATCTAAAGACGCTTATTGGGTTGGGTTAAATTATGCTTCAATGGATTCTACAGACGTTGCCATTGCGGAATTAGCTCGTGTTAAGAAACAATACGACGGAAAACAAGGAGGCGAATTAGCACAATTTGTTTTAGCAAGACAATTGATGGCAAAAGGAGATTTCAAAAAAGCATTGGATGAATTGGATGGCGTTAAATTAAAAGACACCTACCTTTCAGTTTATAAAATCGGACTTCAAGGAGATTGTAAATCGGAATTGAAGCAATATAAAGATGCGAAAGTTTTGTATCTCAAAGCAGCTAAAAAAAACACAAACGACAAAACAACTCCTGAGTTTTTATTCAAAGCGGCTTTGGTTTCTGAGAAATTAAATGACAATTCAGCTGCCACAGACTTGTACACTCAAATTAAAAATGAGTATCCAACTTTTGCAAATCAAAAAGCAATTGATAAATACATTGCAAGAACAAAAAATAAATCTAATAAATAATAAGTCGTGGCAACAGCTCTAAAAAACTTATCAGTTTATACGAAAGAAAATATTCCAAACGGTGCCGATTTTAAAGTCGGCATTGTTGTTTCGGAATGGAATGATACAATTACGTTCGCACTATTTAAAGGCGCAAAACAAGCTTTATTGGATAATGGTGTTCTTGAAGAAAATATTCTCATCAGATACGTGCCTGGCGCATTCGAATTGCCGCTGGGCGCTCAATACATGCTAGACAATACAGACATAGACGGCGTAATTGCGATTGGTGTGGTCATTCAAGGCGAAACCAAACACTTTGATTTCGTATGTCAAGGTGCAACGGAAGGAATTATGAAAGTCATGTTGGAATACAATTCACCCGTTTCTTATTGTCTTCTAACCGACAACAACATGCAACAATCAATTGATCGATCAGGCGGTAAACACGGAAACAAGGGGGTTGAATGCGCCCTTGCTTGCATAAAAATGATCGCTTTGAAAAAGGATTTGGAAGGCTAACTTCTCAAATCACTGTTATCTATCATTAAATCTTAACACAAACCACACAATGTCACTAATCAAATCCATTTCTGGAATTCGAGGAACAATCGGCGGGAAAGTTGACCAAGGATTAACTCCCATTGATACCGTAAAATTTGCCGCTGCTTATGGCACTTGGCTTCAAGGTAGAAATCCGCAACAAAAATTGAAGGTTGTCATTGGTCGCGATGCACGCATTTCAGGTCAAATGATTTCTGATTTGGTGATTTCTACCTTGGTAGGATTAGGAATCGACGTAATCAATTTAGGCTTATCCACTACTCCAACGGTAGAAATTGCAGTTCCGATGGAAAAAGCACATGGCGGAATAATTTTAACTGCTAGTCACAATCCAAAACAATGGAACGCGCTTAAATTGTTGAATGAAAAAGGTGAATTTATCTCTCAAAAAGACGGCGAAAATTTACTTCAGATTGCTGAAGACGAGGCCTTCAATTTTGCAGAAGTAGATGATTTAGGGAAAGTTGAATTAAACGACACCTATTTAGATAAACACATTCAAGAAGTTTTGAATTTGCCTTTGGTGGACGTTAGTGCCATCGCGCAAGCCAATTTCAAAGTAGTAATTGACGCAGTAAACTCAACGGGCGGAATTTTTATTCCTGCATTATTGAGAGATTTGGGTGTAACAGACATCGTTGAATTGTATTGCGATCCAACAGGCGAATTCCCACACAACCCAGAACCACTTCCAGAACATTTAACCGATTTATCAGATAAAATCAAAGAAGTTGGTGCGCACATCGGATTCACGGTCGATCCAGACGTTGATCGTTTGGCGATGGTTTGCGAAGACGGAAGCATGTTTGGTGAAGAATACACCTTGGTTGCCGTGGCAGATTTCGTGTTAGAAAATACACCAGGAACAACCGTTTCCAACCTTTCTTCTACCCGTGCACTGCGTGACATCACCGAAAAAAGAGGTGAGAAATATTTCGCAGCTGCCGTGGGCGAAGTAAACGTTGTTGAGAAAATGAAAGCTGAAAATGCAATCATTGGTGGCGAAGGAAATGGGGGAATCATCTATCCAGAAGCACATTACGGCCGCGACGCATTGGTTGGAATTGCTTTGTTTTTAACCCATTTGGCGAAATCAGGCATGAAAGCGTCCGAACTGCGCGATTCGTATCCAAAATACACCATTTCAAAAAATAAAATTGAATTAAAACCCACAGACGATGTGGATTTGGTTTTATCAAAAATGGCTGAAAAGTACAAGAATGAAGAAGTAGATACCATCGACGGCGTGAAAATTTACATCGGAAAAGAATGGGTTCATTTGAGAAAAAGCAATACTGAACCGATCATCCGAATTTATTCTGAAAGTAGTTCCGCTGAAAAAGCAACTGCACTGGCAGAAAAAATCATTTTAGAAATAAAGGAAATTCTATAATCTTTTTTTCTACCTTTATTTCTTAAAATCAAGCGCTTAAATTCGCCATCTTGTTATGAGTATCAATGAAGTTAAAAAGAAACTAAATACCATTGTTTTTGGCACGAGCACAAAAGCGGGTAAGCGGTTTGATATTGTTTTACTCTGGCTGATTTTATTTAGTATTATCAATGTTTCTCTGGAAAGTATTCCGGAAATGCAGGAGAAATACGGCTATCAAACATTTCGAATCATTGATTGGATTTTCATTGGTATTTTTACCGTTGAGTACATCCTGCGAATTATTATCTCTGAGAAGAGAATCAAATACATTTTTAGCTATTGGGGATTCATTGATTTTATTTCAATCATTCCAGCCTATGTCGCTTTATTTGTAACAGGATATCAATTTATTTTGATGATTCGGATTCTTCGTTTATTGCGCATCTTTCGAATACTCAGACTGTTCGAATTCATGAGTGAAGGCAAAATTTTAGCCCAAGCAATGCGGGCAAGTGCACGAAAAATCATTATTTTCATGTCTTTTATTTTTACCATAGTCGTCTTGTTAGGCACCTTAATGTATGTGGTCGAGCATGATAATCCAGGATTTAAAAGCATTCCTTCGAGCATTTATTGGGGGATAGTGACCATCACCACCGTTGGATTTGGCGACATTGTTCCATTAACAGCTTTAGGGAAAATGATTTCCTCGTTTATCATGCTTACCGGTTATTCCATCATTGCTGTTCCCACCGGAATTATGACCGCAGAATTTGCAAAATTAGCGTATAGCAAGGAAGACTTACACAAGGTAAAATGTGATGAATGCGGTTATGTGAACGAGTTCAACTCCAATTTCTGCTCTAAATGCGGCGATTCATTGTTAGAAGAAAAGTTAGCAGAAGATTAACATGCATCCCAGGACTTAAACAGTTTAAAAATGACTAACTTTATGTTTCGAAGTAAACCCATTAACTTTGAATTCAATCATGGAAGAAATTAGAAACAAAATCGCTGAAAGTGGCTTAATCAACTTGGACATTGCTAAATTTAAACCTGTTGAAGAGTCCATTCTAGAATTTGATATTGCCAATCACCTTTGGCAAGGATTGATTCTGAAGGAAAAAGATTTTCGTGTCTTTTTAGCTGAACATGATTGGAACATGTATCAAGATAAAAACGTATTTATTCATTGTTCTGCGGATGCGATTGTACCGACTTGGGCTTTCATGTTGGTTTCCAGCAAAATGCATGGAATCGCCAATTTGGTAACGGTCGGCTCTAAATTAGACCTTCAAAAAGCATTGATTGAAAAGGCGATACAGGAATTTGATATTTCTACATATAAAGAAGAAAGATTCATCATCAAAGGATGTTCTGAGATCGTTGAACCAGCTTTCGCCATGGTGAAATTGACGCAAAAACTTCAACCGATCGCAAAGAGTATCATGTATGGCGAACCCTGTTCTACTGTTCCGGTTTATAAAGCGCCGAGGAAGTAGCGGGTTAGTGACGCGGTTTTTTGGGAAAATTACCCGTTGCTAACCGTTAGAAACCTTTATAGTGTTGGTATCAAATGGTTTCTGACAACTAGACTTTGAAAATGTACGCAAAAATTCTGATTGAGATTATTCAGATGCTGGAGTAATTTATGTCTTTTTTTAAAATTTGCACGAAATCCGTTAATTCGTGACCGAAAAATTATCCGTTGATAACCGTTAGAAACCTTTATGCTATTGGTATCACAAGGTTTAAAAAAAACCATCCTCCAAAATAGGACGAACACTTCTGTCCGAAATTACCCCAGACTCACATCCAGAATCATCATTACCAAAAATCCACCGATGAATCCCAAGACAGCAATATCTGTAAATTTATCGCGTTGTGTTTCTGGAATGACCTCTTCAACAACTACAAATATCATCGCTCCTGCAGCAAATGCCAAAGCGAAGGGTAAAATTGGTTGCATGTATATTACCGCAACTGCGCCAATTACGCCGGCAACGGGCTCTACAATCGCAGAAAGTTGTCCGTACCAAAAACTTTTTCTTCTGCTCAATCCTACCCGTCGAAGTGGCATCGAAACCGCAAAGCCTTCCGGGAAATTCTGAATTCCAATTCCAATGGCCAAAGCAATTGCAGCTGGTATTGTCGCTCCATCAATTCCCAAACTTGCAGCACCAAACAAGACTCCAACCGCCAATCCTTCGGGAATGTTGTGAAGTGTTATGGCTAAAACCAATAAGGTCGATTTATGCAATTGTGTTTTAACACCTTCTTTTTCACTTTCCGCAAAATTGAGATGTAGGTGTGGAAGCGTTTTATCCAAGCCAAATAAAAAGATGGCGCCTAAAAAAAATCCTACTGCAGCTGGCATCCATGGCATCGATGGATACATTTTTTCAGACATATCAATCGCTGGGTTTAACAAAGACCAAAAACTCGCTGCTACCATTACACCTCCAGTAAAACCAAGCATTCCGTCTAACATCGATCTACGTAAGGTTTTAAATAAGAAAACCAAAGCCGCCCCCAAAGCTGTCATCAGCCATGTAAAAGTAGTGGCAATTAACGCTGAATAAACAGGGCCAATTTCAGCGAAAAATCGAATTAACTCTTCCATAAATTTGTAATTGACTTTGCAAATTTAAGAAAATTTAGAACACGCATCGAAAATTGTTAGACTAATCTAAGTTAAAATATTAGCATCCTTTTTTATTTTTGATTTCTTGGATGGTATTGAATAATCGCTTCTCTCACAAAGCGCTGATCTAAATGCGTGTATATTTCAGTTGTGGTGATGGACTCGTGACCTAACATTTCTTGTATTGCTCGTAAATTTGCCCCACCTTCAATCAAATGCGTGGCGAAAGAATGTCGGAAAGTGTGCGGACTGATGTTTTTCTTGAGACCAATTTCATTTGCCAGGTTTTTAACGATTGTGAAAATCATCACCCGCGTTAATTTTGCACCTCGCCGATTTAAAAAAACAACATTTTCATTCCCAGATTGAATGTTTTGATGACGACGAATTCCATTGTTGTATATTCCGATTTCATGCTGAACACTTGGACTTACAGGTACTAATCTTTCTTTGTTTCCTTTTCCGACGACGCGGATAAATCCTTCATCAAAGTATAGATCAGAAAATCGTAAATTAACCAATTCACTTACACGAAGTCCGCAACTGTACAGCGTTTCAATAATTGCACGATTTCGATGTCCTTCATTTTTAGTCAAATCTACAGCGTCAATTAAGGCGTCAATTTCCGACATTTCCAAAACTTCAGGAAGTTTCTGTCCAATATTGGGCATTTCTAATAATTCACTTGGATTACTTTGAATGGTATCTTCCAAAATTAAAAATTGAAAGAACTGTTTGATACCCGAAATAATTCGTGCTTGGCTTCTGGCGCTAATTCCAATATCGCAAAGCGAAGCAACAAAATATTTTAAATCGGCAATTGAAATTTTTTCTGGTTCGACAGGAATTGTCTCCGCAAAATCCATTAATTTGCGAACATCAGACTGATATGCGAAAATTGAATTTTCAGACATTCCTTTTTCAATTTTCAAATACGAAACAAAATGCTTAATATAGCCTTGCCAATTGCTCATTATGGATGCTTTTAAACGCTAAAAATATGGAAATTTTAATCATCAACGGCCCAAATTTGAATTTACTCGGTCAACGAGAATCACAAATCTATGGCAATCAAAGTTTTGACGACTACTTGAATGAACTAAAGTTGAATTATTCTTCTCCAATTCATTATTTTCAGTCGAACATCGAAGGAGAAATTATTGACCAACTTCAACAAACTAAAGCAACAGGAATTATCATCAACGCTGGCGGATACACACACACGAGCGTTGCCATTCGCGATTGCATTGCCGCAATCAAAACGCCTGTAATCGAAGTTCACATTTCCAACATCACAGCGCGCGAAGAATTTCGTCACACTTCTCTCCTTTCGCCCGTTTGCGTAGGCTGCATTTTTGGATTTGGTTTGAAATCGTATGAATTGGCTTTGAATTATTTTTTGAATTTAAACTAAAATTTAATGAAAATTCTGATGTTTGGACACTTTACTCAAATGCACAAATTTTTATCGGACAATAGTGTATGTTTATACAAAAATAAAAGTATATTTGCTTGAATATGTCTCTCAAATTGTTGTAAAATGACTAAATCTATCACTACCTTATTGTTGGTCGCTCTCTTCTCTTTTACAGCGATTTCTCAAACTTACACATTTACGAATACCACCACGGCCTCGATCAATAGTGCCGCTACAACCACTCGAAACATTGTTGTAACGGGTGTTCCTACCACTGGAATGGTACTTAGGCAAGTCAACATTTCTTTTGGAAACATGACTTCTATCTACAGCGGAGACATGTCTGGTTTTACATTGAAATTAACCGATCCCTCAGGAAATGTGATTAATTTATTATCTCCTACCTCCATGAATGCAAGTACCAGTTCGAACGCAGATCACAAAGCCTTCAACATTCATTTACGCGATCATGCTGGATTAAAAACACCGCAACAACAAGCCGCAGCCACTGGTAGTACTGTTTCTAAGGGGTATCCCTATAATTATGGTTATTACAAACCTGAAGGAACGTTTAGTGCTTTTAACACAACTACCGCTGTCAATGGGACATGGATCTTTAGCATCAGTGGATACACTACAACTTATGCACGACAATTTAATAGTATTGAATTGATTTTTGGGGATCCAATTCAGGTAACAGATATTCGCACCACGGCTCCTAATCAGAGCTGTGCTACGAAACAATGCATGCAGACAGGCGATATTTTGTGGGCTAAAAATACAGGTTATCCGAATAATCAAGGCAATACGCCCTTAACTACAGGAGGCTGTAATTGGAATTCCCAACAAAACAATTCCAGTTGGTTTTACTTCACTGCATCAGCAACAACTGCAAAGCTTTCAGCCTCTGGATTTAGTACTCCTCAAGAAACGGGGGTCTTTAGAAGCCTAGATTGCTCTTCTTTTTCAATGGTAGCAGGTGGATGCGCTCCTTCTGAGTTATTTGCCTCCTCTCCTAGCATGGAAAAATATTACACTGGCGCTTATGCTTCTGGGTATTCTTACAACCAAGGATATGAACTTACGGGTTTAATTCCTGGTGAAACTTATATATTCATCGTAGATGGTCAAGCTGGAACACAGTCTGAGTTTTATGTTGAAATGATTGCTGGTGCAGACGATGGATGTTGTTCACTTCCAACTTTATCAACCACTTCTACCCCTTCTGCTTGCACGAGTTCAACAGGAACTGCAACTGTATCAACTACTGGCGGAACACCTCCATTTACATACTTATGGTCGGATGGGCAAACAACCGCAACCGCAACTGGACTGGCACCTGGAAGTCATACAGTAACTGTCTCAAATGGTCCAACTTGTAACATCGATGCAACGGTAACCATTGCTACACTCAATAACCCAACAGTGACCACATCAGTGACCACTCCTGCATCTTGCGGACAAAATAATGGAGAGATTACAACAACTGTTACCGGTGGAACTGCTCCATATACTTACTTGT
>CAZAVP010000038.1:0-17791 GCA_964488745.1 uncultured Chryseobacterium sp. | reverse complement strand
CCGTGGGCGTTGGAAATTACACCCTGACCGTTACGGATGCAAATGGTTGTCCGGCTGACAATGGCGCTGGAACTTCCATGACAACTGCAAATGGCCCAACAGTAACCACCTCAGTGACAACTCCTGCATCTTGCGGACAAAACAATGGAGAGATTACAACAACTGTTACCGGTGGAACTGCTCCATATACTTACTTGTGGTCAAATGGTGCGACAACTCAAAATTTATCCGCCGTGGGCGTTGGAAATTACACCCTGACCGTTACGGATGCAAATGGTTGTCCGGCAACAAATGGAACAGGGATCGTGATGACGAGTCTGAATGCGCCTATTGTAAATATTACTTCGGTAAATTCAACTTGTAACAATGCAAACGGTTCAGCAACAGCGAATGCCTCAGGAGGAGTTGGAAACTACACTTATTTATGGATACCAGGCGGGCAAACCACGGCTTCCATTTCAAGTCTTCTACCTGGAAATTACTCAGTTACTGTTACCGATAATCTTGGCTGTTCCACAATTCAAGATGTAACTATTAACGCTACCGGAGGAATTTCAATTCAGTCATCAAGTGTCAATGCAATTTGCGGATCATCACTAGGTTCTCTTTCAGCGACTGCATCGGGTGGTGATGGAAACTACACGTACACTTGGCAACCGGGTAATTTGAATGGAGCAACCCAAACAAATGTTCCTGCTGGAACTTACACTTTAACTGTAACGGATGGAAGTGGTTGTTCTGCGACTTCTGCTGAAAACGTAACAATGAGTGGATCTTTGAATGTTCAAACAAACCCAACAATCACGGTAATTGATGCAGGAGAATCTGTGAATCTTTTTGCAAGCTATTCACCACAAATACCAGGTGCTATTTATACGTGGACACCGCCAACAGGATTGAGTTGCACGGATTGTCCTAATCCAATTGCTACACCGACTGTTACCACGAATTACGAAGTAACGGTTACTACACCAGACGGTTGTATGGGCAAAGCAAATTCCGAAGTGCGAATCCGAATTGTATGTGGAGATTTCTTTGTTCCCACCATCTTCTCACCCAATGGTGATGGACAAAATGATTATTTTCAAATTTACGGAAATTGCATTGCTGCAATGCATTTGAAAGTTTTTGATCGATGGGGAGAATTGGTTTTTGAGTCTGACGACCAAAATTTCAGTTGGGACGGTACCTTTAAAGGAGAAATAATGAACTCCGCATCTTTCGTTTATCATTTAAGCATTACTACTTTGGATGGTGAAATAAAAACCATGAAAGGAAATGTGAGTTTGACGAGATAAAGGACGGTGTTATCAATTCGAACGAGATTGCACTCATTTTTGATTCGTGAATTTTTCATTGATTTTAAAATCAAATTGATCTCAAGTACTTTGTTCGAATATGAAACATCAACTTTCAAAAAGGACATCTCTCAGTCGATTTTTCTCTGCTTGAAGTTCGAGTAAGGTTTGTTTATTGTTGATAATCAAGAATACAAATTTCCATTTGAAGGCGATGTGATTGAGGTAGTAAAAAAACTGATACGCAAACATTCCCATCAAAGGCATACTCCAGAAATAAACGAACTTTTGAAGGAAATTCAAGTCAAATAAAGCATTTGCCCCAAACATAAACGCTAAATAAACCAAAGGATAAACCGCCAAACTAATGAGAACTGCCAACGGTGCATAATATTCGGGTTCTTTGGTCAATTTTGGGATCATAAAATCCACGAATTTATATTGAATCACGTTGTGAACAAATCCATACAAAAAAAGTGGAAGTCCGATCAACAAGAAAACAATGGAAACAAAGATTTGACGTAAAAACATGGTCGATCGAAAACGCCTGTCTAAAAAGTCGGAGCGGATTTCAAACTTGTTTAATTTCCATTGAATTTTAGTTAATGAATCACGAATTTCATCAATTTTCCAAGGTTCTCCCAAACGAAGTTCTTCCAAAGCATCGCGAATTTGTTTCATCATTTTCACCTGTCCCTCAACGCCTTTTCGATCTGATTTAATGTATTTAGAAGTAAAAACAGCATGTAGTTCTTCCACCAATTTCTCTTCTTCTTTCAAATCTGAATTGACCAATAGTTGTTCTAAGCGAATGCGAACTTGTTCAGTCAATCTTTTGGCAGTCAAACCTGCATTCTGCTGATAATCTTCTATATACGAACTCACTTCCATGGGTGTTCCAACGTTCACCAAAACATCGCTTCTGAATTGGTCAGCATGTATGTAATTTAATCCCAAAGGAATGATTTTAACTCCTAATTTACCCTCGTTTCGACTTTCTGTTTCCAATGCAATTCGTGCGGCACCGCTTTTTAACTCCCGTAAATGTCGCTCTAAATAACTCGTTCCTTCGGGAAAAATAGCCAAGGTTTTACCTTCTTCTAAAATTTGATAACAGGCTTCAAAAGAGTCTTTGTTGGCTACACCTTTCACCACGCCTTCTCCTTTGCGGTTGATGGGAATCATGTTTAAACTTTTGAGCATTCTCTGCTTGAAAGGTGAACTGAAAAAAGTAGCTTTTGCCATGAAGTAAACTGGTTGCTTAGTTACATAACCCACCATCCATGCATCCATCAAGGTATTAGGATGATTTGCCAAAAGAATACAAGGACCGTCAACGTTAAAATTCTTAGCGTTTTTGACTTTAATTTCTCTGTAATAGAGCTTAATTCCGATTGCAACAATGACTCTTAGTATTCGGTATAACATCCGCTGATCGATTTTAAAAGAATCAAAGCTAACAAAAACCGTACTAAAAGAAGATTTCAATGTCAAACAACCAATCTTTTTATGCTTGGTGAATTCGAAATCAATTTATGTTCACAATGAAAAACTCAATAATCCTTCTTAATTTTACAGCATGAATCGGTATGCTTTCGAAATTTCATACAGTGGAAAGGATTTTTTTGGTTGGCAACGTCAACCGAGACAAATTTCTGTTCAAGAAGAAATTGAAAATACATTAACCAAATTGAATCGCAAAAAAGCAATTTCAGTCGTTGGCTGCGGTAGAACCGATTCGGGTGTACATGCAAAACGCTATTTTTTTCACGCTGATTTACCCGATTTTGTTTTCAATTCAAAATTGATTTTCAAACTAAATCGCATGTTGCCAAACGCCATCGTAGTACAGGAAATCAAACCCGTTTCAAATGAATTTCATGCACGATTTGATGCTAAAAGTCGAACATATCGTTATTTCATTCATCAACAAAAGAATGCGTTTAATGCCGATTTTAGTTGGTATTTTCCAAGTACCTTGGATTTAAAAGCAATGAATGAAGCTTGCCACCATTTGATGGGCAAACAAGATTTTACTTCACTATCCAAATTGCACACCGATGTAAAAACGAATGTTTGTGAAATCACGACCGCCCAATGGGTCTCGACTTCCAAACACGAAATGTATTTTGAAATTACCGCCAATCGATTTTTGAGAAATATGGTTCGTGCGACTGTTGGAACTTTGATTGAAATCGGAGAAGGTAAAATCAAACCCGAAGCAATGAAAGCTATTTTGTTACAAAAAAATCGCAGTGCTGCCAAAGCTTCTGTTCCTGCGCATGCTTTGTTTTTATGGGATATTGAATATTGACTGGTTTCTCATCAAGTAAATTCAAAATCTTAAATTATCCTAAGTGACCAAAATCAATCGGTTATTCACCATCCCATACAAGTGCATGGCTTTTTGAAATTTACTCGATTTTAGATTGTAATGGGACAGCTAAAATTATCAATTTTCAGTTAAGCACTCAGGTAATTTATTAACTTTACGCTCATTACGGATATACTTTCTCATAGACAAACACGCTGAAGCGAAAACTTAAAATACTAATTATCGCTATTTCTAGGCATTTTTTTAATGCCTATTTATATTGATTTTTATTTTCAAAATTCTACTTTATCCAAAAATTGTCTTTCAGAACTTCGGTAAAGCTACTTATAAACAACCCATTATATGTCAAATTATATTATTCCCATTTTTAATTCAATCATCAAAAAGCACACCCACAACTTAGTTGCCACTTTGATTATTCTTTTTCTGGGAATTCTCTTTCACAAGAATTACATCAATGAATTTCCTTCTCACAAACACGCTTGGGCGCAATCAGATAGATACGCTTTAGCGAAGGGATTTGTAAATAACAACCTCAATTTATTCAAACCAGAAACATTCGTTTTAAACCATCAATTTCCAGACGATTGGAAATCACCTTCTGAAACCAGCATAACTGCGGTTGATTTCCCTATTCACGATTACATTCCTGCTGTTTTTATGAAAGCATCAGGGATTTCTTCTCCTTGGATTTTTAAAACCTACATTTTATGCTATAGTTTCATTGGCTTATTTTACCTATTCAAACTGGCTAATCTACTGACAAAAAGTTTTTTTAAGTCTATTTTTATTCTCATTCTTGCTTCTACCTCACCCCTTTTTGTTTACTATCAGGGTGGCTTTTTACCTACAATTCCATCATTAGCAAATGCATTCATCGGTGTGTATTTCTACGTTAAACACCTGTCTTTTAACAAAAACACAGACTTTAATAAATCAATCCTCTTTTTGACCTTAGGAACGTTGAGCAGAACTACTTTCGCCATTCCACTTATTGCTATCTTAGGAATTGAACTCCTTCGCATCCTACAGAAAAAAACAAAAATAATTCCGAAGATCATACCGGTGTTGCTTTCCATATCAATCATTCTTTTTTACGTATTCTATAATGCCCATTTGAGAAATAAGTATGGTTCTATTTTTTTAAACCACCTTTTACCAGCTGAGAATTTTCAACAATTTATCGATATTTTAAAAATTATAAAAGACAAATGGTTGACGCATTACTTTTCAATAGTACATTATTCGGTATTGATATTTCTCTTGGTGCTTGCTTTTTATTACAGCACATGGAAAAAAATAAAAATTGAAAAAGAAACTTTAACGGTTTTGCTCTTAATTTCCATTCTTTTTGTAGGAAATATTCTTTTTACTTTGTTGATGTTTCGACAATTTTCCGCTCACGATTACTACTTTTTAGACACGTTCTTTTTACCCATTACACTGCTTTTTATTCTTGCTTTATCGTTGATTCCGCTGCCTAAATTTAAACTCTCCCCCATTCTCTATTCCCTACTCATTATACTAACCAGCGTCCCATTAATTAGCAACGCCCAAGCCACTCAAAAGGAAATAAGAAAAACAGGTTCTTGGGATAGAGTTTACGCGACAATAAACAATTTTAAAGATGCTGAGAAGTATTTAGATTCTTTGAAAATACCTAAAAACGCTAAGTTATTAGTGTTAGATGCGTATGCTCCGAATATCCCCTTTATTTTAATGAACCGAAAAGGATATGCAATTTTATCTACTAACAAAGAAAGAATACAAGACGCTCTAACCTGGGAGTACGACTATATCATCGTGCAAAACGAATTCTTTATTTCCGATATTTACACTCCCTACAATGATTTTATTTCAAAAACCAAAATCATTTGGAATAATGGTCGCATTTCCATCTGTAAATTAAATGAGTCCGAGATAAATCAATCGCTTATGGAGTACATCGGACTCAATGAAATGAATCCCATTGTTGAGAAAAAAATGAATTACGACTCCCCTAATACTGATTCTTGGGAAAATCTAAATTCCACGGAAGAGTTCTATTTTTCCGGTAAAAAATGTGGAATTCTTTCATCAGACATGACCTATGGATTGACCTATAAAACAAAAAATCTCCCAGTCATAAGAAGTAAAAACAGTTTCTTGCTGTTCCAATCTTATTTTTTCCACGATGACTCATTCACAGATGTGGAACTCGTCCTCTCAATTCATGAGAATGGAGAAAACATCTATTACAAAACCTATAACTTAAAGCACCTGCTGAAAAATAAAAACAGTTGGGAAAAAGTAAATCTAACCTTTGAATTACCGAAAGTAAACCGCAATGACTATGAATTTTCCTTGTTTTTGTGGAACACGGGGAACACGAAATTATACGTTGATGATTTTGAATTTAAAATATACTAGCTCCCAACAACAGGGCAAACGCATTTAAAATTTTGTAAGTCTAAATTTTAGAAAAGACAACTTTATTAAGCGGTGGATTCATCCACCGCTTGATTGCAAACTGAGATGAGTTGTTTGTGGCATGCGTTTTTGTTTAAAAACCATGACATAAACCAATTTTGAAGTTACAATACGTTTACCCTGCTCCCAACAAGCAAAAACACGTTAAAATTTCTTTTTTTCACACCAAAGATTATTTCAAATCCTTTCAAAAATTAAATATCAAACAAAAACTGCTTTTTAAAAAAGTCTTTTTATCTTTGTGGGAGCATGGAAGAATTTATCGTTTCAGCAAGAAAATATAGACCACAGACTTTTGAAACGGTTGTCGGTCAAAAATCAATCACTTCTACTCTGAAGAGTGCGATTAAAACAAACCATCTTGCGCAGTCTTTTTTATTTTGCGGTTCACGTGGTGTTGGAAAAACCACCACTGCCCGAATTTTGGCTAAAACGGTAAACTGTTTTAATCCAACGGAAGAAATTGAAGCTTGCGATCAATGTGATTCTTGTCTTTCCTTCAACGAAGGTGCTTCACTAAACGTATATGAATTAGATGCCGCTTCCAACAACGGTGTAGAAGACATTCGAAGCTTGATTGATCAAGTGCGAATTGCACCCCAAATTGGAACTCGAAAAGTGTATATCATTGATGAGGTCCACATGTTGTCTTCCAGTGCTTTCAATGCTTTCTTGAAAACATTAGAAGAACCACCACCACACGCTATTTTCATTTTAGCAACCACTGAAAAACACAAGATTATTCCAACCATCTTATCTCGTTGTCAGATTTTTGATTTCAATCGAATCAAAGTGAAAGACATTGCAGATCATTTGACAACTATTTCAGCAAAAGAGGGAATTGAAGCGGAAGCGGAAGCATTGCATTTAATCGGTCAGAAAGCTGATGGTGCTCTGCGTGATGCATTGTCGATTTACGATCAAATTGTCAGTTTCGCAGGAAATAAAATTACACTTGCCGCCGTACTTGAGAATTTAAACATTCTCGATTACGATTATTACTTCCGCATTGTAGAATCTGCCATGAAAGAAGATATTCCAGCCGCAATTTTACTTTACAACGACATTCAAGAACGGGGGTTTGACGGCCACAACTTCGTCGTTGGGTTGGCAGATCATTACAGAAATTTACTCGTTTGTAAAGACGTTCGCACTGCTAAATTACTGGAAGTTGGTGAAAGCGTTGAAAATCGCTACATCGAGCAAGCTAAAATCTTGGATTCCGATTACATTTTGCGTTGTTTATCTGTTTTGAGTAAAACGGATGTGGAATACAAAGCATCTAAAAATCAACGTTTATTGGTTGAGTTGGCGTTGATGCAATTGTGTTCTGTCAAACAAGAACTCGAAAAAAAAAAGGATTCACTGACCCAGTAGAAATCATCCCTTTTCCCGGTCAATCCTTGCGTACGGTTGCAGGAAAACCTGTAGCAAAACCAGCCCAAGCCCAAGAACGAGCTCCGATTTCATTCAAAAAAGAAGCCAAGGTCTTGCAAGTTCCAACTGGAAAGTTGCAAACGCGACACATTTCCATTTCGGAAATGCAAGCACAGGACAAAGAGAATGCTCAAGCTTCATCCGAAGACTTAGCAAATCGTCCGAAAAATTCTTTTTCTTTGGATGATTTGAAAATGTATTCTCGCCAGTTTGCCTTCAAAATTAAAGCAGAACAGTTAGACGGAGCGGAAACAATCAGTTCTTGTTTGACGAAAAGAGATCCCAAAATGCCCGAAATGGGAAAGATTCACATCGAGCTAGACAACGCCATTCAACTGAGCATCATGCAATCTCAATTCGCACCCATGTTAGCCGATTTCCTGCGTAATAAATTGCAAAACTGGGCAATTGAAATAGAATTTACCATTACTGAAACACCGGATGAGGAAACCAATAAAATGTTGACAGGCAAAGACAAATTCAATATTTTAGCAGAACGAAATGTCAATTTAATAACCTTGCAAAAGACGTTTAATTTGGATTTGGAATTTTAAAACTCTTGCCTTCGATTCCGCTAAAACTACGGTTTAAAAAAAAGAAAAAAACAAGCTAGCAATACTTTTACAAACTAGAGCTTGGCGAATAACTGAAACTAATCCATTGATTACCTGAGAACTAATCAGAGCCGAAACCAACAATAAAAAATTATCTTTCTACATTTCTTGGAATTGTTCATTTTAATCCCATACCTTTGCGACGTTCTCTAAGGGGTGCCCGTGAAAAGGCTGAGATTATACCCATTGTACCTGCTCAGGATAATGCCTGCGAAGGGAAGTGACCAAATTATAAATGCTAATTATTCATCCAAAGAATTAGCCCCTTGTTCTTGTTAAAGTTTTTTTAAAATGAAAACAAGAATTTTCAAAATGATCTGTGTACTTGCATTGTCAGTACCAATCGGTGCGAAAGCCCAAAACACCATCCAAGGAAAAGTAATCAATCAAGAAGGTCAGGCAATTGCTGGAGCGAAGATTACCATCCAAAACACGTATCAAACTTCGTTTACCAATTCAGAAGGTTTGTACAAAATCAGTCATTTAAAAAATGGCTCGTACAAACTCGAAGCTGATTTCTCAGGTTATGAAACTCAGTTCAAAACGATTGAAGTTGGAGGACAAGATGCAGAAGTAAATTTTCAGTTGACATTGTCTGCTGAGTTGATTGAAGAAGTTCAGGTCTCCGCAACACGGGCCAACGAAAAAACACCTACCAGCTACTCCAACCTTTCCAAAAAGGAAATTGAGAGGGCAAATTTTGGTCAAGATTTACCGTATTTATTGGAAAGCACGCCTTCAACCGTTGTATCGTCAGACGCTGGTGCGGGTGTTGGTTACACGGGAGTTCGAATTCGAGGTGTTGATCCAACGAGAACGAATGTAACCATCAACGGAATTCCAGTAAATGACGGAGAATCTCACAATGTATTTTGGGTGAACATGCCCGATTTTGCTTCTTCAACAGAAAGCATTCAAGTACAACGTGGTGTTGGAACTTCTTCCAACGGAGCAGCAGCTTTCGGCGCAAGCTTGAATATCAAAACCGATCAAGTGGTACGAAAAGCGTATGCAGAATCAGACAACGCGTATGGATCTTTCAACACGCTTCGAACAAGCGTAAAGGCCGGAACAGGATTGATTAACAACAAGTTTACGGTTGACACACGATTATCTCGGATTACATCCGATGGTTACATCGACCGAGCCAATTCAAACCTCAAATCTTTTTATTTGTCTGGTGCTTGGATTGGAAAAAAATCGTTGTTGAGACTGAACGTTTTCAGCGGAAAACAAACCTCTTACCAAGCGTGGAACGGTGCACCTGAGAGTAGAATTAAAAATGACGTTGATGGAATGAATGCGTATGCAGACCGAAATTATTTATCCCAAGAAGATCGCGACAACCTGTTGAATTCTGGTCGAACCTACAATTCTTTTACCTATAAAAATCAGACGGATAATTACCAACAAGATCATTATCAATTGCATTTCACGCACCGTTTCACGAATAAGTTGAACATGAATATTTCTGGTCATTACACCAAAGGAAGCGGATATTACGAAGAGTATAAAACAGATGCAAAATTCAGTGCCTATTCACTAACACCTGTTGTTATAGGTTTGGACACCATCACAAGAACCGATTTAATTCGTCAAAAATGGTTAGACAATCATTTTTACGGAACGGTATTGTCTTTGAATTACAATAATTTGAGAAATCTTCAAGTAACGTGGGGCGGTGGAATCAATCAATATGTTGGAGATCACTTTGGTGAAATTATCTGGGCTAGACTTGCTTCAAGTTCTGAAATTGGCGATCGTTATTACGAAAACACATCCAATAAATTAGATGCAAACACCTATTTTAAAGCAACTTACGCTATCAAAAAACTGAAACTATACGCAGACATGCAAGTTCGAACCATTCAATACTCTTTCATGGGAGTTCAGGAGGAAAATGGAGTTCAAATAGACATGCAACAAAATGTAAATTACACATTCTTCAACCCGAAAGCTGGTTTGATGTATGATTTCAATGAAAAGAATAACGTTTATGCTTCTGGAAGTGTTGCCAATAGAGAACCGATACGGAAAGATTTCATTGAAAACACAGCCGCAAATCGCCCGAAAGCGGAAGAACTTTACAACTTGGAAGCAGGATACAAAAGAAAATCTAGTCGTTTCTTTGCAACCGCAAATTACTTCATGATGTATTACAAAAATCAATTGATTTTAACGGGACAAATCAACGATGTGGGCGGTTACACGAGAACCAATACGCCTGAAAGTTACCGTACTGGAATTGAATTAGAAGCTGGTTATCGAATTTTGAAAAATTTGAGCTTGACTGGAAACGTGACTTTGAGTCAAAATAAAATCAAAGAATTCAAAGAATACATTGATGATTATGACAATGGAGGTCAATTGGAAGTTTTACATCAAAATACTGATTTGGCATTTACTCCAAACTTAATCGCCACCTTGGGATTGAACTATGAACCCGTTTCGGATTTGAATTTCAACATCTTGACCAAATACGTCGGCAATCAATTCATGGATAATACTTCCAGCGATCGCAAGATGTTGAATGCATATTTCTTGACCAATTTAAGCATTGATTACACGCTTAGAAATGTTTTCTTCAAAGAGGTTCAATTTGGACTGTTAGTGAATAACGTTTTCAATTACATGTTTGAAAACAACGGTTATACTTATAGCTACATTGCTGGTGGAGAAACAATCCATGAGAATTTTTACTTTCCTCAAGCGGGAGTTAATTTCTTAGGTCGTGTGACTTTTAAATTGTAAATCGTATTATTAATTCAAGGAAGAGGGAAGTTTTAGCTTTCCTCTTTTTTAATTTCAACAAGGGTGTGCGGATACATTACGCAAAGGATGGCAAAGATCTTACTACGATTTGATAAAAATAATTACCTTGTGTAGCGTCTAAATTTAGAATCGATAAGGGGCTCAACTTTGTTCCGTATTGCTAAAGGTTTATAACCGTTATAAACCTTTACGCTATTGGTATTACACAATTTCAGAGTTTGAAGTACCGCTTTTTCAAAACACCTTGCTAACGGATAAATTTTCAATTTATGGAAATGCAATTAAAAACCAAATTTACTGTCAAAATACTAACCGTTTATAACCGTTATAAACACTTACACTATTGGCATTGCTCTGTTACAACATTGGAATAACATTTTTTAGTATAGAGTTCCAACGGATAAATTACACGCGTTTTTAAGAAAAAGTTAAAAAAAGCATTGTCTAGCGCTATGTTAAACTTTTTCCTCAAACCATTTCCAAAGTGAATTATTCGGAACCGGAGCAACTACTTTAATAACTTCTTTGGTCGTTGGGTGAATAAACTCTAATTTTCTCGCGTGAAGGTGAATGGATCCGTCAGGGTTCGATCTTTTAGCACCGTATTTCAAATCGCCCTTGATGATACAACCCATGTTTGCCAACTGCGCTCTAATTTGATGATGCCTTCCAGTTTCTAATTCAATTTCCAACAAAAAATATCGATCGGAAGCTGCTAGTTGTCTATAATTTAAAGTTGCTTTTTTGGAACCCGAAACCTCTTTGTCATGAACATAAGATTTATTCTGCTTTTCGTTTTTCAAAAGAAAATTCGTCAAACTACCCGATTTGAATTTGGGTTCTTTTTCGACAATTGCCCAGTAAACTTTTTGCGTATCTTTCTCTCTAAACTGTTCATTCAATCGCGATAAAGCCTTGCTGGTTTTGGCAAAGACCACTGCTCCGCTGGTTGGCCTATCCAATCGATGAACCACACCGCAAAATACATTGCCTGGCTTGTTGTATTTCACCCTTAGAAATTCTTTGATCAAATCTGGCATGGTAACGTCCCCAGTTTTGTCACCTTGCACAATGTCTGAAGAACGTTTATTAACAACTATTACATGATTGTCTTCATGTAAAACTTCTATCGGATCTTTTTTTGACATTAATTCGATTGTTGATTATAACGTTCAAATTCATTTTTAAAAACTTCATCAATGCTCGTTTCAACATGTAACAATGCCAGAATCTTTTGAATTACTTGATCCACAATGGAATCTGGGCAAGACGCTCCTGAAGTAATGACAATCTTCAGCTTGTCTTTTTCCAAGGGTAAAAAATCAGAATAAATAATTTCTTTTTTCTGGTGAATATCAAAAGAACTAATTTGTTTTTCGTTAAGAATATAATCTGCGTTGGTAATGAAGTATGTCTTAAATTTTTCTTCCAAAATTTCCACTAAATGGGTTGTGTTGGAACTGTTATGACCTCCCACAACAATTGCCAAATCAGCATCGTTTTCCATCAATCCATAAGTGGAAGATTGATTGTCATTGGTTGCATAACACAAAGTATCTCTTGTATCCGCAATGTGTTTTTTCACATCTGCTTCGCCAAATTTTTCAATCATGGCGGCACGCAAAGCATTGGTTATTTCTTCAGTTTCGGTCGCCAACATCGTGGTTTGGTTCACCACGCCAATTTTATCCAAATGAATCTCAGGATTGAAATTAGGAGTGAATTTACCCTCAAAATAAGTCAATAACTCCGAAGTTGATCTTTTTCCTAAAAGATAGTCGCAAAGAAAATTCGTTTCTTCCATATCACGAACCACGATTGCCGGTGCATTTTGAGCACTGTGAGAAAACGTCGCCCTGGTTTCTTCGTGCGTTGCTTTTCCATGAATGATAATCGTATGCTCGTCTAATCCGAGTTTATCGGAGCGGTTCCATACTTTTTCCACGAATGGACAAGTGGTATTATACCCGTGTACGTTGACACCCAATTCCTCCAGTTTGGTTTGAATCTCAACCGTGGTACCAAAAGCTGGAATAATCACAATGTCATCTTTTTTCAAAGCTTCCCAAGGAATAATTTGATTTCCAGAAGTGTCTTGAATAAATTCAACTCCGTTGTTCAGTAAATCTTCATTCACATCCGGGTTGTGAATCATCTGACTCAACAGATAGATTTTCTTGTCTGGGTTTTCGTGAATTGCTTTGTATGAAATTTCAATTGCATTTTCAACACCGTAACAAAATCCAAAATGCCGCGCGATGAGGAAGGAAACTTTTCCAAAATCAAGCAGGGTTGGAGAAAAATCTTTTTTCCGTGGATCTTGTAATTTCCGCATGTTTTTAACCTTGCTGATGATGGGAGATCGATAATACTCAGGGATTTCAAACTGTTTCATCTCAAATACGATTGACTAAATGGATTCCCACAAAGTTACTAAATAAAATACAGAAGTGTAAGTGGACTTGTTTAAGGAAGACCTATTGTTTGACAATTGATTGATAATCTAGGATTTCATCCACTGTACTTTTAGAAATGGCATGATAATTTGGTCTTGCACGCAGATAAACTTCCTGTGCCCAAAGCAAATTCTCAGGTTCTTTCGCCAAACTCTTGTATAAAGGCAAGAGGTATTTCCGTCTGCCAACCTTATTCAAGAAACGATCTAAGGGTACTTGAATCGCTTTGTAACCGCTTTCAATTCCTAAAAGGTACCATTCTGTTGCTACCTCGGAATTACTCCAGTTTTTAAAATCTAAATGCTGGTCAATTTGTTTCATCTTTTCATTGGGGAGATTCCTCGGCAATGCTCTTACAAAAGCCATCCACTCTTGGGTTGTCAAGTCTTCTCTTTTCAGTGGTACAAATTTATTTTTCTTTTTAATCCTGAAAATGTTTTTCCCAGCAACGAAATCATTCGCCATTTTCTCCGCAGCTTCTAAGCGTTTAGACTCTATGCGGATGCAATTTTCAGGAATTCCCTTTTCATAAATCCATTCATGGGTATTGAACTTTAACTTATTGGGCTTCAACAACTTCGCATTCAAAAACTGAATAAATTGCTCGGTATTCACAGTCTGAAATTGAAATTCTTTGAAATAAGATTTTAGGAATACATCAAATTTTTCTCTACCAACCAATTCTTCCAATGTTTTCAGAAAAAAAGCACCTTTAACATAAGGAATTGTCGTCATCCCATCGTCTGGATTTCTTCCCGACAAATCAATTTTAAGAAAAGAATCGTTTGGATAATCCCCTTCATTCATTTCTTTGATTTCAGCTTCCAATTCTTGAAACTCAATGATGGCGAGCATATCCGATACATCTTTCCCGTAAATTTTCTCCATGATTCGGTGTTCAAAATAAACGGTAAATCCTTCATTGAGCCAGAAATCATCCCAGGAAGCATTGGTAACCAAATTACCAGACCAAGAATGAGCTAATTCGTGTGCAATTACGGATATCAAGCTTCTATCTCCAGCGATTAAGGTTGGATTTGCAAAAGTCAAACGAGGATTTTCCATTCCTCCAAAAGGAAATGAATACGGAAGCATGACAACGTCGTATTGTCCCCATTGGTATTTACCATAAATGCTTTCAGCAGCATGAATCATCTTTTTTAAATCATTGAATTCCCACGCTGCCTGACGAACCAATTCTGGTTCTGCATAAACACCACAATTTGATCCTAGTTTTCGATACTCCAAATTGCCCACTGTTAAAGCAATTAAATAAACAGGAATCGCTTGTTTCATTTCAAAATGATAAATACCGGAGTCGTTTTTAATAATAGGATTTTCGGCACTCATCAACGGCAACAATTCTTTCGGTACAGAGACATCCGCAGAATACGTCACTCGGTTAGAAGGGGTATCTTGAGTAGGAATCCATGTTCTAGTTAAAATTGCTTCTCCTTGTGTATAGAGAAAGGGATGTTTCTTCCCTTGTGTCATGTTGGGATCCAACCAATCAATTGCATCTGAAAGTGCTGTTGTTTTATAATAAATATTGATTCGCTTGGTAGTATCCTGAATTTTAACACTTAATGGAGCTCCTAAAATAGAATCTTCTTTTCCGATGATAAAATCGGTGTTAATTTCAAACCCTTTGTTTCCCAACGTCACTTTTTGAATTTCCAGTCCTTTGATGTCAAAAATTGCTGTATCAACTCCCGTGTTATGCATTTCATGTCGAGCAACACCGTAAATGGATTTATTTCCAAAATTAACATCCAATTCCAACGAAAGATGAACGGTGTTTATTTTTGAAACATTGGAATAACTATGTGTATCTACGTTCGTTGCTGCGCTGATTACGGGGTGAATTTCAAACTTTTCTTCAGGAGAAAACAAATTACATGAAGTAACAACAAAAAGTGCAAATAGCGAATAAAACTTGGAAACATTCATTGTGAAAGAAAAGAAATAGGTACAAAAATAAGGAAGAAAATAGTAAAAAAACGATGTAATTAAAACAAGTCTAGAAATAACGTTTTATAAGTTCTATCTTATGCATTAACGATTGCAGAAGCGATAGCTTTTAATTCTTGTTCACTCAGCTTCAACTTTTCTTGCTCAAAATTCATATCCGCAATTCCATTGATTGGAATCAGGTGAATGTGAGCGTGTGGAACTTCTAAACCAATTACGGTCATACCCACTTTCGTACAAGGAAAAGCAGTTTTGATTTTTTTAGAAACTACTTTAGCAAAAAGCATGAAGTCGGCTAATTCCGAATCCTCCATGTCAAAAATATAGTCTGTTTCTTTTTTAGGTATTACCAAAACATGCCCTTTTCTTAAGGGGAAAATATCCAAAAAAGCTAAAAAATCATCGTTTTCTGCGACCTTATAACAAGCTATTTCTCCTGAAATGATTTTAGTAAATATGCTTGCCATTATCGAGAGATTTCAAGGATTTCAAAATTCATAATTCCTGCTGGTGTTTCAATTTCAGCGACCTCACCTACTGATTTCCCCAGCAATCCTTTTCCGATAGGAGAATCGACAGAAATCTTTTTCAATTTCAAATCTGCTTCATTTTCAGCAACCAAAGTATATTCCATTTCCATTTTGTTCTGAACATTTTTAATGCGAACAGTTGAAAGGATGAAAACTTTAGAACTATCCATCGCTGACTCATCAATCAAACGAGCATTGCTTAAAACAGCTTCCAATTTTGATATTTTCATTTCTAAAAGACCTTGAGCTTCTTTTGCAGCATCATATTCTGCATTTTCAGAAAGATCTCCTTTATCTCTTGCTTCGGCAATTTGATCAGAAATCGCAGGTCTTTGCACGGTTTTCATGTCATGCAATTCTTCCCTTAATTTCCGTAAACCTTCTTCTGTGTAATATGTTATTTTTGTCATTTTCTTTTGCGTGTATAACAAAAAACAAGAGAGCCTTTTGGAGACCCTCTTGTAATTATAATGTATTAAAAAATCTATTTATTTCAAGCTAATCGTAGCTCCAATTGTATGAATTAAACCAAAAGGACCAGCTAAACGCATCGCGTATTCCAAGCCAAGTGCTGATTTGTTCTTACCTACTAAAGCGTCCACAGAGAAACCAGCTGTAAAACCAGTTAAAGCATTGGTTCTATTTTCAACGCTGAAAATATTCTTTTCATAGATATAACCAGCTCGCAAGTTAAATGCAGCTTTATCAGTTGTCATCCCATAATCCAGACCTAAACGGTATTGATCGTGTCCGAAAGAATTTGCCGTAAATCCAAGCATCACAGCTAATTTGTTATTTTCATTGAAAATGAAGTCGTATGAACCACCAATACTCAACAAAGAAGGCATTTCAAATGCCTGAGAACGTTGTTCCAAGGTAGCTTTCCCGCCAGTAGAAACATAATTGATTTGAGTAGCCAAACCATCTCCTTTATAACGCATTGTTGGACCTACATTTTTCAATGCAATCCCAAACTTCAATTGCTCTTGTTCTCCAGTTACATACCGAATACCAGCATCAATTGCTACGCCATTCGCTTTTAAGTTCGAAATACTTTCAGAAATCACTTTAAAGTTAATCCCCCCAGAAATGGAGTTGGTAAACTTTTTCGCATATCCTACATTGAACACATTCACACGTGGCGAAAAAACACCGACACCCCCTTCGGGGAGTTCTACTGTGGTAATGTCAATTTCTCCAAAATTCATGGATTGAATACTTACAGCAATTACACTCGTTTCTGAAATTCTTTGAGCAAGACCCGCAGACATGAATCGAATGCCTGTATTTCCTAACCAATTGGTATAATTGAACTTAATTTGAGTTTTATCGGTATAAGCCAATCCAGCGATGTTGGTAAAAGTAGCTTCTAGACCGTTTACATTCGCTATCCCAGCATCCGCACTCCCCGTACTTCTTGCCCATGGATTCACCAGCAATTGAGTCGCTCCAGCAGAACCAACTCGGTCTTCGTTTCCAGCGAAAACACTGGAGCAGGATAAAACTGCTGCTCCAATGAATGCTGTATTTCTTAATATGTTTTTAAAATTTCTCATTCTATTAACTATTGAAATGAATTATCGCTTAAATACCTTCAAGGTCTGGTTGACGAACACCGCCAAAGAACTTAACTATTGTCTCTCCAACACCTTCAACATCCACATGAATCAAGTAAACACCTGAAGCAATTGGAATGCCTTTGTTGTTTTTCATATCCCAATCAATTGAGGTAATTGGATTGTCTTTTTTGAAGGTACGGATTAGTTTACCGCTCACGTTGTAGATTTTCACAGTACAAACATCAGGTAAATTTGTAATCTTTACTCGAGCATCTAATCTAGAAGTTTCGTATGAAGAGAAAGCATAATACGGATTTGGAACCACGTTAATCATCTTCAATGATTCTGCC
>CAZAVP010000037.1:0-28377 GCA_964488745.1 uncultured Chryseobacterium sp. | reverse complement strand
GCAAGAGCAAGAAAGAGGTATTACCATTACTTCTGCTGCTGTAACTGTTGGTTGGAACTATAGAAACGATAAATACCATGTGAATATCATTGATACTCCAGGACACGTTGACTTTACAGTTGAGGTGAATCGTTCTTTACGTGTATTAGACGGTTTGGTGTTCTTGTTTTCTGCTGTTGATGGTGTTGAACCACAATCAGAAACAAACTGGAGACTTGCAAACAATTACAATGTTCCAAGATTAGGTTTTGTTAATAAAATGGACCGTTCTGGAGCAGACTTTTTGAATGTTTGCAGACAAGTAAAAGACATGCTGGGAAGTACTGCAATTGCTCTTCAATTGCCAATCGGTGCTGAAGATGCTTTCGAAGGAGTAGTTGATTTAGTAGCATGGAAAGCAATTGTTTGGAATGAAAAAGACAAAGGTTTAACCTTTACTGAAGTTCCAATTCCAGAAGACATGCTTGAGGAATGTAATGAATACAGAGAGAAGTTGTTGGAAGCAGTTGCTGAGTTCGACGAGACGGAAACCTTGATGGAGAAATATTTCGAGGACCCAACTTCTATCACAGAAGATGAAATTTTAGTTGCATTACGTGCTGCTACCATTTCAGGGAAAATTGTTCCTATGTTGTGTGGTTCTTCTTTCAAAAACAAAGGAGTTCAAGCGTTATTGGATTACGTAATGGCTATTTTGCCATCACCGTTGGACACTGGAGCGATTGAAGGTGTTGATCCAAGAACGGACGAGCCTGCTGAGCGTTTCCCATCTGTTGATGCACCCTTCGCTGGTTTAGCATTTAAAATTGCTACAGATCCCTTCGTAGGTCGTTTGTGCTTCGTACGTGCTTATTCTGGAAAACTTCCAGCTGGCTCTTACGTTCATAATACGCGTTCTGGTAACAAAGAGCGTATCTCTCGTATTTTCCAAATGCATGCAAACAAACAAAATCAAATTGATGAGTTGTTGGCTGGAGATATTGCTGCGGTTGTTGGATTTAAAGACATTCGTACAGGTGATACACTTTGTGCAGAAGGTTTTCCAATTGTATTGGAATCCATGGACTTCCCAGATCCAGTTATTGGATTGGCAATTGAGCCTAAAACACAAGCGGACACAGACAGATTGTCTATTGGTTTAAATAAATTATCTGAGGAAGATCCTACTTTCAAAGTGAAATCTGATCACGAAACTGGTCAAACAATCATCGAAGGAATGGGAGAGCTTCACTTAGAGATTATTGTTGATCGTTTAAAAAGAGAATTTAAAGTGGAGGTTAACCAAGGTGCGCCTCAGGTATCTTACCGTGAAGCAATCAATTCAGGTGTTGAGCATAGAGAAGTTTACAAGAAACAATCAGGTGGTCGAGGTAAATTTGCCGATATTTTGGTTAAAATTTCTCCGCAAGAGGATCCTGCGAAAACTGGACTTGAATTCATTAACTCAATTAAAGGTGGTAACATTCCAAGAGAATTTATTCCTTCAGTTGAAAAAGGGTTTAAAGATTCAATGAAAAATGGTGTATTGGCAGGTTATCCAATGGACGCATACAAAGTTGAATTGTTAGATGGTTCTTTCCACGCAGTCGATTCAGATTCTTTATCTTTCGAAGTTGCTGCTAAAATGGCTTACCGTGAAGCATTGAAGAAATGTAACCCAGTACTTTTAGAACCTATCATGAAATTGGAAGTTTTAACTCCAGAAGAAAACATGGGTGATATCGTAGGTGACTTAAACCGTCGTCGTGGTATGATGAGAGGAATGGATGACAGAGCAGGATCAAAAGTGGTTAAAGCGGATGTTCCTTTGTCTGAAATGTTTGGGTATGTAACTCAGTTGCGTACATTGTCTTCAGGTCGTGCAAGTTCTACGATGGAATTTTCACATTTCGCTGAAGCACCATCCAATGTTGCTGCTGCAGTTGTAGCAAAAGTTAACGGTAAAGTAAACGCTTAATAAGTTTAGGAAATGAGCCAAAAAATAAGAATTAAATTGAAGTCATACGACCACAACTTGGTGGACAAATCGGCTGAGAAAATAGTGAAAACGGTGAAAGCTACCGGTGCTGTCGTAAGTGGACCAATTCCCTTACCAACTCACAAAAGAATTTATACTGTATTGAAATCACCACACGTTAACAAAAAAGCGCGTGAGCAATTTGAATTGTGTTCTTATAAGCGATTATTAGATATCTACAGTTCATCTTCAAAAACAGTTGATGCACTAATGCGTTTAGAACTTCCTAGTGGAGTTGACGTTGAAATTAAAGTTTAATTAATAATAAATAAAGTATGCCAGGAATTATTGGTAGGAAAGTCGGAATGACTAGCATCTACAGTGCCGAGGGTAAGGCAACGCCATGCACAGTGATAGAAGCTGGTCCTTGTGTCGTAACTCAGTTAAAGACGCAAGACAGAGACGGGTACGAAGCAGTTCAATTAGGTTTCGGTGAGCGTAAAGAAAACAACACACCAAACGCATTGAAAGGTCACTTCAAAAAAGCAAACACAACACCTAAATCAAGTGTGGTTGAGTTTAAAGATTTCGAAGGACTAAGCTTAGGAGACGTAGTTAATGTTGATATCTTCGAAGAAGGTGAATTCGTTGACGTAGTAGGTACTTCAAAAGGAAAAGGTTTCCAAGGGGTAGTAAAAAGACATGGTTTTGGTGGTGTAGGTCAAGCTACTCACGGTCAACATAACCGTCTTCGTGCTCCTGGTTCAATCGGTGCCGCTTCTTATCCAGCACGTGTATTCAAAGGAATGCGTATGGCTGGTCAAATGGGAAACAAGCGCGTGATGATTGAGAACTTGGAAGTTCTAAAAGTTTTGAAAGACAAAAATTTAATCGTGGTAAAAGGATCCATTCCTGGAGCCAAAGGTTCAACCGTAATAATTGAGAAATAAAATGGAAGTTAAAGTATTTGACCAAGCAGGAAAAGCTACTTCTAAAAAAGTAACTCTTTCGGATGCAATCTTTGGTATTGAACCAAACGATCATGCAATTTATTTAGATGTTAAGCAGCATTTAGCAAATCGTCGTCAAGGAACACACAAGACGAAAGAAAGAGCTGAAATTGCTGGTTCAACTAGAAAAATTAAAAAGCAAAAAGGAACAGGTGGAGCACGTGCAGGTAGTATCAAATCTGGTACAATCGTAGGTGGTGGTCGTATTTTCGGCCCACGTCCACGTAATTACCATTTCAAATTGAACATCAAACTAAAACGTTTAGCGCGTAAATCAGCATTTGCATACAAAGCAAAAACGGATTCAATCTTAGTTTTACAAGATCCTAAATTTGAAAATATCAAAACACAAGAATTCATTAATCTTTTGTCTTCACTGGAGTTATCAAATGACAAAGTTTTATTGATTTTAGGTTCTGCGAATGATAATGTGTACTTATCTTCTAGAAACTTGAAGCGTGTAAAGGTAGTAACGGCTGATTCCGTAAACACATATGATGTATTGAACGCTAAGAAAGTTGTTTTAGCTGAAAGTTCAATAGAAGTAATTGAAAAGATTCTAAACTAGTAGTTATGAATATGATTATCAGAAAGCCTTTAATTACAGAGAAAGCAACTGCGGCGAGTGAAACTCGTAACCGTTTCACTTTCGAAGTAGCAAGAAGTGCCAATAAGATTGAAATAAAAAAAGCTGTCGAGAAAATGTATGGAGTTTCGATCACGAAAGTTCACACAATGAGATATGGCGGTGGTAAATCCTCTGTAAAACAAACAAACAGAGGTATCGTTGTGCAACCAAACAACCCTTGGAAAAAGGCAATTGTTACGGTTGCAGATGGAGAAACGATTGATTTGTTTAATAACATTTAATTAAAAAAGAATGAGTCTTAAAAAATTCAAGCCTACAACTCCAGGGCAAAGACACAAAATCATCAGTGATTACAAAGAGATAACTGCAAGCAAACCTGAAAAGAGTTTGACTGAAGGTATCAGTAAATCTGGTGGACGAAATAATGATGGTAGAATGACTATGCGCTACATTGGTGGAGGGCATAAGCAAAAATACCGTATCATTGATTTCAAGAGAGACAAGCAGGATGTACCTGCAACGGTCAAAACGATTGAGTATGATCCTAATCGCACAGCACGTATCGCTTTATTGTGGTACGCTGATGGTGAGAAAAGATACATCATTGCTCCTGAAGGATTGAACGTTGGAGATGTGGTTGTTTCTGGTAAAAACGCGTTACCAAATGTTGGACACGCAATGTATTTGAGTGACATTCCTTTGGGAACTGTAATTCATAACATTGAGTTGAAACCAGGGAAAGGAGGTGCTATTGCTCGTGGAGCTGGTACTTACGCACAGTTAAATGCCCGTGATGGTCGATATGCGATCATTAAATTACCTTCAGGCGAAACACGCATGATTTTGGTTACTTGTTTAGCTACTATCGGTTCGGTTTCAAACTCTCAACACAGTTTGAACGTATCTGGTAAAGCTGGACGTACAAGATGGTTGGGACGTCGCTCAAGAGTTCGTGGTGTTGTAATGAATCCTGTGGATCACCCAATGGGTGGTGGTGAAGGAAAAAGCGCTGGTGGTCATCCAAGATCACGTAATGGTGTTCCTTCTAAAGGATACAAAACACGTTCTAAAACCAAGTATTCTGATAAGTATATCATTGATAAAAAGAAAAAATAAGGTATGAGTAGATCGTTAAAAAAACCGCCGTTTATCCATTATAAGCTAAGTAAGCGTGTGGACGAAGCTCAAGCTTCAAACAGCAAAGCAGTGATCAAAACTTGGTCACGTGCGTCAACAATCACTCCAGATATGGTAGGATTGACAATCGCTGTTCACAATGGGAATAAGTTTATTCCTGTTTTCGCAACTGAAAACATGGTAGGTCACAAATTGGGTGAATTTTCTCCAACGCGTAACTTCCGTGGTCACGGTTCTGATAAAAAAAATAAGAAAAGATAGTTTTTAAAATTTATAGTGACATGGGCGCTAGAAAAAGAGTAAGAGCTGAGAGGTTAAAAGAGGAGAAAAGTCAAGTTGCAGTAGCAAGTTTGAAAGCATCTCCGATTGCTCCAAGAAAAATGAGATTAGTTGCTGATCTTGTTCGCGGAGTTGACGTCAACAAAGCTTTAAATATATTGCAACACAATTCAAAGTTTGCTTCAAAAAGTTTAGAAAAGCTTTTGCGTTCAGCAATTGCTAACTGGGAACTTAAAAACGAAGGTAAAAGTATTGAAGACGAAAAATTAGTTGTTAAATCTATCCAAGTGGATAGTGCGGCAATGATGAAACGTATTCAAACAGCACCTCAAGGTAGAGCACACAGAGTTAGAAAAAGATCGAACCACGTAACCATCATTGTTGACGGTACTAAATAAGTAAACATGGGACAAAAAACGAATCCAATAGGAAATAGACTGGGCTTCATTCACGGATGGGACTCTAACTGGTACGGAGGAAATGATTACAGGGATAAAATCGTTGAAGACGACAAAATCCGTAAGTATCTTTCTGCTCGTTTATCCAGAGCAAGTATCTCTAAGATTATTATCGAGAGAACGCTTAAACTTGTTACGGTAACAATCAACACGGCTCGTCCGGGTGTGATTATCGGAAAAGGTGGTCAAGAGGTTGATAAACTAAAAGAAGAATTAAAAAAATTGACGAAAAAAGAGATTCAAATCAACATTTTCGAGATCAAACGTCCAGAATTGGATGCTCGTTTAGTGGCTGATGGAATCGCTCGTCAAATTGAAGCTCGTATTTCTTTTCGCCGTGCAATCAAAATGTCAATTGGTTCTACGATGAGAATGGGTGCTGAAGGAATCAAAGTGAAGATTTCTGGTCGTCTTAATGGTGCTGAAATGGCACGTAATGAGATGTATAAAGATGGACGTACTCCGTTACATACGTTCAGAGCAGACATCGATTACGCATTGAGCGAAGCACACACAACTTACGGTCGTATCGGTATCAAGGTATGGATCTGTAAAGGAGAAGTTTTCGGTAAAAGAGATTTATCTCCGAACATCGGAATGTCAGCTAGTTCTGGAAAAGGACAAGGTGCTCCAGCAGGAAATCGTAAGCCAGGTGCACATGCAGGCGCAAAAAGAAAAAAGAAGTAATTGATACATTAAAATTTTCGAAAAATGTTACAACCAAAAAGAACTAAATTCAGAAGGGTACAGAAGGGAAGAAATAGAGGTGAGGCCGAAAGAGGTAGCACCATCGCTTTCGGATCTTTTGGTCTTAAGACCCTAGAACCAGCTTGGATTACTTCTCGCCAGATTGAAGCGTCTCGTATCGCCGTTACTCGATACATGAAACGTGAAGGTCAGGTTTGGATTAGAATCTTTCCAGATAAACCAGTAACATCTAAGCCTGCAGAGGTAAGGATGGGTAAGGGGAAAGGAGCTCCAAGTCACTGGGTTGCAGTAGTTAAACCGGGTCGCATTATGTTTGAAGCGGATGGTGTTTCTTACGAAACAGCAAAAGAAGCATTGCGTTTGGCGGCACAAAAACTTCCTGTTAAATGTAAATTCATTGTTCGCAATGACTATGTTATACCAGGTAAATAGTTAAAAAGATGAAACAAGAAGAAATCAACAAGCTTTCATTAGAAGACTTGAAAAATCGCATCACTTCTTCGGAAGAACAATTGTTAAAAATGAAAATTTCTCACAGTGTTACTCCGATGGAAAATCCGATGCAAATTCGTGCAATTAGAAAGTCTATTGCGCGAATGAAAACCGAGTTAGGAAAACGTGTAACGCAGGCACAGACTGCATAATTTCAATTAGCTTCGTATGGAAAAGCGTAATTTAAGAAAAGAAAGAGTGGGTGTTGTTACCAGCGATAAAATGGAGAAATCCATCGTTGTTTCTGTAGAAAGAAAAGTAAAACATCCTAAATATGGTAAATTCGTCAAAAAAACTACTAAATTTGTAGCCCATGATGAGAAGAATGACTGTAACGAAGGCGATACAGTACTCATTATGGAAACAAGACCCTTGTCTAAAAGCAAGAATTGGAGATTAGTAGAAATTGTAGAAAGAGCTAAATAATCATTAAATAAAATGATACAACAAGAATCAAGACTTTCAGTAGCCGATAACTCTGGCGCGAAAACGGTGTTATGTATCCGCGTATTAGGTGGAACAAAACGTCGTTACGCTTCTGTTGGAGATAAAATCGTCGTTGCTGTAAAGAGCGCAATGCCCTCTGGTGCCGTTAAGAAAGGTCAGGTAGCCAAGGCTGTGGTAGTAAGAACAAAAAAAGAAGTACGTCGTGCTGACGGTTCATACATCCGATTTGATGACAATGCAGTGGTTATTCTAAACACTGCAGGTGAGATGAGAGGAACAAGAATCTTTGGGCCGGTTGCTCGTGAGCTTCGTGAGAACAATTATATGAAGATTGTTTCTCTTGCTCCTGAAGTACTTTAAAAATTGTAAGTCATGCAAAAGAAATTACACATTAAAGTTGGAGATACCGTTAAGATACTTAGCGGAAATTCTCGAGGACAAGAGGGAAAAATTCTTGTAATAGACAAAAAGAAAGATCGTGCGGTTGTTGAAGGTCAAAATATGATCAAAAAACACATGAAACCAAGCGCTTCTAATCCACAAGGTGGTATTGTCGAAATGGAAAGTGGAATCCACATTTCTAATCTGATGGTTGTTCACAATGGTACTGCATCTCGTGTAGGAAGAAAATTGAACGACGCTGGTAAACTAGTACGTTACTCTAAAAAGTCCGGAGAGGATATTAAATAATGAAATATACGCCAAGACTAAAAGAAATGTATGTGTCGGAAGTTATTCCAGCACTTACAGAACAATTTGGGTACAAAACGATTATGCGTGTACCAAAATTAGAGAAAATTGTGTTGAGCCAAGGTATTGGAGACGCAGTTGCTGATAAAAAGTTAGTGGACAATGCCGTTGCTGATGTGACCAAAATTACGGGTCAAAAAGCAGTTGCTACGCTTTCTAAGAAAGACGTTTCTAACTTTAAACTTCGTAAAGGCATGCCAATTGGCACGAAAGTAACCTTGAGAGGTGAAAAAATGTACGATTTTTTAGATCGTTTGATTGCTGTATCTTTACCAAGAACAAGAGACTTTAGAGGTGTCAGTCCAAAAGGATTTGATGGAAGAGGTAACTTCAACTTGGGAATTAAAGAACACATCATCTTCCCAGAAATTGATATCGATAAAGTAAGCCGTATCATGGGAATGGACATCACTTTTGTTACAACAGCAGAAAGCGACGAAGAAGGATTAGCTTTGTTGTCCGCTTTTGGTTTTCCATTTACAAAAAAATAAGAAGATGGCTAAGGAATCAATGAAAGCGCGTGAGCGCAAAAGAGAAAAAATGGTTGCAAAAGATGCTACTAAAAGAGCAGAGCTTACAGCTATTTTAAAATCTACGAGTACAGATCAAGCTGTACAAGATGCAAAATGGGATGCGATGATGGCCTTGCAAAAGTTGCCTGCAAACGGATCAAAAGTTCGTTTACACAACCGTTGCGGTTTAACAGGTCGTCCAAGAGGGTACATGCGTCAGTTTGGACTTTCTAGGGTTACTTTCCGTGAAATGGCTCTTGCTGGGAAAATCCCAGGTATTAAAAAATCAAGTTGGTAATTTATTAGGAAAATACAATGAATACAGATCCTATAGCAGATTTCTTAACTCGAATTCGTAACGCGAGTAGCGCACAATTAAAAATGGTTGAAATTCCTGGTTCTAATGTTAAAAGAGCCATGACTGAAATCCTTTTTGATCAAGGTTATATCACAAACTACAAGTTTGAGGAAGATGAAAAACAAGGAGTGATTAAAATCGCTCTAAAATACAATCAGTCGACTAAAGTACCGGCTATCACTAAATTAGAACGTGCTTCACGTCCTGGTTTGAGAAAATATAGCAGTGCTTCTGAAATGCCACGTGTGTTGAATGGTCTTGGAATTGCAATCGTTTCTACTTCAAAAGGTGTTATCACGGATAAAGAAGCTAGAAGAGAAAATGTTGGTGGAGAAGTGCTCTGCTACGTATATTAATTTATAACCAAAGTTAAAAATGTCAAGGATAGGTAAATCCCCAGTTACGATCCCGAGTGGAGTAGAAGTAACATTAAACGGAACTACGGTTACCGTTAAGGGTCCTAAAGGTTCTTTAACGCAAGAAATTGATTCTTGTGTTATTGTGAACATCGAGGACAATGTAATCACTTTTAGCCGCGAATCAGACGCACCAGCTCACAGAGCTAAACACGGTTTATACCGTTCATTGATCAATAACATGGTCGTTGGTGTATCAGAAGGGTACAAGAAAGCATTAGAAATAATCGGTGTAGGATACCGTGCAACAGCAACTGGTCAACAGTTGGAGTTGTCATTAGGTTTCTCTCACCCAGTAATTTTCGAATTGCCTTCAGAAATTAAGGTATCTGCAGACACCCAAAAGGGTAAAGCTCCAGTTGTAACTTTAGAATCATTCGACAAGCAGTTGATTGGTCAAGTTGCTGCCAAAATTCGTTCTCTTCGTAAGCCAGAACCGTATAAAGGTAAAGGTATTCGATTCGTAGGTGAAGATATTAGAAGAAAAGCTGGTAAAGCTGCAGGTAAAAAATAATTCGTAATTATCATGGCATTTAGCAAATTAAAAAGAAGAGCAAAAATTAAAAGAAGAATTAGAAAGAGAATTTCTGGTACTTCTACATTGCCTCGTTTGACGGTTTTCCGTAGTAATAAACAGATTTACGCACAATTGATTGATGACGTAAATGGTGTTACCTTAGCTTCGTCTTCTTCTTTCAACAACAAAGCAACTGAAAAACTTAACAAAGTGGATCAAGCGGCTGTTGTAGGAAAAGAAGTAGCTGAAAAAGCAGTTAAAGCGGGTATAGAAAAAGTCGTTTTTGATAGAAACGGTTATTTATACCACGGTAGAGTTAAATCATTAGCTGACTCAGCAAGAGAAGGCGGACTTAAATTTTAAAACGAGATGGCACAAAATATTAATAGAGTAAAACCTGCCGATATCGAGCTTAAAGACAAGCTTGTTTCTGTGAATCGTGTAACGAAAGTAACCAAAGGTGGTCGTACATTTAGTTTCTCAGCAATCGTCGTAGTAGGTGACGAAAATGGTATCGTTGGACATGGTCTTGGTAAAGCAAAAGAAGTAACTGAAGCTATTACTAAAGGTATCGATGATGCAAAAAAGAATTTGATCAAAGTTCCAATCGCTCACGGAACTATTCCTCACTCTCAAATCGGAAGATTTGGTGGTGCTGAAATTCTACTCAAACCAGCTCGTGTTGGTACTGGAGTTATTGCTGGAGGTTCGATGAGAGCCGTTCTAGAAAGCGCTGGTATTCACAACGTTTTGGCTAAATCTCAAGGTTCTTCAAATCCACACAACGTTATTAAAGCAACCATGATTGCACTTTCTAGTATGAGAGATGCTGTTGCAGTTGCCAAACAACGTGGTATTAGTTTGGATAAAGTGTTTAACGGTTAATATTACAGAAATGGCTACAATTAAAATCAAGCAAGTAAGAAGCGCTATTAAACGCCCAGAAGATCAAAAAGCTACCATTATAGCTCTTGGATTTAAAAAATTAGGTCAGACTTTAGAAAAAGAGGCAACTCCTCAAATTCTTGGAATGGTTAGAAAAGTACAACACTTAGTGGAAGTTGTTGAGTAGAATCTTTAAATCGAATTAAAATGAACTTAAATAATTTAACTCCAGCAAGAGGTTCTGTTAAGCAGGGAAAACGTATCGCTCGTGGTCAAGGATCAGGACACGGTGGAACTGCAACAAGAGGGCACAAAGGAGCAAAGTCAAGATCGGGATATAGTAAAAAAGTAGGATTCGAAGGTGGGCAGATGCCACTTCAAAGAAGAGTTCCTAAGTTTGGTTTCAAAAATATCAACCGAGTAGAATACAAAGCAATTAACCTTGATGTTATTCAATCTTTAATTGAAAGAAAAAACATCACTGAAATTACACCTGAAGTTTTACGTGATAATGGGATCATTTCACGTAATGATTTAGTTAAAGTTTTAGGACGTGGTGAGTTGAAATCACAGATTAATGTTACCGCTCATAAATTTTCTGACACTGCAAAAGCAGGAATTGAAGCAAAAGGTGGTAATTGTTCAGAAATCTAATTAACTTTGCCAACATTTTTTCCAAATGAAGAAGTTTATACAGAATATTAAAAACATATGGAAAGTAGAAGAATTGAGAAAGAGAATCATTTTGACTCTTTCTCTAATTCTTGTTTATCGCATCGGGTCATTCGTGATTCTTCCAGGAGTAAATTACGAAGCTTTAAAGCTGGCGAATGCTCAAGGAGATTCGAATGCGTTGACTTCTTTGCTTTCTCTATTTTCAGGTGGTGGATTCTCTAACGCTTCTATCATGGCGTTGGGTATTATGCCATACATTAGTGCATCGATTATCATGCAACTAATGGGTATGGCTGTTCCAGCTGTACAAAAAATGCAAAATGAAGGTGAGTCTGGTAGAAAACGAATCAACAACTACACGCGTATTTTAACGATTGCAATTTGTGCCTTACAAGCTCCTGCTTATCTAACTCAATGGGTTGGGAATAAAGGAGCCTTACCGGTAGATGCAGATTCAATCTGGTGGATACAATCTGTAGTCGTAATGGTTGCAGGTGCTATGTTTGCAGTTTGGCTAGGTGAAAGAATTACGGATAGAGGAATTGGCAACGGAATTTCGTTGTTAATTACGGTAGGGATTCTTGCAAGTTTGCCAGGAGCATTTATGGCAGAGATTACAATGAATAAAAGCAATTTAATTAAAATTGTAATTGAAATTGTAATTTTCATGTTGATTGTTCTTGCTACTATTTTAATCGTTCAAGGGGTTCGAAAGATACCCATGAATACGGCTAAACGAGTGGTAGGTTCAAGGAGTGTGGCTGATCAAGCGGCTAGAAGTTACTTGCCCATTAAAGTGAATGCAAGTGGTGTAATGCCAATCATTTTTGCTCAAGCAATTGTTACAATTCCAATGATGTTGATGTCAAACTCAGCTGATTCTGCTGGAAGTTGGTGGCAAACTGCTTTCTCAAACATGTACAGCGTTCCTTATAACGTGTTGTTGGCACTTTTGATTATCGTGTTCACATTTTTCTACACTGCTATTATGATTAACCCTCGTAAAATGGCAGACGATATGAAAAGAAATGGTGGTTTTATCCCAGGGATTCGTCCAGGAGAAGAAACGGCTGAATACATTGATTCATTGGTATCAAGAATCACGCTTCCAGGTTCTATCTTTTTAGCAATCATTGCAGTTATTCCTGCAATTGCTCACGCAGCAGGTATTACTTCTGGTTTCGAAATGTTTTTTGGTGGTACCTCTTTACTGATTATGGTATCGGTAGTATTGGACACACTTCAACAAATCGAAACATATTTGCTAAACAGACACATGGACGGTTTGATGGATGGCACCAAAGTGAAAGGTCGTAGAGTTTCGAATGAATTATCTGGATTTTAAACATGGCTAAGCAAACATCAATTGAACAAGATGGTGTAATCATCGAGGCCTTATCTAATGCAATGTTTCGAGTTGAATTAGAAAATGGGCACATCATTACAGCGCATATTTCGGGAAAGATGAGAATGTTTTACATTAAGATCCTTCCAGGAGATAAAGTGAAAGTGGAAATGTCTCCTTATGATTTATCAAAGGGTCGAATCACTTTTAGATATAAATAGACCCTTTTAATATAAAAAGAAAATGAAAGTTAGAGCTTCAGTAAAAAAACGTTCTGCGGATTGCAAGATCGTTAAAAGAAAAGGTAGAGTTTACGTGATTAATAAAAAGAATCCTAAACTTAAACAAAGACAAGGATAATAGTATAGAATTATGGCACGTATAGCAGGAATAGATTTACCTAAGAAAAAAAGAGGTGTTATTGGTTTAACATACATCTTCGGAATTGGTCGTAGTACTTCTTCTACGATTTTAAAAGAGAATAACATTGACGAGAACATCAAAGTTCAAGATTGGACGGATGAGCAAGTGAATGCAATTCGTGAAACAGTGACCAACATTAAAGTAGAAGGTTCATTGCGTTCTGAAATTCAACTTCACATCAAGCGTTTGATGGATATTGGTTGCAACAGAGGAATTCGTCATAGAACAGGATTGCCTTTAAGAGGTCAACGAACGAAAAACAACGCTCGTACTAGAAAAGGTAGAAGAAAAACAGTTGCGAACAAGAAAAAAGTTAGTAAATAATAAATAAGATGGCAAAGTCTAATCAAAAGAAGAAGAAAAATGTCAAAGTAGATGCATTGGGTGAAGCGCATATTCAAGCTACCTTCAACAATGTTATTATTTCTTTGACAAACAACGCTGGTCAAGTAATTTCTTGGTCATCGGCTGGTAAAATGGGATTTCGTGGTTCTAAAAAGAACACTCCATACGCTGCACAAGTTGCTGCTGAGGATTGTGCGAAAGAAGCTCATGACTTCGGATTACGTAAAGTTAAAGTATTTGTAAAAGGACCTGGAGGAGGACGTGAGTCTGCAATTCGTTCTTTGCATAACGCTGGAATTGAAGTGATTGAAATCGTGGATATCACTCCAATGCCACACAACGGTTGTCGACCACCGAAAAAGAGAAGGGTATAATAATCAAAGAGTTCCAAATTCATTGGGAAGCTATCGAAGGACAAAGCCTTAATTCATAGCTCTCTTTAACTAATAAATATAAAATGGCAAGATACACAGGTCCCAAGTCGAAAATTGCTCGACGTTTCCTAGAACCAATTTTTGGTCCAGATAAATCTCTTGATAAAAGAGCTTACGGTCCAGGTCAACACGGTCCATCCAAAAGAAGAGGTGGCAAAAAATCAGAATATGCGATTCAATTACTTGAAAAGCAAAAAGCAAAATATACGTACGGTATTTTAGAGCGTCAGTTCGAAAACATGTTCGTTAAAGCTTCAAGAAGCACTGGTATTACCGGTGAAGTTTTACTTCAATTATGTGAAACTCGATTAGATAACGTCGTTTACAGAATGGGAATTTCTCCTACTCGTAGAGGTGCACGTCAATTGGTTTCTCACAAACATATCACTGTAAATGGTGAAGTTGTAAATATTCCTTCTTATACTTTAAAAATTGGTGATGTTGTAGGTGTTCGTGAAAAATCTAAATCTTTAGAGGCAATCACTTCATCTTTGATTTCAAATAACAAGAAATACGATTGGTTGGATTGGAATCCATCTGATATGACTGGTAAAGTTTTGGGAATTCCTTCCAGAGAAATGATTCCAGAAAATATCAAAGAACAATTAATCGTAGAATTGTATTCTAAATAATAATTTAAAGATTTAACATGGCTATTTTAGACTTCCAAAAGCCCGATAAGGTTATCATGATTCAGTCTGATGAGCATAAGGGACAATTTGAATTCCGCCCGCTTGAGCCTGGTTACGGTATTACCGTAGGGAACTCGTTGCGTCGTATTTTGTTATCTTCTTTAGAAGGTTATGCAATTGCGTCCATTCGTATTGAGGGTGCTGATCACGAATTTACAACATTGAAAGGTGTAGTTGAAGATATTACTGAGATTGTTTTAAATTTAAAACAAGTTCGCTTCAAACAGCAAATTGAAAATACAGATAATGAAACAGTGATTATTTCTGTTTCTGGTAAGAATCAATTAACTGCTGGCGATTTAGGTAAATTTACTTCCGCTTTCCAAGTTCTTAATCCAGATTTAGTAATCTGTAACATGGAATCTTCAGTTAAGTTTGAAATGGAAATGACGATTATCAAAGGTCGTGGTTACGTTGCTGCTGAAGAAAACAAAATAAGTAATGTTCCTTTCGGTACCATATTTATTGATTCCATTTTTACACCAATCAAAAACGTTAACTATACAGTTGAAAACTACCGTGTAGAGCAAAAAACGGATTATGAGAAATTGGTTATGGAGATTACTTCCGACGGATCTATTCATCCTAAAGATGCATTGAAAGAAGCAGCTAAGATTTTAATTCACCACTTCATGTTGTTCTCCGATGAGAAAATTACATTGGATAGTGAAGTGAAATCGGAAACTGAAGAATTTGATGAAACTTCTCTTCACATGCGTCAATTGTTGAAAACCAAATTGGTCGATATGGATCTTTCAGTTCGAGCTTTGAATTGTTTAAAAGCAGCTGATGTTGAAACTTTGGGTGACTTAGTTTCTTACAACAAAAATGATCTCTTGAAGTTCCGCAACTTCGGTAAAAAATCACTTACTGAATTAGAGGACTTGGTAGACAGTAAAGGTTTAAACTTCGGAATGAACGTGTCGAAGTACAAACTGGATAAAGAGTAAAAAATCGAATAAAGTATTTCAATAATGAGACACGGTAAAAAAAATAATCACTTAGGTAGAACTGCTTCACATAGAAAAGCAATGCTATCTAATATGGCCTCTTCTCTCATCGAGCATAAACGCATTTCTACTACGGTTGCAAAAGCGAAAGCTCTTAGAGTGTATGTTGAGCCTCTTATAACAAAATCTAAAACAGATTCAACTCACTCAAGAAGAACCGTTTTTAGTTATTTAGGTAACAAAGAAACTGTTTCTATGTTATTCAGAGACATTGCTCCAAAAGTAGCAAATCGTCCTGGAGGATATACTCGCATTATCAGAACTGGATTCCGTCTAGGTGATAATGCAGAAATGTGTATGATTGAATTGGTTGACTTTAACGAATTGATGTTAAACGAAACTTCTACTAAATCTACAACCAGACGTTCAAGAAGAGGTGGCGCTAAAGCTACAGCTTCTGAAACTACTGTTGTTGAAACGGAAACAGAAACAACGGTTGAAGAAACTCCAGAAGCGAAAGCAGAAGAAGCGAATGAAACTGAAGCTTCTGCAGAAGAAGGTAAAGAAGAAGAAGAAAAATAAATTTTTCAAGATTCAAAATATGAAAAGGAGACGTGTTGACATGATCTCCTTTTTTATTTCCCTAAACTGTTCATAATTGTTCTTATTTTGTTAATTAATTTCAAGCTCTTTCAGTTTGAAAGTCCTACCTTTGCAAAAAAAATAGTTTTGATGGAAGAGAAAAAACCAGCCATTCTTTTACTTGAGGATGGAACTTTTTACCCCGGTATTGCTGTTGGTAAAATTGGCACTACTACAGGAGAAATTGCTTTCAATACCGGAATGACTGGTTACCAAGAAGTGTTTACTGACCCATCTTATTTTGGACAAATTGTGATCATGACCACTTCACACATCGGAAATTACGGCGTAAAAAATGTGGAGAATGAATCTGACGGAATCATGATTTCTGGTTTGGTCACCAAAAAGTATTCTGATATTTATTCTCGGACTTCAGCTGATGTTTCACTCGATCATGCGATGGTGGACGGAAACTGTGTTGGTATCTCCGATATTGATACCCGTTCTTTGGTAAGACACATTCGCAATAAGGGTGCGATGAATGCGATTATTTCCTCAGATATTTTAGATATTGAGGTTTTAAAATCAAAATTAAAAGAAGTTCCTTCAATGGAAGGATTGGAACTATCATCCAAAGTTTCAACAAAAGAAGTTTTTGATGCGAAACCAGAGAATCCATTATTCAAAGTAGCCTTATTGGATTTAGGCGTCAAAAGAAATATCATCCATTGCTTAGTGGAAAGAGGCTGTCATGTGCGAGTTTTTCCAATGAATACTTCACTGGATGAGATGAAATCGTTCTCACCTGATGGATACATGATATCCAATGGACCTGGTGATCCCAGCGCTTTAATTAGCCAAAAACAAGTTGTTTCGCAAATTGTTGAAGAAGGCTTGGTGATGTTTGGTATTTGTCTAGGACACCAGTTATTAGGGTTAAGTCAAGGTTTGAAAACAGAGAAAATGTTTAATGGTCATCGTGGATTAAATCACCCCATTAAGAATTTAAAAACTGGAAAAGGAGAAATTACTTCTCAAAATCACGGGTTCGTTATTTCAAAAGATGGAATCGAGGATAATTCAAAAATCAACGTTACACACGTTCATTTAAATGATGCAACCATTGCAGGGATTGAAGTGATTGGAAAGCCAGTTTTTTCAGTTCAATATCATCCAGAAGCAGCTGCGGGACCGCATGATTCACGCTATTTATTTGATCAGTTCATTGAGAACATGAAACAAGCTAAAGTTTAGTTTATTTAACCTTAAGTTAATCATAATGAGTACAATTGTTAAAGTTGTTGGAAGACAAGTTTTGGATTCAAGAGGAAATCCAACTGTGGAAGTGGATGTAATGACTTCTTGCGGCATTACGGGTAGGGCAGCTGTTCCATCCGGTGCATCGACTGGTGTTCACGAAGCTGTTGAATTGAGAGATAAAGACAATGCTGTGTACCTTGGTAAAGGAGTATTGAAAGCTGTTGAAAATGTGAATACAATCATTGCAAATGCAGTCAAAGGATTGTCTGTTTTCAATCAAAAAGAAATCGATACATTGTTAATTGCGCTAGATGGAACGGATAATAAATCCAATTTAGGGGCAAATGCCATTTTAGGTGTTTCATTGGCAGTTGCGAGGGCAGCTGCCGCATGCGTAAAACTTCCTCTTTATCAATATATTGGAGGTGTAGGTGCGGTTACGATGCCCGTTCCGATGATGAATATTTTGAACGGAGGTTCACATGCAGACAATTTGATTGATATTCAGGAGTTTATGGTGATGCCTTTAGGTGCACCGTCTTTTTCGGAAGGTTTACGTTGGGGAACTGAAATTTTTCATCATCTAAAGGAGGTTTTAAAAACAAGAGGTTTGTCAACGAACGTGGGAGATGAAGGAGGTTTTGCCCCCAATTTAGGTTCGAATGAAGAAGCAATACAATTGGTGGTAGAAGCAATTACGAAAGCTGGATTTGAACCCGGGAAAGACGTATTCATAGCTTTAGATGCAGCTTCTTCTGAGTTTTACAAAAATGGAAAGTACGTATTTGAATCAACTGGAGAGTCAAGAACTTCTGCGGAAATGGTTGCGTTTTGGAAAGAATGGTGCGAAAAATATCCCATTGTTTCTATTGAAGATGGTTTAGATGAAGACGATTGGGACGGTTGGAAATTATTAACTGAAACTTTGGGCAATAAAGTTCAATTAGTAGGAGATGATTTATTTGTTACAAATTCTAAACGTTTGGCGCGAGGAATTGAAGAAAAAACAGCGAATTCCATTCTGGTTAAAGTAAATCAAATCGGAACATTGACCGAAACCATTGAAGCTGTTCAAATGGCGACTAGAAATAGTTATACTTCTGTGATGAGCCACCGAAGTGGGGAAACAGAAGACAATACCATTGCTGATTTAGCAGTTGCTCTGAATTGCGGACAGATCAAAACGGGTTCTGCTTCAAGAAGTGATCGAATGGCAAAATACAATCAATTATTGCGAATTGAGGAAGAGTTAGGAAAAGGAGCGATTTATCCTGGGAAAAACTTTAAGTTTATAAAGTGATTACCAGCAATAGCGGAATGAAATGCTTGTTAGAAATGACAAGCATTTTTTCTTTAAATTATTGAAACACGGGTTTGGTTATTTTTTGAGAATCTTATCAAACTTTCGTGGAAGACTACGTAACTAAGAACGTTGTTTAATCCCTAAAATTAATTTTATTTTAATAACTTAATTTTTGAATAATTTTTTCGTTTCATTTTTTATTTATATTTGTCACATAAACATACTTATATATCTAATTATATGATAAACTACTACAAACAAATTATCAGCTTGGTTTTCGTTGTAATCTCAACGTCCGTGCTTTCCCAGAATGAATTCATTACGCATTGGTCAGCTCCAATGGACACTTTGATTACCATTAAAACAAAAGCTTCATCGGGGCCTTATAATTATACCGTCTCTTGGCAAAGTTTATCGACACCTAGCTTTACAGGATCTGTAAATAATCAAACTGGAGATTATGTCATTTTAAATGTTCCCAATGGAGACACCATCGAAGTGAAAATTTCAGGTGTTTTTCCTCATTTTCACATGAGGTATGGTGACCAGAGAAATTTTTTAACGAAAGTGGTTCAGTGGGGAAATATCCAATGGGGAAATATGTCTTGGGCGTTTGAAGGATGTGAAAAGATGATTTTAACTGCAACCGACAGTCCTGATTTATCTTTAGTTACGAGCATGGAAGGGATGTTTGCTGGTTGCAAACTTTTTAATCAATCCATCAACAGTTGGGATGTTTCGAATGTAACTGACATGCGCGATTTGTTTGCTAGTGATAGTTTATTCGACAAACCGCTTGATAATTGGGATGTCTCCAATGTGACGACCATGGAAAACATGTTTTCGGGAGCTCGAAATTTTAATCAACCCATTGACAATTGGAATGTTTCGAATGTAACCAATATGAAAATGATGTTTGCATTGACCAAACATTTCAATCAACCTTTGAATAGTTGGGATGTTTTTGCTGTTACGAATATGTATGGTATGTTTAATGGTGCTGAAGTTTTTAACCAACCTTTAGATGATTGGAATGTTTCGAATGTCACAAACATGTCGCAAATGTTTTTAAATAGTCCCATATTTAATCAACCAATCAATACTTGGGTCGTTTCGAATGTGACGAGAACAAATGAAATGTTTAAAAATGCAATTTCATTTAAAGAAACGTTAGAGGATTGGGACGTCTCCTCTGTGCTATATATGTACGAAATGTTTAGCGGTGCAATTTCATTTAACAAGCCTGTTAATGACTGGGATGTTTCGAATGTAATTAGTATGAATAAAATGTTTTTTGGAGCAAGTTATTTTAATCAAGCGCTTAATAACTGGGATATTTCGAGTGTAACCGACATGACGGATATGCTTTCAGGCGCTACTGAGCTATCTTATTGTCACTACGACGATGCATTGATCGCTTGGAAAGCTTTGCCAGTTGTTCCAACAAACATTACGTTAGGCGCTGTAGGCATAAAGTATTCTATGAAAGCACAAAATGCAAGAAATTTATTAGGTGTATTTCACAATTGGACAATCACAGATAATGGGATAGAAACGGATGCTATTGTTGTTGATTTAACAACTAGTAACAATTCTTTTTGCGTAGGAAATTCAACAGTTTTAAATGCAACAAGTACTTTTCCGGGTACTTTCTTTACCTGGAATGAAAACTTGAGCCCTTTAAATCAACACACTGTAAATCCTATGGTTACAACAGAGTATATTGTTACTGGAGCAGATGTGTACGGTTGTAAAGATTCAGACACATTAGAAGTCGTAGTAATTCAATTGCCAAATATTGTTTTACAAGCTTCTCAATTAGAAATTTGTGTTGGGGATACCGTTACTTTGACAGCATCCGGAGGAGATGTTTATTCATGGAATTTAATTTTGGGTTCTGCACCAAGTAATGAGCTTACGCCTGTATTGACGACAGAATACATTGTTGTTGGAGAAAATGCATCAGGATGCATATCTTCCGATACGTTATCTGTCGTGGTAAATGACCTTCCTTCGGTTGACTTACAAGCAAACGAATTAACCATTTGCGAAGGGGGAACAGTGAATTTAACTGCTTCAGGTGCTCAGACATATTCTTGGAATCAAGGGTTAAGTGCAGGCGCAACCAAAAATGTTTCTCCAACAAGTTCAACGGAATACATTGTTTTAGGGACAGACGTGAATGGTTGTGAATCTACAGATAGCATTTTCATTACAGTTGAAGAATGTTTAAGCACAACAGCATTGGATACGGATTTGATAAAAATTTATCCAAATCCTGCATCAGAATTGGTGATCATTCAAGGGGAAGGATTAACTTCTGCATTTCAATGGATACATGTTTTAGACATTACAGGTAAGCTAGCTATGACATTGAAAATATCGCAATACGAAGAAACCATCCCTGTAGCTGAATTAACCGATGGGATTTACTTCATTAATTTAGTAGGATCTCAGAATAAAACATTTAAAATAGAAGTAAAACGCTAAAATTTTATTTTTTTTTTGAAAAGGCTGTATCAATACGATGCAGCTTTTTTTTTGACAATTTTGTTAGTGTTTCTCTTCAAAAAACAGGTTTTAATTTTTTCACCAGACTTAAATTCTTTTAATAATCAACCAACTAAATCATAAGAGCTTCGTCTATCCTAAAAACAAAGAAATTATGATATTAAAGCATCTCCTTACTATAGTGATTGTTTTTGCTATCAATATAGGTCATGGACAAACGAATAATTACCCCCAATTTTTCGGACAGTGCCTCATAAATATCAACACGATTGAAGAAGCCCAAGAATTAACCACAATCTTAAAAGAAAACCCTTATGTGGACGTTGTAAGAGTGGATTTACCAACAACAAGAATTTTCCTTACAACTAAGAATTTAAGTGCATTTTCTGAAATTAATTTCAGTTCATGGCTAGGGTCTTTCTCCACCTTGGCTAGTTGCTTTCAAGTTGGATTACATGGTGTTGATCAAGTTAACTCTTATCCATTCACAAACTGTAACGACTAATCTTATGAAAAGATATTTATATACTTTATTTTTAGTAGCAGTTGCGCCCTTTTTTTCAATTGCTCAGAACACTCCTAATAATTGCAACGGTGCAGTATCAGGGTGCTCATCTCCTTCATTTGGTATTCAACCAAATAATCCATTAACAAACATCGTTGACTTTACATCCAATTCTGTATCCAATCCTAGCACGAATCCCAACGGAGGTAATGCTGGATGTTTATTAACAGGTGAAACTAGTTCTACTTTTATCACCATATCCATCGTGACATCAGGCACACTAGAATGGTCTATCCAAGGTTCAACCGCATTTGGATGTTTTGATTGGATTATGTGGCCATACAATGGTATTTCGACCTGTGCAGCAATTACTGGGAATACACAACCTCCTGTTTCTTGTAACTGGAACGGAAATTGCAATTCTTTTACGGGGATGGCTAGTTCTCTTCCTCCTGGAGCAAATGCCTCTAATTTTGAAGCTCCGCTTAACGTAACGGCAGGAGAAACCTATTTACTTTGTTTGTCAAATTTTAGCAGTACATCTCAAAACGTAAATTTAAATTTCTTTGGTTCTGCGATGGTTGCATGTAATCCTTCTGCTCCAGATCAAACAATATGTTTGGGCTCATCTGCTAACGTGACTATTGCAACTCCTGGATTAATCAACCCGACATTTAATTGGTTAACAACGAATGGAGTAGCAAATACAACTGCAGGTACGACAACAGTTACCCCAACTGTTACAACTACATATCAGGTTGAAGTAATTTCTGCTGGCTCTGCGTCAATTCCACCATTTTCAGATATAATTTCATTTACGATAACCGTTGTCCCACCTCCAACACCAAATGCAGGAATAGATCAAAATATTTGTTTAGGGCAAACATTGACTTTAGCGGGAATAAAAAGTTCTCCAACAAATACGAGTTCTTGGACGAGAATTGTTCCTCCTGGAATGACACCTCCTGCAACGGCAACTTTTACGCCTAATTTAATTTCTTTAACTCCCAATGTGGCTTTTAATCAGCCTGGAACATATCAATTTATTTTAAATGAAGTCAATACGATTTGTGGGACGGTTAGAGATACAGTAATTGTCACTGTTTCAGAATTAAATCAAACGGTTGCAATGGTGAGTCCTACCTGTGTTGGGAGTGCAGATGGTAGCATTGTTATTACGAGTCCCTTAGCAACAGATTTTAGTTTTGACAATGGTTTAACTTGGCAAACATCTCCTGTTAAAAACGGCTTAGTTGCTGGAAACTATACTGTTTGTTCTCGAAATGCTTTGGGGTGTCAAAAGTGCACGACCGTCATTTTAACAGACCCACCGATAGTCATTTTGTCGTTGTCAAATGACACATTGATTTGTCAAAATGGAACAGCTAGCCTTGTGGCTCAAGGTGGGAATGGAACTTCTTTTACCTATACATGGAGTCATACTGCGAATCAAGGTTCAAATCAAATCGGAAATCCCCTGGCTGATACCTATTATACCGTTTATGCAACGAATAATGTAGGTTGTTCTTCTTTGCCAGACTCAATTTTGGTAACTGTAAGAAACCCTATTTCAGGAGTGTTAACTCAAAACGTAGCTGTTTGTCCAAATTATTTAGACACCTTGATTGTGTTTGGGGATGGTGGAATGGGCTTACCGTACACTTTTACTTGGTCAACTTTCGAAAATCACGTTGGAGATACGAGTAAAGTCATTGTTCAACCAATGACAACAACTGTTTACATGGTGACAATTGAAGATGAATGTGAATCAACTCCTTTGGTTTTAACAAGTGAAGTCAGTGTGTATCCAAATCCAGTTCCTGATTTCACTGTAGTTGATAATTCACTTTGTGAACCTGCCGTTTTTGAATTGATAAATTTGACCGATTCTGCAAGTATTGCAAGTATGGAATGGATTATTTCAGATGGACAAACCTATGGAAACGCAAACGTTGTTTTAACAGATTCAATGTATCCAGGTTCGTATCACGTTCAAATGATTGTGAGTTCTCCCGATGGTTGTATTGATTCAATTACAAAGTTAAATTTTATCACCTCTAACCCAATTCCTATTGTTGATTTTAGTTGGAGTCCAATACCTGTCACGGTATTTAATACGGATGTATTGTTTTTAAATCAAACGGTTCACGGAGATACTTACTCGTGGATCATGGAAGGTGCTACGCCATCAAGCGCTAGTTCTCAAAATCCAAAAGCAAAATATCCTGAAGGAATTGAAGAGGATTATCAGGTTACTTTAATTGCAACTTCTGCACACGGTTGTATTGACTCTTTAAGTCGAACTTTAAAGGTAAGTCCTGAAATTTTAATCTATGCTCCAAACGCATTTACACCCGATGGAAACGAGATTAACCCTACTTGGAAAGTTCATATGGATGGCATTGATATTTACAGTTTTCATGCTGTAATTTATAATCGTTGGGGAACTATCATTTGGGAGTCGAGAGACATTGAAGTGGGATGGGATGGAACATATAACGGAAAAATTGTTCAAGAAGGAGCATATATCTGGGTTATTCAGGTTTTAGAAAAATATTCAGATAAGAAATATAATTTTGAAGGGCACGTAACTGTTATCAGATAAAAAGACAATAGTTTAACATGTGACACCTGTAAAAGGATCTTTTTTAGTTTTGATGCTTCTCAATACTTTATTACTTGTATTTTTGTATTCAAACAAATTGTTTATGAATATTCAAGAATTTCAAGAAGACATCCGCATCGGTATCCCGTTAGTACTTCCAGCTAAGAAGACGTATGCTATAGATATTAACCATGCGCCTAAAAGAAAAGACATTCTTTCCAAGGAAGAAAAAAAGATGGCTCTCCAAAATGCATTGAGGTATTTTCCAGAAACATTTCATAGAGAACTAGCACCCGAATTTCTAGACGAACTGAATACTTTTGGTAGAATATACATGCATCGATTTAGACCAGATTACCAGATGTGTGCAAGACCTATCACTGAATATCCTGGTAAATCGGAACAAGCCAAAGCCATCATGTTGATGATTCAAAACAATTTGGATTATGCAGTAGCACAACACCCGCATGAATTGATTACATACGGAGGAAATGGAGCTGTTTTTCAAAATTGGATTCAATATCGTTTAACGATGAAATACTTGTCAGAAATGACCAATGAACAAACCTTGGTAATGTATTCTGGACATCCAATGGGGTTATTTCCATCACACACAGAAGCTCCGAGAGTTGTTGTAACCAACGGAATGATGATTCCCAATTATTCAAAACCAGACGATTGGGAGAAGTTTAACGCACTTGGTGTAACTCAATACGGTCAAATGACTGCTGGTTCGTATATGTATATCGGACCACAAGGAATTGTTCATGGAACAACCATCACTGTTCTCAATGCAGGAAGAAAAATCGCTAAGAATGGAGAAGATTTAAAAGGGAAATTATTTTTAACCGCTGGTCTAGGGGGAATGTCTGGAGCGCAACCTAAAGCAGCTTCGATTGCTGGTTGTATCTCCGTAACTGCTGAAATTAATGAAAAAGCAGTTCACATGCGTCACTCTCAAGGCTGGGTTGATGAAGTGATTTCTGATTTAGATTTACTTTGCCAAAGAGTGATACACGCTAAGCAAAACAAAGAAGTGGTCTCCATTGCTTTTTTGGGAAACATTGTGGACGTGTGGGAGAAATTTGACAAAGAAAATATATACGTGGATTTAGGCTCTGATCAAACTTCCCTGCATAATCCGTGGGCTGGTGGTTATTACCCCGCAGGACTCAGTTTAGAAGAATCGAACGAAATGATGTCAAGTAATCCCGATTTGTTTAAAAAGAATATTCAAAAAACACTCGTTAGACATGCAAATGCGATAAATTCCCATACTCAAAAAGGAACCTATTTTTTTGATTACGGAAACGCATTCTTACTGGAGGCGTCCAGAGCAGGAGCAGACGTGATGGACGAAAATGGAATTGACTTTAAATATCCGTCTTATGTTCAAGACATCATGGGGCCCATGTGTTTTGATTATGGTTTTGGTCCATTTCGTTGGGTTTGTGCTTCTGGAGATTCCGGTGATTTAGCACAAACAGACTTAATTGCTTGCGCAGTACTTGAAGAGATGGCGCAAACTTCGCCCATAGAAATTCGTCAACAAATGTCTGACAACATTACATGGATAAAAGGTGCTCAAGAGAATAAATTAGTAGTAGGTTCTCAAGCACGTATTCTATATGCAGATGCTGAAGGAAGGATGCGGATTGCCGAAGCCTTTAATAAAGCAATTGAAAAAGGGGAAATTGGACCAATTGTATTGGGAAGAGATCATCACGACGTATCTGGGACAGATTCACCATTCAGAGAAACCTCTAATATTTATGACGGATCTAAATACACCGCAGACATGGCTATTCAAAACGTAATTGGTGATAGTTTTCGCGGAGCAACTTGGGTTTCTATACACAATGGAGGAGGAGTTGGTTGGGGAGAAGTGGTTAATGGCGGATTTGGAATGCTTCTCGATGGAACTCCTGAGGCAAATCGAAGATTAAAAATGATGTTGCATTGGGATGTTAATAATGGAATTTCTCGAAGAAGTTGGGCGCGAAATGAAGGTGCCGTTTTTGCAATCAAACGCGCAATGGAAGTAGAGCCTTTGCTTAAAGTAACGGTTCCTGAAACAATTGACAGGGACTTTATAGATAGTTTGTTTTAAAAATCGATTGTTAAAATCGGGTGTAGGTTCTAAAATCACTTCACAATTTTTATTTCAACGCGACGATTTGCTTGTTGTTCACGGTCATTTTTAGGAGCAGGGAAAATGGGGAAATCACTTCCATAGCCTTTCACGATCATTCTATCTTTGTTAACTCCACTTTCTTGAAAATATTTCATGATAGTTTTCGCTCTTTTAGCGGATAATTTTCGAGTGCTTAAACTTTCTTTTCCTTCATTATTAACGTGCCCTTGGATTTCAATCTTAACATCAGAATTGAGGACTAAAAAATCTTTTACTCGAATTAAAATAGACTCGGTTCCAGGAATTAAATCAGCACTTCCTTTTACAAATTCGATTCGATCAATTTTCAATACTTTTCCAATACTTACCGAACGCATTGGAATAACAAGTGTTTTAGATGAATCGGGAACCATGGTGTAATTCGTATCCGCAAAGAAATAACCTGGTGCGTCACACTTAATAATTAATTTGGTTTGCACATCGTTGTCAAAAACAATGTCAGATCCCGTGTACAAATTAGACCCCCTTCTCTGTTTTATATTAACACTTGCGATTAAAGGTTCGTTTGTTTCTGAATCTCTAATTTTAATGGTGAATGTATATGGAGTATAAGCGCTCCTAGAGTCAATTATCTTTTCCTTCCGCATGATGTTTACTTCACCATCTTCGTCTTTAAAAGAGAGTTTTAGTTCCAAAGAGTTGGTTTGCTTTCTAGAAGAGTTAAACATGAGTATAACTACCTGCCCTTCATTCATGTAAATCGGTTCAATTTTTCCAATTTCAAGGGTGTTCCTGTGAAAGTTTAAGTTTTTGTAAACAATTTCGGCGCTTCCATCTTTCATGTCATTCACCATACTTTGACTAATATTTTTGAAGACCACCACTTGAAATGCACCTGTGAACATTTCAGCTTTGAAACTTAAGTAGCCTTTAGATGGAGCAACGTATCTTAAAAATAAAGAGTTCTTTTCAGGTACATCTATGAATTCTGGAAAACCAATTAAATCTTTTTTTAATCCCCAACTTCCGGTATATTGAACTGAATAATCACCCGAATTTAAAAGATCTACCGCTCCCGTTACATCTGCAATGTTTTCAGAGAAGACTACTTCTTGAGAAAAAGAATAATAATGAAAAAACACTACCTGAAATAATAGCAAATATTTTATAAGAGTTTTTTTTATTACCAGCATTCAGAATGTAATTTCCTTAGATTTACGAGTTAAACTTATATTTTGTTTCAAATATCGAGTTTTTTTAATTGCCGACATGTGTTTAGCGGTGCAATTAGAGGCCAAAAGCAACTACATTTCATGGCTTTTTCGCAAAAATGAAATCAGTTTATCCACCGCTCTCCTTCTATGGCTATACAATGATTTCTCTCTTATTGACATTTCGGCAAAGGTTTTCCCTATTCCTTCTGGCTCAAAAATTGGATCATATCCAAAGCCACCTGTTCCTTTTTTATCTCTTCGGATAACTCCATCTACTTTTCCTTCGAAACTATATACTTTGCCATTTCTAATTAGTGTAATTATAGTTTTAAAGCTGGCAGAGCGACTATCCGTATTTTTCATTTCAGACAAAAGAAGATTCATGTTATCGTCCTTGTTTTTTTGCAATCCAGCGTAACGAGCAGAATGAACACCTGGTCTTCCTTTTAAAAAAGTTACTTCCAGACCTGAGTCATCAGAAAAGCAAGTCTTCCCCCATCTATTATACGCAAACTGGGATTTTAGAAGAGCATTTCCTTCTAATGTATCGGCTGTCTCCGGTATTTCTTCATGAAAGTTTAAATCTATTAAAGAAATCATCTTGATCCCTGGTGGGAGAAGGGATCGAATTTCTTCGATTTTTCCAGAATTGGAAGAGGCAAATATAATTTCCATTGTTTTTATCTCAAAATTAATATTTTCAAGGAGACAATTCTGTTTTAGGAATATGGTTGTCTATTATATTTCAGGATAGAAAATGATTTTCTGAGAATATCATCAATAATAAATTGTCCCTTTATTCAAATGAATTCAATGATTGCTTCTTGTTACCTCAAATCCCTTTTATAAATCTCGCTTGATATTCAGTCGATTAAAAACAGATT
>CAZAVP010000036.1:0-28557 GCA_964488745.1 uncultured Chryseobacterium sp. | reverse complement strand
AGTAGCTCAGTTGGTAGAGCACAACCTTGCCAAGGTTGGGGTCGCGAGTTCGAATCTCGTCTCCCGCTCAAGTTTTTAGTCACTTTTCTAGAAACAAAGATTCACTCGCTCGGGTGGTGGAATGGTAGACACGCCGGACTTAAAATCCTGTGCCTGTATGGGCGTGCGGGTTCAAGTCCCGCTCCGAGTACAAACCGCTTACAGTCCGTAAGCGGTTTTTTTTATTTTTGAACGACATCCTCCAACTTACTTCGAGTACAAACAGCACACAGTCTGTGGGATTTTTTGTGAAATGTGGAAAAAAGATGTTCCGATGAAATCGTGTCAGTTTCAAAATTTTCCCAAAAAAATAACACAAAAAACGTATGATGCTAATCGAATTATCGTTAAATTTGCAAGAATTTATTTCCAAAATAGGTTCAAAATGTCACTTAAAAATCTCAACGAAGTAAAAGAAGGTCTTACATTTGATGACGTACTTTTAGTTCCAGCATTCTCCAAAGTTCTTCCTCGAGACGTACAATTAAAAAGCAAATTTTCACGCAACATCGTCATCAATACACCCGTGGTTTCGGCTGCAATGGATACGGTGACGGAATCAGCAACGGCGATTTCGATGGCACAGCAAGGGGGTATTGGTGTGATTCACAAGAACATGTCGATTAGCGATCAGGCATTGCAAGTTCGAAAAGTGAAACGTTCTGAAAGCGGTATGATTCTCGATCCATTGACTTTGACTGAAAGTGCCATTGTAAAAGATGCCTTGGATTTGATGCGTGAAAATAAGATTGGCGGTATTCCTGTAGTAGATGAGAACCGATTCTTGAAAGGAATTGTGACCAACCGTGATTTGAGATTTGAGAAAAACATGAATCGTCCGATTACGGAAATCATGACCACCAAAGGACTGGTAACTACTCAAGATGGAACGGATTTAACAGAGGCGGAAGGGATCTTACAAGAAAATAAAATTGAAAAACTTCCTGTAGTGAATGCTGAAAATAAATTGGTAGGCTTAATTACTTACCGAGATATCATTAAGGTGAAAACGCATCCAAATTCTTGTAAAGATGGTTTTGGTCGTTTGCGTTGTGCTGCTGCTGTTGGTGTTACCTTTGACACCATGGAACGCGTAGATGCGTTGGTAGATGCGGGTGTTGATGCAATCATCATTGACACAGCACACGGACATACCGAAGGAGTTGTTACCAAATTGAAAGAAGTGAAAGCCAAATATCCAAACTTGGATGTGGTGGTTGGAAATATCGCAACTGCTGAGGCGGCAAAATATTTAGTGGAAGCAGGAGCAGATGCGGTGAAAGTGGGAATCGGACCAGGCTCTATTTGTACCACGAGAATCATTGCAGGTGTTGGTGTACCACAATTAACGGCAATTAATGATGTTGCCATGGCGTTGAAAGACACTGGTGTTCCTGTTATTGCGGACGGAGGAATTCGATACACAGGTGACATCGTGAAAGCAATCGCAGCTGGGGCAGATTCTGTGATGGTTGGTTCTATTTTAGCTGGTGTGGAAGAATCACCTGGGGAAACGACGATTTTTGAAGGTAGAAAATACAAGTCATACCGCGGAATGGGGTCTTTAGAAGCGATGCAAAAAGGTTCCAAAGACCGTTATTTCCAAGATGCCGAAGACGATATTAAAAAATTAGTTCCAGAAGGAATTTCAGGACGTGTACCCTACAAAGGATATTTGGTTGAAGTTATTTACCAAATTATTGGAGGATTAAGAGCTGGTATGGGATATTGTGGCGCTGCAAACATTGATAGCTTGCAAGGTGCAGATTTCGTTCGTATCACGAATGCAGGGATGAAAGAATCGCACCCACATGATGTGACCATCACGCGTGAAGCGCCCAATTATAGTATAAAATAACAATATTTTATAGAAAAATCAATTCATTAAATGTATTTTTGGATGCATTTAATTTAAAATTAATTTTAAAATGATTAAAAATTTGCTTCTTGTAGTTGGTCTTTTAGGATCTATTACGTTATTTGCTCAGAAAGATCCAGTTGTCATGGAAATTGATGGTAAACCAATTACCAAATCTGAGTTTTTACAAATTTATCTGAAAAACAACAACGACCCGAAGTACGATAAAGCTTCGTTGGATGAATACATGGAACTTTTCAGAAAGTTTAAATTGAAAGTTGCTGAGGCAGAAAGTTTGGGTTATGATACCATTCCAAAATTGAAAATGGAACTTCAAGGGTATAAAAAAACACTTTCCGCACCTTATTTAGTTGATCACGCAACCAACGACGCTTTGGTAAAACAAGCATACGAGCGTTATAAAAAAGAGATTCGCGCTTCCCACATCTTAATCAACGTGGATCCAAATGCAAGTCCTGCGGATACGTTGAAGGCATACAATAAAGTTTTGGCCTTGAAAAAAAGAATCGATGCAGGAGAAGATTTTGCTACCGTAGCAAAAGGAGCTGGTGGTTCTGATGATCCATCGGTTGAAGTAAACGGAGGTGATTTAGGTTATTTCACGGCTTTCCAAATGGTTTTTCCTTTTGAGGAAGCAGCATACAACACGCCCGTTGGAAAAATTTCAAACCCAGTTCGTACTCGTTTTGGGTACCACATTTTAAAAGTGGTGGATGTTCGTCCCGCAAGAGGTACGGTGAAAACTGCGCACATCATGATCGCATCTCGTCCAGATGATTCCCAAGAAGAGATTGAAGCGGCTGAGAAAAAAGCAAATGAGATATATCAAAAAGCAATTGCAGGAGAAGATTTTGCAAGGTTAGCAAGCGATTTTTCGGATGATCCGGGAACGAATCAAAAAGGAGGTGAACTTCCAGTTTTTGGTTCAGGTGCACCTACTCGAATGATTCCTGTGTACGAAGAAGCGGCGTTTGATTTGAAAAACATCGGTGATATTTCCGAGCCTATTCGCACAAATTTTGGATTTCACATCATCAAAAAGTTGGATTGGAAGGACTTGGCTTCTTTTGAATCAATGAAAAAAGACATCCAAAACAAAGTAAATAGAGACGAGCGTTCTAAAATAACACAAAATTCTTTCGTAGCAAAATTGAAAAAAGAATATAAATATTCAGATAAATCAAAATCATCTGCAAAATGGTTTATAGCAAATTTGGATTCTACTTACAAACAAGGAAACTGGAAAGCAACGAACTTGACGACGGACAAACCCATGTTTGTTTTAGATGGTAAATCGTTTACACAAAAACAATTTGCAAGCTATTTAGAGAAAAATGCCAAAAGTTCTCAAATGAAAAACAACAAGGATGTGGTATTTGAACAATTGAGAAATTGGGAGAAAGCAGTCGTCCTAGAATATGAAGAGTCTAAATTGGAGGCAAAATATCCAGAATTCAAAGCATTGATGCAAGAATATCACGATGGAATTTTGTTGTATGAAATCATGACCGATAAAGTTTGGAACAAAGCTTCCAAAGATACCGTTGGTTTAGAGGCTTTTTACAATGAAAACATTCAAAAATACCAATGGAGCAAGCGTGTTGATGCTTTGATTTACGAGTGTTTGAATAAAGAAATTGCGGATGAAGTTTACAAAATGATTCAACAAAAAGGAATTACATCCAAAGAAGTATTGGAGAAAATCAACAAGACTTCTGAACTGAATTTACGAGTTCGAACCAATAAATTTGAAATTTCTGAAACACCATATTTGGCAAATCAAGAATTAAAGCAAGGGGCTAATGTACCGTATGAATTTGAAGGCAAATATTATGTGATTGATGTTTCCGAAATGATTTCTGCAGGACCAAAAGAACTCTCCGAAGCGAAAGGAATGGTCACATCAGACTATCAAAACAAATTAGAAAAAGATTGGTTGGAAGAATTGCAAAGAAAACATCCAATTGTAATCCATGAAACAGTTCTGTATGGATTGGGCAAATAATTTTTTTTCAAATCCGCTCCTCACAACGGGAGCGGATTTTGATTTTAAAGAATTTTCTTTCAGATTGAAAAATAAACTGCATATTTACCACAGACTCGCACTAAATGATTCGAAAACACGTTTCATTGAGGATTAATAAAAATTCATGAAAATACTTATCATTCCCTTTTTACTAGTAGGCTTAACTGGCTTGTCACAAAATCGTTTAACCATTGACCGCATTGTTGCTCAAATTGGAGAAAACATCATTCTTCAATCCGATTTGGATGCGCAAAAAGCACAAGCTATTTCTTCTGGATTGGAATTGGATGATCAATCTGATTGTCAAATCTTAGAGGATTTGATGTTTCAAAATCTACTCGTTAACCAAGCGAAATTAGACAGTTTAGAAATCACCGATGCACAAGTGGACGCGGAGATGGAAAATCGACTTCGCAACATTGAACAACAAATTGGTGGTCGCGCCAAGATGGAGGAATTTTACGGTAAAACGGTTACTCAAATTAAACTAGAATTTCGTCCCTTGATTAAAGACCGCATGTTGGCAGAAGAAATGCAAAGAGAAATCACCCAAAGTCTTACCGTTACGCCAAAAGAAATAGAATTATTCTTCAACAAAATACCAAAAGACAGCGTTCCTTTGATTAATGCACAATTGAGTTTCCAACAGATTGTTATTTTTCCACAAATTACAAAAGCGGACAAAGAGTTAGCACGAAAAAAATTAGACGATATTTTGGAAGGCATTAAAAATGGTCGAAACTTTGAATCTGAAGCGAAAAAACATTCAGAAGATCCTGGAAGTGCACCAAAAGGTGGAGTCATGAACGCGACACGAGGAATGATGGTTGCACCTTTTGAAGCAGCGTTGTTTTCATTGAAAGAAGGGGAAGTAAGCAATATCTTTGAAACAGAATTTGGATACCACATCGTTAAGTTATTGAAACGAAACGGAGATGATTACGTTTGTGCTCATATTTTGATTATCCCTACGTTTAGTCGAGAAAGTTTGTCAAAAGCAAGTGAAGATATAGAAACTTGTTTTAGCGCATTAAAAGCCAACGAAATCACTTGGGATGAAGCGGTGGTGAAATATTCCAATGACGACAACACGAAGCAAAATAGAGGGATTATTGCAAATCCAATTACAGGTGAGCAAACTTGGAGCATGGAAGATTTGAATCAAGTGGATCAACAGATTTATTTATTGACGGATGCGTTAGATAAAGGAGAGCTTTCAACTCCATCCTTGTATTTTGATTTCAACGAAAGAAAACAAGGAGTTCGAATCGTGCGATTAATGGACCGCACCGCACCGCACCGTGCTAACTTAACAGATGATTATGCACTGATTCAGACTGCTGCTTTAAATCAAAAGAGACAAGATGCTTTGAAAAAATGGACAGATGATAAAGTGAAAAATGCTTTTATTCGAATCGATCCTGCTTTGGAAAAATGCCGATTTGATCATCAGTGGAGTACCAATCAATAATTTTTTAAATTCTTTTTAAAATGTCAGATGTTACCAAAGTAAATCAAATGATTGAGCATTATCAAGCGCTTAAGAATGAAATTCATCAAGTAATTGTTGGACAAGATGAAGTGGTAGATCAGGTTTTGATTTCCATTTTTTCGAGAGGTCACGTTTTGCTAATCGGTGTTCCTGGATTGGCCAAAACGCTATTGGTAAATACCATTGCACAAACCTTAGGACTGTCATTCAATCGCGTTCAATTTACGCCAGATTTAATGCCATCCGATATCATTGGATCAGAAATTTTGGATGAACATAAGAACTTCAAATTCATCAAAGGACCTTTGTTTAGCAACATCGTCTTGGCGGATGAGATCAACCGTACGCCTCCAAAAACACAATCTGCTTTGTTGGAAGCGATGCAAGAACGCTCGGTAACTGCAGGTGGAAAAACCTATGATTTACCTTCTCCATTTTTTGTATTGGCTACGCAAAATCCAATCGAACAAGAAGGAACTTATCCACTTCCTGAAGCGCAATTAGACCGTTTCATGTTCAATATTTGGGTGGATTATCCATCTTATGTGGAAGAATTGGCCATTGTGAAAGCCACAACGAGTGATGCCAATGTTCAATTGAAACAAATACTTACAGGAGAACAAATTGAAGAATACCAAGCCTTGGTGCGACGTGTTCCAGTTCCTGATAATGTGTTGGAATACGCCGTGAAGTTAGTTGCTAAAACCCGTTTTGACAGTGAATTTGCACCACAAATGACCAAAGATTTCATCAGCTGGGGCGCAGGACCGAGAGCATCGCAATATTTGATAGTTGCTGCCAAATGTCACGCTTTGCTCAAAGGGAAATTTTCACCAGACATTGAAGACGTCAAAGCTGTTGCGCTACCCATTTTAAGACATCGAATTGTGCGCAATTACCGTGCGGAGGCAGAAGGTTATAGCATGGATAAAATCATTGAATCGTTGCTTTAGAAGAAGTATTTGTCGAAAGAAAAGAAACAAAAAATCCGCAGCACCAAATTGGAACTGCGGATTTTTTTTGTCATTTTTAATGAACCTAATCATTCCAAACGCCCATCGCACAGAATTTTTCAATTCGATTGTTGATTCGTTCAGCTGGTTCTTGATCTTTTAATTCTTTTAAGTATTTTTTGACATTTCTTTTCACAATGGAAAACATTTCTTCTTTGCTACGATGCGCACCGTCAGTTGGTTCCTTGATTACGCCATCAACTAATTTATTGTTTTTCATGTCGGTGGAAGTCAACTTTAGTGCATTTGCAGCCAATTCTTTGTGTTCCCAAGTTCTCCACAAGATGGAAGAACAAGATTCTGGGGAAATAACAGAATACCACGTGTTTTCGAGCATCAAGACTTTATCTCCAACACCAATTCCCAAAGCTCCACCCGAAGCACCTTCACCGATGATGATGCAAATTACTGGAACTTTCAAACGCATCATTTCGTAAATGTTGCGAGCGATTGCTTCACCTTGACCTCGTTCTTCCGCTTCCAATCCTGGGAAAGCTCCTGGAGTATCAATGAAAGTTACGATTGGTTTATTGAATTTTTCAGCTAATTTCATTAAGCGCAAAGCTTTGCGGTAACCTTCTGGATTCGGCATTCCGAAATTACGGTATTGACGCATTTTGGTATTTACTCCTTTTTGTTGACCAATAAACATCACCGTTTGTCCGTCTATCATTCCAAAACCTCCAACCATGGCTTTGTCATCTTTCACGCCGCGATCACCGTGTAATTCTTGCCACGTATTATCTGTAATCGCATTGATATATGCCACAGAATAAGGGCGATCTGCATGACGTGACAATTGAACACGTTGCCACGGTGTTAAATTAGCGAAAATTTCTTTCGTTTTTTCTTCTAACTTTTCTTCCAGAGCTATTACTTTGTCAGTCATATCGACGTCTGTCGATTCGCCAATCTCTTTCGTTTGAGCAATTTGGTCTACCAAAGCTTTGATTGGTTCTTCAAAATCTAAATATGTTGCCATTTCATGTAAATTTGGAAGCGAAAGTTACGAAAATAGATGACTTCTTGTATCTTTGTTTGATGATATTATTTCCTCCTTGTAAGATTAATTTGGGTTTACGCATACTTTTTAAGCGTGAAGACGGATATCATGAGCTGGAAACCATGATGTTTCAACTTCCCTTCTTGGATATCTTAGAAGTAACCATTTCTTCTGATTTTTCTTTTCAAACAACCGGTTTAAAAATTTCAGGATCTGAAAATGATAATTTGTGTGTGAAAGCTTTTCATCTGATGCAAGAAAAATATGGAATTGGAAATGTTCAAATCCATTTACACAAAACCATTCCCATGGGCGGTGGTTTGGGTGGCGGATCTTCGGATGGAACCTATGTTTTGCTGGCTTTGAACGAATTGTTTCAGTTGAATTTATCAGATTTAGAACTACAATCGCTTGCAGCGCAATTGGGTAGCGATTGCGCTTTGTTTGTGAAATCAGCACCGCAAATTGCACGCGGTAGAGGAGAAGTCTTGGAAGAAGTTCCCTTTTCTTTGTCTGGTTATTGGCTGAAAGTAGTGAATGTAGGCGTTTTTGTTAGTACAAAACAAGCTTTTTCGGAGATCGAATTTAACACTGCTCAAAAAACAATTCTTGAAATCATCAATCAACCGATTGAAACCTGGAAGGAAGAATTGGTGAACGATTTTGAAAAAACCGTTTTTTCCGTTTATCCTGAATTGAAAGAAGTGAAAACTCAATTGTATGCAGAAGGGGCTATTTATGCTTCGATGAGTGGAAGTGGCTCTACTTTATATGCTATTTACGCTGCAGAGCCCAGTTTAACATGCGGCAAAGAAGTCATGGAAAAAGTGATTTATCTCCAATAAATTACCTGCCTTGCGTCAATTCAAATCCATCCTTCAGACATCGTTTTAGCAACTAATTCTGCAATAGAAGTGGTTTGTGATTTTTTCATAATTGATCGGCGATGGGTGTCAACCGTGTGTTTACTTATTCCCAATACTTCTGCAATTTCAACCCGATTTAAGCCTTTACAAATGTAAAATAACATCTCGTGCTCTCTTTTCGTAAACATCTCTTCAAAAGGTTTGATGATATTTTCCACCTCCACGTCAATGAAGGAAGGTTGACCTTCGAGACCAATGAATGAAAGTTTGGGTTTGCCCTTTTCTTTTAGATGTGTAATGTCTGTATGCATCCCGAAAGTTTTCAAAATACTTTTCGATTGATCATCAGATTCAAGGACAATCACTTGGTGAAGAACTCGGACGTAATCACCGTCTTGTTTCCGAATTCTAAAGTCGTATTGAACTTTGTATTTTTTGAAATTATCTTCATCTAAGAGCTGAAAAAAGTCAACCACTTTACTTTCAAAACTGACAAAATAAGGCAAATCTTGCGGATGAATTGCTTCTAGAATATCGACCGCCCTTACAGTCTTGTCATAGCCCAAAAGGGTTTTTACACTATCGCTCATGAACTCAAATTGGACAGTCGATAAATTGAAAATGTAATAATAGTAATTCCCTATTTGAGAGAAATTTAAGAAATTACGATTAATTTCTAGCGCAAATTGCTGGTGATCTGAATTGAGTTTAGAGGATGCTTCTATGGAAGCATCAAACCATGTTTTTGTTAAAATATCTAAATATTTATCGCTCATTTGGAATATTTATGCCTCTAAATGTATGCAATTTCTAAATATTAAAAAGGCATAATTGTTCTTTTATTTGAATTTATTGAGGCGTATAGGATACATAAATGAGAATAATCACTTTATTTTTAAATATAAACGCTTGATTGTTAATTCTTTTGTGTGTGATTGTTGAAATATACTGCATATTGAGTATTGTAAGGTCAAGTTAATTAAATGATATTTGTAGAATGAAAGTAAATGCTTTCAAAAGAAATTACCTAACCATTATAATTAAACATCTCAAAATTAAACAGATTTTGAGATGTTTAATTGTCAGTAAATCAGTTTACTGATAATTTTTTCATGAGTGTCTCACCCGTTGTTTTTTGAGTCATTTTTAAGAAATACCATCCAGTTAAATTATTCTTTAATTGAATCGTGTTTTCTGAAATTTCAAAATCTATTTTTCTACCTGCATTGTCATAAATAAGAGTTTCCCAATCAGATAAATTGCCTTCTGGAATGACCACTTTAAATTTTCCATTGTTGGGATTGGGGTAAATGAGGATGTTGGATTTATATTCTGATTGTTCGTTCACCTGTAAAACAAGGTTTGGGTCGTGTTCAAAGTGCATCACTCCGCCCAAATCTCCGCCCACAAATAAATTTAAATTGCCATCTTGATTGATGTCATTTACCCAAAAGGAACTATAACCTTCCACATCAATTCCCATAAATGCATGCGAGACAAGGTCAAACGAATCTCCGTTTTCAAGATTATCATCGATGTTTTTGTAGTAGTGTAATTTCCCATCAAATCCACCCACAAATAAATGCGTCGTGTCATTTATGCGAAAAAAATGGGGTGATGCATATCCTTCGGGTGTGACAATTGAAATATCTACCTTGCCCAAATGGTTAGTTATTAATTTAAAAGAAGGCGAAGTACTGGTTCCAATGTTTTCGTAATACATGATTTGCCCTGTTTTACGTCCGATTATTAAATCCAATTTTCCATCTTTGTTCAAATCAAATAATTGAGGGAAAGCAAAAACTCCAGAACTTATGGTTTGTCCTGCATGATCTTTCAAGTCTGTTAAAGGTGGAATAAAAGTAGCTGGTGAACTTGCATTTGCGGTGTTTTCAAAATAGGCTAGTTTTCCATTTTCTTTTCCGATGATTAAATCTTGATCGCCATCGCCATCCAAATCTCCAAAAGTAGGAACAATTCGCAACCCGAGATTCTGACTACTTAAATTCAGATAATCGCGCTCAGCAAAAGTAAATTCAGGTGTTGAATTCGTACCGGTGTGGCTGTAAAGTTGAATTCCACTTTCTCTTTGCATGGATGTGTTGTAACGATAAAGAGTAGAAACTAATAAATCTTGCTTTCCATCTCCATCCGTATCAAAAAATACGGGAATCGCTCCAGTACCATTTTCAATCATTTGATTTTGAAAAAATGCTTGAGTTTGATACGTAAAAATGGGTAATTCATTGCTACCAGTGTTTTTATAAAAAAGGATGCTTTTTTCATTTTCTGAGGTTCCTTTTTCATTCGGACTAACAATCAAATCTTTGATTCCATCTAAATCCACATCTACAAAAAAGCTTGCAGGGAAATTAGATAAAGTTGCTGGAACTGAATTGGAAGGGAAAAGATTGTCTTGCGAAATCATGGCAGAATTGGTATTGGGTGCTAATCCATCATTGATGAGTAAAATCAATCCATCAAAATCGACGTCGCCAATAATTAAATCTAGAACGCCTGAATTATCAATGTCCAGAGCCAAAGTTGTAGAGCCTGAATGTCTGGTTGGCGGATCTGTGTTTTCTGCTGCTGGCTCTTCATTTTCAGGGCGCAGCGGATTGGTGATGTTTGGAATCCCGCAAGGTGAAACGGGATTGTTCAAAATAACAGTATTATCCGTCAAACCTTCGGTGAATTTTCCCCAACATTCATTTTTCAAAACAAATTTTAATGAATCCGCATGTCCATACAATTCCATGCTTTGATTTTGATGGTATTCCATGCGTTGACCACTGATGTGAAATGTCAAAATATCGATATCACCATCATTGTCAACATCGACATAAGCTGGAATGTCGCTTGAACTGATGTATAAATTGGTAGAATTTCCCAAATAATCAGAATACAATACATCTGAAATCAATTGCCATTGCAATCCAGTAGTTGCATTTCCAATGTTTTTATATACTTTGACACCGCCCGTCCCGTAGGTGAACAAATCATTTTTTCCATCGCCATCGTAGTCGAGTAGCGCTGCTCTGTATTTCACATCTGCAGGAAAAAATCGTGCAGCATTGTGAACAAATTGATGAGATTTTACGCCACCGACAATCACAGTTTCAAAAATCCGAATGTTGTCTTTACTTCGATCAAAAATGAATAAATCCATTTCGCCATCAAAGTTGTAGTCAATTTCAGAAACTTGAACATAATTTAAGCCTCCTGCCCAAGGAAAATCTATCTTTTGCCCCAATATTTTTACGGGAATTGCATCGTTGTATGCGAATTTAAATTGAGCAAAAAACAGCTGTGGAATGTAAATTAATGCGGTGATTAAAAGGTATTTATACACGTCTCTATGGTTAAATGATGAGAAATGCAAGTTACAAATAAAACATCAGGAAGAAATGATACAGGCGAAAAAATTGTTAAGAATTTTTTATTTTTTATGCAAGAAACGAAAGATATCTTTCTACGCATTAAATTTACCACAAATTATATAAAATATGAAAGCCCTAATCGCTGTTGCATTTTCACTTTTAACAACCATGTCAATTGCACAAGAAGAAGTTTCGGTTCTATTTATCGGAAATAGTTTTACGTTTATGAATAACATGCCGTTCATGTTTCAAGACATTGCGACTTCCAAAGGCAAGAAAATTCACGTGGACACGGTGGTTGAAGGAGGGAAAAACTTTGAATTTCATTCCAAGAATCCAGAGACGTACGAAAAAATTAAATCTCGGAAATGGGATTACATTGTGATTCAAGGTCAGAGTAATGAACTTGCCCAACCTGAATCCAAAGTGGATCAAAACACCTTTCCTTTTGCCAAAAAAATGGTAGATAGCATTCGTGAGAACAGCAGTTGCACCCAAGTAGTTCTCTACATGACTTGGGGTTATAAAAATGGAAATTCAAAATGGGCTCCTATTGCAACCTATGACTCCATGCAAATGCGTATTCAAAATCAATATTTGAGGTTTGCAGATTTATTGGATGCGCGTATTTCTCCCGTTGGTGAGGTTTGGCGGAATGTTAGAAAAAGTTACACTGGAATTAATTTGTATGACCCAGATAATCAGCATCCCAGTTTAAATGGGAGTTATCTTTCAGCATGTACTTTTTATGCATCAATTTTTGGTGAAAGTCCCTACTTAAATGAATCTAAAAATGAGGTTGAACCTTCTGTTCGACAAATCATTGAACTTACAGCGAGTCAAATAGTTTTGAATCGACTCAATGAGTGGCGTTTTATCCCAAAAGGAAAATCAATGGAAACAGGTTTTGATTTGTATCAAAACGGGAAAGAAGTAGAATTAAGAAACAGCGCAGAAAATGCCCTGTGGATGGAATGGGATTTTGGTGACGGGCATTTGTCACTGGAAGCGAATCCGAAGCACACGTATGGGAAATCAGGAACTTATACCATTACGCAAAAAATCAGTAACCAGTGTAAAACGATTAGTTTGGAAAAAAAAGTTGTGGTTAAATAATACATACACCAATACATTGAAGGAAGAGATTAATTTAGATATCCACAGTAGAATCGAAAATATAGTTTATATTTGAGAAACTAATTTTTAAAATAAAGATATGAAAGGTTTAATAGCTGCGCACTCAGGAATGCGTTGGATTGTTTTGATTTTGATTCTAGCTGCAATTTTCAATGCGATTGCCGCCAAAAAATCAGGAAAATACGAGAAAAAAGACAAAATGTTGAACCTGTTCGCAATGGTTTTCCTTCACATTCAATTGTTGCTTGGTATCGTTTTATATTTTATAAGTCCATATGTCTCTTTTGCTGAAGGGTGGATGAAAAATGCAATCACTCGGTTTTATGGAATGGAACACGTTTTACTCATGTTGATTGCGATTACGTTGATCACAATTGGTCGTAAGAAAGCTGAAAAAGCGAGTTTGGCAGCGAATAAACATGCTGCGATTGTTAAGTTTTATACCATTGGATTGATCTTAATTCTAGTTGCAATTCCATGGCCATTTAGAGATTTGGGTGGTAGTTGGTTTTAAACACTATCCGACAATGTTTTAAAACGCAAGGTTTTCACTTTGCGTTTTTTTATTACGGATAAATTGCTTTTCAGATATAAAGTCGAGATTTTTAGACTTTTTTATCAAACAGTTGATTGATTTGTAACGTAAAAAGGACAATTAGCCTTAACTTTGATTCCCATTCGAAAACGTTGTATAGACCAATCTTTTTGGAAGCAACTTTTGAATTAAACAATGAATTAAAATACCGAGAAATATTTATGCAAGAAAGACATGTTACAGTAGATGCCGTGGAGGAAGAATGTGTATTAGTGGGAATTGTTACGCAATTAGAATCAGAAGAAGTTGCCCACGAACATTTGGACGAATTAGAGTTTTTAGCAGAAACGGCTGGTGCAATAACCAAAAAGAAATTCTTGCAAAAAGTGACCCATGCTTACCCAAAAACGTATGTAGGAACGGGTAAATTAGAAGAAATTAGAGATTACATCAAGCTGCATAACATTGACATGGTCATTTTTGACGATGAATTATCTCCTTCTCAACTTCGAAATATTGAACGTGTTTTAGAGTGTAAGTTGCTGGATCGGAATATTTTAATTCTGGATATTTTTGCCAGTAGAGCTCGAACTTCTCATGCCAGAACGCAAGTAGAATTGGCGCAATTGCAATACATGTTACCTCGTTTAACGCGCATGTGGACGCACTTGGAACGACAGAAAGGTGGAATTGGAATGCGTGGACCAGGGGAAACTCAGATTGAAAGCGACCGCCGTGTGATTCAAGATCGAATTGCGTTGATGCGTGAGAAATTGAAAGACATTGACAAACAGATGTCAACGCAACGCGGAAATAGGGGAGATTTAGTTCGCGCTTCTTTGGTGGGTTATACCAATGCAGGAAAAAGTACGCTGATGAATCTCTTGAGTAAATCAGACGTTTTTGCCGAAAATAAGTTATTTGCAACATTAGATACCACCGTTCGAAAAGTGGTTATTGACAATCTACCGTTCTTATTGACTGATACCGTTGGATTTATCCGAAAATTACCAGCTCAATTGTTGGAATCGTTCAAGTCAACCTTGGATGAAGTTCGCGAGGCAGATATTTTGATTCACGTAGTTGATATTTCGCATCCCAATTTTGAAGATCAAATTCAAGTGGTGAATGAAACCTTGGCTGAGATTGACAAGGAGGAAAAACCAATCATTTTGGTTTTCAATAAAATTGATGCGTACACACACATTGAAAAAGACGAAGACGATTTAACACCTAAAACGGCTGAAAATATTTCGCTGGAAGAATTAAAGCAAACATGGATGTCTAAAATGAACAATCACAATTGTGTATTCATTTCTGCAACGGATAAAGAAAATGTAGAACAATTGAAAGCAGTTATTTACGAAGAAGTAAAACGTGTTTTTCAAATCCGATATCCTTACCATCATTTTTTGTTTTAGCGTTAAAGGATATCAATTTTTATTTTTGAGTTGCGTTTAGGAAGCGTTGCGAATCCATCGGAATCCAACCTTTTTATACAACGGGACAACACAATTTATTGAAATCACAGATTTCGCACCTAGGGAGCTATTAAATGGAAATGAATGACAAATGTTTAAAATGGAAACGACTCCATCGGAGTCAAATCTTTGTAGCAAAATCAATAGCAATTATAACAAAGCCCAGTATGGGCGACATCTGCGCAAATTTGTAAATACAAATATCATGTATTTGTGATAAAATACAACAACGACCACACGATTCATTGAAATGGAAATCACAGGTTTCGCAATTTGTAGCGTCTATCTTTGTGTGAATCTAGTAGGTTTTAGCGTAGAAATTTAGTATATTTATCAGCTAATTATACCGACATGAAATATTTCATATTATCTTTATTGTTCAGTTTTTCAACCGTTTTGCTTTCACAATCTGAACCGGCTTTGAATGCTTTTTGGAATAATTATATTGTTCGCAATCCTGCGATGACTGGATTATTCAACAAACACGAGGCGAATGTCAATTTTCAAGAAAATTTTTCGTGGAAACAATCACCCACCATTTTGATTGCTTCCTATGCTTCACAAATTGATAAGGTTGGCGGATTGGGAGTTAATTACTTGTATGATCAATATGGGTATATGGCTAGAAATCAGGCTAATCTGAATTACAGTTATCATTTTAAATTCAACGACAGCAATCAGGTTTTGGCTTTGGGAATTGGTTTGGGAATGGTTAATGTTTCGAGCAAAGTGTATGAATTAATGGGTAGTCAGATGCCCATAAGCAATGCAAGTCAAAATCAAAGTGGTTTTACCTTGAACTTGGGAATGGCGTATAAAACCAAAAAATTCACTGCTGGAATTGGGCTTACACAAGTGAATGAAGTGAAATTAGATCGGGTTTTCATTCAGCAAAGAAGACACGTCAACGTATTTGTAGATTATACGTTCACTGCAACAGCGAACCTTAAAATTAAACCCACCGTCTCATTTATGAGCGATGGTAATTTTCACATGACTGAATTTAATCTTCTTGGTATTATTAAAAATTCATTTTGGTTAGGAGGATCATACAGAAGTCGCAATGCTGCGAGTGTCATGTTGGGATATGACATCCAACAAAAGTTCAGAATCGGCTATGCACATGGATTTACATTTTCTCAACTGAACCAAGGTGTGGATGCGGGTAACCACGAATTGATACTTGGATTTTTTCTAAAATAAGCGAGTCAAGATTAAGTCAATGCTTCCTTTTCAGCTAAACGTTTCTAACCGTTATAAACCGCTTTGGTGAGTAATATCCGCTGATGTAGAATTTCATCAATGTCTAAAACCTGGAATTATTTCTGTTTTCAACCGATATATCAAAAAGATTACTTCTTTTCTCTTAATTTTTTTGCTTTAAAACCAGCTATCTTAAATTGAAAATAATCTAAGTCAACATGGATTCTAATTCTATAATTTACCTTAGCTTTGCCTTTATAAATTAAGCAAAAATCATGGCAATTTTAGCAAAGCGCACGATAGAGTACAACCGAACCGATTTTGACGATTCTGAGCTCATTTCCATCTATAAGTCCATTTTAAAACCTCGATTGATTGAGGAAAAAATGTTGATTCTCTTGCGACAAGGAAAAATCACCAAGTGGTTTTCTGGTTGGGGCCAAGAAGGAATTTCCGTAGGAGCTGCCTTGGGAATGAATGATGATGAATACATCTTACCGATGCACCGAAATCTGGGTGTTTTTACTACACGTGGAATTCCATTGAACAGGCTTTTTTCTCAGTTTCAAGGTAAAATGTCGGGTTTTACCAAAGGAAGAGATCGTTCATTTCATTTTGGAACCAACGAATATAAAATCGTGGGAATGATTTCTCATTTAGGACCACAATTAGCCGTAGCTGATGGAATTGCCTTGGCATCCAAATTAAACGATCACAAAAAAGCAACCATTGTTTTCACTGGCGATGGTGGTGCGAGCGAAGGAGATTTTCATGAAGCATTAAACGTGGCTTCCGTTTGGGATTTACCCGTTATTTTTGGAATTGAAAACAACGCTTGGGGACTTTCAACGCCGAGCAACGAACAATTTAGATGCAAACAATTCATTGACAAAGGAATTGGTTATGGGATGGATGCGTTTCAAATTGATGGAAATAACATTTTGGAAGTAATTTCGACCGTTCGAAAAATTGCTGAATCGATTCGCGAACGTCCAAGACCTTTTTTATTGGAGTTCATGACTTTCAGAATGCGCGGTCATGAAGAGGCTTCAGGAACGAAATATTATCCAGAAGGAATTCAAGACGAGTGGGAGAAAAAAGATCCAGTTGCTAATTTTGAATTGTATTTAACGGAATTGGGATTGTTGAACGAAAAATCCATTGAGGAATTCAGACAAGAAATTAAAGACGAAATTCAAGCTGGACTCGACCAAACATTTGCGGAAGAAAACATCGTCCCAAATACCGAAGAAGAAATAAAAGATTTATTTGCATCTTACAAACAAGAAGTTGTCTTACCAAAATCGGAAACCAAAACAGAAAAACGGTATATTGACGCTATTTCTGATGGTTTACGACAATCGATGCAGAAACATGATAACTTGGTAGTCATGGGGCAAGACATAGCAGAATACGGCGGTGTTTTTAAAATTACCGAAGGTTTTGTTGAAGAATTTGGAAAAGACAGGGTTCGCAATACGCCCATTTGCGAGTCCGCCATTATTGGAGCTGGATTAGGTTTATCCATTGCAGGAATGAAAGCAGTTGTTGAAATGCAATTTGCGGATTTTGTAACCGTTGGATTCAATCAAATTGTTAATAATTTAGCAAAAATTCATTGGCGTTGGGGACAAAATGCCGATGTGGTGATTCGCATGCCAACCGGTGCAGGTTCAGCTGCTGGACCTTTCCACAGTCAAAGCAACGAAGCGTGGTTTTTTCACACACCTGGATTAAAAATTGTTTACCCAGCTTTCCCAAGCGATGCTAAAGGATTATTAGCAGCAGCGATTGATGATCCAAATCCAGTCATGTACTTCGAGCACAAAAATCTTTATCGTTCTATCCGCGAGGATGTTTCAGATGATTTTTACACGGTAGAAATTGGAAAAGCAAGAACGGTGGAAGCTGGTGATGATTTATCCATCATTACTTATGGAATGGGCGTTCACTGGGCAATGGAAGTTGCTAAGGATCATCCAGAGATTTCGATCGATATCGTTGATTTAAGAACCTTGGCGCCGTTGGATACCGAAGCAATCTATGCTTCTGTTCGCAAGACAGGAAAAGTAATTGTATTGCACGAAGACTCCTTAACTGGTGGAATAGGAGGCGAGTTACTTTCGTTGATTTCAGAGAACTGTTTCCAAGATTTAGATGCCCCTGTGAAACGTGTAGGATCGTTGGATACACCCATTCCATTTATCAACGCATTAGAGGATAATTTCTTGCCGAAGCAACGCTTGGTCGAAGCGGTTTTAGAGATGTATCGATTTTAAAACATTATTAAAGGAAGGTGCTTATAACGATCGTGTTTGATTGACACCAAGCATTTACTGGTATATAAAAACCTTAACTGCTGAGGTGCTTCGGATATGTATGAGCGTTTAAATCAATCGCTGGGAATTTCGTCGCGTTCAAGTAATTCTATTTGTAAAATTATTGTTTATTATGTAAGTTCATTAAAGCCCCATCAGAGAAAAAAGCCCCCATAAAAGAAGGTATATAAGAATAAATACAAGTGCTGATGAAGCCGCGGTAACCAAGAAAACTTGTATAGAAGAGGTTAGAAGACCTAAAACCAGACCAATAACGAGACCAAACCCTATGGCAAAAAGAATAGGCACTATCCAATCCATACCTCCACCGGTGATCATGCCTCCAGATCTTTCCGCTTTATCTTCCTGACTTTCTTTAAGTACTCTTTGTGAAATTTCATTTATGTCGTAATCGCTCCATTTTGGTACTTTAATGAGTGTTTTTCTAAATCGTTTATCGACATCTTGATTGTGAAAAACGTTCTTTTTTAATTGTTCATCCTCGAAGTTTTTTCCGGTCGGTTGCTTTACGGCGTGAAACAATATAGCGTCAGTTGTTGCATAAATCTGAGTTGTTTGTACGTGTTCTTTTTTAACAGTTTCTAAATTCGACGAATTGTTACGTTCTTTGATTTTACAGGGCTGCTTTTCCGGTTTGTCGATGGCTAATCGATTGTTAAACTCTATATGATATCCTCGAGAATGCAAACGTTTAGTAAGCGAACACGAACTCGTTCCACATATAATTAATATCAAGTAAAACGAGATGCTAATTTTCATTTTAAATCTTTCCATTTATTGTTGTTTAAAGTTTATTGTCAACGATTTATCTTGTCAAGCATGCGTGTAAAATTATCATTTTTTTACATCTTAAATAATTATTATCGTAAGAAATTGTTTATTATTGAGTTATGGTCACGTGTTGCCCATCAACTCATGTTAACGGGTTGATGTGTTTTCTGCTTAATAAATAACTTTTACGAATTATCTGAGTTTGATTGAAAATAAGGTTTATATTCCAAATGACGAAGTAGGACGCTATTTATTGGAAAGTTGAACGAATTAAAACAAAACATTTCACCGACTTTTTAGTGCACTACCTGTTATAAATTCAACAGGGTATAAAACGCAGGTTAATTGGTTTCGACACAAAAAAAAAGATGCACCAATCGATGCATCCTTTTCATTTTTATATTGAGTGTTTACCTTCCCGCAGGACTTGCAAAAAACGCTTTTGCTTGTTTATCCGCTGGATCTAATTCTTTTACTAAATTCCAAACTTCTTTTGCTTTTTCTTTGTCTTTCTCGGAAGAGTTTACGTAGAAATCACCCAGGTATTTAGCACCTTCAATCACGTATGGTTTGTAAGCTCCAACACGATCTTCTGGAGAAAGTGTTTCGATGAATTTCTCATAATGCTCTTTGGCAGCCCAAGTTTCTTTTTTCAAATCCAATTGAACATTTGCACGAGCTCTCCAGAAATAAGCAAATGAATAATTAGGTGTTAATTCAGCTACTTTCGCAAACGCCTGATCCGCCATTGCGTAATCTTTTGGTCCGAAGAAATAAGCACGCCCCAATTCATAATAATCGCCTACAGTCAAATTGGTAGAATCATTTTTCAAATTGAAATTATACGCTTCAATGGCATCATCATACGCTTTGTTGTTCATGTAAATCTTAGCGATTTCGCTCATGACTTCTTTTGCGATGGTAGAATCTTCAGTAGCCGCTTTTTTCAACAGAATCATACCTAAAGAATCTTGCCCCAGTTTGTTTAATAACAACCCTTTGTATTTATAATCCAAGCCAATGATGTCCTCTTTCTTCACAATTTCAAAGAAACGTTCACTGGCTTTTAATCCATTTTGGAAAAACGCAGTGTCAGCATCCGCTTTCGCTGCATAACATTCGTAGAAAGAATAAGCTAACAAACGTTGCGTGTATAAATTTTCAAACTTATTTGCATGCAAAGATTCGAATTCTGTGATGGCTTCACAAAATCTTTTTCCAGAGAACAAAGAAGTTGCGTAGCGGTAACGCGCATATTCACTGTTGTTTAATTGCAAATATTTTTCCCAGTTTTGGATTGCGCTAGTGGATTGGTTGAATTGCATGTTCAATTCCGCATTCTCACGGTAAGAAGGAGCGTAATTGGGCTCTAATGTTTGCGCTTCTTTGTACATTTCATTCGCCAACTCATAGTTTTGTGCTCTTTGATATACTTTTGCCTTTCGAACAATGATGTTGGCTGTTTTAGACAAATCTAAAGCGTTGTTATAGCTTTTCATCGCTTCTGTTGCATTGGTAGAATTGATTTCCAGTTGCGCATCGCCTAAAAGTAAATGTCCTGCAACGTTTTTAGGTTCCATTTTTATCGCAAGATTCAACAAGCTAACTGCGCGATTTAAACTCTTGATTGGCGCATAAATCATCGGAGCAGCCACTTGACGTAAAACCTCTGGATTTTTCTTCTTAGCCGTTCCAATTGCCTCTTCAAATTTAACGTTTGCAGCTGTTGTGTCGCCACTGTACCACAAAGATTTTCCTGCGCCAATGATGCTGTAAAAGTTGGTTGGGTCAACGGAGTAACCTTTAGCCCACGCTATTTTTGCAGAATCAAGTTCGTCAGATTTTAAGTAATTATCACCTTGAAAAAAATAGATTTCTCCGTTGGAAGGTGAAGCCTGAATGAGTGCGCGAAATTCTTTTGCGGCAAGTTCATATCTTTCGTTGTCTGTTTTCTTCTTAGCATCTTCGATTGTTTGGGCATTTAAAGTACCTGCTACAATCATTGACATCGCGATTATACTGTATTTTTTCATTCTAAATTATTTATTTTTTTAACTTTTAGTTCTGATTGATTCTGAACCTTTATAACAGACAAACAATTCCCCTGCCAGAAATTTATATCAATTATTTTGAAGTTCAATTTAACGTATTTTTAAGGGTTATTCTTCTGTCTTCATTTGAATCATGCGAGCAACCATGTTTGCTGGGATTAAAGAAGATTTTTGAATGATTAATTGACCTTTGTCTCCCAACATGAACAATACGAAAGCTGTATTTTTGCTGGTTCTGCCTGCTTTGTTAAGCATCCAAAGCTCTCTCGTAAGCGGGTATTCCTTGGTGTAAATATAAGCTTGATATGGTTTAAAGTATTCTTTTCCTTTTTCTTCAGCTACGGCAACAACCGTTAATCCATCTCTAAATTCTAACGTTTGTGGATCATCTTCATCACTAATCCAATTAACTCCGATGATTCCAATAGCACTGCGGTGTGTTTTCACATATTCAATTACTTCTTCGTTGGATTGAACAGCAAAGACATTTTTAGTTATGGAGTTAATTCCCGCTAAGTTTTTCATGTAATTGAAATTGGCTGAGTTCATGTTGTCAAATACCACGTTGATTCCTGTTTTTAACCCGTTCCAGAGGGTATCTTGACCTGAAATAATTCGTTTGATTTGATCTACTGTTAGTGTGGAATCGGGGTTTTCAGGGTTGATGATGATTGCAACTGCGTCTTTCGCAATTTGATCACTCTTGACTTCAATTTTGGATAGTCGAAGTCGTGCTTTTTCATCTTCTGTAAAATCACGTGTGATGGAAATAGTGGATGTTCTTCCATCAATGAAAGCCTTAATGGCTTCTGTTTCGGTTACATAATTTGCCTCAAAATCAGCTAAAGGATTTTGTCCTTCAAAAGTATAAATACTCGTTTCAAAAAGTGGTTTGAAAGATTCTTCTAGGTACAAAGTTACGGGTTTGTTTTCTTTTTTCTCGGTTGAATTATTACAAGCAAGAAACATCAGCGACGAGCAAATTAAGAGAATTAAATTACTTTTTTTCATGGTTTTATTTTTTCTGATTATTAATTCGAATCATGTTGTACAATCGATAACTTCTAAAACAAGCATAGGCAATTAAGAGTATAACAAAGATGGTCTTCTTAACATCTGACATGTTGTGATCAAAGCTATTTGTAAAGATAAGAAAATAGCATAAAACGAGGCACATTAAGATAATGAAACCTGTAAAAAAGTAATTGATGTAATTCAATTTCGTTAGATTTTAAAAATCCCCGAAATCAAAAGAGATCGGGGATCAGTTTATTAGATAAAGTATGCTTAATTTAACCTAAAGTTCACTGGTAAATCGAAGTAGCTTCTAACTCCTTTTCCACCAATTTTACCCGGTTTCCATTTCGGCATCGAGCGAACTACTCTTCTTGCTTCCGCGTCACATTCAGGGCAATCTGGAACTCCACGAGTTACTCGAACATCTTGAATGGTTCCGTCAGTACCAACGATGAATCTCAAGTAGCACTTTCCTTCAATGCCTTGTTGAATTGCAGTTTCAGGATATTTCATTTTGCTCGCCAAGAATTTCATCATTTCTGCACGACCTCCTGGGTATTCTGCAGATTCTTCCACGTCCATATAAACCGGTTCAGGTTTTTTCTCAACAGGCGGAGGAGTTGCAACTACTGGTGGCGCAAAGTTTTCTGTTTCGATGTCATTCGTCACAGTACTTGCCGCAGTGTTCTCCATGGACTCCTGTGTTGGCGGAGGAGTTGCTACTTCGTCATCCGTAACTACTGGAGGGAGAAATTCGATTGTTTTTTCCATCGGTGGAACTTCCTCTTCAATCGGTGGTGGTTCAACATCTTCCAAAGGTGGAGCTGCCACGGTAAATTGTGATAAGTCCATCGGTGGTGGTTCAACAACATCTTCTGGCATTGATTTGATGAACAAATAAGTGCCGTACGAAGCCACAATTGCTAAGGTGATTCCAAGGATGATAACAATCAGACGTCTGTCGTAATTACGACGCATTTCGTATGCTCCGTAACGTTTGTTTCTGCCTTCAAAAACGAGTTCATTTCGATTGCTAGAGGTTACTTGCTGCCATTTTCTAACAGTGAAGTAATCGTATAGCGAAACAAAAAGAACAAGTATGATTATACTTACTATAACTCCCATATTATTTTCCCGTTTTAGCTTTTACTAACTCTAGTTCACTCGCCATGATATCTACCGGTGCGATTACACCAATATCCGCAATCTTTAACTCATCAATTAAATCGATGAAATTTTTACAGGTTGCTAACTCATCCGTTTTAATCAAAACTTTCAACGCTTTGATGTCTCCTTTAGCTTCTCTTACTTTTCGAAGATAGGTGGTGTCTGCAATTTGTTTACTATTTAATTCTGAATCGTAACCTGCCTTTTTCTCTAAGACAAAACGGTTCATGTTGGTCAACAATTTACGGATTCCACCAGCACTAAAGTCTGTTTCTAATAATTCTGTTTTAGGCGCGCCTTTCGCATTTCCCTCTGTATAGAAAGCCCCTTCGTAATAAAATATGCGGTCATCGGATAATAAGAATGTGACTGCATTGTTAATCTCAGTTTCTCCTTTGGGTGCGTCCACTTTTGGTTTCGCAGGATATACTAAGCTCATTACTTTCGGCTTGCTAAATGTAGAAGTCAAAACGAAGAAAGTAAGCAACAAGAAAGCTAAATCCACCATGGGCGTCATGTCCACGTGTGGCATTCCTTTTTTAGCTCTTTTCTTGCCTTTACCTTTTTCTTGGCCTCCGCCGTCATCTGCAATTTGTGCCATCTATTTAAGGTGTTTGTCTTGGATCTTGTTCCAATGAAGTCACAAAATTCAAGTTGTTTAAATTCAAATCTCTAAAAACGTCAATTACGTGTTTTGCATATACATATGCTGCTTTTCCGTCTACTTTCAATACAAACTTAGGTTTGAAATCGTTTACTTCTGGATTTGCACCTGCATTTTTCGCTTTTGTATAAGCGGCTTCACCTGAAGCCAATGAGGCAACGTTTCCAAAATGAATCCAATCCTTCAATTGGTTGTTAATTGAATCTGCTGGTATCCCTTTCGTTCCACCTTGATCAACGAATGTTTTTCGTTCTTCTTTCCCCATACTTAAATATGCGGGCATTTCACTCATTGAACAACCAAAATCAGTCAGTTTCGCAAATTCAGCATAATGTTCTTTTGTCAAGTTTAACTTGTACTTATCAGCCATACTTGAAAGTACAACTGTTTTTAAAGTGTCACCACCTGACATGCCGTAGAAAATTCGCCCTTTTGAATCAACAGTGACCATAATTACATTTTCAGGTATAATTTTATCACTGATACTAGAAGGTGTATCTACTTGAACAATCTCATCTGTACGAAAACTGGCCGAAAGCATAAAGAATGTAACCAACAGGAAAGCCAAATCCACCATTGGCGTCATGTCAACGGTTGGAGAGCTTTTGGGTTTACTAATTTTTGCCATTTCGTTTTATAATATTTATAAGTACTGATTTCTAAATAAGCTTTAAACTTATTTAACGTCAGCTGAAAATTCTTGTACAATTGAGAAACTTGCTTCGTCCATGCTGTGAACCATTTGATCAATTTTCGTAGAGAAAAGGTTGAAGAAAATAATCGCAATCGTTGAACCTAAAATTCCCAATGCTGTGTTGATCAAAGCTTCAGAAATACCTGCTGCAAGAGCGGATGTGTCTGGCGAACCGTGTGACATCGCACCAAATGATTTAATCATCCCCAATACCGTTCCAATCAAACCGATCAAAGTAGAAGTAGATGCCAAGGTAGAAAGAACGACTAAGTTTTTAGAAAGCATTGGCATTTCTAAAGAAGTAGCTTCATCCAATTCTGTTTTGATAGCTTCAATTTTTTGCTCTTTGTTTAACAATGGGTCGTTTGCCAAGGTCTCGTATTTCTCTAAACCAGAGTACACAACGTTTGCCAAAGATCCTTGTTGTTTGTCACAAGCAGCCATTGCTTCTTTGATTTTTTTCTGAGCCAAAAGGCTTTTGATGTTCATTACAAATTGATCAATTTTACCTTTTCCTTTTGCTTTTGACAAGGTAACATAACGTTCAATTGTAAAGATAATAACGATGATGTTTACCGCTAACAATACCGGTACGATAAAACCACCTTTGTGTATAATACCTAAATAGTTTCCTTGAAGTGGTTCATTTGCAGGATCACCGTCAACAAAGTTTGCTGGATTACCAAAGATAAATACGTAGATACCTACTCCAATTAACAATGCAATTACGATTGCTATTGCTCCGATAATAGCTGAAAATCCTCCAGCTGACTTTTGCTTTTTACTCATAATTTAAATTTTTATACTTTTCATGGTTTAAGATGTCAAACTTAATAAAAGGATTTGAATTATTCTTAATAATGCAACGTAAACTCCATTTTTTTTACTCAACGGTAGCTATTTTTGTTTTAAATACCCTTTTTGCCTATTTTGGAATTTTCAGACAATCCTTTTACTTCCTTGTTTAATGTGTTGAAAACGTGTTTTTTATTGTTTTTATTGTACTTTTATGAATTAAATTCTCTTGGTTTTAGCCTGCCTTCCACTTATTTTTAACGAACTTGTTTTTAGATTTATTCCGTTTTTATTAAGTCTCCTTTTAAGGTAATTTTGTGAGTGGTTTTTAGTTTTTTAATTTTGAAACACCTTCTTTTTAAGATATACACCTTATATTTGGTTTTTAAAAAAAGATAAGACTTAAATAGTATGATACAAGTACAAAATTACATTCTTGGAAAATGGGTTGCCGGAGAAGGCGTTGAGACAAACCTTTACAATGCAATTTCTGGAGATCAAATCGGAACCGCTTCTAGTATCGGAATCGATTTCAAAGAAGTTTTAAACTACGGACGAGAAATCGGGGGGGCGAAAATCCGTAAAATGACTTTTCAGGAACGTGGTCGTATGTTGAAAGCTTTGGCGCTTCATTTAATGGAGCGGAAAGAAAAATATTACGAAGTAAGTGCTTGGACAGGTGCTACTCGGGTTGACTCTTGGATTGACATCGAAGGTGGAATTGGAAATTTATTTGCAAATGCTTCTTTGAGAAAACAATTTCCTGATTTACCTTATTATGTAGATGGAGTTGCTGCATCCTTATCAAAAAATGGATCTTTTATCGGTCACCACATCATGGTGCCAAAAGAAGGTGTTGCTGTGCACATCAATGCATTTAATTTCCCAGTTTGGGGAATGTTAGAAAAAATAGCGGTTAATTTGATGGCAGGTGTTCCTGCAGTGGTGAAGCCTTCAAGCGCAACAGGTTTTTTAACCGAAGTGGTGGTAAAAGACATCATTGCGTCTGGAATTTTACCAGAGGGTTCGTTGCAATTGGTTACTGGTTCGGCTCGTGAATTAATAAACACTGTGACTTCTTCGGACGTAGTTTCTTTTACTGGGAGTGCTTCCACAGGATTGATGCTGAAATCTAATCCAGTTATTACACAAAACAACGTTCCTTTTAATTTAGAGGCTGATTCCTTGAACGCAACTGTTTTAGGTAAAAAAGCCGTTCCGGGAACTGTTGAATTTGATTTGTTTGTGAAAGAAACAGTCAAAGAAATGACCGTGAAATCGGGTCAGAAATGTACTGCTGTTCGACGGGTAATTGTGCCTGAAGATTTATTAGACGATGTGCAAGCTGCGATCGCTGCTCGTTTAGCAAGCGTTAAAATGGGTGACCCAGCTCACGAAGGTGTTCGGATGGGGTCTTTGGCATCGATGGCTCAAGTAAAAGCAGTTCGTCAAAGTGTGGAAGAATTATCCAAATCTCAAAACATTGTTTTTGGGGATTTGGATGAATACGAAGTTCACGGAGCTGATAAAAATAAAGGGGCATTCTTCTCTCCAATCTTATTTAGAAATGAGAATCCTTTTACTGCAACAGCTTGTCATGACATTGAGGCTTTTGGTCCAGTTGCGACGATTATGCCATACAAATCCATGGATGATGCCATTCAATTAGCCAAATTAGGAAAAGGTTCGTTGGTTTCTTCCATCGTAACGCCTGATGATAAAGAAGCAACTGAGTATGTTGTTGGTGCTGCATCCATGCACGGACGTATTTTGGTTTTAAACGAGGCTTGCGCGAAAGAAAGTACGGGTCACGGTTCTCCCATGCCTTTGTTAACACACGGTGGACCGGGAAGAGCTGGTGGAGGAGAAGAAATGGGAGGAAAGCGTGGAATCTTGCATTATTTGCAAAGAACGGCGATTCAAGGTCATCCAACTACAATTACCCAAATTACCCAACAATTTCAAGTGGGCGCAGCAATGCCAGAAGCAAATCCACATGTTTTTAGACAACATTTTGAAGAATTGATGATTGGAGATACGGTTTACACACATAAGCATACCGTTTCTGACGCAGATATTGTGAATTTCGCAAACGTTTCAGGAGATAATTTCTATGCACACATGGATGCAACATCTTTGGAAGGAACCATTTTCGAACAACGTGTTGCTCACGGTTACTTTGTTTTATCGAAAGCGGCAGGTTTGTTTGTAGATCCTAAAAAAGGTCCCGTTTTATTAAACTACGGTTTAGATGAAGCGCGTTTTATCAAGCCCGTTTATCCTGGCGCAACTTTAGGGGTGCGTTTTACTGTCAAAGAAAAAATCGACCAAGAGAAAAGATCGGAAGACGATATTGCGAAGGGGATTGTGAAATTCTTGGTGGATGTTTACGACGAAACAGGTGAAACAGTTGCGTTGGCAACAATTTTAACCATGGTTCGAAAATTAGATCAAACACAATAAATCGCAATTTCAATCTCCGTTTGAGGGAGGTAGTTCCAATTATTTGTTTGTATTTTACTTTGAAGCCACAACCAAGCAGAGGGTAAAATCGTTAATAGTGCATATTAAAATAATATAGATCACAACAGATGAAAAGAATAATTAAAACAACATGGATATTTCTTATTTTGATAGGGTTAAGCAATGCTTCCTATTCACAAACATTGAATCTGACTGCGAATGGACAATATGTTTTAATTGGAGATTTGGACGTAACGGGAACACAAATCACCGTGGAGGCATTGGTAAAAAAAGTAAGTGGGGTGAATGTTTTGTCTAAACACACCAACCCTTCAAATGTTAATTATTTGCTTCGTGTTGGTACTTTTGAATTAACTACGAACACGCAATTTTACCTGATGACGAACCCGTATGCAGGATCCATGCTTGCCAATAATTGGTATCACATCGCAGGAACCTATGATGGGAATTTTATTCGGTATTATGTGAATGGTTGCCTTATTATTGAAGAACCTGCATCTGGAACGATTACGCAGAATAAT
>CAZAVP010000035.1:0-31717 GCA_964488745.1 uncultured Chryseobacterium sp. | reverse complement strand
GTAATTGAGAGGGATTTCTTAGCTATTTCAAAAAATCTTTTAAACTTAAACAAGACAAATTTATCCTATTTAAAAATAATGTACTACATTTGAAAAATTGATTGCAAGAATGAATCACTAAAAGAATTCAAATGAGTGAAAAAATGAGAACGTTGACCGAACCATTTAAAATCAAAATGGTGGAACCTTTGAGAATGACTACGGAAGATTACAGAAAAAAAGCATTGGAAAAAGCTGGGTACAATCCCTTTTTGCTTCGTTCAGATGATGTTTTCATCGATTTACTGACAGACAGTGGAACGGGTGCGATGAGCGACAAACAATGGAGCGGAATCATGCTCGGCGATGAAAGCTATGCGGGTGCAAGAAGTTGGGAACATTTGGAACACGTTGTGAAAGACTTAACGGGAATGAAATTCATCCTGCCAACGCACCAAGGTCGCGCAGCGGAACGCATCTTATACAGTATTTTAGGCGGTGCAAACAAAACATTCATTTCAAATACCCATTTTGACACAACGCGTGCGAACATCGAATATACGGGTGCGCAGGCAATTGACATCGTTTGTAAAGAAGCAGAAGATGTGGAAGCAGATTCTCCTTTCAAAGGAAATATCAATTTAGAAAAGTTGGTTCAAATTATCGAAGATCAAGGTGCTAAAAACATTGCAGCAGTTGTGATGACCGTTACCAACAATTCTTCTGGTGGACAACCAGTTAGCATGGAAAACATGAAAGCAGTTCGCAAAATTTGCGATAAATATCAACTCATGATGGTAATTGATGGTTGTCGCATTGCTGAAAATAGTTATTTCGTAAAGCACCGTGAAGCTAATTTCTCAAACAAATCGTGTAAAGAAATTGCACAAGAAATGCTGAATTTAGGTGATGCTTTTATCATGAGTGCCAAAAAAGATGGATTAGTAAATATGGGCGGACTTTTGACTGTAAAAGATGAAGCACTTTCCGTGAAATGTAAAAATTTACTCATCATCTCTGAAGGTTTCACGACTTACGGAGGCTTGTCGGGCAGAGACATGGAAGCATTAGCAATTGGTTTGGTTGAAGTATTTGATGAAGATTACTTGAATTACCGCATAAAAAGCACCACGTATTTAGGTCAGAAATTAAGAGAAAAAGGCATTCCCGTCGTTTGGCCAATCGGCGGACACGCAGTTTACATCGATGCAAAAAAATTATACAATCAAATTCCAGTCGACCAATATCCAGGACAAGCATTGGTGATTGATTTATACCTCCAAGGTGGAATCCGATCCGTAGAAGTTGGAAGCGTGATGTTTGGAAAATACGACGACGCAGGGAAATTAATTCCAGCAGCAAATGAGTTGGTTCGTCTGGCAATCCCGAGACGAGTTTACACCCAAAGTCACGTCGATTATGTATTGGATATTTTTGACGACATTTTAGAAATGAAAGATCAGAACAAAGGGTATGAAATCACTTATGAACCTGATTTTTTAAGACATTTTACAGCAAACTTTAAACCTATTAAATCATAAAATCATGGCAAAAATCACAAAAAGATCATGGGCAGAACCGTACCGAATGAAAATGGTAGAATTGCTCAAAATGACAACCAAAGCACAACGAACCAAAGCGTTGAAAGAAGCAGGATTCAATACTTTTCTTTTACATGCCGAAGACGTGTATATTGACTTATTGACCGACAGCGGAACCAACGCCATGAGCGATCAACAATGGTCGGTGTTTATGACTGGCGATGAGGCATACGCAGGAAGTAAGAGCTACTACAACATGGAAGCTGCAATTCAGAAATATTATGGCTACAAATACGTCATTCCAACGCATCAAGGTCGTGGAGCGGAAAATATTTTGTCTCAAATTTTAATCAAAAAAGGAGATTATGTACCTGGAAACATGTACTTCACCACTACCCGATTGCACCAAGAATTAGCAGGCGGAATTTTTGTAGACATCATCATTGATGAGGCACACGACGCAAGCAACGAGTTCCCATTCAAAGGAAATGTAGATCTCAACAAGTTGAAAGAATTGGTCAAGAAAGTCGGTGCAGACAAAATTCCATACGTTTGTATTGCAACCAATGTAAACATGGCTGGAGGACAACCAATCAGCATGGAAAACTTGAAAGAATTAAGAAAATACACGAAAGAACAAGGAATTCGCATCATTCACGATATGACCCGTGTTGCTGAAAATGCCTATTTCATTCAACAAAGAGAAAAAGGGTACGAAAAAACAAAAATCAAAGACATCGTAAAAGAAATCTGTTCATTAACCGACGGTGCAACCATGAGTGCTAAAAAAGATGCCCTCGTAAACATCGGCGGATTCATGGCAACCAACGAATGGGATGTGTATGAAGAAGCACGAAATTTAGTAGTTGTTTACGAAGGATTGCACACCTATGGTGGACTCGCAGGAAGAGACATGGAGGCAATTGCGGTCGGAATTAAAGAAAGTTTAGACGACAATCACCAACGAGCGCGTATTGGTCAGGTGGAATATTTGGGTATGAAAATGGAAGAATATGGAATTCCCGTTGTGAAACCATTTGGTGGACACGGAATTTTCGTGGATGCAAAAGCTTTTTTACCACATTTAACCCAAGATGAATTTCCAGCGCAGACTTTGGCAGGAGAAATTTACATCGACTCAGGCGTTCGAACCATGGAGCGAGGAATTGTTTCCGCGGGAAGAAAAGCAAATGGTGAAAATTATTATCCAAAATTAGAATTGGTTCGTTTCACCATTCCGCGACGCGTTTACACCCAAGCACACATGGATGTGATTGCTGAATCTGTGGCAATGGTTTATCAAAGACGACATAAAATCAAAGGATTGAAGATGGTATATGAACCGAAATACCTTCGTTTCTTTCAAGCAAAATTTGAACAAATAAAATGATCAATTCACAACTCATAAATCCTCGAAACATTGTGGTGGTTGGCGCTTCAGAAAATGAGCAAAAACCAGGTGGAAAAGTATTGCGTAATCTGTTGGAAGGCGGATTTCAAGGAGCGATTTATGCATTGAATAAAAAGGAAATTGCCATCAACGGCGTCACGCATGTTTCAAATGTCCAGCAACTCGATGACGTCGTTGATTTGGCAATCATCGCTATTCCTGCTAAAGAAAGTGTAGAAATTATCCAAGAATTGATTGGTCTAAAAACCAAAGTTTTCATCATCTATTCCGCTGGATTTTCAGAAGCTGGCGAAGCAGGAATTTTATTGGAACAAAAATTAATTCAGATTATCAACGAGGCGAAATGTACTTTAATTGGTCCAAATTGCATTGGTGTGATCAACGAAACGTACAAAGGTGTTTTCACTTCTCCAATTCCAGAATACGACCCTTTGGGTTGCGAATTGATTTCCAGTTCGGGCGCTACCGCAGTTTTCATCATGGAATCAGCCATTCTAAATGGTTTGCGATTTTCAAATGTGTATTCCATCGGAAATGCTTCGCAAACGGGCGTGGAGGAATTGCTGGAATACATGGATTTGAATTTCGATCCAGCAACAAGTCCGAAGGTGAAACTCTTGTACTTGGAGCAAATCAAGCACCCTTTCAAGTTTCTAAAACACGCAAGCTCTTTAATCAAAAAAGGATGTAAAATCGCTGCCATTAAATCGGGTTATTCAGAAGCTGGAGGAAGAGCCGCGTCGTCACATACTGGCGCATTAGCGACTTCCGACACCGTCATTCGCGCTTTGTTTAAAAAATCAGGAATTGTGTATTGCAGCAGTCGCGAGGAATTAATTTCAGTGGCAAGCATCTTTCAAACCAAAGAATTAAAAGGAAAAAACATCGCCATCATCACGCACGCTGGAGGTTCAGCGGTGATGTTAACCGATGTACTTTCTTCCAACGGAATGTTTGTTCCTGCATTGGAAGAACAAGATACAGCCGAATTACTAACCCATTTGAATCCCGGTTCATCGGTTGCCAATCCAATCGATTTTCTAGCGACCGGAAATGCCAAACAACTTGGATTAATCATTGATTTCTGCGATCAACATCCGGGAATTGACGGAATGATTGTGGTCTTCGGAAGTCCGGGGTTATTCAATGTGAAGGATGTTTACGAAGTTTTGGAACAGAAAATGAAAACCTGTCAACGACCGATTTATCCCGTACTTCCCTCTTTGATGAATGCCAAGCGAGAAATCAAATCGTTTTTAGCCAATCGACGAGTCAATTTTGCAGATGAAGTATCACTTGGAAAAGCTTTGGCACACGTACAAAAAGCATCAAAAGTGAATTTTTACGACGTAGAATTGCCGCCAATGGATTTGGTTACCATCCGTTCGATTGTAAATTCATCCAAAAACGGGTATTTGAATGCAATCGATACCGAGGAATTGATGGTAGCAGCGGGAATTCCAATTGCCAAACAAATCATTCTAAAAACGCTTGATGACATTCAAAAATCGATAAAAACAGTTTCCTTTCCCTTGGTGATGAAGGTCATTGGACCCGTTCACAAAACGGAGGTAAATGGCGTTCGATTGAATATCAACAATTTGGAAGAAATGCAAACGAATTTCGAAGAATTGATTCAAATTCCAGATGCCACTGGGGTTTTGGTTCAAGAAATGACTTCAGGCGAAGAACTTTTTGCAGGAGCTGTGAAACAAGGAGATTTTGGTCACTTGGTATTTTGCGGATTCGGTGGAATATTTTTAGAGATTTTAAACGATACTTCCTACGCATTAGCACCGTTGGAACACAATGAAGTCAAAGAAATGGTTCATTCATTGAAAGGTTATCCCATCATTGAAGGATATCGAAATAGGCCTGAATTAAACGAAGAAAAGTTTATCGACACCGTCATCCGCGTCGGAACTTTGGTACATCTCGCACCAGAAATCATGGAATTGGATTTGAATCCGATTCTTGTTAGCAAACACAGCGTTTCAGCAGTAGATGTTCGTGTGCGAATTGAGAAGTGATGATAAATTTTACTACTAATGATGATAAAATCGCATCTATTGAACCGATCGCAATCGGCTTGATAGGTGCGATTTTTAGTTTTTAATTATTCCAATTTCTCGATCTATGCGATTAATAATATTTACAGGAATCTCCAGATTGTGTGCAATTTGTTTCCATCTTGGGATTAAATCTTCCAGTTCTTTGATAATCGCCAAAGGTTTTTTTATACCATATATCTCCGCAATAGTTAGCAAATCATTGATCTCTATTTTGGTTCTTTTTCCGTTGATAGATAGCGCTCGTGAGGTAGCTTTAAAAGTAAGCAATGGATTTAGTGCAAACGTTAAGTCATAGGCAGGTCCTAAATTCCAAACATCACGTTCTTTATCATAAATAAAACTGTGATTTTTTAAATGATCATCGACGTTGCGAAAAACAACATTGAATACCATGCGTTTAAAAAGTTGTCGTAAATCTTTATGCGGCACTTTTAATGCATTTGCCAGCTTAAAAACATGTTCGTAGGATGAATTTTCGGGTTGACTCTTAAAATCCCAACCAGTCAAACCAGTGACGGTTAAAATGTGTTGTTTCGCACCATTTTGTCTATCGTAACGCAAAGTAGCAAAGTGCTTATTTTCAATCAGTTTGGAATACATCATTTCGATACCCGCTTCTTGCGCGAGAAGATAATATGCATATTCAACAACTTCTTTGTTGTAACCCTCGCTATCATCCAAATGAAGTTTTACCAAATAATGATTGTAATCGTCGCTAATGACTTTGTCGCCAGCAACAATTTCACCAGTTGTTTTGTGTTCTGAAATTAAAACTTTAGGTCTTGCGCCACCAGCGGATGTTCCAATTTTAAAGACATTCAACAAAGATAACTCATTCAAATCCTGTCCTTTGGCATTGTCTTTTAGCTTGAGTACTTTTTCTAAAATTGTAATCACCTCATCCAAATTGACATTCGTTGTACTCGGAATTTCTATAATCGGTTTATATTCTAACGCCCCCATTCCGCGATCTGCAACATACGCTAATTGTTCTAAAGGCGAAACTTTCTGAACACCTCTTGCCGTCAACCATTCTTGAAAAATAATATTTCCAAAAGTATCTGGTAAAGAATCGGCAATCATCGGTGGCAAACCTTGAAAGGTATCAATTCCGTATTCCGTGAATACTTGTACCGTATTAACCCGTTTGAAAATAAACGGAAATAAATTGGAATATTTTCCTGAATTTAAAAAGTCTTGATTATATTGAAAAAAAGATTTCCGTTGATTAACATCATACCCCAACTTACCGATTTCAAGTCCGAATACATTTACCGCTATAACTTTATCTTTAGCCATCTTTAATAAAGTGAAATTTCGTCCTGACGGTTAACTACCTCATCGAGTTCCTTTGCAATTGATTCCAAAAACCCAAAATGATTCGCCACTTTCAGTACATTGTCGAGCGTGGCGTTTTTTCCATTTTCAATGTTTTGAATCGTTGTTTTGGATACTCCCAACTTCTCTGCAAGCTGTTCACGCGACAAGTTATTCAACGCTCGCTGAAGCTTACAAGCTAATCCAATTTTGACTTTAATGTCTTTTATCGTAGGAACATCAAACATGACAAATACCATTATAATGGTTAAAGATAGTCTTTTATTGCCTAATTAACCAATTTAATGGTAATTATTTTAATCGTTTAGTGATTGATATGGATTTTATATTTGAAGCAAAAACTTCTAAAAGCCTAAAAAGACAAGAATCACGGTTGACTCTTGTCTTTTTAAACATCTAAATATTACTCAAAGTACTGATTGAATTCAACCAAAGACTCTTTTAAGTCGTCCACACTTTCTTTTCCTTCCGCATTCGTTGTAGCTTCTTTTAAATGTTTGATATTGTGAATGAATGGAAGCAACCATTTGTGTAATTCGTCATGCGCTTGTCCTTCCATCGTACAACTTGCGGTCAAATCATTTACCTGACCGTCTAGTTTTGCGCCCAAAGCTTGCATATCAGTTAATTTTTCGGAATGGAATGCATTCACCTCTTTTTCCATCGAACGAACAATTGTAAGCATTTCTGGATTCATTTCCCACTTTTTACCGTCGTTCAAAACCAATGCTTCGTCCGCATCACCGTGATCGTGTCCGGTGTGATCATCTTGTTCGTGTTGCTCGTGGTTTGAATGGTCCATTTCTTTATTGGAATCGTTGTTACAACTTGAAACTGCAAACAAAAAGCTGAATGCTACTAAAAATCTAAATTTGTTTTTCATGTGATTTATTTTTATTGATTTGAAAATACGTAATTACAGCAAATATAAGGGATAAAACCGTCCGAATTACAAGTGCTACAACTGTTTTCTCTTCATAATTTCCTCCTTCTTCAATGTGCACCTGCAAAAAAACAAATGCAATAATCAAAATAATCGCTGAAGTAAACAGTGGAATAGAGGTCCAGCTTTTTTTGGTAAAGATTCCATAAACTGAAATCAAGTACAAAATGGCAGCAAAGAAATTTGCGAGAACCACAAACAAGACGTAATTTCCTTCTTTTTCTCGAATTCCGAATAGATCGAAAATGACGGATGTAGTCATAAAAAGAGAAATTAGCCCGAAAAAAGTTAGAAAAATTCCGCTGACGGTTAAGAGATTGAATTTCATAATGCATTGGTTTAAGTGTCCAACAACAGTTCGTCATCAAACATTTAAAATTACACATTTCTCTCGTAAATTCAAGCTACAAAATGCTTTAAAATGTTTTCTTATTTTTTATTTAAAACAATGCTTGTAATCTCGGGTTTAACACCTACTCTTCCCATGTATCCTAAACATCCCAGCCCTCGGTTTACATACAAATATTGATCGCCATTGGGGTACAAGCCAGCCCATTTTGGGTAAATGTATTGCGATGGACTCCATTTGACATATCCCGGAATTTCGATTCCGAATTGAAAACCGTGGGTATGTCCTGCTAAAGTTAAATCAATGTCTGGTCGAATGTTCATTACCTCAGCGTCATAATGGCTTGGATCATGCGTAAGCAGCACTTTAAATTCAAAATCTTCGGTTCCTTTTATGGTTTCATCTAGCTTTCCATATTTCGGGAAATACTTGCTTTTACCCCAATTCTCAACGCCTAGAAGTGCAAATTTATCTCCATTTTTTTCGATGGAAACCGCTTCATTCAATAAAAGATTCCAGCCAAGCTCCTTGTGAAGTTCGTGCATTTGTGTTAGGTTATTCTCTTTTTCAGTTTCAGAACTCCATCTTTCGTAATCGCCATAATCGTGATTTCCGAGTACACTAAAAACACCGAATGGCGCTGCAAGTTGCGATAAAATTGAAATGAAAGGAAACGCTTCATCCGTTCGGTTATTGACCAAATCTCCAGTAACAACAATCAAATCTGGCTTTTCTTCCAACACCAAATCTACGGCTTTTTGCAGTTGATAACTGTTTTGTAAACTTCCTGTATGAATATCAGACAATTGCACCATTTTAAATCCATCAAATGCAGCTGGTAAATTCTTAAAACGGATGGTTGGTCGGTGAATTTTAAAATCATAAGCCGTTTTGAAAATTCCGTACAGCATGGTTCCCAGCGGAATTGCTACCATTCCCAACGCTAATTTTGAGGTGAAATTTCGTCTATCAATTTGTGTTGCTTCTGGAAAAAGAGGGTTTTTCTTCTTTTTAAAAAGGGATTTGGTACCTTTGATAATGTTCGCAATTCCAAAAACCAACGCGATAATCAATTTGGGAATCATCAGCATGAAATAAACATTTACAAGCGCGTTTCGAGTGACGTTGGAATCAATCAAACGACTGCCAAAAAAGAAACCATAAAGTACCAAAGTGGCGATCCACCAAATCCAATTGAAGCGTTTCAACTTGGTTTTAGAACCAGCAAAAAAGGCTCTCATTGCTAAATAAGAGCCTATTTCTGACCAAAGTAAGATGGAAATTATGATAAAAGGAGAAATTATTTTACTCATGTATTTTTAAAGGTTCAGTATAACGAATCTCAAAAGTACATTTTATAAGTTCAAAGCCTTTTTTGTTAACGATAAATTATTAATTCACTTTTAATATTCTCTTGCTCTGAACTTCTTGGTTGTGTACAAAATTCAAGATGTAAACTCCTTCAGGCAATTCAGAAACATCAATCGAGGACGCATCCATCAATTTAAAATCAACTTTTCTACCTGTTATATCCGTCACGAAAATATCGCTTACTACGTTATTTGCTTGAATGGTAACTTTTCCATTTGTTGGATTTGGATAAACCACCGCATTTGAAAGTGTAATATCATTTACCGAAGCATAACTTCCACCTAATTTCAAGTTCAAAACTGGCGCTAATTCAGGATCAGAGGCATCTGTGAATTTTACTTTTGCACCCGTTATTCCAGGGGCACTGATTGCAAACTGATTTTTACCGTTTTTGATCGTAGCAAGTAAACTCGATGGCAAATCCAAACGAATCCATTTTCCAACAGCATCCGTTCCAAACACACAAGGAACGGCAGTTGCATCTCCAGTGGCGGAATAGTCAGCAACTTCTAAAGTACTTTGCGCACCAAAATTACCGTGAATCATTTTCACTTCTAGCCCACTTGTTAGAAAATTTGTCCCTGTAATTTCATCAATTCTTAAGAAGATAGAACCCTTATCAACGAAATTTTCTGTCATTTGAACATCGAAAGAAAAGATTGAAGTCATAGATTCACCATTTTCTTGTCCAACGTATTGATGGGCATCGATGTTATTCAAGGAAGTTACCGTACCAGACTCATTGAAAGTAGCCAACGTTTGGACATCATCCATCAAGAATTTGTGATAAAATTTACGCGTATGGTACGAAATCAATTCGTAATAACCTGCCACTGAAAGGTGAAAACAATCCACCGTAACTCCGTAATCTCTCATCGTACCTCTTGGCGAAGGATAATCCGTTTTTCCGTAGGGCATCGGAACCGTAAATACAGGATAACTTCCGCCTGGAGCAACTCCCAAAGGTGTACCCTGACCAAATGCATATTGCATCAATCCCGTTGCTGGAATAACCGTTACTTGCGGATCGGAGTTATAAAAATTAGCTATCATGTCGGTGAATGCATTTTGAACCGCATTCAGTTGTGCAAAAGTCGGAAAACCCATTCCTTGCCAAGTGCCATAAAATGGATGCTGAGATTGAAGAAGGGAAGGAATCGTTCCAATTACTTCACCAAAATTTGGGTACGTATATCCACTCCACAAAATTTGTATTCCAGGTCTTGCTGATTTAATAAAAGTAATCACAGAATCCAAGCGTTCAAAAACGGCATTCTGTAAGGAATCAGTTTGTTGTTGGGTAAAACTGACATTCCAATTCCCCAGCACATCGTTTCCACCGATGCTTAAGTGTACGACATTAATCGAAGGAAATTCATTCAATTTATCTTGAATTTTCTGTTTTTTAGCGGGCAATAAAAAATCATCCGTTTCTGCGCCATTTTCAGATAACACCAAATCTGTATAGTACGTATAATTGGAATGCCCCCAATCTTTCATCACTTTGTTGATGGTCTGATCCACATTCATAAAGAATGCCCAACTGTCACCAACTAATAAGATTCTGTTTTCACTCGTCTCTGTACATTGAGAATTAGCAAAAAATGAAAATTGAGATAAAAGAAAGGCTGATAGTAGTATTTTTTTCATGCTTGTAGTTTATATTGTAATTTTAGATTTCTCCCAAATATATTGTTTTTATTGAAAAAAACCTTGGTTTTATATCAAAAATAATGAAAAATGAAAATAAACCAGATTAAACTCCACAATTTGATATTTTCATCGTACTTTTACAGCGCAAAATTTCAGAATAATGAACTTACACGAATATCAAGGAAAATCCATTTTGAACAGCTTTGGTGTGGCAACACAACGAGGAAAAGTTGTTGATAAGGTCGAAGATGCAGTTGCTGCAGCGAAAGAATTAACAGAAGAAACTGGTACGGGATGGTACGTGGTGAAAGCCCAAATTCATGCGGGTGGACGCGGTAAAGGAACGGTTGAAGAGACAGGATCTCACGGTGTTGTGTTAGCGAAAGGAATTGACAAAGTCGAAGATACTGTAAAAGGAATTCTTGGGGGTCATTTAACAACTGCTCAAACAAACGGTAAAGGTAAATTGGTTGGAAAAGTTTTAATTGCGGAGGATGTTTATTATCCTGGTGAAAGTGAACCAGCCGAGTTTTACATGTCTGTATTGTTAGACCGTGATTCTGGACGTAACGTAATCATCTATTCTACCGAAGGAGGAATGGACATTGAAACAGTTTCAGAAGAAACTCCAGAATTAATTTTCACAGAAACAATTGACCCGCGTGTTGGATTGCAAGGCTTTCAAGCTCGTAAAATTGCTTTCAACTTAGGTTTATCTGGAGAAGCTTTCAAACAGATGACAAAATTCATCCCAGCATTGTACAAAGCATTTGAAGGTTGTGATGCATCCATGTTTGAAATCAACCCGGTTTTAAAAACATCTGACAATAAGATCATCGCAGTTGATGCGAAAGTTACTTTAGACGGAAATTCACTTTTCAGACACCCTGATTATGCAGCAATGCGTGATACTACGGAAGAAGATCCAACAGAAGTTGAAGCGGATGCAGCAGGATTAAACTTCGTAAAATTGGACGGAAACGTTGGTTGTATGGTAAACGGTGCTGGTTTGGCAATGGCTACGATGGACATCATTAAATTATCCGGTGGAAACCCAGCAAACTTCCTAGACGTAGGTGGAACAGCAGATGCTGAAAGAGTTGAAAAAGCTTTTGGCATCATCTTAAAAGATCCAAACGTGAAAGCAATTTTGATTAATATTTTTGGAGGAATCGTTCGTTGTGACCGTGTTGCTCAAGGAGTTGTTGACGCATACAAAAACATGGGATCTATTCCAGTTCCAATCATCGTTCGTTTACAAGGAACAAACGCTGTTGAAGCGAAAAAATTGATTGATGAATCTGGCTTGAATGTCCACTCAGCTGTTTTGCTTCAAGAAGCTGCTGACTTGGTAAAAGAAGTACTAGCGTAAATTACAGATTACAGATTAGCAAATCTGCAATTTGAAATCTGCAATTTGCAATCATAACAAAAGATTTAAAGGCTGAGTTCACTTGAATTCAGCTTTTTCAATTAAACAAAGATTTATTTTGGGAGCACTTTTTAACACACAAAAGATTATTTACAAAACGCCCGCAGAGATTGAAATCATGCGCGAAGCGGCACAAATTGTAAGTCGAACATTGGGCATTATCGCTGCGGAAATTGCTCCAGGAGTGACAACCATCCGTTTGGATCAAATTGCAGAAGAGTACATTCGCTCTCAAAACGCCATTCCCGGATTTTTAGGAATGTATGATTTTCCAAACACACTTTGTATTTCTGTAAACAACGAAGTTGTTCACGGATACCCTTCTAAAAGAGAATTGAAAGATGGCGACATTGTTTCCGTGGATTGCGGTTCTGTTTTTGAAGGTTTTTATGGCGATCACGCATATACCTTTGAAGTAGGGGAAGTGGATCCAGCGATTCATAAACTATTAGAAGTAACCAAAGAATGTTTGGAAATTGGAATTCAAGCTACAAAAGTTGGTAATCGTATTGGCGACATTGGTTGGGTAATTCAAAACCATGCGGAAAATCATGGTTATGGCGTTGTACGCGATTTGGTTGGGCATGGATTAGGTCGATCGATGCACGAAGAACCACAAGTTCCAAATTACGGTCGCAGAGGTCAAGGCAAAAAGATTCAGGAAGGATTGGTTATTGCAATCGAACCGATGATTAATTTGGGAACAGAACGCGTTGTCACTGCTGATGACGGCTGGACAATCATTACCGCTGACGGACAAGTAAGTGCCCATTTCGAACACGATGTGGCGGTTGTTAATGGAATGCCAGAAGTACTTTCTACCTTTAAATACGTAGAAGAAGCTTTGGCAAAGAAAAAATAAGCGTTGACTTTGACAAAGAAAATCGAAGCTATAGAATTTCAAAGAGAAAAAAGGACCTTACAATTAAGTATTGTTTCAATGATTATGTACGGGATCGTCAGTTTAACATCTGGCGGTCCTTTTGCATTTTTTCCCATCAACGAATTGATGTTTTTTGGAGTTGTAAGTTATTTCGTATTCTTCAATTTCAAAAAATCAAAAATTAGTTACCTTTTATTTATACTGTTTTCTGGATTAGCATTGCTTCGCAATCAATTATTTCTTGGTTTTTTCATCAGCAATCTACAGATTTCAAACTTCCTAAATCAACCAATAATTCGTTTTCTTCCATACGCAATTTTTTCATTGATGCTGATTGAAATGCTTCGATTCTTTATTCAAACCAAATGGAAAATAGCTGCTTTTCCAATAATAATTGCTTTTTTCATCGTTGGAACCTATTTCAACATTTACACTTTTCAAACCCTTTCTTTGCTCCTCTTTGTTTTTATCGGCGGTTTTTATTTTCAGAGACACCAAGAGGGCGATCTTCGTTATTCCAAATCACTTTATTTCCTGTGGATTCTAATTTTATTTTTAAAACTTAGCACCTTGCTATCCATGTATTTATATGGATTTGATATCGACTTTTAAAATAAAAGTAAAAATGTTTCAAAAATCAGTGTTGTTTATCTGAAAATTTACTACTTTTGCGGACGTTCTTTGGACTTTTTGGAGGAGTGGGTGAGTGGCTAAAACCACCAGTTTGCTAAACTGACGTACGGGCAACCGTACCGCGAGTTCGAATCTCGCCTCCTCCGCATTATTTTTAAATATTGTTTGCAAGTGATGATTTTATTATTACCTTTGCACTCCCAAAAGAGGGAAATGCACAAGCAAAGTAAGATGTTTAACACATCATTTGACATGTCAATTAAGACGAGAAAATCTTCTCGGGGTGTAGCGTAGCCCGGTATCGCGCCTGCTTTGGGAGCAGGAGGTCGTCAGTTCGAATCTGGCCACCCCGACAAAAGGGGATGAGAAATCATCCCTTTTTTTTTGACTCATATTTAATTGACATTTTACAAAACCGGCCCCGTAGCTCAGCTGGATAGAGCAACTGCCTTCTAAGCAGTAGGTCTTTGGTTCGAATCCAAACGGGGTCACAAAATCCAACTTAAAGTGGAAAAACAAACGAAAAGCCTCTATTTTAGGGGCTTTTTTTATAACCTTATTTTGGCGTTTCCGTGAGAGTGATTTCTCAACAAATTACATTGCAGAATTGATTCAATTTAGCTAACTTTAGAACATCAAAAAAGCGACATGAAGACAATTAAATGGAATACCACTGATTTAGAAAAAATCAATTCTTTCAATCGAAATACGATGATGGAATTACTGGACATCAAATGCATCGAAATGGGTAGCGATTATGTCGTTGCTACAATGCCTGTTGATCATCGAACCCATCAGCCTATGGGGTTATTACACGGCGGTGCGAGCGCTGCTTTAATTGAAAGTATTGGTTCCATTGGTTCTGCTTTGTTATGCGATTTGACAAAAGAATATCCTGTAGGACTTGATATCAATGCCAATCACATCGGAGGAATAAAATCTGGAGTGGTAAAAGCAATTGGTAAAATTATTCACGCAGGAAAAAGAACCCACGTTTGGCAAGTTGACATTTATGACGATGCTTCGGAAAAGTTAATTTGCACTGGTAGATTGACCGTGATGATTGTTCAGAAAGCATGATGGATACCCTCTTATTTCGATTTCCTGGCAGTGATAAAAATGAGTTCAAAGGAACTTTATCCACTTTGACTGAAAACAAAAAGGAAGATTCTGATAATAAACTACAAGGATTTATCTTTTCAAATTTTGACAATTCTGATTGTTATTTGTTTTCTCCAGACTTGAATTCGACTGAAATATCAACCGAACTTCATTTTAAATCAGAAAAACCGTTTATCATTTCTAAAGAAGATTATCTCACCCAAGCTAATATATTCCTAAACGAAATTCAAAAACAAAACATCGGTAAGTCCATACTTTCGCGAATCAAATCTGAAATTTTTGACAGTTCCAAAGCCATCAGTTTATTTCATCAACTTTGCGAATCGTATCCAGATGCCTTGGTCTATTTACTTTCTTCGAAATTGACAGGAACGTGGATTGGCGCTAGTCCAGAAGTGTTGGTTGAAACGGATGACGGCATTGTTTACACGATGGCTTTAGCCGGCACAAAGAAAGATGCGAAAACAGACTGGTCGGAGAAAGAAATGGACGAACATGAATTGGTTTCTGATTTTATCGTGGACCAACTCAAAGGTTTTCAACTAGACAACATTGAATCTGTTGGACCTTATGAATATGAAGCAGGGCCAGTAACGCACTTACGAACAAATATCAATGCAGAATTATTAGGTAATTCATCTTGGAAGATTGCAAAGAGTTTACATCCTACTCCAGCAGTTAGCGGAATACCGCGAAAAGAAGCTTTGGAATTAATTGCAAAAACAGAAAAACACAAACGCGATTTATATGCTGGCATTTTAGGTGTTTTGGATTCTGAAACAACCCGATTATTTGTCAATCTCAGATGCGCTCAGATTCAGAAAAACGAAATTTTCCTATATATCGGCGGCGGATTTACCGCACAATCTGTTCCGCTTGATGAATGGAATGAAACTGAAAATAAAAGTAAAACCTTGTTGAATGTCATAAAACGACTTAGAGCTTAAAATATTAGACTCTTTACCCGTCGAATTCATATTCCTCGGGACTGCGAAAATTAAATCAAATAAAAAAGCGAGAACATTCGGAATGTTCTCGCTTTTTTACATTTATGTTGTTTTTGTTTTTCCTATTTCAACGTAAAACTATCCGTTCCAATCATTTGTCCATCAACAAAGATTTTTACTTTGTAAGTTCCTTTAGCAAAATCTTTTCCTGATTGGTTATAGAATATAGCTACATCGATGCTTTGGTTGTTGTAGTCAATTTCTTTTTTATCAGAATAAGCAGTTGCTCCAGCATCCGTTTGCATGGTGTTATTGGAAGTGGTTTGCAAGGTTTTTCCATCTGGATTAATGATTTGCATGTAAACCATCTTGCGTCCTGGAGTTGCAATGGTGTTTTCTCCGATGGTAAAACTGGATTTTATCATGGTGGTACTTTTTGCTCTATTGGTCTCATCGGTTGTGTTATTCAACTTCATTCTTAGTCCAGTAGAATTAAAGCCATACGCTTGCAGTTTAGAACCTCTTTTCACTTTCTCAGCTGCAGATTCTGCTTCTGTTTTGTATTGGTCTCGCTCACTTGCAGTTTCATTCAGTTCGCTCGTTCTCGTCTCCAAATCCGTATTTAAACGAAGATTAAGCGTGTTTAACGAATCGATTTGTTTTACATATCCTTTCATGATTCCACGTAACGTTTCATTTTCTTTGCGCATCGTATAGAGTTGACGGGCACTGATTTTTTTAGAGCTATTCAACTCATCCAACAAATTTTGAATCTTTTCTTTTTGAACATTGATGCTATCTTCTTGTTTGACATCCTTTGCCTTCAATTTATCATAAGTCGCCAACATGTTTTGAAAATCTACTTTTAAATCATTTGTCATGTTTTCGGAATAACCAGACATCATGTTACTCATTCCATTCATATCGTCTTGCAAACCTTGATTTGCAACTTCACACGACTTTAAAGCACTCCTTTCTTTATTCCACAAATATCCTAAAGTGATCAAACCTATTAATAATATGATTATCACAGCGATTACGCCAGTACTCATTTTCTTTTGTGTTTCTTCTTGCTCTGACATTTTTTGAAATTTTGAAGTTTTAAGTTACAAATATAATTTTAAACTTGGTGTTAAATTACTTTAGGTCAAAGAAAAGAATTAATTGAAGACAAAAAAAACAAATGCAAATAAAACTTACGATAAATTAAGATTTTTTATCAAAAAAAGATTGAGGGAATCCTTGGAAACTAATTGATTTTAAGAAACGGTAAATGGCATCTTTACCGACAGCCGTGTACCGATAATCTGTAGTTGCAGGAAAAGCTCCTCCGTGATGCATGGAGTCAATTACCTGAACACTAGTAGAAACTCCATTGAAAATTATCCGTCCCACTTTTTGTTGAATTTGGAAAAGGAAATCAGCTTGTTGTGACAATTCTTCAGCTTCAGCCCAAATGGTAGCCGTTAATTGTCCCGAAAGGCGGGTTGCCATTTCTTTAAAATCTTCCATGTCTTTGCATAAAACAAGCAAGGCATAAGGCCCAAAAACTTCTTCTTGCCAAGTTGCTGATTTTTTAAAATCCGACAAGGAAATTAAGTCAAGCATGGGTTTCCCAAGTATGGTTTCTGAATTTTGCGGACTAATTGCGCGAGATTTAAAGGCAATCGACTTTTCTTTTCCTTCCGAACCTGTTTTAAAATTCTCAAAAATACTTGGCCCCAACATCGACAGAGCAGGCTGCAAGTTAATTTGATCAAAAAAGGAATGGATGAATTTCCGAGAATCTTCGTTTTCAATCAAAAAGAACAATCCGGGTTTGGTGCAGAACTGACCACTGTCTTGGGTAATGGATTGGACAAAGGCCTCTACCATTTCCTCGCTTTTATTTTCAATGGCTGAAGGGAAAAGAAACACGGGATTTAAACTCCCCATTTCACAAAACACGGGAATGGGTTCCGCCCTGTTTTGAGCATGCTTTACCAGGGCCATTCCGCCGGAAAAGCTTCCCGTGAAAGCCACCGCCTTGGTAAAAGGATGTTTTACCAATAAAGCTGCTAAATCGTGTTCATTTATGTTTAAATTAGAAAATACTTCCGCAGGCATTCCCGTTTCTTTTGCGGCTTGAACAATTAATTTCCCAACCAAATTCCCCGTTCCCGCATGCATTGGATGCCCCTTAATAACCACAGGACAACCTGTAGTTAAAGCAGAAGCTGCATCCCCTCCAATGGTAGAATAAGCAAAAGGAAAATTACTTGCCCCGAATACAATTACTGGTCCCAAAGGAGCAAAACGTTTTTGAAAATACACCCCATTTTCTGTCGTTTCTTCCGATTGAATGGGCCAATTGTCTTTTTCAATTACCTTTAAGAATGTTTCAATTTGGAAACACGTTCTTTTCAATTCTGTTTTTCCACGAGACTCTGAAAGCCCTGTTTCCAAAATACATTGCCGAATTAATTGAGTTTGATTTTCTAATAAAAGTGAAACAATGCGTTTCAAAAAAGTAATTCTCGATGAAATGGGCTTTTGAACATATATCAAAAATGCTAACTACATGACAAAAACTTAAAAATATTTATATCTGATTGATTCTTAGGTTTTAGCAATACGTTTGAGATATAATCTAGACCATATTTGAATAAACTTTTTGCCCTGTGCCCGTGCTTTTTAATTTTGATTTTCTGTTCATTAGCATCAACATAAATTCCAACCTTATAACACCAAACAAAAGCAATAAAGACTAATGAAACAAGCTTTTCTACTCTTTCAATATCTTGTAAATGTGTCTTTTCAATATTAAAACCACTTGATTTTAATGCTTTGAACATAGTTTCTATCTGCCATCTTTTTTTGTAACATTCATTTGATTTTTTTGGATCAACGAATGAAATTAAAAATTGATATTCTGGTTTTCCTGTTTTCGATTTAATTACACTCGCTGATAGGTAACAAGCTACTTTATTGATATATACAATTTTTGGATGATGTGAAAACTCACCTAATTTAAGTCGTGAAAACAACCATTGAGCTTTGAGTTTCTTCCCGATTTTAGATTTATAAACATGAAAGTTTTCGCGAATTCGAATGTGATACTTAATTTCGTTCCTATTGAGATAATCTAACCATCTTTCTCCAATAAACTCCCTGTCTGCAACCAAATAATCAATCGTTTCAAATCCAAATAATCGGTTGTATCTTTCCATAATTGCAATGCGTTCGTCACTATTTGAATTTCCAAATTTAGGCATCATCTCATAAAGAATTGGAAAAGCCAAACCCTCGTAAACAATGCCTATAACAAGAATGTTTATATTAGCTTGCCCAATTTTCCAGTTAGTTCTATCCATCGTTAAACCATGTTTTGCTTCTTTTGGAATCAAGGAGAATAGTAGTTTTGAAATCAAATCAACATCGAAAATGTATGAAGCGAAAAAGCGCTGTATTCTCCTCAAGGAAGACTCACTTTTCGAACTTGAATCAAAAGAGTTTGACAATCGATTAAAGTTGACTGTTTGGATTTTGACTAAAGACAAAATAAACATTGACATTAACTTTATTCTAGCTTTGTTAAAACAAGTGCCAAAATGATGGTTTAAAATTAAAAATAAGCTAGTATCTTCGTGACTAACATTGGAAATCGGACTTTTCGAATAACTCGGAGTCATTCGCTAAGATGCTGATTTTCAATGTTTTAAACAAGCGATTTAACATTTAATTTGCTGAAAATCAGATGTTTATATTTTTTGTCATGTAGTTAGCAAAAATGCTTCATTCGCTAATTCCATTGCTTCTTCCACTTCGGACTCAATTGCCTCGTAAAAAATAGTCTCATTCAGTTGGTGGGCAATCGGATTAAAGGTTTGAAAGGTTTTTATTCCCAACGATGATTCTTTGAATCCAATGATATTTTCTCCTGAAATTCGCATATTCTTTTCTTTAAAAGTAAGAAAAAATCAGCATGTCTCTTGTTTAAACAAACTTTAACGTGAAACTTTCTGAAATTTTAATCAAAAAAAAACCAACAGCATAACTGATGGTTTTCAAGTGTTTTGTTCTAAAATCACACAACTGATAAAACGAAGGTGTAGCTTTCCATGATTTGATTTGCAAGTAATTTCTTACACGCATCTTCTACTTTTGCCTCTGCTTCTTCCATCGAATTTGCCTCCACAAAAAGACGAATATGTCTTCCAATTCTAACTCCTGTGATTTCAGGCAAACCAATGCTTTTCATACCGTTGGTTACCGCTTTACCTTGTGGATCTAACAATGCATCTAAGGGCATTACGTCTATTTCAGCTTTGAATTTCATGTTGTTTATTTTTAAAAAAAAGATTTTCTATAATTGATAAAAGAATGTACAAAAATACAACAATTGGAATGGACCAAGCCCTTAAGGTCGGAATTAATATTAAACAAGCTAAAATAAATCCGAAACGAAGCTGATTACCAGACCATTTGTAATTTTTAAATTTGAAAGAAAAAAATGGAATTTCGGAAATTAGAAACAGCGACATAAATATCACCATCGGAACCATTATCAACGGATCAATGAATGTATAAATAACAGTGTCTAACGCTGGGTAATTGGAAAACTCGCTTGCTAAAATCAAAGGAAAAGAGGTAAAAAAAATGGTATTAGCAGGCGTATTCAGCCCAATAAAAGAATCACTTTGACGAGCATCAATGTTAAATTTCGCCAATCGAAACATGGACATAAAAGGAATCAACAAAGCAATAAAAGGAATCAAAGAAGTTGGTTTACCATTGATTACACTTTCAACCCAATGGTTAAAAGCCATTTTCATGGTGGTGCCAAAATCAAATGTGTGTTCAACAGGAATAGCAACTGAATAGCTCAATAATACCATAATCATGATTCCTGGAGCCAAACCAAACGTAATGGTGTCTGCCAAAGAATCTAGCTGTTTTCCCAATTCACCTTGTTGTTTTAATAACCTCGCAACAAAACCATCGAAAAAATCTAAAATTGCACCTGCAAAAATAGCAAATGGAGCCAAATCAATTCTCCCAAAAACAGACAATAGAACAGCCGTAATTCCACACAGCATGTTCATGGATGTAAGCAAATTAGGCACATTGAATAGGGAGAACATAAAATCTAATAATTTATTTGTGTATTTTAAGAATGATTGTCAAAAATCCTTTGTAGCTTTACATTTGATTTTAAGACATTGCAAAGAACACAATTTTTTTTGTAAAAATGGGTTATAGAAGTCTAATTGTTTAAAAAATGATGCGTATTCCATACTGCTTAATAATTTTCACTGCTCTATTTTTTCAAAATGTTGTGACAGCCCAAAAAACTGGAGTTGCCCCGAAATACTCCAATGAATTTCTCCAAATTGGTTTAGGAGCTGATGCGTTGGGAATGTCTAATTCAGTAGTTGCTAAAATAGACAATGTCAATGCTGGATACTGGAATCCCGCTGGGTTAACTCATTTAAAACCAGGATGGGAAATTGGAGCAATGCACTCGGAATATTTTGCAGGTATCGCCAAATATGATTACATTGGTTTGGCAAGAACGCTAGATGATAAAAGTACCATTGGCTTCTCATTTATCCGGTTTGCCGTAGACGATATTCCCAACACAACGCAACTCATAGACAATGGCGGGAACATTGACTACGACCGAATAAGTACCTTTACTGCAGCTGACTACGCCTATTTGTTTTCGTATGCTCGAAAATTAAAAGTCGAAGGTTTAAGTCTGGGCGGAAATTTCAAATTAATCAATCGTAAAATCGGGGATTTCGCGAAAGCTTGGGGTTTTGGTCTAGACGCAGGCTTACAATACAAACGTAACGAGCATTGGAAATTTGGCTTGATGGCAAGAGACGTAACGTCCACTTTCAATGCATGGATTTTCGACATAAATGATTCCATGAAAGAAGTTTTCATCAAAACAGGAAACACAATTCCTGAAAACGGACTAGAAATCACTTTGCCTCGATTAATTGCTGGTACACACGTGCGATATGATTTAGGAAAAAAAGGATTGTTTGTAGGCGGAGAAATTGATCTTTCCATTACAACGGATGGTAAAAGAAATACAATCATCCAATCAAAGCCCTTCAGTATTGACCCATCCATTGGACTTGAATTTGGTTTTAAACAATACGTAACCTTAAGAATGGGTGTTGGAAATCTTCAATACATCAAGAATTTTGACGACTCTAAAAAGCTTACTTTTCAACCCAATGTGGGGTTAGGTGTTGGGTTTAAGAGTTTCTCCCTCGACTACGCTTTTACAGACATGGGAGATCAATCGGTTGCCTTGTATTCTCATGTAATTTCCCTTCGACTTCGAATCCATAAAGGTGGTAACTTAATTAATACCCCTCAGATATAATTAAAATAGAACAATTACTCACTTATAAGGTGCAAAAATGAAAAAACTGCTACTCTTCTTTATGCTTTTTTCCTTTTCCGGTTTTAGCCAAACTTATGGTAATGAGTGGATTGATTATTCTCAATCCTATTACTCCTTTAAAGTGAGCAAAACAGGTATCTATAAATTAGATTTCGCGAGCCTAATAGCTTCGGGCATCCCAACCACCCTTTTTTCAAGTGAGAACATCCAAATTTTCAGCAGACAGAAAGAAATCCCCATTCATGTTGTAGATGGCGGAGATAATTCCATGAATACAGGCGATTACATCCTGTTTTATGCAGAGAAAAATGACGGTTGGTTGGATTCTACTTTATATGACGATCCAACCACGATTGGAAATCCAACTTACAGTTTATACAACGACACCATTCATTATTTCTTTACTTGGAATAATCAATCCAACAACCTTCGATTTACAATCGAAAACGACATCAATTATACAGCTATATCCAATCCTGCGAGTTACTGGTTGTCAAAAATAGAACAAGCTTACCATGACTTTTATGTTGAATGCAGAGATGCCAACAACATATCTTCCAGCTCCAAGTATATGCCAGGTGAAGGATGGTCTAGCAATCATGTGAATGGAATAAACGGATATACATTTAACTTAACAGCATCAACTCCCAATCCCTTTGTAGGGGCAAATGCTCCGCCAGCCGTATTCCATGGAATTTCAGTGTCTAACTCCAATGCTTGGAACAACGTCACTCCGAACGGCAATAACCACGATTTCAGTTGGAAAATTGGAGCAACCAACACCGTTTTACACACCGAAAAATTTAAAGGATATCAACAAAAAAACATTCTCGTTTCCTTTGCTACGAACCTTCTAGTGAATGGGAACACTCCTCTTAAATACACAATTAATGCAAGTACCGAATACGCTTCAGACTTTCAAGCAATTAGTTATTGGTCTATCACTTATCCTAAATTAACTACGTTAAACAACTTAAACCGAGGTCAATTCTATCTTGAAAATAATGCCTTAGCAAATAAAATACGGTTAGATATCACCAACGCTAATTTAACAAATCCAATCATGTTTGTTTTTGGGAATCAACCTAAAATGGTTACCATGACTAATAATGGCGGAAATAATTGGCAAGCATTGATAACCAACACCTTTTCTGGAGACAAACAATTTGTGGTAATTGAAAGCGAGAATTTAATTACGCCAGTTCTCTTTTTAAATCCAGTAAGCATTACTGCTAAATTTACCAACTACAATACCGTTCAAAATGAGAGCAACGTAGTTATTATGGTTTCCCATAGTTTACTTCAAGAAAGTGTAACTGAGTACGCTGCTTATCGAGAATCCATTGCTGGAGGTAATTATAGGGTTGTTCTAGCAGATGTAAACCAACTTTACATGCAATATGGAGGCGGGATCGAAAAACATGTTTTAGGTATTCGTCGGTTTGCACATGAACTAAATCAAAGTGCATTAGTTGAAAAACCCAAAGCACTGTATTTGGTTGGAAAAGGAATCCGGGAAGTGGGTGGCGCTCGAAAAAATGCAGTTCAGTATGCAAAATCTCTCGTTCCTTCATTCGGATTCCCTTCGAGTGATGTCATGATTACTGCCAGATTAGAAAACACCGTTTGGGAACCACTCATTCCAACGGGACGAATTGCGGTTCAAAACAATCAACAATTAAGAGACTATTTGGCTAAAGTGATTCAATTTGATGCGCAACAAGATCCCCAGAGTTCCTATAATCAGGCATCAAAAGCGTGGCAAAAAGAAATCTTACATTTCTCGGGCGGATCCACTGCTTCCGATCAAAATGAATTCCAATCTTATCTGAACGGAATGAAAACCACCATTGAAACAGATGATTTTGGTGGAAATGTAACCACTTTCAAAAAAACGAGTAGCAATCCACTGGATCCAATTACAGTTGCCGAGGTAGGTCAACGCATCGCCGAAGGAGTTTCGTTAATGAATTTTTTCGGGCATGCAACAGCATCTGGATTTGAAATTAACGTGGACGAGCCTTCAAATTGGAACAATCAAGGGAAATATCCTTTAATGATAGGAAACGCCTGCTACTCTGGCGATGTTTTTCAAGATTTTGAATCGTCCTCTGAAAACTTCGTACTCATCCCTCAAGAAGGTGCAATTGCCTTCATGTCTTCCGTAACAACCGCATACGGCTTTGCGCTGAATCAATACTCTTCCGAATTCTACCGTCAGCTTGCAAAAACAGCTTACGGAAAAACATTAAGTGAGCAAATGAAACACACCATCATTGCACTCAAAAACAACTATGGTGACAACATCTACACCGAAACCATTTCCACCCAAATGGTGTTGCATGGTGACCCCCTTTTAAAGTTAAATTGGCATGAAAAATCTGAAATTGACATCTCCGAACAATCTGTTTTTTTTAGACCCAACGACATTAATTTAAGTGTCGATAGCATAGAAGTAAACATTGTTTTAACCAACTTAGGCAAATCCGTAACGGATACTTTTTCATTAGAAGTAAATCGTATTTTCCCGAACGGTGTTGATTCAAGTTATACTTTTTTTATTCCAAGACTTGACTTTATTGATACGTTTTCATTCCGTGTACCACTCCAAGCCAATATCGGTATAGGTTTAAATTACTTCAATGTTTCTGTCGATATTCCAAGTGTCATCCCTGAATTTGAAGAGTGGGCGAATAATCAAGTCAAAAAACCTTTTTTAATCAACATCAATGGCATCAATCCAATTTGGCCTTATGATTTTGCGGTAGTTCCAAGAGACAGCGTTACCTTAAAAGCCTCTACCATTAACCCGATTGCTGACTTCAACACCTACCGCTTTGAAATCGATACCACCGATTTATTCAACAGCCCGCAACATCGTTTCGCATACGTATCCGGACTTGGTGGTGTGAAAGAGGTCAATCCATCACAATGGAAAAAAGTAAGTAATAACCAGAATTTCCCCTTGATTTGCACAGATAGTAGTGTCTATTTTTGGCGTGTTGCAGTCGATAGTTCTATTTTAAATTGGCGAGAAAGCTCCTTTCAGTACATTCGTGGCAAAACAGGCTGGGGACAAGATCATTTTTTTCAATTCAAAAAAAATCAATTTGAAAATCTCAAGTACGATCGAAATAACCGAGAACGAACGTTCGATACCATTCCAAGAGTATTCAATGTAGATGTATATGACAGTCCCAACATTGCTCAAGTGGCCGCAACCCTCTTCGAAATGGATAATACGGTTCTTGATTATGCAATTTGTGGTTGGGATCCATCCATACACATCGCTGTTTTAGACCCGGTTACTCTCGAACCTTGGGGAAAAAGAATCAACGGATTAAACCCAACACATTATTTTGGAAATGTCAATGACGGTACCGCTTGTAGAAACCGCGTTGAGCACTACTTTATTTTCAGACAAGGAATTCCATCTCAAATGGAGTCTTTAAGAAACATGATCTTAGATTCCGTTCCTGATGGTCATTACATTTTAGCATATAGTACAGGTGCTCAATATAGTCAATGGGACAACATTACGCCTTCTTTGCGCCAAACATTCCAAGACCTTGGCGCTACACAGATTGGAACAGGGCCAGATAAAGCGTTTATTTTCTTCTACAGAAAAGGTGATCCAAATTTTATATACGAAAAAATAGCAACTCAATCCACACCAGGTGAATTGATAAATGTGAATGTACAATTAAAAGGAAGCCAATCGAAAGGAATTGAAAAATCTACTTTAATTGGTCCCTCATCCATGTGGGAAACACTCTATTGGAAACAAGATCCAAAAGAAACTCCTTCTACTGACTCTACTCGAATTACCATTGAAGGATTGAATCTTTCAGGAGGTGTTTTATTTACAATGGATACGTTAATGACACGCAAAGATTCCATTTTAGATTTAAATAATTTGATATCAGCTCAAGACTATCCGCTGTTGAGACTCAAAGCTACTTATGAAGATAAAACAAATTTATCTCCCGCGCAAATGGATCGTTGGCACGTCCTGTATCAACCACTTCCAGAATCTGCAATCGATGGAACAACTCCTTATACGTGGATGGCGAGTTCAGACACTTTGCAAGAAGGGCAAAAATTTAAATTTGCGGTAGATGTAAAAAACATCAGTGAATACCCCATGGATTCTTTGCTAATCTCCTATTGGGTGCAAGATGGCAATCAAGTAAAACACCTCGTTCCATACAACAGGCAAGATTCTTTGAGAATTTCAGAGGTCATTCGCGACACCATTGAATTTTCTACGCTTGGACTTTCAGGAATAAATTCTTTGTGGATGGAAGTAAATCCCTATATCAATGGGCAGTTAATTACAGATCAACCAGAACAATTCCATTTCAACAACATCTTACAAATTCCATTTTTTGTAACAAAAGATGAGATTAACCCAATTTTAGATGTCACTTTTGATGGAGTTCATATTTTAAATGGAGATATTATCAATCCGAAAAGTGAAATCGTAATGACCCTGAAAGATGAAAATCCTTGGTTGATTATGAATGAAATCTCAGATACTACTTTGTTTGGAATTTATTTGACTTTGCCAAACGGAACACAGAAAAGACTTCCGTTTATGGATGGAAATGGAAATACGGTTTTACAGTGGATTCCTGCTGAATCTCAACATAAACGTTTCAAAATCATTTACAATGGTGACTTTGAAATCGACGGTAAATACACCTTGATGGTTCAGGGAGCAGATAGATCAGGTAATCTTTCAGGCGATTTACAATACAAAATCACTTTTGAAGTGATACACGAATCATCGATTACTTATCTCATGAATTACCCAAATCCTTTCAGCACCAGTACCCAATTTGTTTTCACCCTGACAGGTTCTGAAGTTCCGGACGAAATGATTATTCAAATCATGACTGTTACAGGAAAGGTTGTTAGGGAAATCACCGAAGATCAATTAGGTCCAATACACATTGGCAGGAATATCAGTCAATATGCATGGGATGGTAGAGATGAATTTGGTGATCAGTTAGCAAATGGAGTCTATTTATACCGCGTACTTTCACAAATTAAGGGTGAAACTATCAAACACAGAGAGTCCGGCGCTGATTCCCATTTCAAAAAAGAATTTGGTAAAATGTATTTGATGCGTTGAGGAAGTTTTGAACGATTTTCTTCGTGTTTTTAGAATCTATGCTTAGCTTTGATATTTAAAATTAACTCTATGAAAATAGCTTCATCAACCCTCGTTGTCATATTCTTATTTATTAGTTTTTCGATTCAATCGATTGCCCAAAACACCAAACCAAAATTGGTCGTTGGAATTGTTGTGGATCAAATGTGTTATGAATATTTATACCGCTATCAAGCAAAATATTCAGACAAAGGATTCCTTAAATTGATGAACAACGGAACTCACTGTAAAAACACGCAGTACAACTATGTACCGACTTACACGGGGCCTGGACACGCTTCGATTTACACAGGAACAACTCCTAACAACCATGGAATTGTTGCCAATGATTGGTATCACCGCGAATTAAAAAAGACTGTTAATTGTGTTGGGGACGAATCAGTTTCAGCAATTGGCTCAACAAGTGATGGCGGTAAAAAGTCACCCAAAAATTTAAAAACTTTTACCATTACGGACCAATTGAAGCTAACATATCCCAACTCCAAGGTAGTTTCAGTTTCCATCAAAGACCGAAGTGCCATTTTACCAGGTGGACATTTATCAGACGGAACTTATTGGTTTGATTATTCAACTGGCGGATTTCTAACCAGTTCTTTTTTTAAAAGTGATTTACCAGAATGGGTAAAGAATTTCAATTCCAAGAAAATGGCTGATTCCTATTTAAAACAAATCTGGAATACCTATTTTGACATTAAAAGTTATACTGAAAGCGGTTCCGATGACTCACCCTACGAGCATTTATTGAAAGGAAAAACAACTCCAACATTTCCCTACAATTTAAAAGAAATGACTGGGAACCAAATGGATTATGACCTTTTCACCTACACGCCTTTTGCAAACACGTACCTCGCTGATTTTGCTCTAGAAGCACTTCGGAAGGAGCGTTTAGGACAAGGAAATGAAACAGATTTTTTATGTGTTAGCTTTTCTTCGACAGATATTTTAGGTCATGCCTTCGGTACAAATTCTATCGAGATTGAGGACATGTATATTCGATTGGACTTAGAAATAGCAAAAATCATTACTGCGTTAGAAATGGAAATTGGAAAGGATAATTTCATCCTCTTTTTAACAGCAGATCATGCAGTCGTTCCTGTTCCTCAAATGTTAATCGACAAAAAATTACCTGGCGGTTATTTGAATTGGAAACCGCTGATGGTAGACTTAAAAAAAGAGGTAACTGCTAAATATGGCATTGATTTCATTTCTTCAAGACAAAATAATAATTTTTATTTTGATCGAGAACTTTTAGCGTCAAAGAAGATAGACTTGGAGGAAGCTCAAGATTTTGTAAAGACAAAAGTCAAGCAATGGAAAAATGTAAAAGCCGTTTATACAGCTTTGGAATTAGAACGCGCTACTACTGATTTAGAATGGCGAGACATGGTTCAAAAAGGATATCGGTATCATGAAAGTGGGGATGTAATATACATTTTAGAGCCTGGTTTTATCTCCCAATGGGGAGAAGCTCCAGACGCATTTAAAGGGACGACTCATGGATCTTCTTACAACTATGACACACATGTTCCACTGATTTGGTATGGCGTTAACATTCCACAGCAAGAAATACTCCGAAGAATAAATATCACCGATATTTCGGCAACCTTAGTCCCCATGCTACAATTGCAAAAACCCAGCACCACGACTGGTGAACCCATATTAGAGCTTTTTAAGAAGTAAATCGTCTAATTTCGTGTAATTCTAACATTAGAATGCGTATATTTGATACAAATTTTTCGACAAAATCGTCATGCAAAATACAATTACAGAATCAACAATGAACTCCGTTCAAACAGATAAATCTACCCTTTTAAAAGCGTTTCGTCTGATGTGTACAGCGAAAACACTTTCAGAAAAATACGAAGCAAATAAAGAAGTAACTGCCAAATACGTTCATGCAACGTCTCGCGGACATGAAGCAATTCAGCTTGCTGTAGGTTTACAGTTATTGCCGCAAGATTGGGTTGCTCCTTACTATCGTGATGACAGTATTTTATTGGGAATGGGAATCACACCTTATGAATTAATGCTTCAAGTTTTTGCGAAAAAAGACGATCCGTTTTCTGGAGGTAGAACCTATTATTCCCATCCTTCTTTGAAAAGAGATGACATGGCGAAAATCCCACATCAATCCTCAGCAACAGGAATGCAAGCAATTCCTACCGCTGGAGTTGCAATGGGAATTCAATACAAAGAATTACAAGGTCTTGCAGAAGACTTTGGGGGTCAAGATCCTGTTGTAGTTTGTTCTTTAGGAGATGCTTCTTGTACAGAGGGAGAAGTTTCTGAAGCATTGCAAATGGCGGCTTTAAAACAATTTCCGATGGTGTTTCTCGTGCAAGACAATGGATGGGATATTTCTGCGAGCGCAGAGGAAATTCGTTCGCAAGACATGACGCATTACTTGAGAGGATTTAAAGGAATTGAAGTTAGAACCATTGACGGAACTGATTTTGATCTTTCATATCAAACAGTGAAAGAGGTTTTTGAAATTATCCGAAAAGAAAGACGACCTTTCATGATTCACGCAAAGGTTCCATTATTAGGCCATCATACATCTGGTGTTCGCAAAGAATGGTACCGTGATGATTTGGAAGAAGAATCTAAAAAAGATCCATATCCAAAATTGATTCAAAATTTAATGAGCATTGGTGTAACAGAGGCTGAAATATCAACCATCGAAGCCGAGGTTTCACAAACGGTGGATGAAGAGTACACTCAAGCTTTCAATGCGGAAGAGCCAGATCCAAAATCAATTACTGATTTCATCTTTGCTCCTACACCAATAACCGAAGAAAAAGGAATTCGGGAACCAGCAGGAAAGAAAAAAACGGTGATGGTTGATAGCGCTTTATTCGCCGTTCGTGAATTAATGCAAAAACATCCAGAATCTTTGCTTTACGGTCAAGATGTTGGTAAAAGATTAGGTGGCGTTTTTAGAGAAGCGGCAACCTTGGCTCAGACCTTTGGTGATAATCGAGTTTTTAATACGCCAATTCAAGAAGCATTTATCATTGGTTCTACTGTTGGAATGTCAGCTGTAGGATTAAAACCTTTCGTAGAAGTTCAGTTCGCCGATTATATTTGGCCTGGATTGAATCAACTATTTACAGAAGTGAGTCGCTCTAATTATTTATCAAACGGAAAGTGGCCAGTTAGCTGTGTAATTCGTGTTCCAATCGGAGCTTATGGTTCTGGCGGACCTTATCATTCATCTAGTGTCGAATCTATTTTAACCAATATTCGTGGTATCAAAGTGGCTTATCCTTCTACAGGTGCAGACTTGAAAGGATTAATGAAGGCAGCATATTACGATCCCAATCCAGTGGTTATGTTAGAACACAAAGGTTTGTATTGGTCCAAAATTCCAGGAACAGAAGGCGCCATGTCAATCGAGCCAGACGAAGAATACATCATTCCATTTGGAAAAGGTCGCACGGTTCAAGAAGCATCAACAGGATACATTGAAAAAGGTGAATCTGCTGTTATTATTACTTATGGACGAGGAGTTTATTGGTCAATAGAAGCATCGAAAAGCTTTGCTGATAAAGTAGAAATCTTAGATTTAAGAACTTTAAATCCGTTGGACACAGAAATGATCAATGCAGCCGCTCAAAAACACGGTAAAGTAATGTTAGTGACGGAGGAATCGATCGAAGCATCTTTTACTTTAGGATTAGCAGGAAGAATTCAACGTGATAATTTCAAATACTTGGATGCGCCGATTTCAATTGTAGGATCTGTCGATTCGCCAGCAATTCCATTGAACTCAATTTTGGAAGCAGAAATGTTGACTAACTCTGTAAAAGTAGAGAAAGCTTTAAAAGCTTTATTTAACTATTAAGAGATTAAAATAAATAGAATCATTCGTCACAAAGACAAACGTATTAAATAAAAAACTTATTAAATATAATAACAATGCCACAAGTATCCATCAAAAGTATCGAAAAAGCAATTCAAAAAATAGATCATCTAGCTGATGATGCGTTAGAGAAAGTGTCCGAATTACATTCAATTGCACAACCAACGTTATTGGGCTATATCATGTCTGCCGCGCTGGAATACAACAATGAAAAACTAGAAGGATTACTGTTGTATTATTACTGTTTAATTGCTGAAAGTTTCGAGCAAGAAGGATTAAAAACCACAACTGTAACCGATGACGATATTGATGCCTTCGAAGAGCCTTATTTTGAAATGTTGGACGGTTATTTTGATGATAACGATGAGGAGATTTTAGAAAGTTTTACAGATCAGCCAGAATTATCTCGTTTCATAGCAATGGAATTAAGTGAGCCAGACGATGATGGAACAGAGTTAGATGATGAAACAGCAACACAATTATTCATCGTTATGATTGCTTTTACCACGTTACTTTCGCGTTCAGTTAAGTAAGTATGAAAAATCCACAAGAAATTATTCATTTAATGATGTCTAAAGATGCTTTTAGCAACTGGCTAGGCA
>CAZAVP010000034.1:0-33916 GCA_964488745.1 uncultured Chryseobacterium sp. | reverse complement strand
TTTTTCTAGCTTTTAGCGTTGAAATCAATGTTTATTCTTGAAATTCCGTATAACGTGTGGCTTAACGCAAACTTGCGTCTATATCCACTATAGTTGTTTTACTTAATATACTCAAAATCAACAACAAATCCATTTTTAAACGTTTGTCATTCATTTCGAACATTTCAAATTCTGATAATTTCATAGCTATTGTTGATTTTTGAATGTAAATATATACAATCCAACTAAATATCCAACAAATCCATCGGACTTTTTAACTGATCCATTCCTTTGGTGGTAATATGTGTGTAAACTTCCGTCGTTTTACTACTCGAATGCCCCAACAAAGATTGGATATATCGCAAATTAACACCATTTTCAAGTAAGTGAGTTGCAAAACTGTGTCGAAGCGTGTGAACCGTAACTTGTTTTTGAATGCCAGCTTTAAGAACTGCGGCTTTAAAAATGCTTTGAATGCTTCTCTTAGAATATATTCCCCCTGTTTGCCCTTCAAATAAATAGACTTTAGGTTTGTATTCCAAAAAGTAAGTTCTTAAAAAATGTAAAGTTTTCTCAGATAGAATAGAATATCGATCTTTTTTTCCTTTTGCTTGTTCAACGCGTATTTGCATGCGGCTGGAATCAATGTCTTTGATTTTTAGATTTATGCATTCCGAGATCCGCAAACCAGCAGAATAAATGACCATTAGAATTGCTCTATGCTTGATGTTTTCTACAGATCGTATAATACGCACAATTTCTTCCTCGCTCAGCACTACTGGAAGCGACTTTTCTTTTTTGGGTCGATCGATGAAATAGGTTTTTCGTTGTCCGCCCAAAACACGCTCATAATAGAACTTAATCGCGTTAATTGCTTGGTTTTGATAACATGTAGAAACCTTTCGTTCCATTACTAAATAGCGCAAAAATGTCTGAATATGTCCTTCATTCAAACGTTCTATATCAATTTGATGGTGATAATTCAAATAATCTTCCAAGGCATACGTGTACGTTTTCTCCGTACTTTCACTGTAGCGTAATTCTTTAATTTTCAAAATAAAATCTTCAGGACATCTTTTGTAATTTGGAATATCATAAGCCGAAATACGTTTTACTTTTTGCTCTTCTGGCGATTAAATTTTAAGAGGAATAATTTTATTTTGAAGTGCTGATAAGAATTTTAGTAAAACTAAAGTATATTTAAATTTCATTTATAGGTTTGTACCTTTAATTTAAAAGGTGAATTCAAAAAATTAAAAGTTCAAATGAAATCTTAGTTCTAAAAGATAATTGTCATAGTTATTGGACGGTTTTTGAGATGCACTAAAAAGTGTTAACGATTGAGATAGCGATAGCTCATCGACATGAGTCACTTTTTGGAAGTCGAAAAAATGCTGTAGTTTTTCACGAAAGCAAGTTCAATGACGAAGACTTGATTTTTTTTTGTTTCTTCTTTTTGATCAAGCAAAAAAAAGAAAGTGAAATAATCTTAATTCCTGGAAAGCTTCTATTTCGAAGCCAAGCACCTCAAAAATAATTTTAACGATTTTAAGACTAGACTTCAATCCAAGTCTTTCAAGAATTTCCTTGAATTTGTGCCAAAAACACATCAGAATAAGGAATCGACCACCATTTGTTTTTAGAATCCCAAGAATGATACGGGATTTTCTTGATGAAACTCATTAATGCCAAATTAAACCCAAAAACAATGCGTATTCGTTTGCTGGAGGTTTGAATGAGCAATACCTCGTCTTTGCTCTTGAAAACATTTTGTGTTGGATTCTGAAAACTTGTCCATTCGGATTCGTGTTCGGTAAGTTGTGTAATCCGATCTCCAAAATAAAATTGTATTCGTTCTAAATTTCCAGGATAATTAGGAATCACCCAATGAAAGTGAATTTTATCCCATTTGCAATAGTGTATGGAACGAATAAACTGAATGTCTTGATCGTTTTTAGGAAGCTTTAAAAGAATTTTGCGTTCAAACACATCGACTCGAATGTTATTTTTCTGGAAAAATGAATTTGAATTTCCCGTGTTTAGTTGATTTTCAGTGGTCATGTTGCTGTTTTCTTATTTAAGTTAAGAAAAAACAAGACTACTTTCCAAATAAAACTTGCGTTTATTCTCGATTTTGGATGGCTTTACGCAACTGCATAATCATGCTACTACACAACAAAAAGAGCCATCAAACATAGTCTGACGGCTCTTCTCTTAAATTATATTTGAAATATTTATTTCTCTAAATACGTCTCCAAAGCATTGTCGTAAATGTCTTTTGCTTCGTGACAGAATCCGTAGTGCTCTTCGTCAATCATGAATTTACCTTTGGTAACGTGACCTAAAAGCGTATACGCGATTTCGGTACCCATCATGAATTCGATGAACGCTTCTTCTTGTTCTTCACCAACCGTAACAACGATACGACTTTGTGCTTCTCCAAATAGGAAAGCATCTTCTCTTACCTCTGAATCTGTCAAGATATCAAATCCTAAACCGCCAGGGAAAGACATTTCAGCCAAGGTGATAAACAAACCTCCGTCTGAACAGTCATGCGCAGCGTTGATGTGTTTTCCCTTGATCAAATCTTTTACGGTTTCCTGTAAAGCAAATTCTTTTTCTAAATCGAAATGTGGTGCAGGAGATGCTTGAATGTTGTGGTAAGAAGCCAAATATTCTGAAGAACTAATGCAGTTCACGCTTTCACCCAAGATGAAAATCAAATCTCCTTTTTTCTTGAAATCCAAGGTCATGATGTTATCTTTGTTTTCAACCACACCGATCATTCCAATCGTTGGAGTAGGGAACACCGGAACTTCTTTTCCAGCAATCACAGATTGGTTGTAGAAAGAAACGTTTCCACCTGTAACTGGAGTTTCAAACTTCAAACAAGCTTTCGACATTCCTTTAATTGCACCCACAAATTGCCAGTAAGATTCTGGATTGTAAGGGTTTCCGAAGTTCAAACAATTGGTAATTGCACTTGGAGTTCCTCCTGCACAAACGATGTTGCGAGCAGCTTCCGAAACCGCGATGCACGTTCCAACCTCTGGATCAGCATTTACGTAACGAGAGTTGCAATCAACGGTCATTGCCAAAGCTCTGTCTGAACCTTTGATATTTACAATGGCAGCGTCGGAAGGACGATTGGTTGTCATTGTTTTGGTTCCAACCATGGAGTCATACTGTTCGTAAACCCATTTTTTGGAAGCGATATTTGGGTGTTGCAATAAAAATAAAGCAACTTCTTTTAAGTCTTCTGGTTGTTCAACGTCGTCGATGTTGAATTTTTTATATTCTTGGAAATATGCTGGCTCAGCGTATTCCCGAACATTTTGCGGAGCACCGCCGCCTAATACCAAGGATTCTGCAGGTACATCACCAACCAATACGCCATTCATAAAGTAACGTACTTGCGTAGAATCTGTAACTACACCAATTTCTTCAGCGTGTAAATCCCATTTATCAAAAATCGACTTAACGATGTCTTCTTTCCCTTTTTTGATTACCACCAACATTCTTTCTTGCGATTCAGAAAGCAAAATTTCGTATGGCAACATGTTTTCTTGGCGAGTAGGAACTCGATCCAAATGGATATCCATTCCAACATTTCCAGCAGCGCTCATTTCGTTTGTCGAACAAGTAATTCCTGCTGCACCCATGTCTTGCATTCCAACAATGGCATCTGTTTCAGCCAATTCCATCGTTGCTTCCAACAATAGTTTCTCTAAAAACGGGTCACCAACTTGTACAGAAGGTAAATCATTTGCTGAATCTTCTGTCATGTCCTTGGATGCAAAAGCTGCACCTGCAATTCCATCTTTTCCTGTTGAAGCACCAACAATGTAAACTGGGTTACCTGGACCAGCTGCTTTAGCAGAAATCATTTTCTTCGGGTCGATTAAACCAGCAGAGAAAGCGTTTACCAATGGATTTTGATTGTAGGAATTGTCAAAGAAAACTTCCCCACCAACAGTTGGAATACCAAAAGCATTTCCATAATGAGAAATTCCTTTTACAACGCCTTTCACCAACCATTTTGTTCTTTCAGCTTGAATGTTTCCGAATCTCAAAGAGTTTAATTGAGCAATTGGTCGAGCGCCCATGGTGAAAATATCGCGGTTAATTCCTCCAACACCCGTTGCAGCACCTTGATAAGGTTCTAGTGCACTTGGATGATTGTGTGACTCAATCTTGAAAACACACCCAATTCCATCACCTAAATCAACCATTCCAGCGTTTTCCTCACCGGCTTTTACCAACATGTGTGGCCCCTCTTTCGGAAGTTTTTTCAACCAAAGGATGGAGTTTTTGTATGAACAGTGTTCAGACCACATCACAGAATAAACACTTGTTTCCGTGAAATTTGGCGTACGACCAAGGATTTCCTTAATCATCTCAAATTCTTCGGGAAGTAATCCTAATTCTACAGCTTGTTCTAATGTTGCTACTTGGTGCAAATCGTTTTCCATATCTTCAAAATTGAAGTGCAAAAATAGCAATTTTAAACATTAAATTAGGAGATTTAGGGAAAGATTTTACAGAGCTTATGAACAGTCCGAAGTATAAAACTTAATAAGAATGAATTTACGATTGAATCTCTCTGAAACTCAACATAAGCATAAATAGCGGAAAGGCAATTCAATTTTTACTTTGCTGGAGAGTAGAATCAAATTCTAGTTAAATCTATTCAATAATCAACGGATTTTTGTAATTTCGCCAATCAAAAATGAATATATGATTTTACCCATAGTTGCATACGGCGACCCTGTTTTGAAGAGAGTAGCAGATGATATTGAGAACGATAGTCCTGAACTTCAACAATTAATTTCAGACATGTTCGAAACAATGTATAATGCTTCTGGCGTTGGATTAGCAGCTCCACAAATTGGTCAATCAATCCGTTTGTTTGTGATCGACGGTTCTCCGTTTGCTGATACGGATGATGAAGATGAGGAGTTCGATCCGAAAGCAGTTGGAATGGACGGTTTCAAAAAGGTCTTCATCAATGCGCAGATTACGGAAGAAACGGGTGATGAATGGGCTTTTAATGAAGGATGTTTAAGCATTCCAAAGATTCGCGAAAACGTTTACCGCAACGAAACGATTCACATGACCTACCGTGATGAAAATTGGCAATTGCACTCTGAAACCTTTGATGGGTATAAGGCTAGAATCATTCAGCACGAATACGACCACATCGAAGGAATTTTATTTACAGATCATTTGTCTTCCCTTAAAAAGAGATTATTGACGAAGAAATTAGGAATTATTTCCAGAGGTGAATTGATTGTGGATTATAAAATGAAATTCCCTGCATTGAGTAAAAGGAGATAATTATATTTTAAAAAATTCAAATTAATAGAACGATAGATTATGAAGGTAAATTGGTTTTTTTCATTGTTAGTTTTAGTTGTGGTAAGCTGTAAAGCAAATCCAGAAGTGCAAAACGAAGAAATTTCGAAAGAAAGTGTAAAAGAAGAGATCACACAGATCGACGATTCTTTGAAATTCTATTATGAAGAAATCATGGATAATAAGCGAGCTGAGTTGCCGAGTTCTACCATCGACAAGGCAATCGAAATCCATTATAAATATTACAGTAAATACCCGGATGATACGTATGCTGCTGAGTGTCTTGATAAAATTCACCAGTTACATCTACAGAAAAAAGAATACGGAAAATCGGTTCAAATTTGCGATACTTTATTTGTTCACTATCCCAAATATGATAAAATTTCAGAAGTATATTTCAGCGCAGCAACAACGTATGATTACCTTTTGGCAGATACAACCAATGCTCGTAAATATTACCAAATCCTATTAGATTCTCCAAAAACAAGTAAGTCAATTAAGAAAGAAATTGAGATGCGCTTACCTTATATCGGAAAATCTCCAGAGGAGATGGCAGCGGAAATTAATTTAGAAGTAGAGCAGATTTTAAAAGGAAAGTAGGGCGTAAACAGGATAATTTTATCCGCTGTTAATGAAGTGTTAAACAAATTCGGCTAACTGAAAAAGATTTCTATCTTTGAAAAGAAATATAAACAGCCCAAAAAAATTACAAGAAATGAAAAGTTTAATTTTATCAATTGCATTTGTTGCAACAGCAATCTTTACAAGTCAAGTTTCAGCCCAAATTGAAAATGGTGCGAAAATTGAATTTAATAAAGAAGTACACGATTACGGAAACATCAAAAATGGTGCGAACGGTACATGTACATTTGAGTTCACCAATACTGGTAATGCCCCACTAATCATCTCTAAAGCACAAGGGTCTTGTGGATGTACAGTTCCAGCTTGGCCGAAAGAACCCATTGCACCAGGAGCAAAAGGCGCTATAACGGTTAAATACGATACCAAAAGAGCCGGAGCAATTAATAAGAACGTAACCATTACTTCCAATGCGATTAACGAACCAACGAAGGTAATCCGCATCAAAGGAAACGTTGCGCCAGCTCCAGAAGGAACTTCTCCAATGAACACAACCGGAGCGCCAAATAATTAAGCCTCCAAATGAAATACATATTCACTTTTATGGTGTTATTCAATGCCGCCCTTGGTTTCAATCAAGAGGCGGTTTTTTCTGTTCAAAAACCAACGGTTAAATTTCCCAAAACCAACGAAGGGGATACCCTTACACACTACTTTGTATTGGTGAATAAAGGCACTGCGCCCTTGAAAATTGAGCGCTACGAAGTGGAATGCGATTGTACTGTTTTGAAATTTCCCACTTATGAAATCCAGCCAGGCGCAAAAGACTCTCTTCAATTAATTTTTGATACGCAGGGCAAATACTATTTTCAAGATCGAACGGTTGTGGTGTATTCGAATGCCAAAAAGAAGAAAACAACCTTGAGGTTTAAAGTGAATGTCATTCCGAAGGAAGATTGATTCAATGATTTTCTCTTATTAGGACGAAACAATCTTTGATTTTAACAGCACATTCTCATACAAGATTTTATCTTTGCATAAAAAAAACCAAGATGCAATTTATTACCCCAGTTGAATTGAAAAAGAGCTTGAACCAATCTGAGGATTTGTTTTTACTCGATATTCGTGAAGCATACGAACGAGAAGTGAAGGCTATTCCTTCTGCACATATTCCCATGGGAGAGGTGTGTAATCGGATGGAAGAATTGCCTGCTGACAAATGGATTGTGGTTATTTGCAACAGTGGACAAAGGGCAGAAGCTTTGGCGAATCTTCTGGAACGGGATTTTAACCGAGAAAAATTAGCTGTACTTCAAGGCGGAATGTCTGCTTTCGATCTTGAAAAATAACGTATCTATTTACTATTAACACTTTTATTTATGGATTTTTTACAGACTTTCCTAGACTTTTTTTTGCATTTGGATGTACATTTGGCAGAAATGATTCAGAATTACGGAAATTGGATTTATGTCATTCTTTTCTTAATCATTTTTGTAGAGACCGGTTTGGTCGTGATGCCATTTTTACCAGGGGATTCTTTGTTGTTTGCAGCAGGTACCTTTTGTGCGGGCGTTACAAGTGAAGCAGGAGAGTTGGTTCACTTAAACATCATCTTGGTTCTTGTATTATTAGTTGTTGCGGCCATTTTAGGTGATGCGCTGAATTACTTTTTAGGCAAAACTATTGGAATCAAAATGCTGGAGACCAAAATTAGGGGCAGGCAAATTGTCAATCCAAAATACATTCAGCAAACCCATGATTTTTACGAGAAACACGGACCGAAAACCATTATCATCGCTCGCTTCGTTCCCATCGTTCGAACATTTGCACCTTTTGTCGCTGGCATTGGTGAGATGTCTTACGCCAAGTTTGTTCGTTTTAACATCATTGGTGGGTTTGTTTGGGTGTTTTCATTGACCTTAGCAGGTTATTTCTTTGGAAGTCTTCCATTTGTGAAGAATAACTTTGAAACGGTTATTTTTGGAATCATTGGACTTTCGGTGCTTCCCATGATTGTTGAAATCATTCGAGCAAAAATCAAATCTCAAAAAGAAAAATCATAACTTTGAGCAAATTACAATTTGGTTTACTAGGAAAACGTTTGGATTATTCTTTTTCCAAAGGTTTTTTTACAACTTATTTTGAGAAGAATGGTATTGACGCCACTTTTGAAAACCTAGAAACTTCAGACCTAAAATCTTGGATAAAGTCCGATAAAGCAAGAAAATTGAATGGTTTTAGTGTTACAATTCCTTATAAAGAAGAAATCATCCCGTATTTGGATTCACTTTCACCCGAAGCGCAGTCAATTGGTGCTGTCAACGTGGTTCAAAGAAAAGAAGGGAAATTAATAGGCCACAACACCGATGCTTTTGGTTTTCAACAATCCATCAAACCTTTTTTGGATTCCAGGCATCAAAAGGCGCTGATTTTAGGAACGGGTGGCGCATCAAAAGCAATTGCACATGTATTGCAAGACATTGGACTCGATGTTTTATATGTTTCAAGAAACCCGAAAGGTAAAAATCAATTTGCATATCCAGAAGTCAATGAACACATGCTAAATGCGTGTAAAATGATTGTCAATTGCACGCCAATCGGCACTTTTCCGAACGTGGATGAATCTCCAGTAATTCCCTTTGAATGGATAACAGAAAATCACTTCGTGGTAGATTTGATTTACAATCCTGAACAAACCAAATTACTCCGAGAAGCGCATGTTCGAGGAGCAATTACATTAAATGGATTGTCGATGTTGAAAGAACAAGCACTTAAAGCTTGGAAAATCTGGAGTCAGAAGTAAATCTTGGAACATTTATCAAAATGGAAGATTCATGAATCAAAAATCATTGACACAAATTCTGGCAGCAGGCGAACATCAAAATCAGGCTTTTTTATTAGACGTTTCTGATCAATGGAATACTGCGGTGCTCATCAGTTCGCTGGCCAATGTTGAAGGTGGAAGTGTTTGGATAGGTGTGAAGCCGAACGGAAAAATCACAGGAGTATATGCCGAAGGAATTCAGAAAGAGTTGGCTGAAATTGTCCAACGGCATTTTCATACTCCTTTTAACTTGGAGACAAAAATTTGGAAAAACAAAGTTCACTTCGTGTTGGAAGTAATTGTTTCTAAATCCAACGACCCCATTTTTCTCTTAAATGATCGAAAACAAACGCTTCTTTTTGAACGACATTTAAACAAAAGTGTTCAAGCTTCCAAAATCACACTAAAAGACGTGCAGTTTAAAAGACAGGATAAAGTGTTGCCTGTTGAATTGAGTGAAGGTGAAAACGCTCTGTTGGAATGCATTCGCCAAAACAGTGAACTTTCTTTGAGTCAATTGTATAAGCGTTTGGGAATTGAAAAATCGCAAATAGATTTAATTCTCTCACAATTGATTTACCGTAATTTGGTGGAAATGGACTTTACTTCTGAAGTGACTTTGTATAAACTCAAAGAGTGATCAAAGGACGAAAACAATCAGTTTTTTAAGTACGATTAACAAATATATAACTAAAAAACAGCACCTTTTACGATAATCGTGTTAATTTTTGTTAATATAATGAATCTATATCAGAAAAATGGCTATATTTAGAACAATTCTAAAGGAATAACAAAATAATTATTTATAAAAAGACAATAATATGGGACGTCCGCCAACAAGACCAGCGCGATTAAGAGATGGATTTTACATAGAAGTTAAAAATTCCGGTTCTGGAGGTATTCGTATTCGAAGAGATACCAAAGAACAAATGCTCATAGCAGCGGAAGACTATGCAAAAAGCAAACAAGTAACCATTTTAGGTGAGATTAAAAATGATAAATGGGTTAAGGAATAATTGACTTATTTATCCAAACAAAAACGCCAGTGACTTTCAAGTTCCTGGCGTTTTTGCGTTCAAATAATCTTTAATTCAACTAGGTATATTTTAATCTGAAAAGAAAGCCACAAGCCGATTAATTAATCCTGTCAATCTCGTAATTTATCACAACAAAAAACCCGATCAACAATGAAGTTGATCGGGTTTCTTAAAAAATTATATTTGAATACTATTTCACGATAGATGTGAAAGCAGCATTTTCAGCATATTTGTGGAATTCAAGATCTTTCAATGCTTTCGCTTTCATCGAACCGTCTTTTGCAAATGAATTTTTCAAGTTGCTAACGATGCCATCCAATTTATCTTGACGAGCAGAAGCAACCGCTTTCAAGTAGTAACCTTGAGCAGACTCAGCATCTACTGAACCATCGATTGTTTTGATAGCTGCACCCGCATCACCGTTCAACAATTGAGCAAGCGCTTTGTTGAAATTGTTGTCGCCCAATTTAGAAACTGCAGCTGCATAATTTCCTTCTTGAACGTCAATGATTCCTTGGTTGTATTTAGTTTCAGAAGCAGAACCTGCACTTGCTAACATTTCTTTTGCTTTTGCTCTGTCTCCAGAAGCACCTGCGATTGCTGCTAAGTTGTTTTGAGAAACTTCGTTTTGTTGAATAGAGTTTGCTTTTTCAAATTTAGCTTTCGCTTCATCCATTTTCCCTTGCATGTACAATACAGCACCTACGTTGTTAGCAGTTCGGTAATCCGTAGGGAACAAACGTTCAGCTTCAGAATACAAACGTAACTTTTCATTTAAATCTGTAGTCAAAGTTGCAGTAAACAAGATTTCTTCTACATTCAAAGAATCAATTTTAGATTTAGAGATGCTTGTTAATTCAACATCTGAAAAACCTGTTTTGTCATACACTACGTGAATTTCAGAACGACGTAATTGAGGCAAAATGTTTTTCTCTAAATACGTAAATGTTTTTGACATGTTACGAATTTCTGTTTCTCTTTGAACTGGATCTTTGTACATTTCAAGCACACGAATAACCAATTGTTTTTCATCTTCATTCATGTTTGATTTTTGCAAAGCCGTTTTGAAACCATCCCAGTCTTCCCCTTTACCTTCTAATTTGTAAATGTCTTCTTGACTTTTTGTGTTTTTAGCTTTTTTAGCGATTCCGATTGTTGCATCTTTACCAGTTGTTGCACGGTCAGAAGACAAAGATTCATTTTTACCTTGTTCACCTTCTGGAGAAGCATAACCAATTACGTTGATTGATTTGATGGCTACTTTCGGATTTGTTTCTGATGCTTTCAACCAAGCCTCTAAATCTTTGATGTCTTGGTCTTTCAATTCAGACGCTTTCAAGTTAGATTTTGCTTTGTCGTAGTTGATTTGAGCAATTGTTTTTTCTTCCGTAACTCTTTTGAATTCGTCTGAAGCAAGGATTACTTTGAAATCTTTGTTTACCAATAAAGGAGTGATGATTGTTCCTTTGGCTACAACGATTGGGTCAATTTCTTTCTTTTCTTTACCGCCTTTGTAAACTTTACCTGTGATGGTTAAATCAGCATTTTCAAAAGCAGGTTGGTAAGCGATTACGTCAGAGTAAACTACTTTTCCTCCTGGTTTGTATTGGATGGTTGTTCCATTTCCAGTGGCTTTTTCTCCTAACACAGAAAATGGCTTCAACGCTACTCCTCCAAAAGTGGGTGTAATTTCTGCTGAAGCTTTCTTTTTAATTCCTTTTTCAGGGAAAGTAACTTCCGCTTTAATTCGTACACTGTCCCCGTGCATTTCTAATGGATTTGGCGTAATTTTGTAATCCAAATCCTTCATTAAATCACAACTTGTGACCAACGAACCGGCAACAGCAATAAACGCTAAGCCTTTGATACTTTGCTTTTTCATATTCAATTATAAATTAATTTTCATCTATTTTCATTACAATATTAGTCAATTTATTTTTGTTGAAAATGAATCTTTAACATTTATAGGGAATTTTTTCAACATTTTAGTGGATGTTGAGGTCGATTTTTTCAACTGCACTGGTGTCATTTGATTCTTGAATCAAAAGACGTATTGTTTTTTGGTGTGCGGGGTCAACAAAATCAGCATCAATTTCAGCCATTGGGAAGAGAACAAAGTTTCGTTCTGAAATTTTGGGATGGGGAACAACCAAGCCTTCTTCTTGAATAAGTTGATTGTCGTAATACAACAAGTCTAAATCCAAGGTTCTGTCTTCATAACCTGCGGAGCTTTTTTGTTTTCGTCCAGCTTGTTTTTCAATGTATTGTAAGATGTTTAATACTTCTTTTGGACCATGTTCTGTTTCAAACTTTAACACACCGTTGTAAAAGGATTGATTGGAATCAAACCCCCAAGGCTCCGTTTCATAAAGAGAAGAGTTTTGTAGAAAAACACCTAGATTTCGCTTAAGTTGGAGAATTGCTTCCTGTAAAATAGCGAATCGATTTCCTTCGTTACTTCCAATTCCGATATAAATAAGGGCCATGTTCTTTGATTTTATATTGTCAAAAATAGCTACTTTTAACTTGTTAACAAGTATTTATAACTTTTAATTTTTTAGTTAATCAAGAGCTGTTCTTTTGGATTGTATTGTTGATAAAATTAGATGTGAAAATTCCGAAATTCATGCGAATAGTTGCTTAACTTTGTGGGTATGGAGAATCAGTCAAATGCTAAAAAACCGATCAGTCGCCTGAAAAGTGCTACAAACATCATTGCTTCCGATTTAGGGAAAGTTCCACCTCAAGCTGTTGATTTAGAACAAGCTGTTTTGGGTGCGATGATGCTCGAGAAAAACATTGTGAGTGATGTCATTGACATGTTGATGCCAGCGAGTTTCTACGATCCAAAACATTTTTATATTTTTCAAGCAATCCGTGATTTATTCGGCGCCACCATTCCAATTGATTTACTTACGGTGACCAATAAACTGCGAAGTGCGGGAGAACTTGAAATGGCTGGTGGATTGATTTATGTTTCTCAATTAACCAATCGGGTTGCATCTGCAGCTCACGCAGAATACCACGCTCGGATCATTGCTCAAAAATACATTCAACGCGAGTTAATTCGCATGTGCAATGACGTTTTGAAAGATGCGTTCGACGAAACGACGGATGTTTTTGATTTATTAGGAAAAGCAGAAAAAGACCTTTTCTCCATTGCGGAAAACAACATGAAAAAAGGCGTTGGGGTCATGCAAGACGTCGTAAGGGAAGCCATTTTAGAAATTGAAAAAGCATCCAAAAATACAGATGGTATTTCAGGAGTTCCAACAGGTTTTAGAGATTTGGATAAATTGACATCCGGTTGGCAACGTTCGGATATGATTGTAATTGCTGCTCGTCCCGCGATGGGAAAAACGGCATTCATTCTTTCCATGGCTCGAAATACAGCGGTGGATTACGGCATGGGGGTCGCCATATTTTCTTTGGAGATGTCCTCGGTACAGTTGGTGAAACGTTTGATTTCCAGTGAATCTCGTATTCCAGCTGAAAAACTGAGAAAAGGCGATTTGGCAGAGCATGAATTCCAACAACTGCATTCCAGAATCACCAAATTAGCAACTGCACCCATTTACATTGACGACACACCAGGTATAAGTATTTTTGATTTACGTGCAAAATGCCGAAGGTTGAAAATGCAGTACGACATACAAATTGTGGTGATTGATTATTTGCAATTGATGACCGCTGGAGGCGGAAAGGGGCAAGGCAATAGAGAGCAAGAAATCTCATCCATCTCCCGTTCGATCAAAGAAATCGCCAAAGAATTAAACATTCCTGTAATTGCACTTTCTCAGTTGAGTAGGTCGGTGGAAACACGAGGTGGGGACAAGCGACCTATCCTTTCTGATTTACGTGAATCGGGCGCGATTGAGCAAGATGCTGACATCGTTTCTTTTATTTATCGTCCAGAATATTACGATTTAATGCAAACCGAATCGGGGGAATCGAATAAAGGCGTGGGTGAAATCATCATCGCCAAACATCGAAATGGGGCAACGGACAATGTGCGCTTGCGCTTTATAGGAGAATTTGCGCGTTTTGAAAACTTGGATTCTTTTGGAGTTGATTTTGAGCCAATTGCCATTTCAGCCATGAATGCCAACCAAAATTTTGACGATGCTGGTTCTTCAGGCAGTTACACCATACCAAGCAAAATGAACGCTGCGGAAGATAATTTTGACTTTTCCTCCAATGAGGATGTGCCTTTTTAATAATAAATAAACACCAAGTCCGTTTTTTAAGTTGATTCCCTTTAATATGAAGACATTCTTTTTAGTATTTTCTTTTTGTTTGCTTCTTTTTTCAGGAAAAAGTGCTCAGATCTTAATTCCAATGGATGACGCACAGACCAATCACCTCAAGGCGTATGGCGTTGCTTTTTGGATGTTGGAAAATGAGGTCGTGATTGATTGGTTACTCAATTACCGTGGCGGATCTTTTATGTGCCCGCATCTAAAATCCATTGAAGAAGAATTAATCATTCGTGGCGTGCGTTATGAAGTGATATCCGATGGTCAGGCTTCAAACATCAAAAACCAAATCGCCAATCCAGAAGTAAATCAAGAGGTTGTCCAATTGGAAAAAGCTCCCAAAATAGCGGTTTATACACCCAAAGGAACCATGCCTTGGGACGATGCGGTGACCATGGTTTTGGAATATGCTGAAATTCCGTATGACAAAATATACGATTCTGCCATCGTGATGGGCGTTTTGCCAAAATACGATTGGCTGCACTTACATCACGAAGATTTTACAGGTCAATACGGGAAATTCTATGCCCGATACAGCAATGCGCCTTGGTATAGACAACAAGTTGCGGATGCAGAAGCGGATGCCAAAATGTTGGGGTATAAAAAGGTCTCGGAATTGAAGCTGGCTGTTGCAAATAACATTAAAAACTTCGTGATAGGTGGTGGTTTTTTATTCACCATGTGCAGCGGAACCGATAGTTTCGACATTGCTTTGGCAGCGCATAAAACCGACATTTGTGAATCGATGTTTGACGGCGATCCTGCTCATCCAAATTGCCAAGATCATTTGGATTTTGACAACACCTTTGCTTTCAGGGATTTTAAATTGGAAAGAAATCCCATGGTTTATGAATATTCCAGCATTGATGGAACAGATTTACACCGTATTCCAGAAAATTTAGACAAGTTTTCGCTCTTTGAATTCTCCGCAAAATGGGATGTAGTTCCAACGATGTTGACGCAATGTCACACGGATGTGATTGATGGGTTTATGGGACAAACAACTGATTTCAGAAAGGAATTCATCAAACCGAATGTATTAATCCTAGGAGAAAATAAATCTTTGGGAACAGCCAAATATTTACACGGAGAAATGGGGCAGGGAACGTGGACTTTCTATGGCGGTCATGATCCGGAAGATTACCAGCACATGGTCGGAGATCCACCGACAGATTTAAGTTTACATCCAAATTCACCAGGATATCGGTTGATTTTGAATAACATTTTGTTCCCAGCAGCTAAAAAGAAGAAACGCAAGACCTAGTCGACATCTTGTTTTTTGGCTCTAATCCTATCTATTTCCAGTAATCGTTTCTTTGCAAGATCTTCAGAGGCTTTGATAGTTATAATTTGCATATAATAAGTATGTGCTTGATCGAAATGTTTATCCGTAAAACAACTATCGGCTAGTTTATATAAGTGCGTCACTTTTGCATCTATTTCTTTCTGCTGGTCCACGATACCCAAAATTTCAATTATTTTTTGCAAAGGATATGTTTCCGTCGGTTTTATCATCACAGATAATTCATAATTCTTGATGGCCTCGTCGTAATTTCGGTTTTTGTAGTGTTGATCCGCTAATTGAATATACTGCTGATATTTTTCTTCCTGTTTGTCTGTTTGAGAAAAAACCCCAAAAAGTATAAATAGAAAGTATAGGCTTAAGGTGAATTTCATAATCAAGATTTAAAGAAATGGTGTTCTTAAAAGTATGGATTTTTGTAAGTATTTGCTAAAACGCTCTAATTGAATTCATTTATTTCTTCACTTTCTCAAACAACCAATCATACATTTCATCTGTGCGAAAAACGCGTTCCAAATCCGCGTGATTGGCACCTTTGTGAATCGTGTAAATCAAATTGGCGGGATTGTATTTTTTAATCGCAGAAACCATCTTTTCTGACTCTGAAATCGGAACTGCATAATCTTTGTTTCCATGTTGAATCCAAAGGGGAATGGTTGACAAATTTGATGCATCCTTCACATTTCCTCCACCGCAAAGTGCCACTGCAGCTGTAATCTTATCACTGTATTTTCCTGCAAAATGCAAGGTTCCATAGCCACCTAAACTCATTCCGACGACATAAATTCGAGATGAATCTGTGTCGTAAGTTCGTTGAACATATTCTAAAACAGTCAATACCTTATCAGGATCCCACGAGCCGCTGGCTACTTGAGGCGCAACTACGATTGCATTGATTTTTCTGCCTTTGTCCATTTCGCGTATCACGCCGTATTTGCGAACTCTATTTAAATCTGTACCCGATAAACTTTTCCCATGTAAGAAAATCAAAATGGGTGGTTTGGAGTGGAGTATACTGTCAGCAGGTAAATGTATCCAAAACGGATATGCAGTTTTCCCTTTAATTGCTTGAATTTGAGTGTTTCCAGTGAGTGAAATCAAAAAAAGAACGATAAGTACACGGAAATCTCTCATTGGTACTTATTGAAAGGTGTATAGTAATCGCTCAGCATAACCATCGAGGTTTAAATAAATCTGATTCCCAGGAATTTGTTGGTATGCCAGGTTCTTAAGGTCAACATCAATTACTTGAGAGAATTTTTCATCGCATGGTTTCATTTCTTCATCACCTACTTTTTTCAAAAGTAATTTTGTAGAACGTATGGGCGGCAATGATTTCGCAATCATTTCACTACCCACAAAACTGAATTGATGCGGATTGCAACCACAATCAAATGTCACGTTTAGAATCAATAAATTATCTTTTATTTCAGCACTTTCAATGGTGTAAGTCTCAGATTTTTCAGAAATATCACCCGTTTCAGCCATTAGTAAAAGTCGTGGCTTTGGGTGAATTTGCACTCTTTGTGAATTGCTCTTGGTTTTGCAAGATGAAAATGCAGCCATTAATACGAAAGATAATAGAAGTGTGTTGAATATTTTCATTTTGATAAATTTAATGTGATCTGAATTCAAAGATAATGCCATTTGTTGAATCAGCTTTTAAAAACGGTTTTTATTTCAGAGAAAAATGGGAAATCAGTTGAGACAAATTCAGACCCAACTTTATTTCAGAATTCAAACTGCCTGTATCAGTCCTTTTGTGTAATTTTGCACCATGAAGACAAAAACGCTCAAAAAAAACAAAGTCAACGTGGTAACCTTAGGATGTTCCAAAAATGTGGTAGATTCTGAGATTTTAATGGCGCAATTGAAAGCCAACAAATTTGATGTTGAGCATGAATCCATGAACGATGACGCGGAAATTGTCATCATCAATACCTGTGGATTTATAGACAATGCAAAACAAGAATCGATCGATACGATTTTGCGTTATGCTCAAGCAAAAACCGACGGTGAAGTTTCCAAGGTGTATGTGACAGGTTGCCTATCTGAGCGATATAAAGACGATCTAATCAATGAAATTCCAGAGGTGGATGCGTTTTTTGGCACGCGTGAATTGCCTCGTTTGTTGAAGACCTTGAAAGCGGATTACAAACACGAACTGGTTGGTGAACGTTTATTGACAACGCCTTCACATTTTGCTTATTTTAAAATTGCAGAAGGTTGCGACAGACCGTGTTCTTTTTGTGCCATTCCTTTGATGCGTGGAAACCACGTTTCAACTCCAATCGAAGATTTGGTTGCTTCAGCCAAAAGTTTGGCTGCGAAAGGGGTGAAGGAATTGATGCTGATTGCACAAGATTTAACCTATTATGGTTTGGATCTTTACAAAAAACGAAATTTGGCTGAATTGTTAGAGAAATTAGTGGAAGTGGAAGGTATTGAATGGATACGTTTGCATTATGCTTTCCCTGCTGGTTTTCCAATGGACGTACTGGATGTGATGAATGCCAATCCGAAAATTGTGAACTATTTGGACATGCCTTTACAGCATGGCTCCACCAAAATATTAAAGTCTATGCGTCGCGGAATTACCCGTGAGAAAACAGAAGAATTGGTGAATGAAATTCGGTCAAAAGTTCCTGGAATTGCCATTCGGACGACTTTGATTGCTGGTTATCCAGGAGAAACAGAAGCTGAATTCCAGGAAATGTATGAGTTTGTTGAGAAAATGAAATTTGAACGTTTGGGAATTTTTACCTATTCTCACGAGGAAAACACGCATGCTTACAATTTGGAAGACGATGTTCCTGAAAAAACAAAGCGAGAACGTGCGGATCAAATCATGGAATTGCAAGCTGGAATCAGTTATGAATTAAACCAACAAAAAATTGGCAAAACATTCAAAGTGCTTTTTGATCGAGCAGAAGGAGCGTATTTTATCGGTCGCACGGAATTTGATTCTCCAGAAGTTGACAACGAGGTTTTGGTCAAAAAAGAAGATGCATTTGTTCGTTTAGGCGATTTTGCAATGGTGGAAATTACTTCATCAGATCACTATGATTTATATGGGAAGATTGTTGAGTAAACATTTTTTTGTCATGCTAAATATGAAACCGCAAGATTTTGTCTGGCGGTTTTTTTTATTTCTTTTTCTGATAATCAAGCATCATCCGTAAACCAATAAATCCCCTCATTCCTTGATTTGGAGCGTAAACATAAGCAGGATCAAATGACAATCCGTACGGATTATTTGCTGTGACTATTACCTGACCATTGGCATCGTACTGAACTTCTTTGTCGAATGGATCCTGGGTTCTGGCTATCAAGAAGGGGATGTTTTTGGCTGGTGTCCAGCTTAGCAGGTTTTTCACGCCTCCAAAAAGGACAAACTTTTCGTTGAAAGTATAAGTCATTTGGATGTTTTGAATGCTGTAACTCGATGAATATTCGGGTCGCGGATCTAAATCGCTCAACAAAGGCAAACGCATTGGACCAACTAAATTACCCGTATAATCAATGCTCAAGGGGATTTTTAAGAAACGATAGCTTAAGGTCCAATTGCCACTGAACCGTTCGGTTAACATTTGAATCGTTTCGACTTTGTTTTCAGTTTCACTTACGTGCATGAATGTGAACCCCGTTTGAAAGGAGAGTTGGCGGTTGTAATCCAATTTCACATCCACTCCAAAGCCTTTGCTTTCTCCATAGCCTTTCAGATTTCTATAAATAATTGAATTCGGATCTTCTTCGTAATTGGCGACAATTCGGTTGCTAAAATAGGTGTAAAAAATACTCACGTCGGTTTCAATTTTCCATTTATTTTTGATGGAGATCTGGTTGGAATAGGACGCGTTGACACTTTTGGAGCGTTCGGGGTTCAATTCTTCCACTATGATGATGTTTCGAGCACCTGTCAAGGCTGCATGGTCTTCTGAAAACAAATTCACAACCCTAAATCCTGTTCCTGCGTGCAAACGCAATGCGTTCGATGAATTGATCTTCAAAAGGTAAGCCAAACGAGGCGTAAAAATAAACCCATGTACAGCTGAATAATCGGTTCGAGCAGAACCTAGTATGGTGTTTCGTGTGTTTATTTTCCATTCATTTTGTGCGAAAAATCCGGGTAAAAAGGTTTTTAATGGTTGGTCATTGCCACTTGAATCATTGGTTATGATCGTATTGTCGTTGTAAAATACATTTCGAACATTTGCACCAATCATCAAGTTGTTTCTACGCAATGTTTTGTCCCAAGTAAGTTGACCAAAAGTCAAGGTTTGTTTCGCGTCAAAAGGCGTATCTCCGTAATAACTGTCTTGTAAGTGGTGATTGACATGTCCCAAGAACAAGAATTTTTCTTTAAAAGGCAATTGGTAGGCGGTGTTCAGTTCAAACCGTTGGGTTTTGACGCTTTCGGCATACAAGCTGTCTCCGCCACGATAAGCAGGTGTCCAATTTACATCGCCACCCCAACGATCTTCCTGCATGTATCTTCCACTGATGGTGAAGATTCGAGCACTTTTCCGATCGATTTTCCATTTTTGATAGATTGAAATCCTGTTTTGCAAAGGGACATCGGTGAAATTATCGTGGTTTTGATCCATTTTATTTTGCATCACAAAGTAATTTCCAGAAGTAAAAACACTGGCTTTTTTACCAATTTTCAGGTTGATTCCGAAGTCCGTATTGATCTCTCCGTGCGTTGTACCAAAGGATTGAAAGTGAATTTCAGGACGTTTATTTGCTCGTTTGGTGAACGCATGAATCACACCAGCAACGGCTTCGCTGCCGTAAATACTAGACGCTGGACCTTTGGTGACTTCTATTTTATCGAGCAAAAAAGAAGGGATACCCGATAGGCCGTAAACCGATGATAATCCTCCCATGATTGGAATTCCGTCTAACACAACGAGTGTGTATGGACCTTCCAGTCCGTTGATGTGAATGTCGCCTGTTCCACAAACGTTGCAATTTACTTGCGGGCGAACTCCGTTCATGCGATCCATCACATCAATTATTGAAGGACTTGGATTCTTTAAGAAATACTTTTTATCGTAAATGTCCGTTACAATCGGGCTTTCGGCACGAATCGTTTCTTTCATGGTTCCAATTACAGCAACCTCGTCCAAATCTTCCGAATTAATCTGTATTTCGAAATTCAAATAGTTAGCACCTGGTTTTAATTCGATTTCCTTTGAAATGCTTTTTTGTCCCGCACAATAACAATTTACCGTATGGAATTTGGTTGCAACATCTTGAATCGAATAATTTCCAATGCTATCTAATTCAGATACATACTTGGTGTTTTTTAGTCCAATAATGCAATTCAATTTTTCTCCGTTGAGTGAAATGACTTTTCCTTCTAGGCTACTTTGGGCAATGGATACAGCACTTAAAAGTAAAAAAACAAACAATGCTTTAATGGCTAACATGTATGGTTTGATTATATGATATAATTTATTTTAATTGCAAAAATAATAATTTTAGATAAGTCTAACAATTTGTTTTTACATTTTCTCAAACAAACGATTGTATTATTTTACCTCTGAAGCTCAGATGCTAATCATCCAACTGATATTTTGACCCTTTCATTGACTTGCAAATCATGCCACGAAGTTAGAGGGAACCAAGGGTAAGGATTTTAATTAGCTGAAAGTTAATGTTGAAGTGCTTTACAAAAATCTTCTTTTTAAGCATTCTTCAAAAAAGTAAACTGGACTCCCGCTTTAAAAACAATGAGCAATTCAAAATTAGATGCATCCTAAAACTTGGAACAGTCTAACTTATCAGAAATATTTTTTACATTTGAACCATGTTATCGATTGCAGAAGAAAATTACATCAAACAATTGTTATCCTTATCCTTAGATCGGGATGTGAAAGAGGGGATTGGAACGAACGAATTGGCTTTGAGTTTGTCCGTTAAACCATCAACAGTCAATGACATGTTGAAAAAACTACGTCAAAAAGAGTTGATTGATTATGAGAAATATGGAAAGATTCAATTGACCAATTCAGGACGTAAAATTGGAATGGACATTTTAAGAAAACACCGCCTTTGGGAAACTTTTTTATATCAGAAGTTAGATTTTACTTGGGATGAAGTCCATGAAGTTGCAGAACAATTGGAACACATTCAATCCATTAAGTTAATTGAAAAATTAGATAAATTTTTAGAATTTCCAGAATTTGACCCTCACGGAGATCCAATTCCCAATGCCAATGGCGAAATCAAGGTTTTGAGTAAATTGGTCCTATCAAATGCAGAAATTGGAAAATCCTACCGAATGGTTGCAGTAAAAGACAATTCCGCAGTATTCTTAAATTATGTAATGGAGCTTGGTTTGGGAATCAACAATAAAATTGAAATAGTTTCGAAACAAGATTTCGACGAGTCGATGGAGATCAAGGTAAAAGGAGAAGTTTTACGAGTTAGTAAAAAGTTTTCCCAAAATATTTACATTCTTTCTGAGAACAGGAAAGATTAATTGTTATTTTTAACTGATTATTAAAAACTAAAATCATGGGTAGTTACTGGGAAAATCTGACTTTTTGGAGGAAAGCAAAATTTATCTTCACCATTATATTGAGTGTATTTGTGCTTATTTTTGCAGTAATTAACTGGGAATCGGTGCTGCTCGACTTTGTGTTTATAGACAAAGAAATTCCATTAACTTTGATTATTTTAGTTTGTTTGCTAGTTGGCTACCTGGTCGCTTCTTTGTTTGAAAGTAAGCACTACAACCGAAAAGTAAAAGAAGTTTCGGATTTACAAAATGAAATTGAAGCTTTGAAAACCGATAAAAATCAATTGAAAGTTCAGCTGGAAACGTTGAAAAAAACCTCAACAATGGGTTCTCAAAATCCTACAGGCACCACAACAGAAGCTAATATTTAACACTAATTCGCTGCCTCTGACGATTATTTACTAAATCCGTCTCATGAATAAATTATCTCCACTCGGTAACATATTCTAGCGGTTTGCGTTGACCTTTTGGCCACTCGATGGCTGGGTAACCCATGTAAAAAATCCCCAAACATTTGTCATCTGGTTCGATGTTGAAAAATTCATTCATTTGTGGAGCTGAAATGATTTTTGGTGTTGCCCAAAATCCACCAATTCCATAAGCAGTACAGGTTAAATACATGTTTTGAACCGCACTAGCTACCGCACCAATTTCATCCAATTCACTGATTCTTCCCGTTTCATCTCGTTTCATGATGATTGCAATGGCTACGGATGATTTCAGCGGTCGGGACATCAATTTAGACAATTTCAGGTCGTTTTGCTTTTCTTTCGGAATTACCTCCAAGTAGGTTTTTCCTAAAAAAGTGGAAAGATCTTGCCTGCTTTCTTCTGTAAAAACTACGAAGCGCCAAGGTTGTGTATTTCCATGAGTTGGTGCCCAAAGCGCATTGTTTAAAATGTGGGTAATTTGATCCTTTTGAATTTTTCGATCATTGAATTGTTCTGGGTAAATCGTCCGTCTGTCTTTAATCAAATCGGTAATTTCGGAAAGATTGTATTTCATTTTGATAAATAATTAATCGCATCAATATTAAAAATGATATTCATTGGACTCATTGTCAATCCACGTTTTTAAAGTCAAGTGCTCTCCATCAAAAACACCATAAGTATTGTATTTTATCCAATCTCCTAAATTGAGATAGCGAGCAGCGGGCTCAATGCCAATGGAAAGTGGAAGGTGACGGTGCCCAAAAACATAATAATCTCTTGCTTGCAAATGATTTTGTTGTTGACAATAAATCGCCAACCATTCGTTTTCAATGCCTAAGAATTTTTCATCGGAAGAACCAGTTGCTGCGCGACTACTTCGTGAAGAATAATTCGCAATTCCAATGCCTAAATTGGGATGAATTCGAGCAAACAACCACTGACAAATTTTGCTTGCAAAAACTTTCTTCAAGAATTTGTATTTGTGATCGCCAGGACCCAAACCATCGCCGTGACCGATTAGAAATTGCTTTCCGTTAAAGGACCGTTCAATGGGATTGCGGTGCAATGAAACGCCCAATTCTTTGGGGATGTAATCAAAAATCCACATGTCGTGATTGCCTGTGAAAACATGAACTGGAATTCCCGCGTCTGTAAATTCGGCAATTTTTCCTTGCAAACGAACAAAACCTTTTGGAATGGCATGTTTGTATTCAAACCAAAAATCAAAAATATCACCTACTAAAAACAACTCTTCGCAGGTTGGGCGAATGAAATCCATCCAAGCACAAATTGCTTTTTCACGTTCTAAACTCTTTTCGTAATTGGGTGCACCCAAATGAAAATCAGAAGCAAAATAGATGTTTTTTTGTATTTCAGCCATTGTTTCTAGTGACCAAAAATGGATTTTAAAGTTTGCCCCAAAGCTTCACCGCGGATGTTGGTTCCAATGATTTTACCTTCTTTGTCAATCAAAACGGTAAATGGAATGCTTGATACTTTGTACAATTGTGCTGCTTCATTGCTCCAGAATTTCAAATCACTCACGTGATTTGGCCAAACCAATCCGTCTTTTTCAATAGCTCCCAACCAAGCTTCTCTGGATTTATCCAAAGAAACATTCATCACCGTAAAACCATCTTTTTTGTATTTGTGATACACATTCACCACGTTTGGATTTTCTTTGCGACAAGGTCCACACCAAGAAGCCCAGAAATCCAATAACACCACTTGACCTCTCAAATCAGAAAGTTTCATGGTTGTTCCGTCTGGTTTCAATTGTTCAAAATCCGGCGCTAATTTCCCCGGAGAAAACAGGTCTTTTTCCTCTGCCTGTGCTTTCATTTGGTTGTATTGTAGTTTAATTTGTTCAACGGTTGGAGAACCTTCAAATCCATTAATCAATTGTTTTACAATGGATTCGAATAATGCCATTTCATTGTTTACATCCAAGGTTTGCAAAACGGCAATGAGTGCAGGAGAATTTCCATTTTGAGAAATAAATTGTTGTCTGCTTGCATTGAATTGATTGGATAAAACAGAGAAGGATTGATTTACTTCGTTCACTTGATCTGGGAATTGTTGCAAGTAAGCTGTAGCGGAATCTTTCAAGTAATTGAATTTTCTGATTTCATTCACAAATGCGTTGAGATTTGCTGTTTCATCTGATCCAATGACGTTGCTAAACGCATTGATGTCTTTTCCATCACCATATATCTGAATATCGGAGTTGTTTCGAAGAATTAAATTCAAATGCTCTTGTGGAGAAACGCGCAATACATAATAATCCATCGCTGGAAGTTTTCCTTCAATTTTAAAATCACCTTTTTTAGAGATAGGTGCTTTTAATAAATCGACGTACCCGTTTTGAGTTCGTTGAGCGATGATAATTGTATCCGTAGATAAATTAAAGATGTTTCCTTTTACTTTAACGTTGATTGGAGTTTGCCCAAAGCTAAACAAGGCGCTAAGCGTGAGTACAAGTGTAGATAATATTTTCATAGAATGAATTTTTTAATGGGGTATGAAGTTTATAACCTATTTTTAAACCTTTTATTTTAAAATTTCTTTCAATTTTTGTTCCAAAGCCGCACCTCGAAGATTGGTTGCGATGATTTTTCCTTTTTGATCAATTAAAACAGTATATGGAATTCCCGAGAAACCATACAGTTTAACCATTGGTGTATTCCACATCAACAAGTCACTCACGTGATTTGGCCAGATTAACCCATCCGATTTAATTGCCCGTTTCCATGCTTCGGCATCTTTGTCTAAAGAAACGCTGTAAACGGTAAAACCTTTGTCTTTGTATTGGTTGTAAACTCGAACTACATTCGGATTCTCTTTGCGACAAGGGCCACACCAAGAAGCCCAAAAGTCGATGAGTACTACTTTTCCACGAAGTGAAGACAGTTTTATGACCTTGCCTTCTGGATTTTTCAACGCTATTTCTGGTGCAACCTGACCATTACCTTGTGCTTTGGGTGCTTTTAAAGCTTCTTGATATTCTAGGTAGCCAGCATTAATTTGTTGGTATTGTGTCATCATGGATCGGGCAATCGGTGAATCGATGTATTTTGCTTCGTAAGCTTCAGCAACTTTTTTCAACACGGCTAAATTGGTTGGATCCCAATTTTCAAAACCCATGTTTGGTGACAAGGATGTGCTTAAAACCATGCTTGCTGGACTTCCAGGGTTTTTATTCATCTCTTCTTTGGCATATTGATCCAAAGGTTTGCGCATGCTTAAAAATGCTTTGATCTTTTCTTCTTCAGAAAGCGTGTTATTTGTCAGTAATTCAGATTGTTTAGAAGCGAAATCGTTAAATTTCGTCATGTAATTGGTTACCGCTTCCGCCCATGAAGCGCCCGTTATTTTGGGCAATCGATCAAAAGTTGCTTCGTCAGCCTCTACCCGTATGGTATCGCCTGGCTCCAACGTCAAAGGAATGATTTTAGCGCCAGAACCCAACTTCATCTGATAAATTCCCATTCCTTGAATGTTTCCTTTCAAAGAAAACGAACCGTCCATGTTGGTTTTCGTTTCTGCAATCAAAATGGCACCTTTATTACTCAAGGCCTCAATTACCAAAGGTTGGTTGTTAGCATGCGTTATTTTACCAGTAACAACCACATTGACTACTAAGTTTTCAGGAGTTTGAACGACTCCTTCAGAACCAATTGCCCCTTCAACGGCTTCGTTTGGGTTGCCATTGCTGCAAGCACTTAAGAGGATTATCAATAAAAAATAAAACGCTTTCTTCATATTTTTAGTTTAACTCGTCTAACATTTTGCGCATCAGACTATTTGCTTGCTTGGGATCTGCTTTACCTCCTGATATTTTCATCAGTTTCCCCATGAAAAATCCCGTTAATTGCTTTTCTCCAGCGACGTATCGTTGTACTTCTGCTTGATTTTCTGCAATGACTTGTTGAATGTATGCGGTCAAACTTCCTTCGTCAGAATCTTGAATTAAATTCATGGATTCTGCTAAACTCAGAGGAGATACGCTTGGTTTTGCAATCAATGCAGGGAAAATCTTTTGAGAAGCCACAGTACTGGAAATTTTACCAGCGTCAATCAATTGAATTAATTCCGCCAACGTTTGCGCATTGATTGGAAAGTCATCGATTTCAATTCCCAATTGATTTAAATAGGATTTTACATCGCCCATGATAAAGTTAGCCGCTGTTTTGTAATTGGAAGTGTGTTGAATCACTTCTTCAAAATACAAGGCAATCGATTTGTTGTCTGTGATTACGGAGGCATCGTAAGAAGATAACCCTAGTTTTTCAGTATATTTTTGATACAATTCTCTCGGCAAGGCTGGCATTTCTGCAGCAAGGAGGTCGATTTGTTTTTGATCGATGTACAAGGGTTGTAAATCAGGCTCTGGAAAATAGCGGTAATCATTGGCCGCTTCTTTGGAACGTTGAGATAGTGTAATTCCTTTCAAGGCATCAAAGCCACGTGTTTCCTGAGAAATTGTTTCACCTTTTTCAAGGGCTTCAATTTGTCTGGCAACTTCGAATTCGATTGCCCGTTGGACATTTCGAATGGAGTTCATGTTTTTGACTTCCACTTTTGCTCCAAATTCTGTTGCACCTTTTAGCATCACGGAAACGTTGGCATCGCAACGCATGGAACCTTCCTCCATGTTTCCATCACAAATCTCTAAATAGCGCACCAATTGACGCACTTCCGTAACGTAATTGTAGGCTTCTTGAGAAGAACGCAATTCAGGTTCAGAGACAATTTCCAACAAGGGAACACCGGCTCGATTTAAATCCACCAACGTATCGTAAACATCTACGTCGTGAATGCTTTTACCAGCGTCTTCTTCCATGTGAATACGCGTGATTCCAATGGATTTATCGTTTCCTTGTTCGTCTTTGATGACAATCGACCCACCCGTACAAATCGGGGTTTTATCTTGGGTGATTTGGTATCCTTTTGGTAAATCAGGGTAGAAGTAGTTTTTTCGAGCAAAATACTGATTGGGTGCAATGTTACTCTGACAAGCGAGTCCCAATTTGATGGCATATTCAATCGTTTTTTTGTTCATTTTTGGCAACGTTCCAGGATGTCCCAGCGAGACGACACTGACGTTGGTATTTGGATTTGCACCGTATTCATTGATGTCATTGGAGTACGCTTTCGATTTAGTAAGCATTTGTGCATGCACCTCCAATCCGATCACTACTTCATACTTGTCTCTAATCTCCATTTTTTTATTTTTGAGCGCTTTTTAATTTTGTTTCAGATCATTACAGACGCGTAATCAATTCACGCATAATTAAAGTCATTTTTGGTTCTTGGCGGCTTGCGACTTCAATTACATCTTCCAAACTTACTTTTTTGATTTTTCCTTTTACACCCAAATCGGTGATGATGGAAATTGCAAAACAAGGAATTTCCATGTGACGTGCAACAATTACTTCAGGAACGGTTGACATGCCAACAGCATCAGCGCCAATGGCACGAACGTAACCGTATTCCGCTGGAGTTTCCAACGTTGGACCAGTCAAACCAGCGTAGGTGCCAACAGATACTTTGATGTTGTTTTCTTGGGCAATGGTTTGTGCCAGTGCAATCATTTCAGGACAATAAGGTTCACTCATATCTGGAAAACGAGGACCTAATTCGTCGATGTTTTTGCCGATTAATGGATGCGCAGGAAACAAGTTGATGTGATCGTTTTGAATCATGATTTCTCCCACTTCAAAATCGGGATTTACACCGCCAGAAGCGTTGCTCACAAATAACCTTTCGATGCCCATCAATTTCATGACACGAACTGGATATGTTACTTGTTTCATGTCGTAGCCTTCGTAAAAGTGAAAACGACCTTGCATCGCAATGACGCTTTTACCACCCAGTTTTCCAAAGATCAATTTCCCGGAATGACTTTCTACAGTTGATACGGGAAAATGAGGAATGTTTTCATAAGAAATTTCGTCAATTACTTCGATTTCTTTTACCAATCCACCTAATCCAGTTCCCAAGATGATTCCGATCGTCGGCTCGATGGATGTTTTGCTTTTGATATAAGCAACTGACTCTTTAAATTTCGCTAACATAGCTTTGTATTTTAGTATTAAATGTTTGTTCTCTGTCTATTTTAACTGAAATTTGCTGAAAAAACCACGGATATTTTGCAATTTCAGGAATGAAAATTGCGTTGTTTAGTCGCACAAAATCTTTTTCAGTCGTTACAATGACTTTCTCATCACTTGCAAAAGTATCAAATTTTTTGTGAATTTTCTGTATGTCCTCCAAAGTGAAATCATGGTGATCGGGAAATGAAAATAATTCTACGTGATGATCTTGTGCTAAATGACTTTTCAAAGGTTCGGGATTCGCGATTCCTGTGACCAATAAAATGGTTTTAAAATCATTCTTTTTCCACAAAAGAGGTTTTCCAAACGACTTTAAAGCAGCATAAATAATGTGGGTAAAAAATACATTTTCGGGATTGAATTTCAGTTTTTGAATCATTTGTTTTTTTTCGGTTTGAGAAATCAGGGTAGGAGCTTTGGTTACCAAAACCAAATCGGCTCGTTTTCGTCCAACTTGCCATTCCCTCAAATCTCCTGCGGGAAGCATGAGATCTTGGTAATACGGAGCATTGTAATCTGTTAAGAGTACATTCAAGCCCGCTTTGACAGCGCGGTGTTGAAAAGCATCGTCCAACAAAATGACATCGCTTTTTTCCAGTGATTGTAATTTCTGAACGCCTTCTTTGCGTGACTCGCACACGGCCACCGTTGATTTTTTGAAGTTTTGATAATAAAATAAAGGTTCATCACCAACGGTTTTGCTGGTTGCGTTTTCATCTAACAGAAAAAAACCTTTTGTTTTACGACCGTATCCTCGACTGAGAATTTGCACCTTAAAATGGTCTTGTAACAATTCCGCTAAATAAGCAATGTGCGGAGTTTTTCCTGTTCCTCCAACCGATAAATTTCCAACGCAAATGGATTTCCCAGGAATCACAAAAACTTTTTTTATTCCTAAGTCGAATAATAAATTTCGGATTGCCGTGATGACACCATATAAAAACCCAAAAGGAAATAAAACAACCCGCCATTTAATCATACCTGTCAAAAATAAGTAAAATTTCGATTATCGACCTTCTTAACCGATAGTAAGTTTGTTCCTTCTTGGAGGATTGAATGAGGAGGATTGTTGTAATCTTAAGATATAATTCTTGTTTAAACTATTCGCCACATGAAAAAAACAAAAGTAATTTCTCGATTCAAGACCCTTGAAATTGAAAATTAATATCCGTTTGAGATGCAAAAATGGGTTTAAAGTCGTAAGTTCGCAAGATAAAATGAACCCATGAAAATTAAGGAAATTACGGCGTATTTAGAAAGTTTGGCGCCATTGGGGAGTCAGGCATCTTATGATAATTGCGGTCTTTTGGTAGGGGATTCCCAAACGGAAGTCACGAGTGTTTTGGTTTGCTTGGATTGTACAGAAGAAGTACTGGAAGAAGCGATGGATATAGGAGCGAATCTGATCATTGCGCATCACCCGTTGATTTTTGGCGGATTGAAGAAAATTACGGGTCGTAATTACGTGGAACGAACAGTAATCAAAGCCATTCAAAACAACTTGGCAATTTATGCCATTCATACCAATTTGGATCATTCCATCCACGGAGTGAATGCGGAAATTGCCCGAAAAATTGGAGTTAAAAATCCAAGGATTTTATTGCCGAATGAAAATGTTTTAAGCAAATTAATCGTTTATACGCCCACAGCGCATGTTGAACAAGTAGAAGATGCGTTGTTTGAAGCAGGAGCAGGGAGAATTGGAAATTACCGTGAATGCAATTTCAAATCGCAAGGAATTGGAGGTTTTACCCCCATGGAAGGTTCGAATCCGTTTGAAGGAGAGATTGGGGTGAAAAGTAAGAGTGAAGAAACAAAAATAGAAGTGCTGGTTTCCAATCACATTTTACCACACGTTTTAGACGCGATGCGTGAAAGTCATCCGTATGAGGAGATTGCGTATGATGTAATTGCGCTAAAAAACAACAACTCAGAAGAAGGAAGCGGCATGATTGGAACATTGGAATTTCCAGCTGAACCGTTGACTTTTTTAACCAAATTGAAACAAACTTTTCATTGCGGAATCATCCGACATACTGCTTTGCCAAACAAACCAATTAAAACAGTTGCTTTTTGTGGCGGATCGGGAAGTTTTCTGTTAAAAAATGCCATTCAACAAAAGGCAGATATTTTTATTACAGCCGATTACAAATATCATGATTTTTTTGATTCTGACAATCAGATAGTTATTGCAGATATTGGGCATTTTGAAAGTGAACAATTTACAACAAATTTAATTGTTTCTATTTTAAGCGAAAAATTTACTAAATTTGCAACTCATAATACCAGGGTAATTACAAATCCAATTAATTATTTTTAGCACATGGCTGGAGCAGCGACTAAAAAAGAAGTATCAGTGGCGGAGAAATTAGACGCCCTTTTTGAATTACAGAAGATTGATTCTGAGATCGATAGAATTAGAACGGTTCGAGGTGAATTGCCTTTGGAGGTTCAAGATTTGGAAGATGAATTGGTTGGCTTAGAAACACGTTTGAAAAACATTCAAGACGAAATTAAAAGTGCTGAACAAGAATCTTTAGACCGTAAAAATGCGATGAAAGATGCTGAATCAGCGATTTTGAAATACAAAGAGCAACAAAACAATGTTCGAAATAACCGTGAGTTTGAATCTTTAGATAAAGAAATTGAATTTCAAACTTTGGAGATTAAACTTCATGAAAAAAGAATCAAAGAAACAAAATTTGGTTTGGTGAACATAAAAGAGAAATTGGATGAAGCCAAAACCAGATTCGAATTGAGAAAAGGGGATTTGGCTTCTAAAAAAGCAGAGTTGGATGAAATCGTAAACGAAACCAAAAAAGACGAAGATTCCTTACTAGAGAAATCAAACAAAGCAAAATCTTTAATTGACAGTCGTTTGGTGATGGCGTACAGCCGTTTGAGACAAAATGCTAAAAACGGTTTGGCTGTTGTTCCAATTGACAGAGATTCTTGCGGTGGTTGTTTCAACACCATTCCACCACAGAGACAATTAGACATCCAATCTAAAAGAAAAGTAATCGTTTGCGAACACTGCGGACGAATTTTAGTTCCTACGGAAGAAGAAGCATAAATTAATTATATTTAAAGTAAAGGTCACTCGGAAGGGTGACCTTTTTTGGTTTCTTTCAATCAAAATGTTTTTTTTTAAGCAGTTCAACAGAAGTATCGTTTCCTAGACAAGACAAAGTTGTATTTTCCAGTTGTCCAAGTACTTTTTTCATGACCTCTGATGCTTACCGAAAAGACTTGAAATTGCTCAGAGAAGAGACTTAAAATGGCTTTGTTTTTCATTACGGGTTTTAACCTACTTTGAATGAAAAAGAGAAACGTTTTTTTATTGTCAAGATTGCATTTTGGCGAAGAAATTAAAGGTAAATTTGCCAGTTCTTGATTCCATTTTTCAACAAACGCTACAAATGCAAGCTTGTGAGTGAGGTGAGGAATTGGTACAAGCTTACAAGAGATTTTAGAATATTAATTTCATATCATGTTGGATTTTCAGTCATCATTTCATACGATTATTGTCATTTTTTCGGCGATCACATTGTTTATTTACGGACTTCAAAGCTTTAGCAAAGAAATTCAGAATATTGGTGTTGAAAATTTAAAAGTTGGAATCAAACGGGTGACTAAATTTCCCTTCGGTGGTTTTTTATTAGGCGCTGGAGTTACTGGCGTTGTTCAGTCTAGTACTTTGGTTTCCTCGTTGACTGTATCGCTTGTGAGTACAGGTATCATCACCTTTGCCGATAGTCTTTTGATTTTATTGGGAACCAATGTTGGAACCACCGCTACTGCTTGGATTGTATCGTTTCAGTCTGCCATGTTTGGTCCAATTTTTATCGTTCTGGGTTCCATCATTTCGATGATTCCAACAAAAATACGCGTAGCTGGAAAGTCTATTTTCTATTTTGGATTTATCTTCTTTTCACTCACCTTAATTAGTGTGGCGATGGAACCAATTAAAAACGACCCGATGCTCCTTGAGGTATTGGCTCAAGCCACAAATCCATTTTTGGGCATCATTTACGGAATTGTGGTGACCATTATTCTGCAATCCAGTTCGGTTGTAATTGGTTTGGTAATCGTACTTATTTCCCAAGGAATTGTCAGCTTGGATGCCGCAATCCCAATTGTGGTCGGTGCGAATATCGGAACGACATCAACCGCTTTGTTTGTGAGCATCAAACTGTCGACAATCAGTAAGCTAACCGCATTTGCAGGTTCACTGTTTAACATCGTAGGCGTCATACTTATCTTTCCCTTTTTCGGACTTCTGTACCATTTTGCACAATCTGTGACCGATATTCCCGCCTTCCAAGTGGCAACCGCCTACACGATTTCCAATGCGATTACTTCAGTTTTTTTCTTGTTGTTCTTAAAACCCACTTTGCGTTTGCTGCAAAGACATCGATGGTACAAAAAAGCGGAATTGGAGAATGGACATGAGTTGTAGGGGAAGGTTATTAAAGTGTTTATTTGATGGAAAGTTGAAGTGGTGTACTTTTAGTTAGTCGTTCGGTGGCCCAAATTCTAAATTGTGTTCCTCTCAACGATCTAACACGATAACCCACAGAAATAATCACATCTAGATTGTATAATTTCAGGATGCTTTGTTGTGTTTTTCCTTTCATGGCGCCATGTGGAGTGGTAATTCGGAAATTCCGAACCACCACTTCTTCTTCCAATTCGCCTTCCACAAATATGTTTCTAATGTGTTGCGTAATACCCGCACGTTCTACATCATAAAGATTTGATAACTGATCTTACGTAAGCCAAACATTCTGACACATCAACAACAACTTGTTAATCTTCAGTCTTAAATATGATGAACTCTGAATTATTTACTGGATTTTGCTCTTTACTCATCGTGCTGCAATTTTTAAGTCATTGGCTTGATCATACTTTCTATAAACGTTATTTCGTCCGCACCTAAGTTGTACTTTTTATACAGCTGTTGGTGAGTTTGATTTTCTACGTTGGTCGTTTTTAATCTAAATTACACTATAAATGACTAAAATAGTTTAAAGTTTCCGTTTATTTATAAATTTTCACTCTGACGTATGCTGCTTAAAGGTACATTTAATGATCTCTCTCGGTTTTTCAATCGGAACATATTGCAAACTTACTTCATCCAAGAAAGTAATCATATTAGCAGAAAAAAGCTGGTATATTTTTAATAAATCGTTGAAATTGGCTACTTTTTAAACGTTGAATTTAAAAGCCATTTGTTGATTTAGAAACAGGTTCCGTTTCAAAATCAAAAACCAGTGTTGATATATCAACTTGAAACCATTCTTTAAACATCTTGTAATTTCGTCTTTGAGGCCATTCTTTTTTATTCAAATGCCACGCATCTAATTCAAACATAAATATTTTGTCAAATCTCTTTTTGAGCCAAGCTTCCACATCTTCAATTTCTTCGCTTATTAAAAATGTCTTTGTTTTTAATGCCTATCGGGAATTCTGCCACTAAATTTTAGGACGTAAATAGATTACGTCCT
>CAZAVP010000033.1:0-36077 GCA_964488745.1 uncultured Chryseobacterium sp. | reverse complement strand
TAGTGCGTTAATTCGGTTTTGCAAGGGTTTTCGTGAAATAATTTTATTTTATTTTAATGGTAAATTGATAAAGTTCTGATCTGTAACGATTTAAAGTTTAAAATATTTTCTGTTTTCTTGGCAAATTAGCATCGGGAAAGACCACGAAGCACTCTTGACTGTTAAGCCACCTTTCTTCAGTGATCCCACTTAGTTCTTAATTTTTCTAGTAAATGAAGTTTTTCCAGATCAAGAAGGGTATGGAGTTTAGTTCCTTGCATTAAATCGATGTGCCTAATTTTTCCTGCCAAGTGGCCAATCATTCTATTTCGATTACCAGATACTAAAAGCTCAACAGCTTCAACCCCCATGGTAGTTGCCAATATACGGTCATGTGCAGAAGGTCTTCCTCCACGTTGAATATGTCCAAGAACAGTAGCTCGTAGGTCATATTCTTTCATAAATGGCTTTACTTTGCGAATGATGTCCATCGAGCCGCCAGCATCATCTCCTTCGGCAACAATCACAATACTTCCTCTTTTTCCTTGGTTCTGATTCTTTAGCTGTTCTGCTAAATTTTCAATATTAGTTTCTTCTTCTGGAATCAGAACCATTTCTGCTCCACTTGCAACAGCAGACTTTAAAGCAAGCGAACCCGAATCACGACCCATAACTTCTACAAAGAAAATTCTTTTGTGACTGGAAGCAGTATCACGAATTTTATCCACCGCTTCAACTACCGTATTTAAAGCGGTGTCAAATCCAATCGTTAGATCCGTTCCATATATGTCATTATCGATTGTAGCTGGAATACCGATTACTGGGATGCCAATTTCACGGGAGATTGCATTTGCTCCTGCAAATGAGCCGTCACCACCTATTACTATTAGGGCATCAGCTTGTTGCTTTATTAAATGCTCTAATCCCACTTTTCTTTTCTGGGCATCCTTAAAGTCTTCGCTTCTGGCAGTACCCAAAATGGTTCCACCTGTCTGAATAATGTTATTTACGTCTTTATATGTCACCTCCCAGAAATCTGCATGCATGATTCCATTAAACCCTTCCCGAATACCAATGGGTGTGATTCCATAATGAAAACAGGTTTTTACAATGGCTCTAATACACGCATTCATACCAGGACTATCTCCTCCGGAAGTTAAAAATGCAATTTTTTTCATGACTCTAATTTTTTGCGCTGAAAACATTTTCATTCCAATAAATTTGGAATAAATCATCTTGTTATCACACGAAAATACACTTTATTGACACATTTACCCCTTATTTTGCGCTGAAATTTGTTCTCTTGCTCTTCATACAACTTGTTAATGCACCTTTTCTTATGTTAATAACTTAGTTAATAATACACTTTTCACACTCAATACATATCCCGTATTCAGCCCTATCTTTGTAACTAGTATAAAACACACGCTATGTTGGGGACATTATTGAAACGAAAATTATCGAACGAAAAGGTTGCGAACATTTTTGTAAACACGTTGATTGAAGTAATTGACAATGGATTCAAAGAAGTTGCTGGTCTTATTAATGATGATCCAGCATTTGTAACTTCCCCCAATATCAAAGATAATCAAAATGGCGAATTTGCTCTAATTGTTATCGTTGGGAACCTTTCTTTTCTAGAAAGTACTTTTGAAACTGATCAAGCCTACGCTGTTGAGAAATTAATCTTTGAAAAGCTGGGGAAATTGTACGGTATGACGGAAGGTGAATTCGCTAATCTCGTCAGAGAATATCAAAGTTTTATCAGTAGGGTAAATACTCCCTCAAAAAATATGATTTACGGAATGTCAAAAGCGATTTTCCATAAATACAAATTAAACGAATTTCAAAACGAATATTTTGCTCGTATGCAAGCTCCAAATCCATTGTTCCTGAAAAGAATGGACGAAGTGGTAACCAATTTCATTTGGGACTGGGATGCGTTTTTTAAAAAATATAAAATCTAAATTTTAACCTTTAAATTACTTGGTTTTTAAGGTCAAATGCCTCAGCAATCAGTTCAAAAGATCTCAATCTATTTTCTTTGCTGTCCGACATCGTCGAAATCATAATTTCATCCACATCAAACGATTTTGCCAAATCCAACAGTTGATCTCGAACGGATTCTTTGGTTCCAGAAATTACTTTTCCAGCGTTGAAACGAAGTCTTTCCAATTCTAAATCGGTGAACTCATAGTTTTCGATGAATTCATTGTCCGGAAATTTACGAACGTCTCCTTTTTCAAATTGTAAAAAGACAAAGTCTTGCCCTTTTCGCATGCGTGCAGCAATCTCTTCGGTTTCTCCGCACACTACAAAGATGGAAACAAATGCCTGTGGCTCACTTAACTGATCGGAAGGTTTGAAATTTCTTCGGTATTCATCCACAATTTCGCGGGTCACGTGTCCATTAATGAACTTCGCGACAGATAATCCCATTCCGTATTCGGCGGCAATCATGCTACTTCCGCCGCTTGAACTCAAAATCCATTGTTCTGGAATGGTTTCTGCGATTGGCGCGGCGATGATTCTTCCTTGATTGGTGGTGGCTGTATCTCTGAAAAAATGTTGTAAATGATTTATTTGCGAAGGATAATTATCCACTCGCATGTCGTTGGATGGATTTAATAAGGAAGATGCTATGCGGTCTGTTCCAGGAGCTCTTCCCATTCCCAAATCGATTCGACCAGGAAAAAGTGTTTCGAGTAATCTAAAATTTTCAGCGACTTTGTAGGCACTGTGATTTGGAAGCATCACGCCACCTGAACCAATTCTGATTTTATTGGTGACCGATGCTAACTTTACCATCAAAATTTCAGGTGCCGAACCGGCAATGAATTTGGAGTTGTGATGTTCTGATACCCAAAATCGGCTGTAACCTAACTTTTCAGCAAGAATTACGGTTTCAATTGTCTCTTCGATTGCGTCTTTTGCAGTTGAACCTGTTCTAACAACTGATTGATCTAAAATTCCTAATTTGATTTTTTTCATAATAATTGTGTTTTAAAGGTTTGGCTAAAGCCAACTGCGTTATTTTTCTCCTTTTTATTTGAATGGGTTAAAACCCATTCCTTTGAATTCGATATATATCAAAAGAATGGGCTGAAGCCGCACTTCTTTTGAAATTTTCAATTTTTTAAAATCAATAAACTGCTTTTATAATGTTGTTTGGCTAAAGCCAATTGCGTATTCTATTTCTTTTATGGATGGTTGAAAACCCGTTCCTTTATAATTGAAATAATAGTTTCAAGCATTAATTGACCAATTTCTTGAAATTTCCTGTTGTTAACGCTAAATTTAATTCTGCTGTTTTGAACGTTAATTGTGCTTGCAAATAGCGACTTTGTGCTTGAACGATGCTGAATTGAACTTCGCGCAATTCTAAATTGGTAATTGCTCCGCTTTCGAAGGCATTTTGTGCAATTTTAAATGTCAACTCGCTTTCTACGATGTTTTGTTCTTCCAATTGTAAATTTCTTCGTGCCCACTCTAAATCGTTGTAGGTTTTTCGCAATTCACTCTCAACAATAAACTCTTCGTTTTTCAATTGCAATTCGGCGTTTTCAACTTGAAGTTTGTTGTTTTTCAGGGATGTGTATGTTGACATTCGATTCAAAATATTCCACTGCAAAGTCAGTCCTACGCCCGTCCCAAAGGTTCTGTTTGAATTCAAAATACCAATTTGATTTTTCGACGTGGCGAAAGCATATTGACCATACAATCCAATCTGCGGATAATAATAGGATTGATATTCTTTGCGTTCCAAATCTCGGACGGCGATGTTTGCTTTGGCGATTAGCAAATTACTACTTTGTGCCTTGGATGCTTCCAAACTGGTGTCGTAAGAAACGCTTTGAACAAAGGTAATTTCTCCGGTAACATCTAGCGGTGCATCTGAATTTTTGGCTAAAAAACGATTCATGTCTGCTTTCAAGTTTTCAATATCACGTTGATTACTCAATAAAACCGCACTATCAGCTGTCAAATCCAAGCGTGCTTGAATCATTTGAATTTCCGTGGCTGCACCAAAATCCAACTTGGTTTTCATCAAATCGTATCTCGCTTTGGAAAGATCGAGCGCTTGTTGGTAAATCTCACTCAACTTCTTTTGCTGCACCAAGGTGAAGAACATTACCGAAGCTTGGTAGATCTTCATTTCCATTTCAGCTGTTAAGTTCAACGTTGAAATTTCTTGCAAAGCATTTAATTTCTTGTCGGTTGCAAACATTTTAAATCCATCAAAAAAAGTCCAATCCAATCGAATTCCAGCATTGGTGGAACTGTTCTTGGCACTTTTCGCTTGGTTAACTTGTCCTGAAAAAAATTCTTGGCGCGTATTGTTGTCTGTCCAATTTTGATCGGCATAAACCCCTACTGTTGGCAAATATCCTGCAGCGCCAATGTTGTTATTGTTTTCAGCAATTTGCACTTCATTGCGCATCATCGTGATTCCAAAATCCTTTTGAAGCATTTCAGCAATGTACGAATCGATGGTATAGGTGCCTTGACCTTGCGAAGCAAAAGTCAAAAAAGCAATTGTTAGTGTTAGTAAAAATTTCATTTTAATCATCTTCTATCTTTTTAACTGCTGATTCTACTCCGTTCTAGATTCAATTACTTTCATTTTTTTTGCTGTGATGTAGCTATACAATCCTGGAATTACGTACAACGTCAGTACCAAAGAGAACATCAATCCTCCAACAATGGTCAATCCCATCGGAACTCTACTGGTTGCAGCATCCCCAAGCGCCAACGCAATCGGCATCGCACCTAAAGCTGTTGCCAAAGTCGTCATCAAAATTGGTCTGAAACGACTTGTAGATGCAGAAATAATGGCTTCCATTGTGGATAAACCTGCTTGTCTTTGCTGATTGGCAAATTCCACAATTAAAATTCCATTCTTGGTCACCAATCCCACCAGTACGATGATACCAATTTCGGAGAAAATGTTTAAGGTATGTCCAAATAACCACAAGGTAAATACTGCTCCAGCCAATGCCAACGGAACCGTTAACATGATGGTCAGTGGATCGGCAAAACTCTCAAACTGCGCAGCTAAAACCAAATACACTAAAACCAAAGCCAAGATGAATGCAAATATCAAACTACTTCCTGCTTCAGCAAACTCTTTCGATGTTCCACTCAAACTGGTGGAGAATTCTTCAGGCAAAACTTCTTGCGCAATTTTATCCATCGCTGCAATTCCATCACCAATTGTTTTTCCTGGTGCAGTTGATGCAGAAACTGTTGCGGAAACATATCGGTTATAACGATACAATTGCGGTGGACTCGATTCATTTGAAATATCTACTAGATTATCCAAAGGAACCAATGTACCCGTTTGACTTCTTACGTGAATTTCTTTCAAATCAGTAGGTTCGTCTCTTTTATCTTTCTTGGCTTGTCCAATGACTTCGTATTGTTTTCCATCCATGATGAAATATCCGTAACGTTGACCAGAAAAATACAACTGCATTGTTTCTGCGATATCTTGAACAGAAACGCCCATTTCATTTGCTTTATCTCTGTTGATACGAACTTGCAATTCAGGTTTATTAAATTTCAAATCGATATCGACAATTCCAAAGGTTGGATCTTGCGATGCTTTTTCCATAAACAAAGGCAGAACTTCCTTCATTTTATCCAAGTTGGGAGCTTGCAGAACGTATTGAACAGGAAGTCCTGCTCCTCGTCCACCACCAATGGTTTGTTCTTGAACCACAAATGTTCGAGCAAAATTATAGGTTTGAAACAAAGCGCTCAGTTCATCTGCGATTTCTTGTTGACTTTTCTCTCGTTCGTTTTTTGGAACCAAATTCATTCGGATGAATGATTTATTGACAGAAATCGAAGAACCAAAACCTGGAGAAGTAACAGCAATTAAGGATTGTCTTTCTTTCATGGTGTCCACAATACTCAACATTTGCGTTTGGTATTCGTCCATTTTCTCATAGGAAGTTCCTTCGGGCGCGGTAGAAATGATTTGAATTCTTCCTTTGTCTTCCATAGGTGCTAATTCAGATTGCAACTTGCTACCAAAAACAAATATCATTGAAATGGCAACTGCCATCATCACAAATGCCCACCAAGGTTTTTTCATGAAACGGGAAAGTGAATTCTTGTAGCCATCATTCAATTTCACGAAAAATTTCTCCGTAAAATCATAGAATTTAGAATGTTTGGTTCTTTTTCGCAATAACTTTGAACTCATCATCGGAGTCAAGGTTAAGGAAATAAATGCAGAGATAATTACGGATCCCGCGACGACGACCCCAAACTCTCGGAACAATCGACCGGTTAAACCATCTAAGAAAATTACCGGCAAGAAAACTGCTGTTAGCGTAACTGTGGTAGAAATAATGGCAAATAAAATCTCTTTCGAACCGCGATGAGAGGCAGTTACCGGATCCTCTCCTTTCTCCACCCTTGAATAAATATTTTCCATCACCACAATTGCATCATCGACCACCAAACCAGTTGCAAGGACGATTCCCAACAAGGTTAAAATGTTGATCGAGAAATCAGAGATATACATGATGAAGAACGTACCAATTAAGGAAATTGGAATGGCAATAATTGGAATTAAAGTCGTTCGCCAATCTCTCAAAAAGAGGAAAATAATAAGTACCACCAATCCAAATGCAATGACTATCGTTTCGATTACTTCTGAAATTGCTTTTCGAATATTTTCCGTGGAATCGATTGCCACACCCAAAACAACATCGTCGGGAAGTTCTTTTTTAATCTCAGCAACTTTTTTGTAAACTTCGTCCACAATTTCAATGTAGTTTGCGCCTGGCTGTGGATTTATTGCCACACCAATCATCGGAACACCAAAGTTTCCGCGCAACAAAGTACGCTCATTTAAAGGCGACAAAACAGCTTCACCAATGTCTTTTAATCGAATGATTTGTCCGCCGTGATTGGCAATAATCAACTCGTTGAATTCAGGCGCGGTTGTCAAACGACCAAATGTTCGAATGGTTAATTCGACCTCATCACCTTCAATTCTTCCAGAAGGTAATTCCACGTTTTGTTCGTTCAACGCCGTTCGTACGTCCGAAGCAGTAACTCCGTAACCAGCCATTTTTTCAGGACTGAGGTTGAATTTCATGGAGTATTTTTTCTCACCCCAAATTCGAATTTCACTGACTCCTTTAATGGTCTGCAAACGCTCTTTAAAAACATTGATTCCCAGATCTGTCAATTGCAATAAATCACGTTTATCACTCTGAACGGTTAAGGTAAAAATCGTTTCTGCGTTGGCATCCGATTTTGCTACAATGGGCGGATCGGCATCCTTCGGTAAATTCCGAATTGCTCCCGAAACTTTATCGCGGATATCGTTTGCCGCAGCATCTAAATCCATGCTCAAATCAAATTCAACCGTAATCGTGCTTCGTCCATCACTACTTACCGAACTCATGGTTTCAATTCCGGCAACAGAGTTGATGGATTCTTCCAAAATTTCTGTAATTTGAGATTCTATTACATCCGCATTGGCTCCTGGATAATTGGTTGTAACGTTGATAATTGGCGGATCGACAGATGGAAACTCTCGGACACCTAGATAATTAAAACCAATAATTCCAAACAATACCACCACAATGGAAAGTACGGTGGCAAGTACCGGACGATTTATACTTAACGATGCTAAATTCATTAATCTATTTTTTAATATTTTGCTTTATTTGAATCCGTTTAGAATCCATGCGGATTTGAAGTTACTTTGCAACCTTCAGAACGGTGACTGGCATTCCTGCTCGCACGGCTAATAATCCGGATGTCAATACTTGATCACCTGGTTGAATTTCACCCGTAATCTGAACTTTATCGGAAGTGCGGATTCCCAATTCAACTGGTACATCCACCACCACGCCATTTCGAACCACCATGATTTTCTGTCCTTTTAATACTGGAATCACCGATCCAGCAGGAATCATCATCGCATCTTTTTCTTGACCTAAGTTGTATTCAACAGAAACGAAAGTTCCAGGAAATAAATTGGCAACGTTTTTCATACTTGCACGAACGGTTAACATCCGTGAATCCGTGCTAATAGTGGACTCATAAGCATACACAGCAGCTTTAAAAACCTGATCACTTTCTGTATTGAAAGAAACCATTTGACCTGGTTTAACCAAAGAAGCATATCGCTCAGAGATTGAAAATTCAATTTTCACTTCATCATCCTTTACCAGCGTTGTAATCAGGGATGTTGGACTGATGTATGCGCCGTCTGAAACTCTTCTTAAACCAATTCTTCCTGCAAATGGAGCTCTAATTTCCCCTTTGGAAATCTGAACATCAATCAACCCAATTTCCGCTTGAATGGATGCTAGCGAAGCAAAAGAGCGCTCGTATTCTTCCGTACTTATTCCTTTTGCGGCAAGTAACGATTTCTTTCTGTTTTCGTCTTTTTGAGCCAATTCCAATTGTACTTTCAATTGTTTTCGCTGGGCGCGTAGAATATCCGTATCCACTTGAACCAAGATTGCACCTTTTTGTACCCGTTGGCCTTCTTTGAAATTAATCTTTTGGATTCTTCCTGTTATTTCACTGAAAATTTGAACTTCCTCCGCAGGAATGATCGTACCAGGAATTTCGATGATTCGAGAAACATCGCTCTTCGCAATTTCAAACACATCTACTCCGCTTGCTTTTACGCCTGCTTTTGAGAAATCTAATTTTTCATCTTTTCCTCCACAGGAGAACAATAATAGACAAAGGCCTACTGCGCTTAATTTTTGGATCATATTTCTGATTCTTTTGTACGGTTGAAAAATAATTCGATTTCCTCGGCGGGAAGATTTTTTACTGAAATGCATAACTTGTTTAATTCTTCTCTAAAACAACTCCGATGTTCGGGAGCAATGAAACTTAAAAACACTTCGTCGCATTCCTTCAATGCATCTTGAATTTTTTCGATCCAAGGAAAGCCTCTCTCGGTGATTTTTAATAAATGTTGACGCCGATCGCTTGGATTGATGATGCGTTCGATTAATCCGTCGTTTTCCAAAGCATCTAAAACGCGAACCAAACTCACTTTATCCATCAATAAATGATCTGCTAATTCTTGTTGACTGATTTTACCTGAATTCAAACCAATGGTTAACAGTGGAAAATAATAACGTGAAACAGAAGTTTTACTCATTTTTTCAGCAACAATACCAATGTATTTCTTTGTTAAGAAACCAAACACCTTTCCCAAGGGGAGAAATTCATTAGTTTGAATGTTGGACATAATTACTTCGAGATATTAGTTTACAAAGTTAACCAATATTTTTTTTCTAAGCCGACATCATTTCAGTCAGAAAACTTCAATTAACGAAACGTTAACAGCGCAGTTTCTCATTTTACGATTTCATACAACTCTTTCGCTTTAGCTCTCGAACAAGCGTTGAAATGCCACCATTCTGAAGGAATATTTGTAAATCCTTGCGACGCCATCACTTTGCGAAGCAACTTTCTATTCTCAATGTGTTGTTGTGTCAATTCGCCTTTGGCTAAAAATGCTGCTTCTAAACTTGGATATGCAATTTTCCGAATGTCATCGTATCCGGCGCCCATATCGAGCGGAATTCCATTTTCGTCAATGATGGTTAAATCTACCGCTGCACCGTAATTGTGTATGCTTCCGTTGGCTGGATTGGACACGAATTTTCCGCGTTCGTTCACTGGAATCGTATCCAAAGCATCCCACATTTCCTGTTGAACGTGCAAAGGTCTCACGCCATCGTAAACCAATAAAGAATAATTTGGATGAAGTTTTTTAAGGTATTTCTGACAATTCGACAAACGGTCAGCCACATCTTTTTGTAAATACACGTGTGTGATATCGTGATACAGCACTTTTTTCATAAAGTTATCTTCTGTCGCATATTTCAAATCGATTCGAATGCTTGGGTTGACTTGTTGAATATCCACCAAAGATTCTAATCCTGCGGGAACGACAATTGCTGCTTCCTCTTCTTCTACAACTGGGATTAAATCCACTTTTTCTACCGCTGGAGCAACTGTTTCTTCACAATCGCGACACACTTTTTTTTCTGCCGGATCTTCGCATCCAAAAAGTACGAAAATGGATAAAAAAGCCAGAATTAAATAGTTAAAAACCTTCATTAATTCAAAAATAAGGAAAACTTTTAGCAGAGCAACTTTCTTCACAAAGATTTCAATTACATTTGCACCGAAAAATATAATTTATCATGCCAAAAATATCTCTTAAAGCAGTTGAAATGCCTGCTTCTCCTATTAGAAAGCTAGTGCCTTTTGCTGAAGCTGCAAAGAAAAAAGGGAAAATTGTTTATCATTTAAACATTGGTCAACCCGACATTGAAACGCCTGAGGTTGCACTAGAAGCGATTCGTAACAACGATTTAAAAACGTTGGAATATACCCATTCTGAAGGAATTGAATCGTACCGAATTAGTTTAGCTGCTTATTATCGTAAATACAATGTTCCTGTTGAAACGGAAGACATCATTATCACAACGGGCGGATCTGAAGCCTTGATTTTTGGATTGATGACAACGTGTAACCCAGGTGATGAAATTATCATTCCAGAACCTTTTTATGCAAACTACAATGGTTTTGCTAAAATTGCGGGCGTAAACGTAGTTCCTGTTACTTCCACGATTGAAACTGGATTTGCTTTGCCTCCAATTGAAGAATTTGAGAAAAAAATCACTTCCAAAACCAAAGCAATTATCATCTGTAATCCTGGAAATCCGACGGGCTATTTATATTCGAAAGAAGAACTTGAAAAATTAAGCGACATCGTTAAAAGACATGATTTATTCTTATTTTCTGATGAAGTTTACCGCGAATTTTGCTACGATGGTGCAAAACCATATTCGGCAATGAATTTAAGTGAAATTGAAAATCATGTCATCATGATTGATTCCGTTTCGAAACGCTACTCGATGTGTGGCGCACGAATTGGGGCGATGATTTCCAAAAACAAAGAAGTGATGCAAGGCGCAATGAAATTTGCTCAGGCCAGACTTTCCTCACCAACCATCGATCAACTTGCTGCAGAGGCTGCTTTAAAAACGCCACAAAGTTATTTCGATAAAGTAGAAAAAGAATACGTTGCCAGAAGAGATATTTTGGTGGACGGTTTGAATAAAATACCAGGTGTTTTTTGCCCAAAACCGAGCGGTGCATTCTATTGCGTTGCAAAACTTCCAGTTAAAAATGCTGAAAAATTCTGTCAATGGTTGTTAGAAGAGTTTGATTATGAAGGTCAAACCGTTATGATGGCGCCCGCAGCAGGATTTTACGCCACGCCCAACACCGGATTACAAGAAGTTCGTTTGGCGTATGTTTTAAAGCAGGAATCGTTGTTGAAAGCGGTGAAATGTTTGGAAAAGGCGTTGAAGGTTTATCCTGAGCGGGTTTAGGGAATTAGCGGAAAAATATTTATTGAAAAGGCTGAGTGAATTTATTGTTACTCAGCTTTTTGTGTGCTTTGTTTTAATCACTCATTACTTTTAGCTAGCTGGATTTACTTGAATTTGACCTCCAATTGCTTTTAGTACCTTCATAATTGTTTCAAATTGAGGTTTGGCTCCGTCCGATAATGCTTTGTACAAACTCGTTCTACTCAAACCTGTTTCTTCCGAAATTTTGGTCATGCCAATTGCTTTTGCGATGTGTCCTATTGCTTGGATGATGTCATTGTTATCGCCATCTTCTAAAACTGTATTTAGGTACTCCGCAATCATTTCTGGACTGTCCAAGTATTCTGCTATGTCAAACTTTGAAGTTTCCATTTTCCTCTTTATTTAATTTGTTCCAGATTTACTCACTTATTGTTTGTTTTTTTTTATGGTGTTCGTGATACGCTTTGCTTAATTCTTTCGCTTTCGCAATATCTTTTTGTTGATTTGATTTGTCACCGCCAATTAATAAGATAATTACTTTATCGTCTTTTTGCTTGAAGTACACACGATATCCTTTTGAAAAGTGAACACGTAATTCCTGAATTCCGTCACCAACGGATTTACAATCTCCAAAATGACCATCGCTTTCGATTTTCTGAAGCCGGAATAATATCTTAGCTTTGGCCTTAAGATCTTTTAACCTTCGTAACCATTTGTCAAATTCAGATGTTTTTTCAATAAAGAACATAAGTGCGTATCCAGTTGGATACAAATATATGTCTTTTTTTTTGGTAAATATTCATTATACTGAATTTTTTCTCAAAATATGGTAGAAATGTTGATTTAAGAATAGTATCGTAGGCTATAATCAATATTTTGGTGAATTTTAATATAAACGATTAATTGTCAATAAATTAAGTGTTAAAAAATCGGATAAGATACTGATTTAAAGAAACACATTGGAAACACTGAATCAAGTGGTTTTAACAATGCATCTTCGGAAATAGCGTTGAAGAAAATTTAGTTATGGTTTTTCATGCTTTTGCTTAATTGCCATACAGTTGAAATCAGATAAAATTAAAACTAGAAAGCTTTTATGCTACACCTCCCGTGTTATTAAACTCTCAAAATCAAGCATTTTTTTGTGCTTTTTTTATTTTTATCATATAATTCACTCAATTTTGTTTTAATTTAGACCTTCATTAACGCAGAAATTATGCAATATCCATCATCCGAATTAGTTCTAGACAAAAAAGGACAAGTATATCACCTTGGAATTTTACCTCAAAACCTTGCAACAAGCGTTTTACTTGTCGGTGATCAAGATCGCGTGGCGCTGATTTCTGCTTTTTTTGATTCCATCGAACACCAATCGCATCATCGGGAATTTGTTTGTCATACGGGAACCTATAAAGGAAAACGCATTTCTGTCATTTCTACTGGAATTGGAACGGACAACATCGACATCGTGCTCAACGAATTAGATGCTTTGGTCAACATAGATTTGGAAAACCGTTGCGATCGAAAAGAATTGACTTCTTTAAACATCATTCGCATCGGAACGTGTGGGATTTTGCAAGCGGATATTCCGATTCATTCCTACATACTTTCCTCACACGCTTGTGGATTGGATAACGTGGCACATTTCTACGACGTAAATTACACTTCAGAAGAAATTACACTTTTGGAGGAAATGAATGCGCATTTGCAATTGCCTGACAAAATTCAACCGTATGTTGTTGCTGCAGACAATGAGTTGGTGAAAAAACTAAAATCAGCACAAACTTTTGAAGGAATTACCGTTACCAGTAGCGGATTTTACGGACCGCAAGGAAGAACTTTGAGATTAGGATTGAGTACCGAAAATTTAAACGAAAAACTGACCAGTTTTAGAGAAAGTGATTCTTCCAGAAATCTTCGCGTCATGAATTTTGAAATGGAAAGCTCAGCGTTGTTTGTATTGGGTAAAAACCTTGGTCACGCTTGTACTACGATCTGCTTAGGAATCGCCAATCGTCCCAATTTGGAATTCTCGAAAGGTTATGATCTAGAAATGAAAGGGTTGATTGAATATGTTTTGGATAGGGTGTAAGGAATGTGTATTTAGCACCGCAAAATAATTTTGAGCGAACGCAATTTCTTGTTTGCGACTATCGCCATTTTGTGCAACTAAATAGGAAGCGTAACGAGTCAATAAAACGCCATCTATCTTATCCTTAGCATTTTTACTTTTTGTTATCATCTTCCTGACGTCAGGAAAATGACAGGTAATTTCCTCTTCCTCGCCAGCATTTTTAGAAGTATCCTTTGCTTTTTGGATTACTTTTTCAAAGTTTTCCCATTTAATACACTATAATAAAGTTTGTAAGATCTTGCACTCAAGCATCTATCCTCCCAACTCTCTTTTAAGCATTTCTCTTAAAAAAAATCTCATCTTTCAAAATTGCTATTTGTTGCTCATAGACTTGGGTCAATTCTTCTGATGTGTTGTTGGTTACCATATAACCTGACTGAGAACAGTGATACCAATAGCAACTACACTATCTTCTTGTAAAAAAGAAAAATTCACTGGAAGACAAAGTTTCTGGTATAATGAAAGTGTTGCTGATGCGCTTTATTTTGAAGGAGTTGACAACTTAACCCTTTATGTCGATGGAGAAATTGTCGGAACTGTCAATGCAGATGAATTTTATTCTTCAAAACCTGACTGCAAAGATGGGCATTTTGTATATGAAGAGAAAATGTACAAAAAAGAAATCTCATCTCACACTTATAAAATTATAGATGACTTTGGAGACATCATCTGGCAAGGTGATTTTAAAAACAAAGAAAGTGTTTGTAATTCAATTGAATTAACGAATTAATAAAAATTTGGTTCAAACCAAAAGCGGTTGTCTATTGAATTTAGACAACCGCTTTTTTTATCTTCATAACCCAAACTACATATTTCTCCTATACTGACCTCCTACTGCGAAAAGTGCGTTGGTGATTTGTCCAAGTGACATGGTTTTACAGCTTTCCATCAAAATTTCAAACATGTTTTCATTCATAATTGCTGCATTTTGCAGTTTTTCGATGTTTGCTTCGTTGGTTTCGGCGTGACCATCTTGCAATTGATCCAACATCGCAATTTGGTATTGTTTCTCTTCCTCGGTTGCACGAATAACCTCTTTTGGTAAAACCGTTGGCGAACCTTTGGAACTCAAGAACGTATTTACACCGATAATCGGGAAATCACCTGAATGCTTCAATGTTTCATAATAAAGTGATTCTTCTTGAATTTTAGATCGTTGATACATGGTTTCCATCGAGCCTAATACGCCTCCACGCTCGGTAATGCGGTCAAACTCTGTCAACACTGCTTCTTCTACCAAATCTGTTAATTCTTCAATGATGAAAGAACCCTGCAATGGATTTTCGTTTTTCGCCAATCCTAATTCTCTGTTGATAATCAATTGAATGGCCATCGCTCTGCGAACAGATTCTTCGGTAGGCGTGGTAATGGCTTCGTCATACGCGTTGGTGTGCAACGAATTACAGTTATCGTAAATTGCATACAATGCTTGAAGCGTGGTGCGAATGTCGTTAAAATCAATTTCTTGTGCGTGTAACGAACGTCCGGAAGTTTGGATGTGGTATTTCAACATCTGCGCTCGTGAATTTGCTCCGTATTTACGCGCCAAAGCTTTCGCCCAAATTCTTCTTGCAACTCGTCCGATTACCGCATATTCTGGGTCAATTCCGTTGGAGAAAAAGAAGGATAAGTTTGGACCGAAATCGTTGATGTCCATTCCGCGACTTAAATAATATTCTACATACGTGAATCCATTGGACAAGGTAAACGCCAATTGGGTAATTGGGTTCGCTCCTGCTTCCGCGATGTGGTAACCAGAAATCGATACGGAATAGAAGTTGCGAACTGCTTTGTCGATAAAGTATTGTTGCACATCTCCCATCAACCTCAAGGCAAATTCCGTTGAGAAAATACAGGTGTTTTGTGCTTGATCTTCTTTCAAAATATCCGCTTGAACCGTTCCACGAACTTGCGTCAAGGTTTGCGTTTTGATTTGTTGATACACGTCTGCCGGCAATACTTGATCTCCGGTAACACCTAATAACATCAATCCCAAACCATCGTTACCTTCTGGTAAATCGCCTTGGTATGCAGGACGAGTGGTTCCGAGTTTTTTATAAATGTCTTTGATTTTCGCTTCAACTTCTGATTCTAAACTATTTTCCTTGATGTATTTCTCACAATTTTGATCAATCGCAGCGTTCATGAAGAAACCAAGCAACATTGGCGCTGGACCGTTGATGGTCATTGAAACGGATGTCATTGGATGACTTAAATCAAAACCGGAATACAGTTTTTTGGCATCATCCAAACAGCAAATCGATACGCCAGAATTTCCAATTTTACCGTAAATATCTGGGCGAAGATCTGGATCATTTCCGTATAATGTCACCGAGTCAAATGCGGTAGATAAACGTTTTGCTGGCATTCCCAAAGAAACGTAATGAAAACGTTTGTTGGTCCTTTCTGGACCACCTTCGCCGGCGAACATTCGTGTTGGATCTTCTCCTTCTCGTTTGAACGGGAATAAACCAGCGGTGTATGGGAATTCTCCTGGAACGTTTTCTTGCAAATTCCATCTCAAAATATCACCCCAAGATTTGTACTTTGGAAGCACCACTTTTGGGATTTGTAAATGGGATAAGGATTCAGAATGCGTATCCAAAGTCAACACTTTATCGCGTACTTTGAATTCAAATACGGGATTTCTGTATTTTTCTCTTTTTGCTTCCCACGTTTTAAGAATCTCCCAGTTTTTTGGGTCAAATTCCAAATTCACTTTTTCAAACGCTTCTTGCAATCCTTTGATCAAACGGTCTTTGTCTTCGATTTTTGAGTTTCTCAAGGTCTCGATCGACTTGTCCAAACCATATAACTGGTCGGCAACTTCCACTTGGTCGTTTACCCATTTGTCATACGCACGGTTGTTTTCTGAAATTTCAGAAAGATAACGTGTTCTTTCTGGTGGAATTACAAAAATCTTCTCCGACATTTCCTTCGTGATTTCAAACGAAGAATTCAAGTCTGCTCCTGTTCTTTCTTTTACTTTGTCGATGATGACTTTGTACAAGGAATTCATTCCTGGATCGTTGAATTGCGAAGCGATTGTTCCATAAACCGGCATGGAATCAACTGGTTCGTCAAACAACATGTGATTTCGTTGGTATTGTTTTCTGACATCTCTCAATGCGTCTAGCGCACCGCGTTTGTCAAATTTATTCAATGCAATAACATCCGCGAAATCCAACATGTCGATTTTCTCCAATTGCGTTGCAGCGCCGTATTCTGGTGTCATCACGTACAAAGAAGCATCAGAATGTTCGATGATTTCCGTATCGGATTGACCAATACCTGAAGTTTCAATGATGATTAAATCGTATTTCGCAGCTTTCAAAACCAAAATCGCTTCTGCCACGTGTTTGGACAATGCCAAATTGGACTGTCTGGTTGCTAAGGAACGCATGTAAACGCGCTCATTTTTGATGGAATTCATTCGAATTCTATCGCCTAACAAAGCGCCACCCGTTTTTCTTTTGGATGGATCTACAGAAACCACCGCGATGTATTTCTCTGGGAAATCAATTAAAAAGCGACGAACCAACTCGTCCACCAAAGAAGATTTTCCCGCACCACCCGTACCTGTGATTCCTAAAACCGGAACCTCGTTTTTTTGTGCCAAAGCATGCACCTCATCCAAAATATTTTTCGATTCTTCGGCAAAGTTTTCAGCAGCAGAAATCAAACGGGCAATTGCTGGAATGTCTTTGTTTACCAACCTGCTCACTTCATCCGTAATTCCTTCACCAACTGGGAAGTCACAACGTTGAATCATGTCGTTGATCATGCCTTGCAATCCCATCGACCTTCCGTCATCCGGGTGATACAAGCGCGTAACGCCATAAGCTTCCAATTCTTCAATTTCAGAAGGAAGAATAGTTCCACCACCACCACCAAAAATCTTGATGTGTGGCGCACCTTTTTCCACCAATAAATCTCGCATGTATTTAAAATACTCGGTATGACCACCTTGGTATGAAGTCATTGCAATTGCTTGCGCATCTTCTTGAATGGCACAATCTACCACTTCTTCCACAGAACGGTCGTGCCCCAAGTGAATGACCTCACAACCCGTTGCTTGGATAATTCTGCGCATGACGTTAATTGCAGCATCATGCCCGTCAAACAAAGAAGCTGCGGTAACAATTCTTACCTTATTAATTGGTTTGTAAGGTTCTATTTTTTTCATATGTGTTTAATTTGCTTTTTATTTGTCATATAGTATCGCCATTTGAAAACATACTACGTAGCTGCTTACGCGGTCACCGTTATTAACTTGCGTTGCTTGCTTCGCAGGTGTGTCAAACTATTCTTATGGCTTATTTCATATTTCTATAATTGATCTGACTATTTTTGATAGCGATTGCGAATTTAAGAAATTTTAAGGGAATGGAGCGTATAAGGAATGATAAGTAGCAGGATGGATTGGTGATTTGTATCCACCCGACCAACTACACCTCCAAAGTCCCAAGAAACAAGTCTTGTAATTTGTTGGAAGAATAATCAGCGATCACCTCTAGTACTTTATTGAGCTATTTAAAAAGTCTGGCAAATCCACCACCAAACAAAATCGACAAAACGACTAAGAAACTAAATATCAATGAATAAGGAAATCGAGAAACTCGAACAGGGTAAGTTATGCCCAAAAATGATGAAAATGAGGTGTAATGACCGCAATTTAAAGCATTAAACTACAAAAGGTAAAGAAATAATTCATTTCGTAAAAGAATATCACCATTCACTTCAATAGTCAAAATCGTAAAAATGACTTTTGAACCCAAAAATGATAGTCTGCAAAGCCTTCATTAGTTTTTGTGTTTAGCTTTTCAAAAACTTTATCGAGAAACAAATGTGTATCACTTCCATTATCATTAGTGTGTTGCACCAAAGTATTGGTAAAAATACTGTCGCCTTCAAAAATTTCGGTGTCTTCAGCAAAAAAGCAAAACAACAATCTTGATAAAAATACATTAAGGTTGTGTATATTTTCTTTTGAATTGTAAACGTTGGGATTTTGCGTAATGAGCAAATCATAAAGCTGTGCCATTTTATAAGCTGCATTTCGGTCGGCTTCATTATCATTGGTAGAATGATACACTTCGCTACCTGCCAACGGCAAAAAGAAAGTATAATGATTGGGTAAATCCGTAATGGCAATATCTAAATTTTTACCCAACTTTAAATCTCTTGCCACTAATGTTTTATAATCTGTCAGTATAGCGAAACGTGGTGCGTGTTTTACAATGCGTTCCTCTTTTGAAATGGTTTCGATGGAACTTAACAATTTGTCTGTTTCTTCTTCTTTGAAAAAGATTTTCTTTTTGTAAAGCACTTCGCCTTCCACTTTTGAAAGGTTAAAATCTCCACTTTTCAGACGGGTAATAGATGTTTTAGAAATACCGTAAGCCAATAGCAAATCGAACAAGAAATTTTCTTTTGAAAAATTCTCGAATATGGTTTTTACATTATGTTCTATTTCGTGACTGTTCATTATGCTTTAATGCTTTTCAGTTCGTAAATCTTGTACCAATAGAAAAATGCTTCCGGATTGGACTTTTTTAGTTTGTTTAGCTTGTTACTCAGTGGCTCGCCAATTTGCCAATCTTTCATTTGAAGCGGATTATCGTACTTTTCAATCGTTTTGGCATCGTGCTGTATTAAAACCGAAAGATAAGCCGCTTTTGAAGCGTGGGTAATTGCTTTTTCAATGTGGTAACTTTCAGAAAAAATAAAACCGACAATACGTTGTAATCCTTTTTGCAGTTCTTCAAAATTTCCTTTGCCGTCTGTTCCTCGTGTTACAATACAAAGTGCTGTTTGGTAAATATCTTCTAACACATCATTTTCAGAAATTTTGTTTGCATTGCGATACGCAATTTCCGTTTCTGCAAAACGATAAAACGTAGTTTTAATGGTTTCAATGTCGTTCACTGCATCAAACAAATTTCCGATGTCGTAAAGTTGTTTGATGATTTCCATACTCATACTGTCCTCTTTTTTGAAGTAGGGAATACCTGTGGTGTTGGGTGCAAATGCAGTGAGTTTGTCGCCCAAAATATCTTCCAAACTTGGCACATTTACAACCAATGGTTTATCCACTTGAGGAACAAAATCAGATTGGATAGGTAAAGAAATTACGCTTTTGTAATTTACATCTTCAAACAAAATATCCAGCAACACATATTCTTCATCCTTTTTGGTTTTGTGTAAAGGCGTGAAGAAAAATTTATAATGTTCTTTTTTGATTTTTGAGTTTGCGCTTCGGTGTTGTAATTCTTTTCTCAAAAATCCTTGCTCTTGTGCGATTGTATCTAAAATACCTTCTAAGTTTTTGATTTCATTTGGCAAAACAATGTCAATATCAATAGACAAACGTTTTGTAGAGTTGAAATGAAGCATTAAAGCCGTTCCGCCTTTGAAAACAAAATCTATCTTTTGCTTTGCCAAACCCTCTAATAGCAACAAAGCACGGATAACCTTTTCTACAAGGATTTTATCCGAATTGCGATGTTGCTTTGATACTTGGGTAAGCCACTCGGCTGATATTTCTTTCTGATTTATCATATTCTATATTTTGTCAGTAAGTATTTAATGCTGCCATAAATTTGAAATTGTTTTTACAAATTTTCTTAGTGCTTCTTTCTTTCTTCGTCTGTCGGCATAGCGAAGCATTTTACTTTGATTTATGGTGTATTTAGCAAACGCCTCTTTGAAAATTGTCCGCATTTCCGCACCTTGTTGAGCCGAAAAAATCACATCATCGCAAAAAATGTCCACCAACATTTTTTCAATGGTTGCAGTTTCTACTCCGTTTATATTTTGCGTTGGCGCTTCTGATATAAGCGGTTTCACAATAAATACTTCTTTTTCGTTTACTATGTATTTTTCTAAAATGTTATTTGTCGGCTCAACGAACACTGATTTTTTAATTTCACGCAAAAAGTAAAAAACAGAATTGGTTGTTTCCTTATCCGTTTCCACCAACACAAAAAAACGGTTGGGCTGATGTTGCATAAATTCGTTTAAAACAGAAGTGTTCCATACGCATAAATTGGCATAAGGAAATTCCGCTTTCAGTTTTTTGAAAATCGCCTTTGTTGCCGTAGAAATTTCGGGAATATAATTTTTGCCTTCGCCCAATGTAAATTTTCCTCTGCCGATACGTTGCAAAACGCCCGATTGCACCAATGCATGAACACGCCAATTTACCGTTGTCTGCTTGATGTCCTTTTCTGTTTGTTCGTAAAAGGCAACAATATCCTGCGTTTCAAAAACAGCCTTACTTTTGAAATGGCGTTTCATTTTGTCGGTATGTAGTTTGTCTGTTGCGATAACGTCTTAAATTTTAAGCAAAGATATAAAAAACTATGAAACGGCAGCAATGTTGATAAATTGCCGAAAATTAGAGTTATGGGGCTGACTTGCGTGCGGTTGGGCAAAATTAAATGTGGTGTAACAGCGTTGGCTTTGTGTGTCGACTTGCACCTCTTTTAATTTTGTGAAGCGTTGGCAAAATTTTCATTTTTGTCAGTCAGTTGATTTTGTGTCGAAGCGGTCAAATGTCATTGCCGCATAATCGAGTCACGCAAGGGAATTTACTCACTTACAATGTTTTTTTAATGTGTTCGTGAAAATAGTTCACCCCTACGTTCTCACGGAACCATTTCAACTAGCTCAATGTAAACTTTCGCTTGCCAGTCTATGCCCTGCGGTTGTGAGATCGCTTCGCTAAGTTCCCCTCATACGGCTCTTCCTATTAATAAATCACTCATTTGTAATTCTTGGGTTGCCGACCCAAGAATTGATTTTTCTGTATTTTCGGGTAAAAAATCAGTAGGAAGCATATTTTCAAATCCTTGGGTTATTAACCCAAGAATTTGCGGATAAGCATTGTAAAATTGTCGGCAACGTGATAATTCAGGTGCTGTAAGCCCTTTTACGCTGATATTCTTGGCAATGTTTTCAAGCAATTTAGCAGCATATTCGGTTCTGTCGCTACCATTTTACTCAAACTCCACAATGTAAAAAAACCTTCAACCAATTTCTTAAAGTTAGATGTGTGTTTACAGCTTTTACAGCACTTTGCTGTAAAAATCATTTGCTTGCTTTATGCGTAAAACTAACTTCTCAAAATTCATTTTTCACTCATTAAACTCAATTGGTTGTATGGAAAATATGGGTTGTAATCTCCTGTTAGGTTGTTTTCAAGTATGAATTTTCTTCTTAGTCCACTAAATGAAAATGTTTCGTCTGTTCCCGAAATTTTCAAGCATTTAGTTCCTTTTCTTGTGATTTCCGGAATGTTGTTTACTCCCTTATTATGTGTAGTGGCTCTTTTATCCAGCATTTTCGTAAGCAGTTCTTATCCAATTTATAGTTTCGGTATCAATGTCGTTGATGTCTTCGATTTTGATTTTATGCGAACACATTGCATTGGGTTTTTCGGCTTCCAATTTCCCTGTTGGTTCTTGTCCTTTTAAATTTATACCGATTTCAAATCTTGTTTTTGTCGCAGGTTGTAAAATTGCAAATTGCTTTTTTCGTCTTAAACTCACATAAGCATTTTTCGGTGCAATTTCAATATCGTTTCCGAAAGCCTGAATTTCGGAAATCAGTTTGTCATAAATTGGCTTCAGGTGTTCTTTACCTTTATATTGAGCCACTACTAAATCGTCTGTATTTTCTGCCGAACCTGCGTCTGTTTCTTTTGCTTTATGCGCCACGAGGTTGGCAAATCCGTGAGTAAATTGGTGCTGCTCTTTCAGAAATTTAATGATTTCTCCGTGTTTTACAAAGTTTTGCCGCTTCACGATTTCAATCCATTGTTCCAATGTTTTTCCTGTATTTTTAAGCAGGTTTTCAATCATTGTTTGTGTTGCTTTGTCCATAGTTTTTTGAGTTTTTTAATCAGCAGATAGTATGGTAAACCACTCTTTTAATAATTCAGGGTCAATGTCTGAAACCTTTTTGATTTTAATGTGCCGCATGGTTTTCCCTGTGCCTTCTAATAATTTGTCTGGGTCATTTAGCTTTTCAAAGTCTTTGTAAAACCCAAGATTAATGTGGTTTTTGTTTGTTTGAAGATAAGCAAAATCTTTTGTTGTTTTAAAAATGGGCCGGCTCCATTTGAACTCTTCCGTTACATTCGATACGGCTTGGTGTATTAAATCCCGCACTGTTTCCAGTATTTCCCTTTGTTCAACCGGGGCGTTTGCGATGTATTCTGTAACTTGATTATGCATAATTTATTTTTCCAAAATTTCTTTCAGCTTACCTAAGCCGTTTTGCAAATCATCGCCTATCATTTTTTCCATATCATAAAAAAGCAACATCAAGTTCATTGGATAGCTGAAGTGTCCGCTAAATCCCCACTTGACTTTGGTTTGATTTTCATTTATGCTTTCTGTGGCCATATATGCAGGTTCTGTAGCTTCAAAAGGTTTGAGGAATCGAAGCTCAAAATCAATGCGTTCGCCCTCCGTAATTTTTTTTATTTCTTGTTCGCCCCAGCCTACTTCTTCGTTATCGCTTTCCCAGTGCGACACAAAACCAACGGTGCCGTCTGTGCCGCGGTAGGATTTTTTCATAGCAGGATCCATCTGGTTTCATTTACTGAAATTGTCCTGATTTTTGAGGTATTTTATATACTCAAATACTTCGGTTTTGGGTTTGTTGATAACAATTTCTTTTTCTACCGCATAGTCTTTCTTTACAAACAAGGCTACGAGGAGGAGAATAGCAATAATAACTCCCAGTACGATTATAATTTTCTTTAGAATTTTCATCTCACAATAATTAAGGTTACGAAGTTATTATTTCATTCAGTTTATCCAAAGCAAGTGGATAGTTGTTGTAGAAAAAATCAAGGTGTTCCTCTACTGCATCTACATCTACCGTTACAGTGGTGATACCATTTTTTTCTTCAAAACTGTAATTTTCAAAACCACCTGCCCAAGCCTCTACTTGTTCGCCTGATGTAATTTCATTTTCGCCGTCCAGAAATCCATAATGTCGAATGGAAACAAAATCAGCAGGTTTGTTTTCGGTAATTTCGGAAACCATTCCGCCTTTTTTGCCGTTCTCGTCCACGCCTACAAAATAAATTTTGCTGCCCTTTTCCCAGCTTCCTTCATAAGTGGATGTGGGGTTGAACAATGCCGTCCATTGCTCGTAAGTGTTTTTATTGTCTAAGCCAAGCATTGCTCTATATACTTTATCAGCTGATGCCTTGATGTCTTTTTTGAATTGTAGTTTTTTCATTTTGTTTTTATTTTGTTGAAATAGTTTTATTGTCGAGTTTTGATGGCGTGTCGGGTTGCCATTACACACAACGTTGAGTATATGCAAAGTAGGCGGTTGTGTGCTTCAAACTTATCAAACCTTTGCAAAGTTGAAGCGGGTTATTACCGTTGAACTTACTACTATTGCGCCTATTTTTTTATTTATTGTATCAATTACAATGTCAAGCATTAAACTTCTAACTTGTTTAGCTTTTTCACTTTCTGTTAAGAGCATTCCTAAATTAAGAATGGCTCTGAAATTAAAAACTGCAAGTGCTTTTATTTTTTTTTATATGATTGATTATCATATTGTTCTATCGTCAGAGGGACATTTGTGTCCCTCTGTGAAATATCATCATCTTTACCAGAGATAAGATGTCCAAATAAATCTTTAAATTCTTTAAGTTTAACTCCTTTTAAAATAGAATAACCATTATGCTTTATTTCATCTTCATAGTTTTCTAAATATCTTTTAAAAGTTCGTACATCTATTTCATAAAAATCAGCACCCATTTTAGATGTAAACTTATATTCATTTTCATAGAGTAATCCAGTAATACCAATTTTTAGCTTGAATATTTTCAACTGCTTGAGTATTATTTAATATATTTTGTCTGTCAATTGCAGATTGAGTCAAGTCTTTATTCATTCCTTTTAAATAAAAAGATTACATACAAAGATATAAAAAAAAATGGCTAATTATTTGGCTTTGTGCATCCCGAAGTATGAGCGACAGTGTTTCAGTCCCGATAGAAACGGCATCCTCCATTCTTTTTCTGAATGGAGATAAAGTGGATAGCGGGAAATAGCTCCAAAAAATTAAAATTGCTTCTCAAAAAGCATTTGAAATCTCGAGATTATTATATCTTGAAGTGCTACGCTTCGATAAAAATATTCGAGGACTTTAGATTATTCTACTTTCTTTTTTTTGCTTGATCAAAAATAAGAAACAAAAAAAAATCAAGTCTTAGTTATTGAATTTCACGTTGTGGCTGCCTTCGGCGGTGCTTCCGTAAACTACAGCATTTTTGAATCTTCTAAAAAGTGACTCATGTCGATGAGCTATCGCTATCTCAATCGTTCACACTTTTTAGCGCGTCTCAAAAACCATCCAATAACTAGGACGAAAAATCTCATCAACTAAGATTTTCTTGAATTTCACTTTTCTAGTTTCATCTGTTATATTGAAATTTAATCAATGTTTACGTCTCGTTTAAATTGCAGTTAGTCTCATCTCAACACCACAAAATAATTTTACCCCGAAATATCTCAAACCTTTAAAAATCTAACAGGGAAATGCGATTTTATGAAAGTTTCAACAAATGACTGCTATAACTCAAATCTCAGACTTCAAAGGTTCGTTTCTACATCAATTTAATTATATTTGCATTCAAAGAAAATCTCATTACATGAAAGTTAATCCTGCATATAATACCAAAGAAGCTTTGCTGGCGCTTTATAACAAACCGCTTTTAGAGCTTGTTTTTGAGGCTGCCACCATGCACCGTCAGTTTCACAATCCGAGAGAGGTGCAAATGTCCTCTTTGTTGAGTATCAAAACGGGCGGTTGTTCGGAAGATTGTGGTTATTGTCCGCAAGCAGCTCGTTACCACACGGATGTGGAAGTGAAGAAAATGATGACGGTTGAATCGGTAATCGAACAAGCAACCAATGCGAAAGCGAATGGTTCTTCTCGTTTGTGTATGGGCGCGGCCTGGAGAGAAGTACGCGATAACCGTGATTTCGATAATGTAATCGAGATGGTTCAGGCGGTAAACGATTTGGACATGGAAGTTTGTTGTACTTTGGGAATGATGAACGAAGACCAAGCGAAAAGATTGAAAAATGCAGGTTTATTTGCCTACAACCATAATTTGGATACCTCGCCAGATTACTACGGCGATGTAATTTCCACTCGTGAATACGAAGATCGTTTGCAAACAATTGACAATGCTCGCAAAGCAGGTTTGACTGTTTGTTCGGGTGGTATCATCGGAATGGGCGAAGCGGTTGAAGATCGAATTGGCATGCTGATGAGTTACGTGAACATGGAAACGCCACCGGATTCTATTCCAATCAACGCTTTGGTTGCCGTTGAAGGAACGCCGATGGAAGACCAAAAACCGATTGAACAATGGGAAATGATTCGCATGGTTGCCACTACGCGACTTGCTTTTCCGATGTCGGTGGTACGTTTGTCTGCTGGTAGAACCAAGATGTCGATGGAAGGTCAAGCACTTTGTTTTATGGCTGGAGCGAGTTCCATTTTTGCTGGCGACAAATTGTTGACGACGGCTAATCCGGATTTCAATGCAGACAAAGAAATGTTTGATATTTTGGGATTAATCCCGAAACAATCGTTTGCTGACCACGACAAACCAGAAACGAAGCCGGATGAAATCTTGATTGAGAAAAAAGCAAAAGCTGCCGCGAGAGCACTTGAACTTGAAAACGCGAGAAAACAAACCGTTTAGGCGAATCCAAATCTCCAACAAGATACGATGTTGTCTTATCTGAAAAAATTAGAAGATCGAAAAAAGATTGGGAGTTTACGCTCCCTTTCTTCGTTTCAAGGAATGACTGATTTCTATTCCAACGATTACCTGGGATTGGCAAAATCGAATTTTCCTATTTCTACCAATCACGCTGGAAGTACAGGTTCTCGCTTGATCTCTGGCAATTCACTTGAAGCCATAAAAGCAGAAAAATACGTAGCTGATTTTTACCAATCGGAAGCGGATTTGATTTTCAATTCGGGGTATGATGCCAATATCGGTTTGTTTTCTTCCGTTCCACAACGAGGTGATGTGATTTTGTATGATGAGTTTATTCACGCTTCGGTACGAGATGGAATTCGGCTCAGTCACGCCAAAGCATTTTCATTTAGACACAATGACTTAGTCGATTTAGAAGCAAAATTAGAACGGTTTGAAGGAACGGTATTTGTTGCTGTAGAATCGCTTTATTCCATGGATGGTGATTTGGCGCCGCTGAAAGAAATTGCTGAAATTTGCAAAACGCACCAAGCACTTTTGATTGTAGATGAAGCACATGCTGGCGGAATTTTCGGAATGGAAGGGCGTGGTTTGTGTGCAGAACTGGAAATTGAAAAACTGGTTTTTGCACGTTTGATAACCTTCGGAAAAGCGTATGGAACGCACGGTGCGGCGGTTTTGGGTTCTGAGACTTTAAAAACATATTTGATCAATTTTGCACGTTCATTTATATATACAACCGCACTTCCGCCCTATCAATACCAACACATTCAACAACAAGTTGAAAACAGTAAATTGAATTCGGATCGGATTCGCTTACAAGAAAACATTGCTTTTTTGAGACACATCTTGGGCGATAAAATCAGTATCAGCGATGTTCGTTCGCCGATACAAATTGTTTTGATTCCGGGCATTGAAAAGGTACTTGCGCTTTCCAAAAAATTGCAAGAAAATCAATTGGCCGTCAAAGCGATTTTAAGTCCAACAGTTTCAGCAGGACAAGAGCGCTTGCGGATTTGTGTTCATTCTTTTAACACGATCGCGGAGATTGAAGAATTGGGAAAGGTTATTTTGGGTAGTTAAGTGAGTTAGAAAATTAACGTGTTGTTTTACCACTGAAAACACAGAGTTTTAAAAGAGAGTGCATTTTAGTTTTTACCGCAAAGAAGCGCAAAGTTTTTCGCAAAGGACGCGAAGGAGTTGCAGAAAGCAATTTGACAAAAAGCCACTCAGCTCGTCTTTTCTCTGCGATCTCTGCGCTCTCACTTCCCGCTCTTTGCGGTTAATCAACATCCATTCAAGTAGTTAATTCAACGTAAAGTTTTTCATTAAGATTGAGGAAAATGGAAATATTGTGAGATTTTGGTGGAATGTGAGTGTGTTATTTTTTTACCGCAAAGAAGGCGCAAAGTTTTACGCAAAGGCCACGGAGTGCGTGTTAATATTTAGTTGTTTGGACTGAAGAAAAACGCAAGATTTAAAAATGAACCAACTGACCACCGATGCCCGACCCCAGACCACCAATCACAACAATTTCTTCATCAAATCGTAATCTTATCGTGCATTAAATCTCTGCAGAAAAAGGCAACTTTGCAGCAAAAAATGGAATTATTCATCAGTATTTTTGCCGCTTTGTTCTCAGTCATTAATCCCTTGGGAACGGTACCTGTGTTTGTAGGATTAACAACAAATGAATCTCAAATTCATCGAAATAAAACTTCCGCTTGGACGGCTTTCAACGTGTTGGTCATTCTCGTGATATCCTTTTTTGCAGGAAGTTATGTCTTGGATTTCTTCGGTATTTCGCTCAATTCTTTGCGTATCGCGGGTGGTTTAATCATTGCTACATCTGGTTTTGCCTTATTGACGGGAAATTTTACCAAGCACAAAGGAATGAAAAGAAGTAGCGTACAAGCAGATGTCGAGCAACGAAGTGAAATTTCGCTCACGCCTTTGGCGATTCCAATGTTGGCTGGCCCAGGATCCATCTCACTCTTGATAACCTTGCGTCAGACCCACGACGAAATGAAAGATTTGTGGTTGATAGTGGCTGCTATAATTACCGTCGCTTTTTCGGTTTGGGTGATTCTTCGTTCTTCGCAATGGATCGTGAAAGGTTTAGGAGCATCTGGAATTAACGCAATTTCGAGAATCATCGGGTTTATTGTGATTTCGATTGGCGTGGAATATATTTGTATTGGCGCGGGCAATTGGGTTTTGAGTTTGAAGTGAGTTGTTGGGTCGGTGATCAGTGGTGGGTAGTTCGGTTTTTTTTCGACTTGAAGGTTCGCATTTCCTTTACGTGCTCGATCCCTAATTACCGATCACCCACAATCACCCACCACCGACGCCAGCCCACCGTCCACCGATTACCAGTTACTAATCACTTTAATTGGACACCTGTGAACCTTTATTGATTAAATTCAATCGCACATATTCAAAATAAATTTTGTAAATAGTATTACTTTCAATACCTTTGCTTTGGATAGCAATTAAATAAACTCCATGAAATCGAAAGAACTTCATCAATTAATCTCAAAAAAATAGATGGCAAATATTGCGAGTTAAAGGCAGTCATTATATTTACGAGAAAGATGGAAGAACGTATCCCGTTCCTTATCATGGGGCGAAAGAAGTTGGAAAAGGAATAGAATTGAAAATCAAGAAGGAAATGAACCTTCGGTGAAATTTATAAGAAACTGGGTTATGAAAAAAATTAAAATTAAAATCGAAAGAAGTGCAGATTGTTTTTGGGCTTATGCTGAAAATGTTGAAGGAATAAGCGGTGCTGGAGAAACTGCTTCTGAGGCGAAAGCTGAAGCCTTGGAAAGTGTTCAAATACAAATTGAATTGGGTAATATTCCCAACGAAAAATATGAATTTGAATATAAATATGATACCGAAAGTGTATTAAATTATTACAAAGGTATTTTCACCAATGCTGCACTTGAAAGAATTACGGGTATCAATCAAGCACAAATTAGTCATTATGCTACGGGAGTTAAAAAACCGCGAGAAGCACAAATCCGAAAAATTGAAAATGCTTTTAAGCTTTTGGGCAAAGAGTTAATTGAGATAAAATTATAACAGAAATCCTTATTTTTTCATCCCATCAAACGCCTCGTCCACGCTCCACGCTTCCGCTTTTTCTTGAAACCAAGGTTTAATCGTTGGCCAGACTTGTCCAAAAAGTTCTGAATTCCGGTAGGTGTTCAAGGCATTCTCATCGTCCCATTTGCTGTAGGTGAACAAAATATTTGGGTTTTGCACATCTCTCAACAACTTCATACCGTGACAATTGGGCTGTCGGGCTACTTTCCATTTGATGGTTTCGAAGAAAGCTAGAAACTCGGCTGTTTTCTCAGCTTGGAAATGCATTTTTACGATTCTGGTAAGCATACGGAAATGGTTATGGAAGGGGTTTTTAAAAGAGTGAATCGATGGTTTCTTTGGAACCGCGTGGTGAAAATTCGATTCGTACAATGTCATTGATGGTCAATCCAAAAAGGGTATTTGCTCCACCAGTTGTTGTACGTGCTCCTCGATTTAAAGCAATTTCAAGAAAACCATTGCTGTTGAAAATCGCTACTTTTTCTCCTGGAACAACCGCATTGTAGGAAAGAGAAATCTCGTCGATGTAATATTCTTTTCTTCGGAAGAAAATGGTAAAAGGAGTGTTTTCTCCAAAACGATCAAATAATTCGCGGGTTACATTGGTAATTACATTGCCGTAATGGTCAATGTGAATCACATTTCCTTTGATTAAATTATCGCCAATAACTGCGGCAATTGCAATCGATCTTTTGTATTCGTCCGCCTGACTTGCAAAAGAAGCTAATTCTTCCCCTTGGGCAATTCTACAAGCAGCAGGAATGAGAATGTTTTTTGTTGGAAAACGATACAAAGACGGGTTTGAAAGTACATCGTCAATTTTCCAGAACGATTCGGCAGAGACATTCTTCAAGAGCAAACCAAAAAAACCGTTGTCGTTGGAAACAAAATAATGTCCTTCGTGAAATAAAATGGCAGGAACAGCACTGTCTTGGGACGAACCGAAATTGATAACTGGCTCACTATCAACGCAACATATATGGATGGTTCCCTTGGGAAAATCCCGAAAACAATTGTCCAGATAAAAAGCTTGTTGCGCAACGTCAAAAGCCTGAACATCATGCGAAATATCGATAATCTGAACTTCTGGAGTTCGACTCAAAATAGTTCCTTTGAGAGAAGCAACGTAATGGTCGGTCAACCCCATATCAGATGTTAGTGTGATGATTTGCATGTAATTTTCAAATTGAAGAAATATTCCTAAATTTGTTCAAAAATAAGGTTTATTCTATACATAGAGATTTTTTTACAACAATTAATTATTCGAGCACTTGGAGAGAAACATAGAGATAGCAGGTATTAATCCTGTCGAATTATTCGGAATTAACAATAAAAACCTCATGGTCCTCAAAAGCTTTTTTCCGAAATTAAAGATTGTTTCTCGTGGAAATTCATTAACCATCGTCGGAGACGAAGAAGTTATGAATCTTTTTGAAAAGAAATTTGAACAAATTTTAACCTATTTCCATAAATTCAATCAAGTCACTGAAAATGCCATTGAACAAATTATTTTAGAAGATCAATCCACAAAAGAAATGGATAATGGTGCTGAAATCTTAGTTCACGGAAATAGCGGCGTAAAAATCAAAGCAAAAACGATTAACCAACGGAAACTGGTGAAAGCTGTCAACGAAAATGACATGGTATTCGCTGTTGGTCCTGCGGGAACGGGTAAAACCTATACGGCAGTTGCATTGGCGGTTCGCGCGCTGAAAGCAAAAGAAGTGAAACGCATTATTTTAACACGTCCAGCAGTTGAAGCAGGTGAAAACTTGGGTTTCTTACCGGGCGACATGAAAGAGAAATTAGATCCATATATGATGCCATTATACGATGCGCTTCGGGACATGATTCCGCCAGAAAAACTAGCGGAAATGCTTGAATTTGGTGTGATTGAAATCGCTCCGCTTGCATTTATGCGTGGAAGAACTTTGGATAAAGCATTTGTAATTTTAGACGAAGCGCAAAACGCAACGGTGATGCAAATGAAGATGTTCTTAACGCGTATGGGTCAAACAGCAAAATTCATTATTACCGGCGACATGTCGCAAGTGGATTTACCTCGTCAGCAAAAATCTGGTTTGACGTATGCGCTGGATGCCTTGCAAGACGTGAAAGGAATTGGCATTATTCGCATGACACAAAGTGATGTGATTCGTCACCCTTTGGTGAAGAAAATCATTGATGCTTTTGAGAAAGCGGAAAATGAGGACGCTAAAAAACAAGAAGAATACAGAAACGAAAGAAGAAATTCGGATTCTAAACCAAAATAAAACCTTTTATTTTAATAACAAATGAAATCAACAGTTACAGATACCAATTTTAATTTTCCAGGACAAGAATCCCTCTACAAAGGAAAAGTTCGAGAAGTTTACAGTCTTGAAAACGACTTCGTTGTAATGATTGCTTCCGATAGGATTTCTGCGTTCGATCACATTTTACCCAAAGGAATTCCATACAAAGGTCAAGTATTGAATCAAGTTGCAACCCACTTCTTGGAAGCCACAAGAGACTTGGTTCCTAATTGGTTGCTAGCAACTCCCGATCCGTGTGTAGCAATCGGGTTAAAATGCGAACCAATTCGAATTGAAATGGTCATCCGCGGATATTTGGCTGGACACAGTGCTCGCGAATATGCGGCGGGAAAAAGAATGCTTTGTGGTGTTGCACTTCCTGAAGGGATGAAAGAAAACGACCGCTTCCCCACTCCCATCATCACGCCAGCTGCGAAAGCATTGGAAGGACATGACATCGATATTTCGAGAGAAGAAATTTTGGAACAACAAATCGTTTCGGAAGAAATTTACACTCAATTGGAAAATTATACCCGCGCTTTGTTTCAACGCGGAACTGAAATGGCTGCTGAACGAGGATTGATATTGGTAGATACCAAATATGAATTCGGAATGAAAGACGGAAAAGTTTACTTGATTGATGAAATTCACACGCCAGATTCTTCTCGTTATTTCTATGCTGAAGGTTACGAGGAACGCCAAGCAAAAGGTGAAGCGCAAAAACAATTGTCGAAAGAATTCGTTCGTCAATGGTTGATTGAAAACAACTTTCAAGGATTAGAAGGACAAACGATGCCCGAGATTCCAGATGCTTTTGTGGACGTTGTTACCGAAAGATACATCGAATTATATGAAAAAATAATTGGCAAACCCTTTGTGAAAGCGGACAATTCCAACATTCACAACCGCATTGAGAAAAATGTTTTGGCCTATTTGGACTCCAGAAAATAACGAATCAAGAAATGCAATCGGCTGAAAAACAAAAAATCAGGCGAAAATTGATTTTTTCTTACGTCATTCCATTTTAATCACGCGGAACATTTTTATGAAAGAAGAATTAACTTTATTCTGTGAGGTGAAATAATATCTCTTGCGGTATTTCAGAATCATCTCTTTTTTTTCATTATTTTTGTGCATCAATTCAAAAAACTGAAAATAATGGCAAACAATATAAAAGCTGGTGTTGCTACTGGAGACGAGGTTCAAGCAATCTTTCAATTAGCCAAAGAAAAAGGTTTTGCGCTTCCTGCCGTTAACGTTACTAGTTCAAGTACTGTCAATTCTGTTATGGAAACAGCTGCAAAGTTAAATGCACCAGTTATCATTCAATTTTCAAATGGTGGAGCGCTTTTCAATGCTGGAAAATCCTTGTCCAACGAAGGAGAAAAAGCAGCCATTGCTGGAGCCGTTGCAGGAGCTCGTCACATTCACCTGCTGGCTGAAATGTACGGCGCAACAGTGATACTTCACACCGATCATGCGGCGAAAAAATTATTGCCTTGGATTGACGGATTGCTGGACGCAAGTGAAAAATTCTTCGCAGAAACCGGTAAGCCTTTGTACAGTTCCCACATGATTGATTTATCAGAAGAACCAATCGAAGAAAACATTGATATTTGTAAAACCTATCTTGCTCGCATGAGTAAAATGGGCATGACCTTGGAAATTGAATTGGGAATCACCGGCGGTGAAGAAGATGGTGTTGACAATACCGATGTAGATAGTTCCAAATTATATACCCAGCCTTCTGAAGTAGCTTATGCTTATGAAGAGTTGATGAAAGTGAGTGACAAATTCACCATTGCAGCGGCTTTTGGAAACGTTCACGGTGTTTACAAACCAGGGAATGTAAAATTAACTCCGATTATCTTGAAAAACTCTCAAGAATACGTTCAAGAGAAATTCAAAACAGCAGTCAATCCAATTGATTTCGTTTTTCACGGTGGATCAGGTTCATCACTGGAAGAAATTAGAGAAGCAATTGGTTACGGAGTCATTAAAATGAACATCGATACAGACATGCAGTTTGCATACACAGCAGGTGTTCGGGATTACATTATCAAACATGAAGCATATTTAAAAACGCAAATTGGAAATCCAGAAGGAGGTGATTTGCCTAATAAAAAATACTACGATCCTAGAAAATGGGTTCGTGAAGGTGAGTTGACGTTCATCAAGCGTTTGGAACAAGCGTTCGAAGATCTAAACAACGTAAATACCCTTTAAAAATTGAAATAAACATTCAAACAAATACAATACATGGTTTGGTTTAAAAGAAATAAAGAAGGAATTACCACTTCAACAAAAGAGAAAAAAGAAACACCAGAAGGTCTTTGGCACAAATGTTCCAATTGTAAAACGGTTTTTACGGAACAAGATTTCGTAAAACATTTATATGTGTGTGAAAGATGTTCACACCACGAAAGAATTGGTTCCAAAGAATATTTTGAAATCTTATTCGATGACGCTAAATACACCGAGTTAAATCCAAATGTCACTTCGGGTGACCCGTTGGAATTTGAAGATACCAAAAAATACGTGGATCGTTTAAAAGACACGGAAAAGAAAACCGGTTTAAAAGATGCTGCAAGAACTGCTCACGGAAAGTTAGACGGAATGGATTTTGTTGTGGCTTGTATGGATTTCGCATTCATCGGTGGGTCTTTAGGTTCGGTAGTTGGTGAAAAAATTGCTCGTGCCATTGATCACGCAATCAAAATCAAAGCGCCGTTTATGATCATCTCCAAATCTGGAGGTGCAAGAATGATGGAAGCAGGATTCTCCTTGATGCAAATGGCAAAAGTAAGCGGGAAATTAGGTCAATTGGCGGAAGCTGGTTTGCCATATATTTCTTTCCTGACAGACCCCACAACAGGTGGTGTTACTGCTTCCTACGCAATGTTAGGTGATTTAAATATCGCCGAACCAAATGCATTGATTGCATTCGCTGGTCCACGCGTTGTAAAAGAAACCATCGGCAGAGAATTGCCAGAAGGATTCCAAACATCTGAATTTTTATTAGAACACGGCTTTTTGGATTACATCGTTCATCGATCCGAATTGAAAGAACAATTGGCTTTGAGTTTGAAGTTGTTTAAAAATTAAAGGTTCATTGATAGCTATTAAAAACCCACACGCTTTTTTGAATGTGGGTTTTTTATTGCAAAAAACTTTTTTCCGGTTTATTGAAAGATGTTAATTTCTGAAGGCAAATGAACCCTCATTGATCACTCAAAAACCATTCTGCATAAGACGTTGGAGTTTCATCCAATCGCAAACTGTGCAAAGCGACGTATTCTGGAAGGTAAGCAATCATCTTATTCTTAATGTGAATCAATAAGTTTTCACACGTTGGCTGAAAATCAACATAATGAATTCGTTCGCTGATACCTTTTAAAACTGAAATTTCTGTTTCTGAAAGGTGGTTTCTTAAAATCAAGGAATGATCGTAAACATCAATTACCTCGCGTTTGATGATGTCTTTCAAAATACCAAAATCCATCACAAATCCATTTTTTGGATGATCTTCTTCGTGCTTGATCTTACCAATTAAAGTAACTCTTAAAAAATAAGTATGTCCGTGGATATTTCGACACAAACCATCGTATCCTTTCAATGCATGCGCCATGTCGAAGGTGAAGCACTTGGTAATTCTTATTGCATCCATTTTTTGTTTTTGAGGCGTTATTCTACTTCGAAAATTTTTAAGAAAGAGTGTCCGTCATTTACTTGATTCACCATGTTCTGAACGGTAGTTGTTTTAATCATTTGCTTGAAATCCGCTTTAATGTGTTTGTATTGATGATGAACAGGACAGGGATTTTCTTCTGAACATTTTTTCAATCCCAAAACACACATGGTAAAAGCAACTTCGCCATCAATTACCAGCACAATGTCTTCCAACGTAATGGATTTAATTTTATTTTCTTCCATTTCAAATCCACCTTGTGCGCCCTGAACTGAATAAATGACTTTTCCTTTGGCGAGTTTTTGAAGTATTTTGGCAGTAAAATACTCCGGAGAATCAATCGCTTGTGCAATTTCTTTCAAACTAACACGCTTTTTTTCTCGGGAATTAATCGCCACAAAAATACAAGCACGAATGCCATACTCACATGCTTTTGTAAACATCTTCTAAATTTTATGTAAAAGTAGTGAAGTATTTTTTAAATTGGATAGAATTGTCTACTATAAAATAGAATAAAACCTACGATTCGACAAAAGCAATAGGCAAAGAACCCTCTCAGATTAAAACTGGTCGCAATAGGCAGAATTTCTCATTTTACAAAGACAATTGATTTTTTCAAAGCTCCATTGGGTAGTCAAAATGCTCACAAATAGAAATAAATGCCTATCGGGAACTTTACCACCAAAATTAATTCCAGCGATATGAAACAGCT
>CAZAVP010000032.1:0-38297 GCA_964488745.1 uncultured Chryseobacterium sp. | reverse complement strand
TACAAAGAAGTAAGAAAGTATTTTGAGGAAATAACAGATGTACAGACTTTTACGAAAGATGGAAGTTATCGGTATGGATTCCAAGCACAGGAGAAAGATGACGAGGTAAAGGGCAAGGGAAATAGTGTGAATTATACGTATCGTATGCACGACCCTCGTTTGGGTAGATTTTTTGCGGTGGATCCGTTGGCTAAAGATTATCCGTGGAATAGTCCCTATGCTTTTAGTGAGAATCGAGTTATAGATGCCGTGAAATTAGAAGGACTAGAATCCATGAATATGCATGCAAAAGAATATTTGGATGATGATGGTGTTATTCAAGTAATGGAGTCATGGGATGTATTAGAAAATCAATATGGATATGGAGATAATGGTATTGCAACAACATATGAACGTTTGGATGGTAGTATAAGATTTTGGTATACACCTGAAGTGGATGTTAATGGCACAAAGCCAACTAATAGTAAACCGAGTGAGGGTCGAGCTTGGTATAAAACTAATGGAAACGGTCCTATTATGGGACCTATTGATTACTTTTTTGAAGGTACAGCAGAATCATATAGAGACTGGGAATCAAAAAATCTAGAAAGAAAAGCTCCTTTGCCAATAAGAATATTAGTTAAAACTACTCCAGGGCTTTCGGTAATTGATGCGGGTTATACTCTTGTTACAGGAAAAGATATGATGTCGCCAGAAAGAGGTGAGGTAAATGGAAGTTTCGACAAATATATATCACCTATTATAACCATAGGGACAGGAGGGATATCTACAATTGGCTCCTTCGTTATCAACAGTATTATTGATGTTTTAAATACAGGATATGGAGTAAAATCGGAAATCGAACAAACATATAAAGAAAATAAAACTAAATCGAATGAAATTGAAGATTAATGTACTTTAACTTATATAAGCTCTTAAAAAATGAAATTAAACTTCAATAAGTCGGTTATTAAATTAATATATTTTTTATGTATTGTTTTTTTAGTAATAATGTCTTTATTTTTTCATAAAGACGAGCGAGGGCTTTTTTTTATATCCTGTGCTATTTTTGGCGTTACTTGGAATTATAGCCTATATTCAAAAGAGTTGAAAAAAGGATGGATTTTTCTATTCATTATTTTTCTTATCTATCTTTTTATGTCAATATTAAAAAGAGAATATGAAAACATATTGTCTTACACGTTTGCAATAACCTGCTATTCAGTTTACTGTGTGTTTAGCCTGATTTCATTTAGAAAGCATAAAAGATTTATTCACCCTCCAAGAGGCGGACGTTTCCTACCTGATGAGAGTAATTCATTACTTGATATTCTTTTTAGTTTAATTCTTTTCGGTATTGCTGTAGTTTACGGAATTTGGGGTAATGTTATCAATTAGTTGGTAAAGCTATTTTGAGACCATAATTATTTGAAAATAAATAATGTTAATAAGATAAAAAACTAAAAATAAATGAGAACTAAAAAACACATACATCATCAGGAAGTAAACGGTACTTTCAACATGGGTGGTGTGGTGTTTTATTATGATTCTATCAAAGTGTATCAAATCATTGGAACCCAGCAAACACGTATTGCTGCCAAGCGATATAATGGAACCGGCCCGGTGGACATCACTTTTTCAGCACCGAGTTCACAAGTAAAAGTAGAGTTCGTTGCTGGAAATATATTGAATCCGAATTATGCTTATTATGTGGATAACATGCGGCTTTCTACGGTGACAGGAAGTGTTATTTACACTTCTAATTTTATCTCAAATACCATCGTCTCCCAAAACACAGACGGTTGGGAGAGTGATTGGGCAAGTTCCTATATGAATGTTTCCAGCGGATCGCTTAATCAGCTCCGAGTAAGCGGCACAGCACCAAGTGTTCAACGAATCTTTACCAGCGTGCAGGCAAACAATGAGCACACGCTGACGTACGTGCAATCCCAAAACAACGCAATCCAACTGGTGGTAGAACAATCTTCCAACGGAACAACCTGGAGTACACTTCTCAGCACCACTACTTCAAACGGTACACAAACGCATACTTTCACGCCCACACAAACCTACCTGCGTGCAAGATATAGCGCTACTGCATCTTTTCAGGTAAGTGAGATTCTTCTGAATGGAATAGAAGTGGATATGGTTGTGAATGTGACACCTGGAGGGTTTGCGAAGTATCGATATTCATTTCAAGGACAAGAACACGATGATGAAGTCAAAGGCAAAGGGAACTCAATAAATTACACGTATCGAATGCATGACCCGAGATTGGGAAGGTTTTTTGCGGTCGATCCATTGGCAAGTAAATATCCTTTTTATTCTCCTTATGCTTTCAGTGGAAATAGGGTCATTGATGCTTTTGAATTAGAAGGGTTAGAACCAGCAGATGCCAAAAAAGGTGCAAACATTTTGGTTGTTGTCATTTTAGGTTATGAAGGTAAAAACCCACCACCTGAGAAGACTCAAAACAATAATAATCCATATTCAAAAAGTGATATAGATCGACAAACTGGTCTAACTGGTTTAACTAGAATTGAGAGCGTATTTGAAAATAATTCTGATGTTCAAATAACTATATTTTCATCTTCTACAATTGAGAAGAGAACGCAATCTGATGTTGTTCAAACAATGAAAACCTTTATGGATGTTAATCCTAATGGAAAAATAGTTTTAGTAGGGCATAGTCTTGGTGCAGAAAATGCTGTTGATGTTGCAGCTAATAACCCTGATATTTCAATTGATTTAATGTATTTAATTGATATAAGTTCTAAGTCAGGATTCGGAGGTAATAATAATATTAGTTCAAATGTAAACTATTTAATAAATGTGCGTCAATCAAATTCTTTCCCATCAGGACAGACTGCAAGAATAGATGATCCAAATAAAACTATTGGATTTAATCATCTTGCAAAAGACCAAAATGTAAGTCATACAAGTGTTGAAAATATATATACTCAGAAAGTTATAAATAGAATTCAAAGAATAATCAGTGGGGTGAATCCATTGACTAATACTGAGCAGGGAAATATACAACAGAAAAATGAAGCTTCAGAAGCAAAAGACAATAAAGCTTTAGAAAGAATGAAAACTGGAGGTCAGGCAATTAAATATTAAAAACAATTATGAAATCTTTTATTAATACACATAAAAATAATTTTTTAACATTATTAAATTTATTACTATTTTTCTTATTTAATTTCATTCCAAAAGAATACATAGAAAATTGGTTTATAAATAGTTTATTTATAATATCATTAACCTCTCTAATAGTAATACTATTAATATGGAGTGATTTAAAATTAAACACATTTTTCAATACATTTATTATTTTGGTAAATACAGTAATTACTATTTATTTATTTGTTTGTTTTGTGGGATATTTTCTTTTTTATTCAGGTATTTTACAGTATAATAGGTAAGTGGGTAATGTTCTCAATTAGTTGGTAACGCTATTTTGAGACCATAACTATTTGAAAATAAATAATGTTAATAAGATAAAAAATAAATGAGAACTAAAAAACACATACATCATCAGGAAGTAAATGGTACTTTCAACATGGGTGGTGTGGGTAATGTGTCAAATGGCGCTTTTGATAGTTTTATTGATTTAACTAAGTGTAATTCAGAAGCATATATATTTTAGCACAGCAACGTTTAACATTTTAACTCGCGTTGCTGCCGATGGCGGTCTCAGAAAAAGACTTCGACCACGCAGTAGCATCGCAAATGAAATTAGTATATTTCTGAAAATCAATAATGTAAATCCTAACTATCCAATAGGCAATTAGAATCCATTTTAGCATCAAACTCCATATTTCTTCATCTTCGCATACAGGGTGCTGCGATCAATGTTCAACAAACTGGCTGTTTGGGATTTGTTGTATCTTGTTTTGGCAAGCGTTTCTATGATCAATTGTTTTTCTTGATTTTCTTGAATCAGCTTTAAATCGGTTTCACTGGGTTGAATCGCTCTGGACTTTTGAACTTGAATCATTTCCGCAGGAAGACATTCCAAACCTGGGACTTCGCTTTTGGATAACAAAACGATTCTCTTCACCACATTTTTCAGTTCCCGGATATTTCCTGGCCAATCGTAATTTTTGAAAACTTCGAGTATGGTATCCGCAAAATGGGTAACGTTTTTATGCAGCTCTTGATTTGCTTTTTGTATGAAAAAATCAACGAAAAGCAGGAGGTCTTCTCCCCTATTTCGCAAAGCTGGAACTTGAATTTTAAATTCGTTTAAGCGGAAATATAAATCTTCGCGAAAAGTTTTGTTTTCAGTGTTTAATCGCAAATCTTCATTGGTTGCTGCGATAATACGTACATCGATTTTAATTTCTTTGTTGCTTCCTATGGGTTGCACTACCCTTTCTTGCAACACCCGCAAGAGTTTAACTTGTACATCGTAAGAAAGATTTCCAATTTCATCTAAAAAAATCGTTCCCGTGTGTGCCGCTTGAAATTTACCTTGTTTGTCTTCCAAAGCACCCGTAAAAGATCCTTTTAAATGTCCGAAGAGTTCACTTCCTGCCAATTCTTTGGAAAGTGTACCACAATCGATGGCTACAAAAGGTTTTCCACGGCGCGAACTTAAATCATGGATGCGGTGCGCAATTTGTTCTTTCCCCGTTCCACTTTCTCCTTCAACGATCACCGACATTTCCGTTGGAGCAATCAATTCAATTTGTTCGGTAACAACTTTAGAAAGATGGTTTTTACCAACTAAAAACTCCGTTTCTTTGGATTGGATTTTGCTTGTTTTTTGAGTGCCAACACGAGTCGATTGTTGGGTTAATTTTTCGAGCGTTGCATCTTCTTTCGCCTTATTGAAAGCATGGTTGATGACAGCCAACAACTCTTCGTGATTGATGGGCTTGGTGATGTAATCAAAAGCACCGTCTTTCATGGATTTAACAGCCAAACGCACATCGTCAAAACGGGTCATCATGATGAAAGATGGGTTTAACCCCATTTCTTTGGTTTGGGAAATGACGTCTAAACCGGTTCCGTCGCTCAGTTTATAATCTAACAAGAGTAAATCATGCTTCTTACTGCCAATGCTTTGAATCGCTTCTGCAATGTTGGATTTACATTCCACCTGATAACCTTTCTTGGTAAGATATCTTTCTAATATCTGTGCAAAGACTAAATCGTCATCTACTACTAAAATTGAACTCATAGGTTACACGGTAAGTAATTTCCAAAAATAACAAAAGCCTGAGTTCTTCTCAGGCTTTTTAGAAAATTTGTGAATTGGAGATTAAATTATTTATCTCTAGTGTCCAATAAAAATTTGCGCATTTGAACTTTTCTCGGTTTTATAAAAGCCTGATATAAGACTGTTGAGGTGACTAAATTTTTTCAATGCAAAAAGTCAGAGAAAATTCCCTGACTTTTGCACTTACAACTACTACTAACTATTATTACTTACTGATAAGAGCTTTTGTGTTATCACCATGGATTTAGTCCAATACTTTACCGTTGGCATCAAATAAAATGGTGGTTGATTCATTTTTCGGATTTTCAACTTCTACTCTATAAAATTTGTTTCCATCTCTGGTAACAATCCAAGCTCTTTTCGAAATCCAATCTTTGTAAGGATCTGATTTCAATGCCTCTTGAACTGGAGTTGGCAACTCACTTAATTTGATTTCAGTACCATTGTCTTTTGATGTTTCAACGTCTATTGCCTTTTCTTCCACTGGGATAGCAACTGGTTGTTCGTTTACCGCTCCACTTTGTGCGAACGATGCAGAAGCGAATGCTGTAGCGATTACTCCTGCTAAAATAATTTTATTTAACTTCATGTCTTTGATTTTTAAATTATTAATAAATTAATTTGAGGTGAAAAATGAGATCTTTTTACTTGGTCATGTCACAAGCTTTTCCATCTTCGTGGAAGTACAAAGAAGATTTTTCACCCTCTTTGGACACATCTACTTTGTAAACTTTTTCTTCACCTTTGTATAAGAAATAAGCTTTTTCCGCATGATATCCGTTTACTTTAATGGATTGCTGAATTGCTTCTGGTAATTCTTCAATTTTCATTGCTGTTGGCTCTTTTTCATGATCGTGTTCCAATACAATGATGGTGTTATTGTTTGTTGTTGCGAATGCACTTGTTGTACTTAACATCGCTGTTGCAAAAATTGCGGATAAGATTAATTTCGTGATTTTCATATTATTTATTTTTAATGGGTTATTTGATTGAGCTTTTGCCAAATTTGAACCAAAAACAACAATCACTTGATTAACAGTCAGATACTGAAAATAATCAACTGAAAAGTTGTGGTAAAATCCGACAGTTTGCTTCAATTTTCAACAAAAAGTCTCATCAATCGGAGCGATTGGCTTGCTTTAATTCCACTAATTTTTGCTCAATCAAGCGGTGTGCATTCATCCAGTTTTGATACAGCGCTTCCAATTGTTCAACATCCATCACGGAATTAGCCGTTCTCAAGGTCGCCTCAAGGTCTTGGGTTGGCGCTGTTAAAGCAGGGTCAACTTGTGAAAAACGAGAGGTGAGTTGATGAATCACAAAGGCAATTTCTTCCCGATTTCGTTGTTCGATAGCGAACTTTAAGACCTTTAATGATTTATCGGTTTCGGAAACAATCAATTCCAAAACAGCTATTAAATCCTTTGGATTGTCGCCGACATAATGAATCAAATTTTGCAAATCGATGGTTCCTTCAACAGGATTTCCAACGGATTTATTTTGAGGTAATTGGATTTTCACCTCCAAAACGGTTGCGATGGTATTTAAAAAGGATGTTTTGTTGAAAGGCTTAAAAATCACTTCATCAAAAGCTTTCAACTCGTTTTTTTCCTGTTCATCCAGCATCGCATTAGCGGTAGAAATAATCGTTTTAGGCATCTTTTCCTTTCGGCTGCTTAAATACTGTAGAAATTGGTATCCTGTCATTCCTGGCATTCGGTAATCAACAAGAATCAAATCAAACGGTTCGTCCAACGCTTCTTCAAATGCTTCTTTTGGGTTGTTATAAACAGTCACTTTTGCATTGGTTGGAATTAAAATTCGTTCATACAACGAAGTAATTAATTCATCGTCATCGATGATTAAAATGGATTTATTTTGCAGAAAATTGTCAAAATTTAGTGTTGAATTATCCTTCTTAAATTCTAAATCTTGATTATCAGCTGCTTTTGGAAAATTGAATTTAAGGGTAAACGTCGTTCCTTTTCCAACTTCACTTTCCACGTACATTTGTCCTGCAAGCAATTCCACCAGCTTCTCCACGATTCCCAAGCCCAATCCAGTTCCTTGCATTTTACTTTTATGCGTTCCGGCTTGCTTGAAATCTTCGAAAACATGAATTTGCTCTTCTTGGTTCATGCCCACTCCAGAGTCGATGACTTTCAAAACCAACTGATATTGATGGGTAAATTCCGTGACATCTACCTGCAATTGAACAAATCCATCAGATGTAAATTTAATAGAATTGTGGATTAAATTGTAGAGTATTTGCTGAATTCGATGGCCATCCGTTTTAACAAATATGGCTTGCTTCGGAAGGTTAAAAATCGGCTTCAAACCTTTACTTTCAATGGCTGGAGCGAGATTCTCCTGAATTTCATGCAACACATCCCTTAAATCAATGTTCTTTTCTCGAATCTCAAAAACACCCATGTTTATCTTGGCAATGTCCAAAATCTCATTGGTCATTTGCAGTAGATAATGGGCAGAAGAACGAATGGCTCGAATTTTTTTATCATCGCCTTCCAACATATCTGCATAGCCAATAATTGACGTTAAAGGTGTTCTAATTTCATGACTCATGGTGTTCAAAAAGCGTTGTTTTTCCTCCGATTGTCGTACGGCTTCCGCTTCTTTCAGTTTCAAGCTACTTTGATATTCCACATTTCGGTTGATGTCTTTGAAGAATCGGTACATCAAGATGATGGAAAAAAGAATAAAACCAAGGATGGTAAATAACAAAACAGTGACTTGATTTCCCGTTTCTGATTTTATATCCGACAAATAATCCTCATACGAAACATATTGCTGCAGAATGAACTCATTGATGATGTTTTCAATTTTCTTGTTGACATCGTAATTCAATTCAAATATCTCTTTTTCAACCGCTTGTATGTTATTGATGTAGCTAATTCTTCTCGATTGAATTTTATCATAAAGCGTTAATAAATCAATTCCAGCACGCGCGGATCGCTGTGGACTTATCGTATCAACTTGCTGTTTAATCGTGGTATCTAAGAAAATGGGTGTACGGCTTTCCAACCTAATTTCTGGCGGTGGATTTTTCTTTTCCTTGGATTTGAATAAACGTTGAAAAAATCCACGGTCAGAGTTTTGATCTGAAACCTCCGCTTGTTTATCCAGTAAAATTTTGTTTTCTCGAATGTAAGAGGTGATTTGATTGGTGACAATAATCGAATCTTTTTCAGATAATAACTTGTTTTTAAACTCATCTTGAATCACCTTCTCAAGCGAAAAAACAAAGTCATTCTCCCCCGCTTTCCGCAGTTTTTTCAATTGAAAATTTTTCCTTTTTAATTCGTGCAACAAACTCGGAATGGAATCTAAATGATGGCGAGTGACAAATTGCAATCTTTGGTTTTCCTGCTGAATTTTGAGAATACTCTCTTCCACATTGTGGATGATAGAATCTATGTAAGCACTTGAAAGCACAAGCGTATCATTCAAGTACTGATTGTTCAAATTGTTGATGTTTAAGGTCAAATCTTTCAATAAACGGGTTTGTTGTTGTGGTTCAAATTGGGCTTGCACTTTGTTTTTTAAATCCGTGATGCGAATAAAAAAATACGACCCTAAAACCGCTAAAACAACCGTTGTGATTATAAAAAACAGCAAGGTTTTGCCCTTCAATCCAAACATAAATCCTTTTATTAATTGTTTAAATATGCGTTTTTAATTTCAAAACCACTAGAATCTTTGAAAATTTTTACATTTTTTGGGGTTAAAATCATTATGCCTGTGCGAAACTTTGCACCAAGTAAAATTCATAACAAACTAACAGTTAGTGATTAACTAAAACATGCAACACAGTTAACAGGGATTAACTTCGTTGCCTTCGGCGGTGAGGGAGAGGATTTACAGTTCGCTAAAAATAAGTCAGTTGAAACAATTCTCCCCTTAATCCTCGTTAGCTTCGCTGCATGCTTCGCAAGTCAAAGGAGGAAACTAGATCATCTTACCTTTTGTAATTTCATTATAAGATAGATTATCACCTAGTTATATATTTGTCTCAAATGAAAATTAGGCTTCCCTCTTTGGAGAGGGAATGAGGGAGAGGATTTACAGTGTGCTGAAGTTGAATTAGTTGCAAAAATCCTCCTCCTTAATCCTCCTCCCAAGGAGGAAACTGGATTTAACTTACCTTTTGAATTTTTTTTTGAAGAGAATATTTGACTTCCCTCTTTGGAGAGGGATCGAGGGAGAGGATGTGTAAATAGTTAAAATGAAGAAATAATTTCCTCCTCCTTAGTCCTCGTTAGCTTCGTTGCATGCTTCGCAAGTCAAAGGAGAAAACCAGCTTATCGTATTCTTGTAGCAAAGTTCCGCAGAAGCATAAAAATCATTTTGATATGCTTGGCTTCGATAAAAATGATTTACCAAGAAATTTAGATTATGCTACTTTTTTTCTTGATCAAGAAGAAGTAACAAAAAAAATTAAGTCGCTGTTATGGAACTCGATTTCGTAAAAACTACCGCATTTTTTGAGTTTTGAATGATGGATTGATTTTTAGCAAAACTAAAAGTTTTTTGTTTTCTCATCAAAGAGCATCTCCCTCGTCCTCAACGTCTTCGTCCCAATCCAAAAACTTTTCTATATCATTGATATCGTGCTTGTTTGGGCGACCCGTTCCGTACTGTCTGTAACCGCTTTGGGCAAGTTGATATAGTTTGAATTTTTCAATTTCTGTTTCTGGCGTGGTGTCGATGATGTAATTTTCAACCAGCTTCGGTCCTACTCGTTTGTCTAATAATTCAATAATTTTATACGTGAAAACTGCCGTGTTTTTATAAACGTAAACAACATCGCCAACTTTCGGTTCACGCGCTGGCTTTACTTGCGTTTGATTCAGTTTTACCTTCCCTTTTGAAATTAATTCGGAAGCTAAAGAGCGGGTTTTTGCTAGTCGCACCGACCATACAAATTTATCAAATCTATAACTCATTTTGAAGTTTTTTAGGAAGCGATTTCACTACTTGTTCATAAGAATGGACGATTAACTCACGAATCAACGAATCATCCAAATCTTGATTAATTGAAACCGAATTCCAATGCTTTTTATTCATGTGAAAACCAGGAATAATTGCTGGATAACGCTCTCTCAATTCAATAGCCTTTTCAGGATCACACTTTAAGTTGATATAAGCTGTGTTTTCCACATCCATCAACACATAAATTTTGCCCATCACTTTCATTGCCAATGTCTTTTCATCGAAAGGAAAATCTTGCGTTGTTCCTTTTAATCCAGTACAGAAACTTAAAATAGAATCGAGATTCATACAGCTGAAATTGAATTAACAAATATAAGTAAACTAAATTGGATACCTTGTGCGAAATTCATTCGATAATAAGCTTAATTTTGTATTACAAATTTAAATTTCACATGCATGGCTTCTGAATTGAACCAATATTGTCTCGATTTATTCAACCGCAAAAGATATCCTACCAGAGAAGTAACGATTGGTAAAATTAAAATGGGCGGTAAGCAACCCATTCGCATTCAGTCCATGACAACTGCAGATACCATGAACACGGAAAAATCGGTAGATGAATCCGTTCGAATGATTGATGCTGGTTGTGAGTTGGTTCGTTTAACAGCGCCAAGCATCAAAGAAGCTAAAAATTTGGGTGTTATCAAGGCTAAATTAAACGAATTGGGCTACGATGTTCCTTTGGTTGCTGACATTCATTTTACGCCCAATGCCGCGGAAGTCGCTGCACAATTGATTGAAAAAGTTCGGGTAAATCCCGGAAATTATGCTGATAAAAAGAAATTTGAGGAATTTGATTTCACAGACGAAGGTTATCAAGCTGAATTAGTGCGAATTGAGAAAAAATTTAGGCCCTTGGTTGAGATTTGTAAAACCCACAACACTGCGATGCGAATCGGTACGAATCACGGATCTTTATCAGATAGAATTTTAAGTCGTTTCGGTGATACCCCAAAGGGGATGGTTGAATCTGCAATGGAATTTTTGCGCATTTGCAAACAAATGGATTTTAATGAGGTCGTTATTTCCATGAAAGCTAGCAATACCTTGGTGATGGTTCAGGCATATCGTTTGTTGGTTCATACCATGGAAAAGGAAAGCATGAATTACCCACTTCACTTGGGCGTAACCGAAGCCGGAGATGGAGAAGATGGGCGCATTAAATCAGCCGTTGGAATTGGTGCATTATTAGAAGATGGTTTGGGCGATACAATTCGCGTTTCCTTAACAGAAGATCCTGAATTTGAAATACCTGTAGCACGGAAGTTAATAGAAAAATTTAGTTCAACTAATAATTTAAAACCAATTGAAACCAAGTTAAATATTCCATACGATCCATTCGTTTACCAACGAAGAAAGACGAACCAAATACACAATGTAGGCGGAAAGAACGTGCCGGTGGTGTTTGCGGATTTATCCAACAAAGCAACAATCCAAGCCATTAATTTTTACGGTTTTGGATACAATTATTCCATTCCATTGGATAAATGGACGATGCAAGATTTGGCAGCGGATTACGTATTTTTAGGAGATAATGAATTGGATTTCGAAATTCCAGGTACGCTTGGCGCGGTATTTAATTATGAAAAATGGAATCAAAACTACCGCGGTAAAAAACACACATTTCCTTACTTGAAACAAGAGGAATTAACTGATAATCAAGAGGTTGGTAACGCTTATTTTGTTGAGTATCAAGCAGATAATCTTAATTTAGAGCAAATAAAAAATCATCCGAATGCCATTTTAATATTGAATACAAGTTACAGCAACAAAACCCAATGGTATCGATATGCGAGAACCTTGCTGGAACTTGAAAACATTGAAAATCCCGTAATTTTAAAATACGAAAGTGCAGAAACAAATTTAGAAACAGTGCAATTAAACATCTCTAGCGACGCAGGCAATCAATTTTTAGATGGTTTTGGTGACGGTATATGGATTACAAGCGTTTTACCCACCGTAGAAACAAATTCCTTGTCGTTTGGTATCTTACAAGCAACTAGAACGCGCATTTCCAAAACGGAATACATTTCTTGTCCCTCTTGCGGTAGAACTTTATTCGATTTGCAAGAAACGACCGCCAAAATTAGAAGTAAAACTTCCCATTTAAAAGGTTTAAAAATTGGAATCATGGGTTGTATCGTAAACGGTCCAGGAGAAATGGCCGATGCCGATTACGGATATGTTGGAACTGGAATTGGAAAAATTCATTTATACAAAGAAAAAACCATCGTTCGAAAAAACATTCCCGAAGCAGAAGCAGTCGATGCGCTGATTGAATTGATCAAAGAAAATAACGATTGGGTTGATCCGATTTGAATCCTTTTTTGATTTTTTCAAAAGCCTGTTTTTATGTTCTCATAAACTGGAGCCAAAATCACCGGAATCTGCTCAAACCCCATCAAAATGTTAAAAATTTCACGCTTTTAAATCACACATCTCCACAACCCTTGATGGTTTCCCTTCTAGCCTTAGTAAAATGTGCTTAAATCGCTTATTTCTTTCTAAAAACATAGATTTGAGAACTAAATCCGCCTACATTTGCTTTCAAATTGGATTTTAATCCCTGAATGACGCCAGAAATTAAATTTCCTTGTTGGTACTTTTCTGAAAGCATGCTGACATAGTACGAATCAAATTTCATTGGCAAAATTACTTCGCAAGATAAATTAAATTGATTCATCAAATTGACAATGGAATGTTCTTGAAAATGGTAAAGGTGACGGGGCACATCGTATGCTGCCCAAAAAGTTTGATAATGATTTGCATCTTTGGATGACATGTTTGGGACTGCGATTATTAAAGCACCATCAGATTTTAAAATTCGAACCAATTCTGCAACATCTCTTTTTAAATGATAAACATGTTCTAAAACATGCCACATCGTAATCACATCTTTCGATTGATCTTTAATTTCAATCAAATCTGAAATAGGAGCCAAGTCCAAATTAAAATGACGCTTTGCAAAAACACGAGCATCCTCATCAGGCTCTAATCCTTGAACATTCCAGCCTGCATTTTTACAAACGCTTAAAAAATGACCCGTTCCAGCGCCAACATCCAACAACTCGTTTCCTTTGGAAAGACGCTTTATTAATTTTAATTTTTGCTTGATGGTAATATTCCGAACAACATTATAAGCCTTGTTCACGATTCCTCGGTTGCTGGAAGAATGGGATATGTATTCCTCGCTTTTATAATATTTGCCAATTTCACTTTCTTGCGGAATTGGATTCGTGTAATGAAACCCACATGAATTACAACGAACAACTTTAAACGTTTCTTTTGTAATCATGTGATCAGGAATCGTCAAAAACAATTCATTTTGTTCCCCATCACAAATAGGACAATTTCTATGATTCAAATGTTCCACGTGAAACTATTTAGCTAAATAAATTAATAATACAGAAATATCACTAGGGGAAAGCCCACTAATACGCGAAGCTTGACCCAAAGTAACTGGTTTGAGTTCTGTCAATTTCTCTCTGGCTTCCAAACTTAAACTTACTAATTGCGAATAATTGAAATCAGCAGGAATTTTTAAGTCATCCAACTTAGATACCTTGTTGGCCATATCTTGTTCTCTTTGAATATAGCCCTCATACTTTAATTGAATCTCTGTTTGAATGGGAATATCTTCATGCTGTTGATTATATTCTTCCAATAATTGAGTCAATTCTTTCGACATGTCTTTCAATTCATTCAAACCAATCAAAGGACGAGTAATTAAACTAGACAATTTTACTTGTTGTGAAATGGGAGCAGAGTTGAACTTTTCTAAAACAGGGTTTACGTTTTCAGGAGTAACTCCCATTGATCGCAGGTCACGCTTAAATTGAGCAACACCTGCATTTTTAATTTCTACCCGTTTCATGGTTTCGTCATCAACCAAACCAATTGCATGCGCCAAAGGAGTTAAACGAATGTCCGCATTGTCTTGACGAAGAAGAATTCTATATTCCGCTCTGCTGGTGAACATACGATAAGGTTCTTTTGTTCCTTTCGTAATTAAATCATCAATCAAAACACCAATATACGCATCGCTTCGACTAAGGATGAACTCTGGTTTTTCGTTCAATTTCAGATGCGCATTGATACCTGCCATCAATCCTTGACAAGCTGCCTCTTCGTAACCGGTGGTTCCGTTAATTTGACCAGCAAAATACAAGCCATCCACCAATTTGGTTTCCAAAGTATGTTTTAATTGAGTAGGAGGGAAGTAATCGTATTCGATAGCATAACCCGGCCTGAACATTTTGGCATTTTCAAAACCAGGAATGGTTTGCAACGCTTGGTATTGAATTTCCTCTGGCAAAGAAGAACTAAATCCATTTACATAAATCTCACACGTATTCCAACCTTCAGGCTCTACAAACAACTGGTGACGATCTCGCTCTGCAAAACGATTAATTTTATCTTCAATACTTGGACAATATCTTGGGCCTCGACTTTGAATCGCACCATTAAACATAGGTGAACGATCAAAACCAGTTCTCAAAACATCATGCGTAGTTGTATTTGTATAGGTAATGTGACAAGGTCGTTGTTTAGTCAACGCCTTGGTATCTCCAAAACTAAATTTAGAAGGATTGATGTCTCCCGGTTCAACTTCCATTTTATCGTAATCCAACGAGCGACCATCAATTCGAGGCGGAGTACCAGTCTTCATTCTTCCAGACTCAAAACCTAATTGTTCTAAATCTTCCGTAATTCCAAAAGACGCTTTTTCGCCCATTCTTCCACCTCCAAATTGCTTCTCTCCAAGGTGAATCAAACCGTTTAAAAAAGTACCCGCCGTAACAATTACTGATCTGGCAAAAACATCCATTCCAAGTGCAGTTTTAACTCCCTGAATTTTTCCATCAGAAGTAATAATGCCAGTTACAGAATCTTGCCAAAAATCAACATTCGGATTTCTTTCCAAAAGCAAACGCCATTGTTCTGCAAACATCATTCTGTCATTTTGAGTTCTGGGAGACCACATCGCTGGACCTTTTGACAAATTCAACATGCGAAATTGAATCGCACTCAAATCAGAAATGATTCCACTTCCTCCACCAAGCGCATCAATCTCCCTTACTATTTGCCCTTTCGCAACTCCGCCCATCGCAGGATTACAACTCATTTGGGCAATGTTATTCATGTTCATTGTAATCAGAAGCACAGAACTCCCAAGTTTAGCAGCGGCATTCGCAGCTTCACAACCAGCATGACCACCACCAACAACAACTACATCGTATTTTTTAAGCATTTTTTAATATGTTTCACGTGGAACAAAGTTACACCGAAATGATTTTATAGAAGAATGTTTCACGTGAAACATCACCAAATTACATCAACAACAAAGCGTCTGATTCCTTTTTTCGCATCAGTAATTCCTCTTGATCTGTCTTGTCTTTGTAGCCACACAAGTGCAAAACCCCGTGAATAATCACACGGTTTAATTCTTGTTCAAAAGTCACCTGAAAATATTCTGCATTTTCACGCACTCGCTCAACACTAATGAATAAATCACCAGACACCAAATTGTCTGAACAATAGTCAAAGGTGATAATGTCGGTATAAAAGTCGTGATCTAAATATTCTTGATTTACTTTTAAAAGATATTCGTCGTCACAAAAAATCAAGGCAATGTCTGACATGATCAACTTTTCTTTCTCAATTACACGTAAAATCCAAGCGGATAAAGCTTCACTTGAAAGGTTTAAACCTGGGGTAGATTCATAAGCAATATCAATCATTAGGCGCGATTAAAATAGAGGTTTACAACACTTCCTCCTTTATCGAAAACAACCTCGTCAGCAAGGTTGCGAATTAGAAAAATTCCACGACCACTTTCCTTTTCAATGTTTTCCGGAGCCGTAGGATCAGGTAAATTATCATAATCAAACCCCTTTCCTTCATCAGAAATACAAAACCAAAGTTGATTATCTAATTGTTTAACATCAACTATAACATTGCTTTTTGAATTAAGGGAATTGCCATGAATAACCGCATTGTTAACAGCCTCGGTAACTGCAATTAAAATATTTCCATAAGCGTCTTCAGAAACCTTTAAGGTGGCACAAACGCGATCAATTAAAGATTCAACAATTGAAACGCTAGCCAAATCAGAAGGTACAATTAATTTTTCTATAGTCGTATTATTCATTCTAAGCAAATTACCAATGTATTATAAAATTGAATTAAAATACTCGCTTGCTTTATCCTTATAGTATTTGCGATACATTGGATCAACCGTTCGAATCATTTCAATTTGTTTCAACTTTTGTTGGTTATACTCATCAATTCGTTTTTGGTTACTTAAATTGAAATCTTTTCCTGATTTTGATTCTCTTTTTTCTTCAAAACCACGTTCTAATAATGCCTTTTCACTTTCTAATAAACGCGTTAAGATGTCCTTCTGACGATGAATCATTTCGTTCGAGAATTTCTTGTTTAACAAATCCCTTTCTTGTTTTTCCAATTCATTAATCAAGGGGTTTAGAGCATTTCCTTGACCTTTACCATCTTTATTCAATTCATTTCGCAACTGTTCCAAACGCTGTCTGATGGCTGATTGTTCAGCAACCATTTTGGAAATCTCTTTGTTTCCCATCCCAGGAATGGGAGAGGAGCCATATTTCCCTTCTTTACCAGGAGAATTTCCGCCTGGTTTTTGACCTTTTTGGAGCTGTTCTAATTGCTTTTTTAGCATTTCTTTCATGTCGCCAGCTTCTTTTCCGTCCTTCGGTTTTCCGCCTTTACCACCCGGTTTTTCGCAGGAACCATCGCCTTTCATTTGCGATTGTGCCTGCATCTGCTGTAAACTTTCATTCAACATGAGTGCTAAGTTATTAAATGACGTCATCGCAGTTTGTAAGTGAATTTGAAGAAAACGTTGGTCTCGATTTCCGATGTCCTTGATGCTTAAATTGAAATTGGTGTTGATATCAGCTAGCTCTTTGTCAATAAAAGAAGCAATTTGAGGCTGCCGTTTGGCCAAAGCCTTCAAACTATCAGCAACCAACTTGGAATCGCTAATAAGTGTTTGTTGTTTACGTCCCAAGGTTCTAAAATAGGGGTCGTTGGTGCGCGTTTTACCAAATTGAGTAAAGGTTTCTTCTTGCTTAAAACTTAAAGTCATGAGGTTTTTAAGAATCATCCGAATCATCGCCATGTCTTCTTCTTCTTGTTCTTGTGAAGATGATTGTTGCATTTGATCGAGCTCTTTGGCAATTTTATCCATTTTGTCAGCTGCGTTTTCTTGATTCTCACCAGCCTTATTGTTCTTGCCTTTTTCGATGTTTTCTTCCGCAGAATTTAAGTCTTCGCTAATTTCTTTTTTCAATTCTTCTTGATCACCCAAATTTAAGGGACGTTCAAGTTCTTCGTTCAAGTTCTTTAGTTTTTCCAAATCATCCTTCACTTGTTCAAACTTATCTTCAATGGCTTGTTGCTTTTTAACCAAAGAATCTTTGGGGATGGATTTATCGGCTGTTTTATCTTTCAGTTCTCTTTGTTCTTTGGCCAGTTGTTCCAGTGATTTTTCAAGGTCATCAATCTTTTCATTCACTTGCATCTTTTTAAGAAGTTCCAAGCTGCGATCCAATTGCTTCTTCATGTCTTCGGATTTCATGTCCAGTTTTTCAAGCCTATCGTTGATAGCATTTTTGTCTGATTTCTTCATTAAATCTTCTAACTGCTTCAACAATTCTTTCAATTCATCGTCCATCACTTCATCTAATAATTTCTGAAGTAGATCTTGTTTCTCTAACAATTCTTTATCCAATTCTGAGAGTTGATTTTTTTCTTGAATACTTTCATTCATTTTCATTTGAAGTTGTTCCAAAGCATTCTCCAAGGCGTTTTGTTCTTCTTTGAGTTGATTTAATTTATTCATTTTATCCCAGTCTGCACTCTTGGAATTCATCAATTCTTTTTTCAACTTTTGAATGTCTTTTTGAAATTCATTTGCCCGTTTTAAAACATCATCCAATTCCTTTTTATTGTTCGCTTGGTTCTCATCACGTTTCTCATTTAATTCTTCTAAAGAAGGAAGTTGGTAGGTGAAAATAGAGGATTTAGAAGATTTACTTCCATTCACACCATCGTTATCAGAAACAACAAAATAGTATTCGATTTTATCCTTGAGACTTAAATTCTCCCTTCTAAAATCAACAGCGTGGGAAAAATTCATGTTCGTTCCAAAGGTTTTAGAAACATTTACTTTATGGGTGATTTCATTGCCATTTTCCTTGGTGATTTTATAGACAAATTGCAAGTTGGTCAACCCGTAATCATCCGAAATCGTGCCATCAAAAAATCGAATTGCAGCAGAAATCGTGTCGATTGATTCTCGAACAGAAATGGATGGATATTCATCCTTAATGACATTAATTTGATACCTGGAAGAATCTTTACTCTTTGAAATTTGATTGTGTAAAACAATTAACAACCGATCTGATTGACTGAATTTTTTAGAAAATTTAAAACTTTCTTGCAAAAAAACAATTTTGGAGTTCATCCAATTAACATCCACTTGATTTGCATTTTTAGAAGAAAGCAACCATTCAACATTGGTTCCCTCAGGAATTTCAATATCGCCCACATTCGAGATAGTTTCATTGGTTCTTCCTAAATATGTTGGATAGCTTAAACGCGCTTCAAAACGCCCAATAATGGATTTAGGAATGACTTTCAACGTGTAAGTTTTACTGATAAAACCATTGGCTTCGAAATAAAAAGTTGTGTTTTCTTTTAATCTTCTAAGTACATAAAACGATTCTATTTTAGAAGATTTATTCATTAAAAACTTTCCTTGAGAACTAACCAAATAAACATTTAAAGGCAAATCGGTTCCTTTGAGTTTTAGATTGACTGTATAATCTTGCCCTTCTTCAAGTTCTAATAAATTGGAATTCAAAACAAATTGGAAGGGCGCTTCAGGCTTATATTCCTGTCTAAAATTGACCACACGTTCAGATCCTTGTTTTAAAACATTGGGAAAAATCAGCGTAAATAAGATAAAAACAAGGGCAACAGGTAAAACATATTTCAGATAAACAACATTTTTCTTAAAATCAATTCCGGAACTAAAAGGAACAATTGTTAATGATTTAGATCTTTGCATCACACTGGCACGAATTAATTCATAATTCGTACTTTGATCAGAAGCGTCATTCAATTGAAGCGTATTTAAAAGCCGATCCGAAATTTCTGGAAAAAAAGCACCAATGATGGTTGCTGCTTGATAACGATTGATTCGTTTGCCAAAAGAGATTAATTTGAAAAGCGGTATCAATAAATAATTGATGAAAAGAATTAAATTTAAAAGGATGAATCCAAAGAAGAAAACACCTCGAACAGTGGTTGAAAACCTTCCAAAATATTCTAATAAAGTAATAAACAGAAATGAAAACAATAAAAGTCCAAAGAATAAAATACCCCCTTTTAGCATTTCATTTTTATAATACTTTCGAATAAAAGCATCAATATGAGACAATAAATTATTAAAATGATCCATTTAAAAATTAGATAAAAGCGTTTAAAACAATATAACTTACTAAGGTAAAACATATTCAGGAAACGGCAAACAAAAACGCAAAAGAGGAAAAAATTATAGCTAAAATAGTACCTTTGTAGAAAACTAAATAAGATGTCAGACAAACCAGTACGCGTTCGTTTTGCACCATCCCCAACGGGACCATTACACATGGGCGGAGTGCGAACAGCTTTATACAATTATCTTTTCGCAAAAAAAAATAACGGAACGTTCATTATCCGAATTGAAGACACGGATCAAACTCGATTTGTAGAAGGAGCAGAGGCCTACATCATGGATGCTCTGAAATGGTGTGGAATTGAAGCAACTGAAGGTCCAGGAATTGGTGGTGAATACGGTCCATACGTACAATCCCAGCGTAAATCCATGTACAAACCATACGCGGAAGAATTGGTTAAAAACGACAAAGCTTATTACGCATTCGACACCGCAGAAGAATTAGATGCTGTAAGAGAACAGGCCAAAGCAATGAAAATGCCTAACTGGCAATATAACAATGTAACTAGAACTTCTTTAAAAAATTCTTTGACTTTATCGGCTGATGATGTAAAATCGAGATTAGCTGCTGGCGAACCTTATGTTATACGAATGAAAATGCCTCGAAATGAAGATGTTCGTTTTCAAGACATGATTCGTGGTTGGGTAGTGGTAAACACAAACAACTTAGATGACAAAGTATTGTTTAAAAGCGATGGCATGCCGACCTATCACTTAGCAAACATCATTGATGACCATTTAATGGAAATCACCCACGTAATTCGAGGAGAAGAATGGTTGCCTTCTGCCCCTTTGCATGTACTTTTATACAAAGCCTTTGGGTGGGATGTTCCTGAATTTGCGCATTTACCACTTTTACTTCGCCCAGATGGCAATGGAAAATTATCCAAAAGAGATGGTGACCGTTTAGGATTTCCAGTGTTTCCAACAGATTGGTTGAGTAAAGACGGTGAAAAATATACCGGTTATAGAGAGTCTGGTTATTTCCCAGAAGCCTTTGTGAACATGTTGGCTTTCTTAGGTTGGAATCCGGGAACACAACAAGAGCTATTTAGTTTAGAGGAATTAGCAGAAGCATTTACTTTAGAAAGAGTAGGAAAAGCAGGGGCCAAATTCGACGCAGATAAAACCAAATGGTTTCAACAACAATACCTCAGAAAAACTTCCAACGAAGTGCTAGCCGAAATGGTTGGAAAAGAATTAGATCGAGGATTTGATCAGGAAGCATTGGTGAAAATCTGTGAATTAATGAAAGAACGAGCTACTTTCGTAAAAGACATTATTACAGAAGGAATTTATTTAATTGAAAGACCTAAAGTTTACGATAAGTCCGTCATTGAGAAAAAATGGAAAGATAATTCTCACCAATTGATGATAGAATGGAAAGAACGCTTAATGTCTTTGACAGCATTTAATGCACCCGCAATAGAAATTGCTTTTAAATCGTTTTTAGAAGTTAAGGAATTAGGAGTTGGAGCTGTACTTCCTTTGTTCCGATTTCTAATCACTGGAACCGCCATGGGACCCAGTATGTTTGAAATTGCTACTTTTTTAGGAAAAGATGAATGCATGGACAGAATATATGAAGGTTTAAAACAAATGGAAAACTGATTTCATGAAACATACCATAGAAGTGAATGGAATTAAGCTATATGCTTTTCACGGTTGTTTGGAAGAAGAAAGTTTGATTGGTGGAAATTATGTCGTAGATGTGTCCATAACCACTGATTTTCAAATTGCAGCAGAAACAGATACGTTGGAAAATACCATCGATTATGTTGTTGTGAATAAAATCGTCAAACAAGAAATGGCAATTCGATCCAAGTTAATAGAGCAGGTGGGACATCGAATATTACTGAGCTTAAAGAATGCGTGTAACAACATGCATTCTGTTCGAATTAAAATTATCAAAATTTGTCCTCCAATTAATGGAGATGTTGACAATGTTGCAATTATTATAGAGGAAAGCATTAAAAAAGTTTGATGTACGATATATTTTGCTAATTTTGCAGTCCGTTATGGTCTCGTGGCCGAGTGGCTAGGCAGTGGTCTGCAAAACCATCTACAGCGGTTCGAATCCGCTCGAGACCTCTAAAAACCAATCGATTTAATTCGGTTGGTTTTTTTTATTAAGATAATTTGAAACAAAAAAAGAGACTCATAAATTAAGTCTCTTTCCAGTTTTCTAGTAAGTAGTGTTATCTAGAAATGTTTAAAGAATTGAAAATCTTTATCGGATTGTTATAAACATCAACAGCAAAGACAATGTACCCATAACTTCCTGCAGGAACCATTTCTCCCGTTTTATAATCCGTACCATCCCATTTGAATTTTGAGTCATCAGAGATAAATACTACCTCATTTTTTTCGTTGATAACGGTAATGCTAAATTCTTTCAATTCCTTTGTGTCTAAGAAAAATAAATCATTAATGCCGTCATTGTTTGGAGAAAAGACGTTGGTTTTCTTCCATTCTTGAACAGAACCTTTGAGTGAATTTTTCACAACCGAAGTGGATGTTTCAGCAATTTGTTTACTTGTTTCTTGAGTTTCTGTGGAAGGTTTTTCTGTTTTCACCTGTGTCATCACTTCTGGTATTGTCTGACGAACAGTAACTACCTCTTGAACAATCAGTTTTTTAGGATCAATGTCAGTAGAAATAGAAGTTGTATTTTCCGAATATTCTATTTCTTGCCCATTATTAATAGCCGATTTTGGCGTTGAGGCAATGTTAAAATCAGTTGATTTCGAATAACTTTCTTTATTCACTTCCTCCGCTTTATTTTCAATTTTTACTTCTTTGTTTTGAACAATAATTTCAGTTGAGTCTAAACCGATTTCTTTCGGGTTATGGATTTCATTTTTGGACTCAGGGAAATTTAAAACAACAGCAACAGCAGAAATAGCTACGGCTGAACTGATTCCAATTATCCATTTAGCTGTCGTTGAAATACCCTTGGCAGTAGCAACAGTAGCTGATGCACCAACCATTTGGGATTGAATACCAGACCAAACCTTATCGCTCACCACTGATTCGTGATTCGATAATTTATCTGAAAACAGTTTTTCTATGTTTATATTATCTTCCAATTTCTAATTTTTCTAATAGTGTTCTTAAATAAGACCGAGCTCTTGAATATTGTGATTTTGAAGTATTTTCAGAAATATTCATCAATTCACCAATTTCTTTGTGTGAATACCCTTCAATTGCAAAGAGGTTAAAAACTAATTTATAACCATCTGGCATTGAATTTATTAATTTCATCAAATCGTCTGCTACCATTTGATCGGAGGCAATTTCATAGTTGGATATTTTGTATCCAACATCTTCAATGTTTGCATCCAAAGCATATTTCTTGTTTTTGCGAAGGGCATCCAAAGCTGTATTTACCATGATTCTTCGAATCCATCCTTCCAAAGAACCTTCCATTTTAAAATCAACCAGCTTGTTAAACGTTTTTACAAATCCATCTTGTAAAATATCTTCTGCTTCCATTTGGTCAGAAGAATAGCGAAGACAAACGGTCATCATTTTTGGAGCAAACTTATCAAACAACATTTTTTGAGCTTTGGCATTCCCTTTAACACATTCGTTTATCAAAGTTTCATCATCCATAACCTCACTATATCAGACTGTATTTATACATTAAAGGTTGCATTTCAGACTATTTTAAAAATTTAAGTACTTTTACAACCTGAATCAAAGTTAATATGTTTTTAAAATCAATGCTGAGAATTCTCACTTTATTGTTGCTACTACCAATAATAACTTTCCATGTACAAGCTCAGATTTCAACTGGTAAGTGGAATGCCTCTCTCCGATTGAATGAGACCACAAATATGCCCTTCCGAATGGAGGTTAATAGCATAGGTGAAATTCATGAATTTACGATTATCAATGGGGAAGAAAATATTAAATTAAAAAACTTAGCTCAAGAGGGTGATACAATCATTATTCAATTTCCTGATTTTAATTCTGCTTTCAAATTTAAAGCGAAGAAAAATAAATTAAAAGGATATTGGGTGAATTACAACCGTGGAAACAATTATCGAATTCCATTTGAAGCAAAAAAAGCGAAGAAAAATAAAATAAATAAAAATAACTTTGATTTTACAGGAAAGTGGAAAACTACTTTTGATGTAAATACTCCTGATTCATCTTTAGCAATAGGTATTTTTAACTGTAAAAATAATCGAATTACAGGAACATTTTTAACCGAAACGGGCGATTACCGATTTTTAGAAGGAGAAGTAAATGGCAACAAACTGTTTCTTTCTGGTTTGGATGGATCACACGCTTTCTTTTTTACCGGAGAAATAAACCAGGGGATAATCAAAGGAAATTTTTATTCTGGAATTCATTATTTAGGAAAATGGGAGGCCATGATGGATCCTCATTTTAAACTAAAAAATCCAGACAAAATCACCTATCTAACCTCTCAAGAATCCATTCACTTTAATTTTAAAAATTTAAATGGAGACAATTATTCTTTCCCAAATGATAAAATGGCAAACAAGGTGGTGATCATTCAAATTATGGGAACGTGGTGTTCAAATTGTATTGATGAAACCAAATTTCTCTCAGAAATGTACGACAAATACCACTCCAAGGGACTAGAAATTATCTCCATCGGATACGAAACCCCAACTAACTTTGATGAACAAGCGCAAAAAATTAAACTTTTACAAACCCGTCACAATTTAAATTTTCAGTTTTTAGTTGGAGGAAAAGCAGATAAAAAATTAGTTTCTAAACATTTCCCTATGCTTAACTCCATTTCCTCCTTTCCAACAAGCATTATTATCGATCGGAGAGGAAAAGTAGTTAAAATTCATACTGGATTCAATGGGCCGGGAACAGGAGAAATTTATAATCAGTTTGTATTTGAAACAGAGGAATTAATTCAAAAATTAATCAATTAACCTTAATCGATTAGGCGCATCTGCAACCATCCAAACTGAATGAAAAATTAATTGCGAAATTTGAGCTATTTTTTTAAATGAAATTTTTTCAATTGTATCCGTTGGCTCATGATAATCGGAGTGAAATCCTCCAAAGAAAAAACAAGATGGAATGTTGTTTTTCGCAAAATGATAATGATCTGAACGATAATAAAGATTTTGAGGCTCATTGAACGCATTGTAAGTTTCATCTATAATCAGGTTCGTATAAGTTCTATTGCTTTTCTTAATTATCGAATCCATTTGCAAACTCAAGCGATTTGCACCAATTAAATAAACCATCAACAAAGAATCCGTTTCGAAAGGCGCTGTTTTTCTTCCAATCATGTCGATGTTGAAATTTGCAACCGTTTTTTCTAAAGGAATAAGTGGATTACGAACGTAAAATTCAGATCCTAATAAACCCAACTCTTCTGCTGTAAAAGCAATTAATAAAATGGATCTTTTAGGTTGATTACCATCTCTTTTTGCGTGCTGAAATGCGGAAGCAAGTTCGATTAACGCAGCAGTGCCAGAACCATTGTCATCTGCTCCATAAAATAATTCACCATCTTTAGACCCCAAATGATCATAATGTGCACTAATCACAACCACTTCATCTTTTAAAGTCGAATCACTTCCTTCAATAAAACCAATTACGTTTTCGGTGGTAACAAAAGTTGGGTTGGGATTCAAAATTCCATGAATAGTTAGATTTTGTTTTTTATTCTTTTTTAATTTTTGAAGGTATTTTGAAGAAATACTTTGTTGATTTACAAACAAAATTGGAAGCGATAAAGAATCCGAAGCTAACTCAAAACGATCCGTTGTAAAAGAAAAATAGCGTTCATCATAATCGGATACAATAAAAACAAAACCTTTACATGCCATGTTTTGATATGCGTCAACATCGATAGAAGCCAAATTTTTCACGTGGAAAACCAAATAAAAATCCGAGTAATTTTTTTGTTTATCTATGTTTTCAATAAAAAGGAAATCAGAAATCAGAAAAGAAAATGATTCTCTCAAATTAAAAAAACCAAAATCTTTCGGAAAGTTTAAAGTTTGATTGTTAAAAAAAATGGAACCTGAACGACCGTCCTTATATAGTTTGAAAGATTGATAGTAATGAGTATCAATCGCTTTGCAATTCATTTTCAAAAATTCGTTTTGAAGGTAATTTGCTGCTTTTTTCTGACCAAAAGTTCCAGTCATTCTTCCATCAAAATCCGTTGAAGTGAGATGCGTTAAATGAGTTCGCAAATCCGCAGTATCTATATTTTTTACGTAAAATTCATTGTTATTTTGCGAAAATAAAGAAATAGTGAACCCTACAATAAAAGAAAAGGTAAAAATAAATTGATTAAAAAGGCCCATGATTAATAATTAAAGCGCAATTTTTTCAACTCTTTTTTGATGTCTTCCTCCTTCAAATTCAGTAGAAAAAAAAGTGTCCACAATTTGTAAAGCTAATTCCGTAGAAATAAACCTTGCTGGAAGTGTTAAAATATTTGCATTGTTATGAAGTCTTGCTAATTCAGCAATTTCAGTGGTCCAACACAAAGCACTTCGAATACCTTGATGCTTGTTTGCAGTCATGTTAATGCCATTTCCACTCCCACAAAGTAAAATACCTTTCATGTTTTGATTGTTTTCAACTAGTTCTGCCACAGGATGCGCATAATCAGGATAATCAATGCTATCTGTTGAAAAACAACCTTTATCAATCATCGTATAATTCTTATCTTTAAGGTATTTAATAATGGCTTGTTTCATTTCAAACCCGGCGTGATCGCATCCAATCGGAATAGTAAATTGCTCCATGTTATTTATTTTTAATCAAAGGTAGTTTATATTAACAATTCAACCAACTTGTGAACAAATAGCTTTTATAAAAAAACTTAAACAGCTCATTTTAAAGAAAAATAGAAAAGAAATTATAAACATAATTTTAGGCTAAATTGTTAATGAATGTGCAAAGAAAATAAGAAGATTAACTTGTTTTAATCAATTAATAAATGAAACAAAATCTTTATTGATATATGCAAGGAAAGTTTATATGATTTCTCCTATAATTATGCACGTGGTTATTCAGAGAAATAAATGTTTACCAAGAAAAAACTTATTAAAAGCATCTTAAAATGATATTTAGTTCATAAGTCCATAAGCCATTCATTTTAATAGAGAACCAATTTAATTAATTGTTTATAAGTTAATCTATAAATCTAATAAGTTTTAAATGAAAGAAAAAAACTGAAAATATATCAACCGTATGAACAACATAATAAAAGAAGTAAAGTTTTTTTAAATAATTTTTTTTATTTAATATATTATAAACAAGAAAAAAAAATGGAGGTTTGGTTTATTGGAGGAAAATAATTATCTTTTATTTTAAATTCTAATTATTTAAAGATAAACTATTAAAAGTTAGATAAATAGATGCAATTTATATGAAAATTAAAATAATAAACTTAAAATTTTAAATACATTGAGTATGAATTAATTATTAAGTTATTATTTCTTAATAAAAGCTAAGGTTTATTAAAAGAATATTTTTAAACAAAAAATTTAATTAACTTTGGAAAGCATAAAAATAAAAATATGTTAAAAGTAAATGTACTGGTTGTTGAGGATGAATCCATTGTTTCGAAAGACATCCAAAATACCTTAACGAAATTAGGATATAAAGTGGTTGGAGCTGCCTCTACTGGAGAAAAAGCACTTGCTCTTGTTAAAAGCGAATCCCCAGACATTGTATTGATGGATATTATGTTAAAAGGAGATTTGAATGGGATAGAAACAGCTAAAAATATCAAAGAGAATTACAATATCCCTGTCATATTTTTAACTGCATACGCAGACGAAGCAACTTTAAATAAAGCAAAAAAAGCCGAACCTTACGGTTACATCATAAAACCTTTTAAAGAGCAAGATTTACAAGCAACCATTGAAATGGTGTTGTATAAATTTGAAAAGGAACAAGAAAACAGCACCTTGGTAATAAAAGATGTAAAAGAAGAATTTAATGATGGTTTTATTTTTGTAAAATCCAATGGGAAATTATTAAAGCTACAAACAAAAGACATTTATTTTATTGAGGCTTTAAAAGATTATGTAGTAATTAACACCATTGATTCTCGTTACACGATTCATTCTACGATGAAAGAAATTGAAAAGAAAATGGGGAACGAAGAATTTTTAAGAATTCATAGATCTTTCATTGTTCGCATCGATAAAATTAGCTCAATAGAACATCCTAATCTTCATTTAGAGAACAATAAAAAGACCCTGCCAATTGGAGGATCTTTTTATGATGATTTAAAGAAAAGAATTAAATTGGTTTAGTTAGTTTTTGAATTGAAATCTACTCTCAATCCAACGTCCAACACGTTTTTTAAATTAGGTTCCGTAATTCCTTGTTCTAAATAAAAGGAATAAATTCCCCTTTTAGGGAGTTTTCTACTTTTAAAAAACAATTCTGTTTCAACAATAGTTCCCGTTTTTTTTCCTATCCAGGAACCATCTGGGTTGGTAATTTTCATTTCAAAGGGTTCTCTTGCTTTTTCTCCATCAGGTGTAGTTGTGTTGAGGTAAAACCACACGTTGTTGTATTCATAATCTGTTGTTGTACGAAATGTAATGGTAAAATCATACGTTTTAGAGGTATCTTCAATTGTTACCTTAAAAGAAGGTTTTGCCTTAAAATCCCATTGATTATTTTTAAAAGAATATGATTTTTGATATACAGATTGTTCCATACAACTTGTTAGAAATACAAGCAATGAAATAGTTAAAACAAAAATAAATTTATTCATTTGATTGATTTTTACCATCATTTTTTGGATTCTCTTTTCTGGGTGGTCTTCTTCTTTTATTCTTTTTGGGTGCACCAGCCTTTATTTCACCACCTGTTTGTGTTGAAGGGGTTGAATTTTGAGTTTTTTCACCTTCAACTTTTGGTTTGGGCTTTTGTCTTTGTTTTTTTGGAGCTGAATTCAAATTTTTAATTTCTGAGCTTTGAGAATTTTCATTTTTCTTGCCAATTGCATTTGAATTTGATCCTTGTGGACGGTTTGGTTTCTTTTTCTTTTTATGTTTTTTGAATGTATTGTCAAAACGATTTAAATTATCTTGTTCATCTACATTTGCGTATTCTGATTCCGTAATAATTTTTTCTTGTTTTGTAAAATCAATTAAATCTTGTGGTTTTTGTTTTTTGATGTTTAATTCACGAATTTCTGCTACACGTTCAGGAGATAATGAAATCATACCTGATCCACCTCCTTCATACATATACCACATCAATCTTTTAAAAATATCGGTTTTGATATGAAAAGCGGTTCCTTTTTCAGTGTACAATTTGTTTTCAATCGAAGGAAACGATTTAATGGCATCTAAATACATGTCTAATTCGTAGTTTAAACAGCATTTTAATTTACCACATTGACCAGCTAATTTTTGTGGATTAAGTGATAACTGTTGATACCTTGCTGCCGATGTAGAAACGCTTCTAAAATCAGTTAACCAAGTTGAGCAACACAATTCCCTTCCACAAGAACCGATACCCCCTAAACGGGCTGCCTCTTGTCTAGAACCAATTTGACGCATTTCAATTCGGATTTTGAATTTATCAGCCATGTCTTTGATTAATTGGCGGAAATCCACTCGATCTTCAGAAGTATAATAGAAAGTAGCTTTTGTTAAATCGCCTTGATATTCTACATCTGAAATTTTCATATTCAAATTGAGATTTACGGCCAAGGTTCGTGATTGAAACAATACTTCTTTTTCAAGATCAGCTGTTTTTCTCCACTTATCAATATCTTCTTGATTTGCAATACGATATATTTTCTTAGCTTCAACAGATTTTAATCCTGGAGCTTTCTTTTTAACCTGTATTCTGGCAAGTTCACCCACAACAGAAATCACACCCATATCATAACCTGGGCTGGCTTCTACCACAACAACATCTCCAGCTTGAACTGTGAAATCTTTGTTGGTTCGGTAAAATAATTTTCTACTGTTTTTGAAGCGAACTTCAACTATGTCGTATGGTGTTTGACCATTTGGTAAATCCATGTTTCCCAACCAATCAAATACACCTAATTTATTACATCCTCCAGAGCTACAGGTTCCATTATTTTGACATCCTCTTGGAGTTCCACCTCCAGAGCCACAACTGGTACATCCCATATTTCTCTTATTTTGGATAAAATTACGAAATTTTTAGTGAATTAATCAATCACCTACAAAAGATTGGATTTCGCTCGGAATAAAAAAAGCCGCTCATTTTTAGTGAACAGCTTTCTATTTAGCTTTTTAATAATTTTTAAACCTTGAGTAATTCACTTAAATCGTGACTGTAATTAAAAAATGAAGTAATTTCTTTGCGGTCATTTTCAAAATAATTCGCCAATAAGTGATTTGACAAATATTCTCTGTATTCTAAAAGGGATATTTTCGGAGAATAAATAAATCCTCTTCCAACCGATTTGTGTTTGACAAATTTCTTTCTTTCTAGAATACGTATGATAGTGGAAATCGTATTATAAGCAGGTTTTGGATGTTCATATAAATCCAAAACCTGCTTAACAGTTGCTTTTTCTAATTTCCAAAGTCGAAGCATTATTTGTTCTTCAGCTGGGGTTAATCTTTCCATCAGTTAAATAGTTTTTGATTGGTTATCAGTTGTAAATATAACTAAAATTTAAATAATCTACAATTACACCCTGCTTAAATAAAAAAACAAGTATTTAGAACCTTTATAAGGCTAATTTTTTACGGATTTCTTTTGGAATTCCATCTTTGTGTAAGTAAAAATTAATGGTTTTGTATTTGAAATAAGTTTCAGATACATACAAGTATCCTTGTGGGTAATTATTGGTTCCCCAGGAGTTTTTTACTAAAAAATAATTAGTGCCATTTTGATCTTTGTATAATCCTGTAATATGCATGCCGTGGTCGTCTGTAGTTGTTTTATTGTCATATCCTTCTTGACGATTTTCTGGTGTTACCGTAATTTCTTTTACAGGCGACATAAAAGCATTGGAACTTCGATCTGCTCCACCATCCGAAAAGTTTTTATTGTCTTTTCCGCTCACATCAATCGTTGATAAATCTTCTGGGAAAATGGCAATTCCGTTTTTAAAACTAAAACCTTTTTCAGACACATCCGAAGCCCAAGCAATGGTATATCCATTTTTCAAAGCGTATTCGGCGATTTTGTATAAATCATCGAAAGCAACATTATAACTCATTCCAGCGCCCCAGTTATCTTGAATTTCTAATTGACAAATGCTGTACAAATCGTGGTTGGTGAAGGAAGTAATGGATACATAATCATCGATATTTAAATTCAAAGAATTGAAATAGGTTTTTGGCGTATATTTTTTTCCTTTGAATTCAAATTCTTGAACATCTTTCCCAAAATAAGCATCCAATACGCTGTTAACTGCTGATTTCCATGATAGAGATAAGGTTGCACCTGATTTTAAATTGGTACTGTATTTTAAAACTCCTTGTACCGCTCCGTCCAACACACTAAACATTTCACTGTGGTTGTATTTTTGAGTTTCTCCGTGATATCCTTTGTAAATTTGTTCAGGTACAATCCCATAATGTTTAAACACATAAGGAATGTCGTGAAAAGCACCACCTTCCGAAAAGTTAGACTTGCCATCCATGCGAATAAATTTTTCCGCTTTTCCTTCGTAAGCTTTACGCGATACATACATTTCTGATAAGCGATCTGGTGTTTTATTTCCTTTTCGGATCATTTCAGATTCAAAAAAAGACAAAGCTGAAAAACTCCAGCAAGTTCCCGTATTTCCTTGACTTTGAACAGGGGTGGCATCTAAATGTACAATTTTAGTAAATTCATATTTACTATCTGCTGTATTTTTAACTTGAGCAAAAAGTCCAACGGAGATAAATAACATTCCGACGGAAAAAATCCATTTCTTCATATTTCTATAAGTTTGATTCTGGTAAAGTTAATAAAACCTACAAACAAATAACAGTTTGAGAGTTATGGGGAGCTAAAATCATTTTAATGTACTAGACTTAAAAATCACATTTAAGAATAAACGCCATTCCAATTTAAAATCAATAATTATTTGATTTAAGATTATTTTTCATTTACAATTCAATTCCCTCCAGCTTTAGTTGGGGGATAAAATTAAAATTTATCTATTTCTGAATTATTTCTTGATTTTCAAAACCCATGAACCCTGAACGTTCATTTCTTCTAATTTCGATTGAAGCGTTTGTAAATCTGAAGAATTAGTAATTTTTCCAGCACTTACCCGATGAAGTCCACCTTTAACATCAACAATTTGTGCTTGAAATCCTTTTGATTTTAAAGTTTCGACAAAATTAGTTGCATTTTCTTCGCTTGAAAAACAATTGGCAATCACATACTCATTCGTTCCTGTTGTATGAACTTCTGGTGTTGAAATAATGTTGTTTTCAATTTCATTCGAAATAGCTTCTTCGTTTTTATCTGTTTTTAATGGCATATATAAATTCTCATCGAATTGATAAGACCACGTTTTAACATTAGCTGGAAGTTTATCTAATTCTTCTTGAACAGAAATTTTAGTCAAGGAGCTAGAATCAACATTCAATTTGCTAGCTTTTGCTTTATAAGTGTTATTTTGTTCAGTTTTGTGAAAAGGATTGAAATCATTAATTGAAATAATTTTTGATTCTAAAACTTTGGTTTGCATCGGAATCCAATAGGAATAAAACAAGAATGGGATCATGGAAGCCGCAGCAACGTATCTCCAAATTTTTGAATGGCGAACTGGCACAGCTGATTTTTCATTCTGAAGAACTTCTAAGGTTCTTTCAATCGGACGAATTGCTGTTGGATGCATTTCAAGAATACTTCCTTCTTTTTCAATCGGATTGATAACGGTTGTTGGTTGAGAAACCAATTGAATATCTTCTTCACTAATAAAATGAACTTTCCCCAGACCGTAAGATTGAAGTAAAAGATTGAAATAACGATCTTGTTCAAAACCGATGTTTTTCTCTTGATCTAGAAATAAAAATCCAATGTTCTCTAAGTTGATTCTTTCTCCGGCGTGCAAAGCTTTATTCCAAGAAATTACTTGTTTTTGAATTGCAGAAGTTGCTTCGTCAAAGGTTTCACCAGTTTCTTTCGCCAAAGCGGAAGCCAGTAAGCCATCATTGTTAATCAATTGTTTGTTAAATAGAAGCGATTTTTTTGGTGGATGCATTACACCCGTTTTATAATCAATTATAGCAGATGACTGCTTGGCAACAAATCCACCAAACGACGGAACAACCACGCAATTGTGGCGCAGCAACAAATCTCCTATCAATTGTTCTATCAACATGACACAAAAATACAATTTTTAAAGATTAGATTTTGAAAATTAATTGAATTTGGAGTCAAATCGTCACAATACGGCAAATTTTGTTGGTACGACTTGGTTTCTGTCGTACACTCAGCTACTAAAATCTCTGCTAACCATTCGGTTTTTGTTAAAAATTACACAAAAAGGTCGTTTTATGCTAATTTTCTGTTAAAATTTAAAAGTTCGATAATAAACTTAAAATACCGCCGTTATTAATATATATCATTCCAATCGAAATGAGAATCAGTTTAAATACTGGCACAAGTTTTGAAAAGCAATGATAGATTAGTTTTCATAAGTAGTAGTAGTTAGGTTAGGTTAGTTTAAAAGCGCGAAACGCCCGTTTCGCGCTTTTTTTGTGTGCAGTAAATTTTTTTGCCACGCTTGTGCTGAGCATCTGCCACGGATTTCCTTCGTAGCTCTGCGCGGTCACGAATTAAATTTTTGACGTGTTATAAGAAGAATGAAAGTATCGCCACGGATTCACGGATTAAAATTTTTACGTGGACATTCAAATTACACGGATTAAATTAAGAATGCTGGCATTCTATCAGTGCAATTCGGGAATGTATCCACGTGATCTTCAAAAAAAATCCGTGCATCCGTGGCTAAAGCTTTCCCATTCTTTTTTCTTTTGTATTTTTAAAGTCTAAAGTTTCAATCATGCAGAAATTCGTTGACCAAGTAGCTGAACACATCAAGAATAATTCCGTTAACCTCGAAAATTGGGTGATCATTTTGCCTTCTCAACGAGCCGTTCACTATTTACAAAAAGCACTTTTTGAAGCTTATGGACATCCGATTATTTCGCCTGATATTAAGACAATTTACAGCTGGATTCAAGAATTGACATCCGAAACGGTTTTGGATAAAATTCGTTTACTGCTGATTTTATTTGAAATTCATGAGAAACATGCGAAAAGCGAAAATCGGGTTTCATTCGACGAATTCCTTAAATGGGGAACAATTTTAATTTCTGATTTTGATGAATTGGATCGTTATCTGATTGACGACAAACAACTTTTTAGAAACCTAAAAGACATCAAGGAAATTGAAAACTGGAGTTTTGATACCGATAAACTCTCCGAAAATCAACAAAAATTTCTAGCGTTTTGGGAACGACTACCGACTTTGTATCAAGAATTTAACATCGCCTTGGCAAAGAATAAAACCACCTACATGGGAAAAGCATATCGCAAGGTAGCTGAAAACATCGACGTGGTTTTTCAAAAAAATAAAAACGCACAATTTATTTTTGCGGGTTTCAATGCCTTATCTGAAGCGGAATTGAGCATATTCAAACAATTGGATAAAATGGGGCGCGCGCAAATTATTTTGGATGCAGATGAATATTATTTAAAAGATAAAAATCACGAGGCTGGAATGTTCATGCGTGAAACGATGGAAAAATTGGCCGTGACAAAACTTCCATTTATTCAGGATTCTTTGACGAGCGGGCGGAAGAAAATCGAATTGATTGCTTGTTCTCAAACAACCGGTCAAGCGAAAGTGGTGGGTTCGATTTTAGAAGAATTGTCCAAAGAAGAAATCAATAAAACAATGATTCTGTTGGCCGACGAATCTTTGATTGTACCGATGTTGAAAAACATTCCTAAAAAAGTGGGCGTTGCCAACATTACCTTGGGATTGCCGATGAAAAATAGTTCGCTTCGAACGTGGGTGGATTTGATTTTTAGAATTCAAGAAGGAATCGATAAAAACAAGCGAACGAGTGCATATTACAAAGATTTATTCACCATTTGGAATCACCCTTTTGTAATTGCAATTTTGGACGAAGCGGATGTAAAATCAATTCAATACCGCGAAAAAGAAATCAATCGGTACAATGCCATTTTCCAAAATCCAGAGAAATTAGATGTTCCTCCAAAGGTAAAAAAGCTCATCACTTTATTGTACACGCCGTGGAATAATAATTGGCAAGTTGGAATTGAGCTCATTCGAAAATTGAATCGAATGATTCATCCTTTGCTACACCAAGAAAACGAATTTGAAAAAGCCTTGCTTGAAAATTTTGACCATGCGATTATCGACTTTCAAAACTGTATCCAAGCTGGAGTTCCGACGATGTCGCTGCGAACGTTGAAAACACTTTTCAACCAACAATGGACCAATAAAAGCATCGCTTATTACGGAAATCCGATTGAAGGTTTGCAAGTAATGGGATTGTTAGAAACCCGATTGTTGGATTTTGAACGGATCTTGGTTCTCGGAATGAACGAAGGAAAAATGCCACCGAACAACCCAATTCAAACCATGATTCCGATGGACTTGAGAAGGTATTTCGGCTTGCCAACTCCGCGACAAAAACAAGGATTATTTGCACATCACTTTTATAGACTTCTGCATCAATGCAAAGAAATGTACATCACGTACACCACTTCTTCAGAATCTGTTGGATCCAACGAACCAAGTCGCTATTTGATGCAATTGGAATTGGAACTTTCGCGAACCAACAAAAAAATTGAATTAATCAAAAGAGATTATTCCATTGACAATGCCGATTCGAAAACGCAAATCACTGAAATTCAAAAAACACCAGAGTTGATCGAAAGATTAGACGAATTGTTCGAAAAAGGAACTTCCGCCAGCGGGATTAAAACCTTCCTTACTTGTCCATTGGATTTTTACTACAAATACGTTCTCAAATTTGGAGAAGATAAAAAAGTAGAAGAAGAAGTAGAAAGCAGCACGTTTGGAACCTTCATCCACGAAACTCTGGAAGACTTATTCAAATCGTTTTCACGAAGAGATCAAGAAGGAACGTTGGTCAATCCGCAACCGCCAGCACTTCATGCCGAAGACATTGAACAAATGTTGAAAAGATACGACTTGGTATTGCGAGAAAAGTTTAGCAAACATTTTGGCAACAATCCAGAATCTTTCGAAAAAGGAAAAAACTACTTGAGTTTTACCATGGCGAACGATTTGACGAAACGTTTTCTACAGCAAGAAAAAATGCTGTTAACAGAAGCCATTTCTGCGCCCATTTTCATCGAATCGTTGGAAGAAGAATTGGTTCACGAAATGGAAGTTACCATTTTAGGACAAAGGAAAAAAGTTCGTCTGAAAGGATTCGTTGACCGCATCGACTCTCGCGACGGAAAAATTAGAATCATCGATTACAAAACTGGTAAAGTAGAAAGCAAGGACGTTGGATATAAGTTTAATGCTAAAAATCCAATGGATGAAATCAACCTATACGAACGGTGTAAAAGTTCCAAACACTTCTTTCAACTCTTGGTTTATTGTTTCCTTTATAAGAAGAAATACAACGTTATTCCCGACGAATGCGCCATTGTTTCTTTCGTCAGTTACAAAGAAAGTCCGTTTGGAATTCAGTTAGGAGATGGCAACATTTCGGAAGCAATCGACTTATTTCCAGCCGTTTTTGAAATGCTGTTGCATGATGTTTACGACACAGAAACGCCTTTTATGCACAAACCAAGTTTCTTCAGTTATTGTGATTATTGTGAGTGAAAAACCCAGAAATAACTGTTTTAGCTAAAAATGCTTTCTTTAAAAAGCAATATTTAAGTTAAATTGCTTTTTACAGTTAACAATATGTTGTACATTTGTTTTATATAAGAAGCATTATGGAAAATTTATTTTTTGAATCTCAAACAAAAATCGCACGTACATCCCTGGAAATACAACGATATCTTCTCCATAAAATTGATATGAATAATCGTTTAATTGCGATACGAGGTGCAAGAGGTGCAGGAAAAACAACTATATTATTGCAACTTGCTAAATTGAATTTACCCATGCAAACCACCTTGTATGTCAGTTTAGATCATCTTTATTTTTTCGACAATAAATTGTATGCTTTAGCAAAGCAATTTACACAGTTTGGCGGAACGCATTTATTGCTTGATGAGGTTCACAAATATCCCAATTGGTCCAGAGAGATAAAATTAATTTACGATAATTTTCCCGAACTGAAGGTAATATTCACCTCGTCATCGATGCTTGAAATTTACAAATCAGAATCGGATTTAAGTCGAAGAGCAATTGCATACGACTTAAAAGAACTATCCTTTAGAGAGTTTATCCTTTTTGAAACAAAAATACCGATTGAACGACATGCGTTTTTAGAAATAATCCAACACCATCAAGAGATTGCAACGAAACTTTTAGCAGAAATAAAACCGTTGCCTTTGTTTGAAAAATACCTTAAAATTGGCGCGTATCCATATTATAAAGAAAATGAAGACCTATACATTCAAAAGCTCCGAAATACGATTAATTTAATCATCGAAATAGACATCAACGCAGTAGAAGACATCAATTATGATACCTTGGTGAAATTAAAAAAACTACTTATAAGCATTGCTTCAAGCGCACCTTTTACCCCAAACATTACCAAATTGAGTGAAAAGGTTGGTGTTTCACGCAACATGTTGGTTAAAAGCATCAAAGTACTCGAACGAGCAGGATTGGTCAATGAGTTGTATAAAGATACATCGGGAATTGGAGTTTTAACAAAACCTGAAAAGCTGTATCTAAACAACACCAATCTCATGTATGCGCTGGCGAATGAAAACGCTAACATTGGTAATGTAAGAGAAACTTTTTTCCTCAATCAATTTAAAGGGATACACGAAATTAATCGCTCAGAAATTGCCGATTTCATCATTGACCAAAAACACACGTTTGAAATAGGAGGAAAGAATAAAACAAAAAAACAAATCGCACAAATTGAAAACGCTTACGTAGCCAAAGATGGCATCGAAATCGGTTTTGGAAACATCATCCCAGTTTGGCTATTTGGTTTTATGTATTAGTAAAATACAAGATTACTAATTCTACTGCCCTAAATTAAATTTCAAATTGGGAAGCAGTTGCGTAAAGCCATCCAAAATCGGGAATAAACGCAACTTTTATTTGGATAAATCTAAGTTTTTTAGGGTTTCGTTGCTTAATTAGCTAACTGCATAGGTTAAAACACGCTTGAATTGTTGGAGGTCTTGTTGGAATTTATATATTTACAGGAATTATAATCAACGACTGCTATGAAATTGTTAGGATTTGAAATGGTTGAAATAAACGATATACGTTTGAAAACGGATTTGTTGTTGATTTTGAATAAATTAACTAGAATAATTTGTAGTGGAAATAAACCCAATTGGGTAAAGCCACTCGTTATACGGAATTTCAAGAATAAACATTGATTTCAACGCTAAAAGCTAGAAAAA
>CAZAVP010000031.1:0-38473 GCA_964488745.1 uncultured Chryseobacterium sp. | reverse complement strand
ACAATCGCTAAAAGAAATTAATTTTCAAAATTTGTGGTCTGCGGATTTAAGGTAATTAACTAAAACGCTTTCCATCCTTGCGCTTGCAAAGGAATCTGAGCGCCTTGCTTATCTACTAAATTGATCCCATTGCTTGAATCAGTTATGTGGCCAACGATCGTAAAATGGGGATTTCCTTTGATTTTATCAAAGTCTTCCATGGAGATGGTGAAGAGCAATTCGTAATCTTCACCTCCGTTTAAGGCACACATCGAAGGGTCTAAATTAAAGTCCAAAGCGGTCATCGAAGTTTTCGCATCGATGGGAATTTTTTCATCGTAAATTGTACAACCAACTTTGCTCGATTTACAAATGTGAAATACTTCAGAAGCCAAACCATCCGAAACATCAATCATCGATGTGGGTTTAATTTGCAATTCTTTCAGATACGCGATTACATCTTGTCGCGCTTCGGGTTTTAGTTGTCTCTCTAACAAATAGTCATTTCCTTCCAAATCAGGCTGAATATCGGGATTCGCTTTGTAAACTTCTTTCTCTCTTTCCAAAAGTTGCAAGCCCATGTAAGCGGCTCCTAAATCGCCAGAAACAACCAATAAGTCGTTTTCTTTGGCGCCACTTCGGTAAACTACATCTTTTTTCTGAACTTTTCCAATAGCTGTAATGCTGATCATCAAACCAGATAGCGATGAACTCGTGTCGCCACCAATTAAATCGACTTTGTAAAAATCACATGCTTTTTTGATTCCGGCATATAATTCTTCCAACGCTTCCAAGGGAAAACGATTAGAAACTGCAATGGAAACTGTAATTTGTTGCGCCTCTCCATTCATTGCGAAAATATCGGAAAGATTCACCATTACCGCTTTGTATCCCAAGTGCATTAAAGGCGTGTACATTAAGTTAAAGTGAATTCCTTCAAGCAACATGTCTGTGGAAATCAACATCGCTTCCGTTTCCGAAATGGATATAACCGCTGCATCGTCGCCAACCCCTTTAATGGTTGTTGGAATGTGAGTTGTAAACTGATTGGTCAATTGATCGATTAAACCGAATTCTCCTAAATCCGTTAACTCTGTTCTTTTTTCACTCATCTGGTGCTTAATTTTTTGGTGATATGTATGCGATTGAAAGTTGTAGTTTTACCTCAAACAAAAACTTAAAATCGCTTCAGTAAATTCTTTTGGTGCTTCAGCATGAACCCAATGTCCCGCATTTGGAATGGAAACCAATTCGCTGTCTGGAAAATTATTTTCAAGGTCTTCCCAATCTTCATCCAAGATGTAATTCGACTTTTCGCCACGGATGAATAAAGTTGGCGTGAAAATTTCTTTAAATTCTAAAGCTTTTAAAATCTCTGGCATCTCCCGTTCTAAAATTTCGACATTCATCCGCCACGCCAGTTGGCCTTTTTCTTTCCAATAAAGGTTTTTTAATAGAAACTGTCGAATTCCGATTGAGGATATATTTTCTGCTAAAGCTTTGTCCGCTTCACTTCGTGTTTTAATCCTGTTCAAATCAATTGCATGAATGGCATCAATGATATCTCTGTGGTGCATCGGATATTGTTTCATCCCCATGTCAACCACAATCAGTTTATCTAAAAGATCTTCGTGTTTCTGTGCAAAACGCATCACGGTTTTTCCACCCATGGAATGTCCCATTAGAATGACATTTTCCAATTCCAAATCTTGAATCAGCTCAAATAAATCATCCGCCATGGCATCATAAGTATGAACATCCGACCAGTCTGAATGACCATGGTTGCGCAGGTCAACTAAAATAACACGGTAATAATCTGCTAATTTATTGGCGTGAGATTGCCAATTATCTGAAAAACCAAATAAACCATGCGCAATGATAAAAGGTTGTCCAGAACCAATTTCCCTGTATGCTATCTTCACGTTTTTTTAGAATCTTTAGATTATTCAAGGGATTTAACAGTGTGTTTACCCACTGAAAATTGGTGCTCATTCATGGTTGTCAACGCCAAAATGATTTCTTCTTCGGAAATTTTAGTATCGTCAAAAGCAATGGTTGCAACATTTACCTCCCTGTCTTCTTCAAAATCAAACGAAGTTTTGGTAACACCATTTGTCGCTTTCATCTCTTTGCGAATCGAACTGCCACAACCTTTTTCACAAACCATTCCCATTACTTCAATGGTCATTTCTTTATTCGCTACCGGTTTTGCGATTACTTCTTTCTCTGTGGATGCTAATTGCTTCTCTACTTTCTGATCTGAAGAACAAGAAGTTACGATTGATAAAAAGGCAACTGTAAATACCATTAATAAATTTTTCATCTCTGTGTGTTTTTTGTTTATCTAAAATAATTTCAGTTAGAAGTTAGGCATTTATCGCAATCACCGAAGTGATTTCTGGCGCCACTTTTTTAACTGCTTCTTCTAACCCCGCCTTCAAAGTCATGAAACTCATGGTACAATCACTACAAGCTCCAAGCAGACGAACTTTTACAATTCCTTCAGGCGTAATTTCAACCAATTCCATGTCTCCTCCATCTACCTCCAAATGCGGACGTAAACTGTCAATGGAAGCGTTCACCTTGATCGTTAAATCATCAATATCTAATACCATGCTATTACTTTTTTGGATTTTTTAATTTTGCCGCTTTTACGCCATTCACAAAGGTACGCACTAATTCGTCAATTTCTTTTGAAATCGCCGTATTTTCCTGAAAAACAGCTGGTCGACCCACATCTCCCGCTTCGCGGACACTTTGTACCAATGGAATTTGACCTAACAAGGTCTCGCCCATTCCTTCCGCTAAGTTCTTTGCGCCATCTCTTCCGAAAAGGTAATATTTATTGTCGGGTAATTCTGCTGGTGTAAACCACGACATATTTTCAACAATACCAACAACGGGAACGTTGATGGTGTCTAATTTAAACATGTTCACACCACGTCGAGCATCGGCCAAAGCGACTTCTTGTGGCGTACTAACAATCACAGCACCATCCAACGGAACTGTTTGTACTAGAGACAAGTGAATATCGCCTGTTCCTGGCGGTAAATCGATTAGCAGATAATCCAATTCGCCCCAATGAGCATCGGTAAACATTTGGGTCAAGGCTTTTGCAGCCATCGGTCCTCTCCAAACTACAGCGTTGTCCTGTTCCGTAAAAAAACCAATGGATAACATTTTCACGCCATAACTCATGAGCGGACTAATCAATTGTTTTCCGTCAACTTCTACCATAACAGGTCTTTCGCCTACAAGGTCGAACATCGTTGGCATGGAAGGTCCATAAATATCCGCATCCACGACACCAACTTTATAACCAGCTTTCACCAATCCACCCGCTAAATTTGCCGTGATGGTAGATTTTCCAACACCTCCTTTTCCAGAAGCGATTGCGATGATGTTTTTGACATCTGGTAAAATTCTTCTTTTTGCCTGAACAGCATCTGAAGGTAGTCCTTTTACGATGGTTTGAATTTTCAAATCCGCCCCGTGTTTTTGGCGCAAATTGAACTCTACCAATTCTTGCATTCTTTTTCTAGCATGCAAAGCAGGATTGGCGATTTGTATTGATAAATATATTTCTCCGTCTTTTATTTCGATTGCCTCTACTAAATTGAGAGAAACGATGTCTTTTTTTAAATCTGGTTCGATGATAGTTCCTAAAACTTCCAGTATTTGTTCTCTGTTGATTGCCATGATCATTTTAATATGCTTCAAAATTACACAATTTTCCACTTATTTAGAACTGATTTACATAAGAAAATAGATGATTGTTGTCAGGTTTGTAAAAATCAAATGACATGTAGGAGATTGATGGAGATGAAAATGTTGATGCAAATCCAGATACAACAAAATTGGCACATTGCAATATTGCGATTTAGCGATTTTAAGTTTTATGTCAGATGGCAACAAACATCCCGTTTATTTCACATTCTCCTTCACCGAGCGAAATGATTTCGCCATAATTTCTACGATGTTTTTAGCAACGCCTTCTTCCCTACTTCTGAATACGTAAGTATAACCATCAATGGTTTTCTGGGCGTAAACGTGATAAGAAATGTGTTCTTTTACTTGCGTGATTGGGGACGCTTCTTCACCCGAAATTTTCAATTTTGTTTCGTAAACGATGAAATCTTTTTCCTTAATCAAATATTCTACATCCATGAAATGAACACTTTTTAAATTCGCCATTTTCTCACTAACTTTCTCTTTTTCTTCTCCAAAATCATCGATGATGAATCCAAAATTAGGTCCGATTTGAATTTCCCATTTGAAACCATCTAAATCGTGTTTTACATCCGGTTTCGTGGAAGCTCCAATGTTCGCTGTTTCATCTGGCAACATCATGTTGATGTTTAAGCCATATTCAGAAAAATCGTATTTGATAAATTCGTAATAATTTTCCGCTTCAACTTCCTTGATAACAGGCTCTTCTTCACTTTTACAAGCAGAAAAAATACCGATTAGTAAAAATAACGAGAAAATGGACTTCAGATTCATAAGCAAATTCTTTTTGGAGCATGTGTTAACAAATATAATAAAATTTGAATGGAATGAATTTTTGGAAGATTGCAAGGAGGGCATACGCATTTAAAAAGAATGTCTTCAAAAAAGATTTTTGTCATGGTTTTTTATCAAAAACACATGCCAAAAACGAAATATTCCTTACTTTTATTTGCGGCGGATAAATCCACCGCCAATTATAAAGCGGGAATTCTAGAATTGCTGACTTCTGAAAAGTTAAATACCTTTGCCTTGTGATTACCAGCATTTTTCAGCCACGGATTTCTCTTTTTGATGAACATTCTCAAATTTACCGGATTTAATTGTAATACATCTATATTAAGTGCAGCTAGGAATGAACGTCGATTTTAACCTATGTTCGCGAAGCAGATTACGAGAAAATCCACAGCCAAAGATTTTTCTCACAGTAATTTTATCAAGAACATTATTTTTCAAGACAATTTGTACGTATATTTGTACGTAAAACAGTACAAAATGATTATTACATCGGTTTCAGAATTTAGGAAAGACATCAAGTCATATTTGGACCGCGTTTCAAAAAATTTTGAAACCTTGATTGTAAATCGTGGAAAAGATTCTGGAATTGTTGTCATTTCCTTAGAAGAATACAACTCTTTGATGGCTACCAATCATGAATTATCTTCTAGAAGCAATGAATTGAGATTGGATTCAGCAATTGAAAAATTAAAAAATGGAAATTCGTTCTCTAAAGATTTGATTGAAGAATGAAATGTGTTTTCGTTGATGAGTCGTGGGAAGACTATTTGTATTGGCAAAAAACAGACAAGAAAAAGCTGAAACGGATTAACGAACTTTTGAAGGACATTTCACGACATCCTTTCGAAGGAATTGGAAAACCCGAAGCACTCAAACATAAATATGCTGGTTTTTGGTCGAGAAGAATTGACGAAGAGCACCGGTTAATTTATCGATTTGAAGAGAATCAAATTCTAATTGCAAAGTGTAGATTTCACTACGATTGAATTTTTTCAACCTTCACTTTCATTGGTTTCTGTAAATAATTTCTTTGCCAAATCGATGTCGATTTTATTGTTCTTTTGGATGGGCAGAAAATATTTCATTTGCCAAATCTGCGTTTTCGCTGCTTGTTTATTGGTCACCAAGTCCCACGGTGGATAAACTCTTATTCCACGTTTTCCTCCTTTTCCTTTTGTGGTGACGACTCCTTTGTTGACTAAAACTGCTTTTGGGAAAATGAAATGACCCATTTTTTCGTCACATTTCGTGGTGATGATGATAAAATCGATGTCGTCAGATATATCAAACGGCGCCGTTATTCCGTCTTGGTTTCTCTTCCAAATCGACACAAACTGTCCAACCTTCTTAGGCGTAATTTTAGAAACACGATATTGAATTTTCATTCCGTTGAGGGAAAATGAACAAGCTCCGTATTCCGTGCTTTCAGAATGTAACTTTGGGCTTGACATATCAAAACCACATGGGTCAAACACCAATTCTTTCACAAGTTTTAAATCGCTTTGAAATGAATCTATTGTTGTTAATGTGTTGCGAGTAGTCATATCTTTTCAGTTCAAATTTATCTCTATATACCAATTTAAATTGGAATATAACGCCCAAATTAAAGAGAAAATTACGAAGTCATCTAATATAATTACCAGCATTTTTTAACCACGGATTTTTTTGGAAAATCATACGTGATTATTTAGCCACGCCTGTGCTAAGCATTTGCCGAAGCAGATGCACGGATTTATTTTTTTGGAAAAACAGACCCAAATTCCACTGATTGAATGCTGGCATTCATTTAATCTGTGAAATTTCCACGCAATAATCTAACACACCCTCCATTTTACCGCCACAGGCAGCATCGCAGATAATCCGTGCATCCGTGGCTAAACTTTTTTTCCCACAACTCACAAATAATTCCTAAATAACCACCTACCCAAACGAAAATTCTTACCTTTAGAGTGACAAAAAAATAAAAATAACGAAATGAAATACGATCGCATCCATAGTTCGCTCTACGTAAAAAACAGAACGAAATTCTCCAAAAAAATGAACAGTAACACGCTGGCTGTGTTTAACTCCAACGATATTTATCCCGTTTCTGCGGATAGTACCTTGCCTTTTGCGCAACATCGCGACATCTTCTATTTATCTGGTGTCGATCAAGAAGAAAGTATTTTGGTGATTTTCCCAGATTGCAAGAATGAAAAACACCGTGAAATGTTATTTCTAAAAGAAACCTCTGAACTAATCGCAATTTGGGAAGGAGAGAAATTAACCAAAGAAACGGCCTTTGAAACTTCTGGTATCAGAACGGTTTATTGGTTGGAACAATTCCCAACTATTTTCAAGGAACTAATGGCGGAAGCGGAAGGTATTTACCTGAATACCAACGAACATTTGCGTGCAAAAGTGGAAACTGAAACCCGCGAAGCGCGATTCGTCAAGAAAGTAAAACAAGATTTTCCTGCACACGCAGTGTATAAAAGTGCGCCAATCCTCCACCTCTTGCGTTCGATCAAGGAACCAGAGGAATTGGAATTGATGCAGCACGCTTGTAACATCACTAAAAAAGGTTTTGAAAGACTGTTGCATTTCACCAAGCCAGGAGTTTGGGAATACGAATTGGAAGCAGAATTGATTCACGAATTTGTTCGCAATAAATCAAAAGGTTTTGCCTACACGCCAATCATCGCATCGGGGAAAAATGCGTGTGTGTTGCATTACATTGAGAATAACCAACAATGTAAAGATGGCGATGTGATTTTATTGGACGTTGCTGCTGAGTATGCGAATTATTCTTCTGATTTGTCGAGAAGTATTCCCGTCAACGGGCGTTATTCTGCTCGACAAAAAGACGTTTACAACTCCGTTTTACATGTGAAAAAAGAAGCGGAAAAATTACTAGTTCCTGGAACAATGATGGCGGAATACCACAAAGAAGTTGGTCGTATTATGGAAGCAGAATTGGTTAAATTGAAGTTGATTGACCAAACGGACATCAAAAATCAAAATCCTGATTGGCCAGCTTACAAGAAATATTTCATGCACGGAACTTCTCATTTTATTGGATTGGACACCCACGATGTTGGATTGTGGAATCAGCCAATTCAAGCAGGAATGGTGTTTACGTGTGAGCCTGGAATTTACATCCAAGACGAAGGACTTGGAATTCGAATCGAAGACAATTTGGTGGTTCAAGACCAAGGCGCTCCATTCAACTTGATGGGAGAAATTCCAATTGAAGTGGAAGAAATTGAAGACTTGATGAACGTGTAAAATTTCTTATGTTGCATTACGAACTCGTAGGAGCCGGCAAACCAGTCGTTTTTCTACACGGTTTTTTAGAATCGCTTGAGATGTGGAAGTCACTTCATCTCGAGCGTTTTCATTTTCAGTCAATCCTGATTGATATGCCTGGACACGGAAAATCTCCCGAGTTACTGGACGACATTTCCATTCGCGCCATGGTGCAGGAGGTTGAAGAAACAATGTCAGCTTTGAAACTAGAACCCGCTGCAATTGTCGGACATTCAATGGGCGGATACATCGCTTTGGAAATGCGCAATCGGAATCCCAAAATTGAAAAAGTAGTACTGCTAAATTCTAGTTTTTGGGAAGATTCTGAGAAGAAAAAAATGGACCGAAATCGGGTGATTGAAGTGGTGAAAAAGAATAAAAATCGATTCATCAGCGAAGCAATTCCGGGATTATTTGCGAATGCTTCTGCACATCAGTCATTTATTCAAAACCTCATCCTTTCTGCGCAAAACATGTCGGAAAAAGCCATCATTGACGCCACAAGCGCAATGCGCGATCGACCCAATTCGTTCGAAATTGCTGAAAATTTAAGTTCGAATTTAAAAATCATCCAAGGCGAACAAGATCAAGTGATTCCAATGCACGAAATGATTGAAAAATCGAAAAGCCTGAAAGCTGATTTAAGTATTCTCGCGGAAACCGCCCACATGTCGCACGTGGAAAGTACGGTGGATTTAGAATTGATTTTAGGGGATTTTTTAAAATAAGAAACATCCATAGACCTCCTAGCTTCTCAATGGCGCAAAACCTCGACGATGGGAGATAAAAACCTTGTATTCAACCCCTAGTGAGCTTTTAAATTTTCAAATAAAAACAGTAAAATTACTGTCATATTTCAGTAAAATTACTTATATTTGAGATATGAGAATAACAGAAGCGCAAAAATTAAGGGATATTCCATCGAAGTTTGATTCAAATGAAATACTTCAAATTGTCCAATCAACAGTTGCTGGTGGTGATAACATTTATTTCAAAATTTTAAAATCCATTAGCCATAGTGATGATCGAGAATTATCAGAATGGCTTGGTATCAGTGAGAAAACATTCAGAAATCATAAAACTACTGAAAAAGTCACCAAGCCATCCTTAAGGGAACACACGATTATGCTTATCTCTTTATTTAAGCATGGGATTGAATTATTTGGAAATCCCGAAAAATTTAAAAAATGGCTTAAAACAGAAAATTTTTATTTTAATCAGAAAACACCAATAACCTTGATGGAAACAGCAAGCGGCATTAAGTTTATCGATGACAGGCTTACAGGAATTGAATATGGCGATAATGTATAGAGATGGAAGTATTTAGAATCACACGTGAAAAGCATGCGAAATCATTAACTGCCTCTGGAGTTTCTAATCGATGGAACAAGGATAATCAGTTTGTAATATATACAGGCGAGCACAGATCACTTTCAACCCTTGAAAATGTGGTTCATCTCCATATAATGCCTGTCGTAAAATTTGCAGTCATGGTGATATCAATAGTTGATGATGAAAGTTTGTTTAAAAAAATTCAAATAAAAGATTTACCGCCCGACTGGAGAACTGAAGCGCAATATCCATATCTACAAAATATTGGAAATGAATGGTACACCAACGGAGAATCCTTGGTTTTACAAGTTCCTTCTATTATTATTCCGCAGGAACATAACTATGTAATCAACACGGTACATCCAGATTTTAAAAAAATGGTCTCCCTGATTAGAAACGAGGATTATTTTTGGGATGACAGATTATTCAGATAATAATATCGCCAATTTTCAATCATACATTAAAAATAGTTGAAAGCTGATTTAAGTATTCTCGCGGAAACCGCTCACATATCGCACGTGGAAAGTATGGCAGATTTAGAATTGATTTTAGGTGATTTTTTAAAATAACGCAACTACTCATCGATTTATCGTGATTTATTATTTAAATTTAGATTAAAATAACCTGTAAATAATGAGGATTCAAGTTCTTGTGTTTTTGTTTTTCTGTTTCAATTTCAGTTTTTCAATGGGTCAATACAAAGACTACAACTGTAATTCTGTAATCAAAGATGTCCAAAATAAGTGCACGGCTAACTATTCTTGTAACACTGCTGATTCTTTAATATCAAAGGCAGATTACTATCTGGGAAATCCACCTGATGTAAGGTGTTTAAATCACTATTCGTATTTTGTTATACTTTCAGATTTTTATTTAAGCGCCTTAAATTCAAGGAATTGTTCTCAAGAACAAATGTTTTATTCTTGGGACAAAGCTGTAGAATTGATATTAAAAGCAGGTGAAATTAAACCCGGATATTTACAAAAAAGTGGTGAAGGTGCTCAGAAATTAATGCATCTTTATTCAAGGAAAAGTACCTACTATTTCGACTTAAAGAATCAAGAGCAATATGATATAGCTACATTTCAGCTGAAATACTGGAGCGAAATATACAATGGACCTCTCAAACAAATTGATCTTACAATACCTCCGAATACAACGGTTTATTCCAGAAAGGATACTTTACCTAATAAATCGATTGTTTCTGCCCCAATTGAAAAAAGGTTTATATCAAAACATCTTGTTGTTGGTACACAAAATGGAAATGAATTTTCTGCTTTAAAAGATGAGAATCTGTCAATACGCTTTAATTCAAATATCCAAATAGCGTATTCTGATAAGCCGTCACGCTATAAATACAGGCTACTTTTTGAAGAAAATGTTCCGCATCGTTTTCATATTTCATATCCAGGTTACGAAGAACAATTTTTAGAATACAAATCCACTCAATCGCCAAATTTCGATACATTGTTCGTGATAATGTATCCTATTGGAACTCCACTTTATTACACAAAATGGAACAAACGTTCTTATCATCCAGACTCTGCAATCATTAGGATTTATCCCTTTATGAATAATGAAACTGAATTTAATCTATTAATTGAAGAATTAAATTTAGTGCAAATTCCAAATTCAAGTAATTATAAGAAAAAGTCAGGAGAACCGTTCGACGCAGAAAATGATGCCATATTAGAAAAGCTACGTAGTTTTAGAACATATAATATTCCAGCAGGGCATAATTTAGATAGAAATACACTTCTAACAAATCAATTGCGAATATGTTGGAGTAAAGACACAAAAGAACTGACGGAAGAGGAATCGAAAGAAATAGAATCCCTGTTGCAAAAATATCAATTGAAAAAACTTGATGATGATTTGTATGCCGCTCCTCTCGGAATTGGTTTTTATCTGAACACGATCGTGGAAGAATTAAATCAGTTGCAAATTGTTCGAAGTGCATATCCAGAAACGTACCAAATTCTAGAATTACATTAGAATTTGACGTTGAAAAAATGACACAGTCAATAATCTTCAAATCCCAAACTGCTTTTCGTGCTAATAATTGAAGGTTGATTGGACTATCGAACTAAATTGATTCGTGTTCTCCTTAATAAAGCAGTTAAAAAGAGTATGTTATGCTAACAACGATTCAGCTGGAATTCCGAATTCTTTGTGTAATTTTTTTATCATTGTAAGCGTTAAACTTCGTTTCTTATTTAGAATCTCCGAAACTCTTCCACGCGACCCGAGGTACTTAGCCAAATCCGTGGGTTTCATATCCATTTGCTCCAGTCTGAATTTGATCGCTTCTATAGGATTGGGGGCTTCAATTTTGTAGTGTTGTTCTTCGTATAGCTCAACAAGAACCATTAGAAGCTCAACTTCATCAAATTCCTTCGTTCCTGGCTTTGAATCAAACAATTTGTCAATTCTTTGCAAAGCTGAATCGTAATCGGCTTCTGTCTTAATTAATTTTGTTTCCATCTTTACGCTGTTTACGTTAAATTGTTGTTACATCAATTTGGTCATACTCCTTGTGAGTACCTACAAATCGAATAAAAATCCATTGGGCTTCATAATTAACTTTTACTACCAATCTGTATTTATTACCACAAATATTGAACACAATCCTATTATTTCCTACGATGCCTGCACTTCTGTATTGATCTTTAACTTCATTAGGAGATTTCCACTCAGCTTGTTTTGCCTCTTGATACCAAGCTCTCAATTGAACTTCGGAATCTTCACGCCCCGGTTTTTCCCAATGCGATTTCAATGTTCGTAATGCAACAATATTTTTCATACCAATTACAAAGATACTACTTTCTTTTTGTATGCTCCCGTATTGGGAGCGTATTATATTGAAGATTTTGAAATTTAACAGTTAATAATGAGAATTCAGTTTTATTGTATGTGATATGTATGGATATAAGAGATTTATCTAGGATAATTATTGTAATTTTTAGTAAACAAAATGAACTCAGATTGTAACATTATTGAGGAAAATCAATACTTCAAATCCCAAACTGCTTTTCGTGCTAATAATTGAAGGTTGATTGGACTATCGAACTAAATTGATTCGTGTTCTCCTTAATAAAGCAGTTAAAAAGAGTATGTTATGCTAACAACGATTCAGCTGGAATTCCGAATTCTTTGTGTAATTTTTTTATCATTGTAAGCGTTAAACTTCGTTTCTTATTTAGAATCTCCGAAACTCTTCCACGCGACCCGAGGTACTTAGCCAAATCCGTGGGTTTCATATCCATTTGCTCCAGTCTGAATTTGATCGCTTCTATAGGATTGGGTGCTTCAATTTTGTAGTGTTGTTCTTCGTACAGCTCAACAAGAACCATTAGAAACTCAACTTCATCAAATTCCTTCGTTCCAGGCTTTGAATCAAACAATTCTTGAATTTTGGGAAGATTGCAACTTAAAGTTTTTAGCGAAGTGTTGATTCAAATAGATACTGAATTTCCAAAGACTTTTGATTGACCAGTTACTGTGATGTAAATTTCACAATCTTTTGTGTTTCTGTCACTGTATTCGTTGTTTTCATTATGTAATAGATTCCATTTGCTTGCTCGGACATATTAATCAATAAACCAGAGTCAAAATGATTCTGAATTTCAGGATTAACCACTTGTCCTAATTCATTGTAAATGGAAATCTCTGTGTTCTTAACATCTGCTACATCAACAATTAACCACTTATTAGTAGGATTTGGATATACTTTAAAACGTGAGCTCTCTACGCTCGCTGAAACAATGTCAGAATATTTGAATTCACCATTAAAATCGACTTGTTTTAATCTGTAATAGGAGATGCCAGAAAATGGATTTGTGTCTAAAAATTCATAGTCAATCAAAGTTGATGAATTTCCCGCAGCAGCTATGGTTCCAATTTTGTTGAAAGAATTTGCATCTCTGGAACGTTCAATTTCAAAATGAGAAGAGTTGGACTCAGAAGCCGTTGTCCATCTTGTTAAAACATTATCTTTATTCACTATTGAAGCAGTAAAACTAAGTAATTCAACAGGTAAAACACTCGCCGTATAAACAGTTATGCTGATGTTATCTACAAAGATATTTCCGTTAAAAATTTTAGCAACTAAACTAGTACCAAAATTGGCATTATTTATATCGGAGTACGTCCATGTCGTTCCCCATAAATTTGACGGTCCGCCGTATGATATGTAACTTTGAGTTAATTCCCACGGATCGGTGTTAGCGAGATTAGTTCCAACTGGAATACCATTTTTCAATAAGTACATTTCAGAATCAACAGCCGTAAACTTTCTCAAACCTATACCGATTAGAAGCCTTCGGTTTGGAGTTCCTTTAAAAGTTATCGTTGGGTTTTCACTTCCCGCTACGGTAGCTATTTTATAAGCCGTTTGCATACATCCACCACTAGTCGTAGCACTTGCATTACTTCTATAAATGTCAGTGCCTTCAGTAAATCCTGAGTTTATAGTAAACGTATTAGTTCCGCCTTCTGTACTTGCAGGACTCGTATTTTGTCCACAAAAAATTCCTGTCAAATACATACCTCCCGCCGAAGCTGTAATTGGATTGTCAAATTGACATGTTGCATCACCAGCATTGATTCCTTTATTTTGAATAGAATAAAAAGGGGCTGTTTGATCTACATTTTTAAAAATTGCTGCTGAAATAATATCAAAAAATTCTGTTTCAGTAAATGTATTGTATGTTACAACAATGTCATAATTACCTATTGACAACGTACTAAGGTCAGACTCCATTAAGTACCAGAATTCATATCTTGCCCAAAACCCTCCTGCTTCAAATGAAAAACCCGTTTCTTTAATCATTGATTTTCCTCCGTATTTAACATTGTTAATGACAGGTTCTGTTTTGTTTTCATTCGACACAAAGCAAATCAACATCCTACTATTTCCAGTAGCTAAAGGCAACGCACTTAGTGTAGAATTATATCCATCTTTCCATGACCCCATAATCTCAACATCATCTCCTGTTTCTGCTTTCCGTTGAACATCGACTTGAATACCCGTTATAAGATCTGAATTAACTAAATTAAAACCATATCCTGTAGATTGAAGGCTTTGGGTTTGACCTGAAGTACTTACTTGTGTGTAAGAATTGTCTGAAGTTTTAGCATTATTTGGATTTGTCCATGCGTTACCTAGACCAGAACTTATAACTATATCTGGACCATTCGGACCAAAAGTTTGGCTTAAGGAGCTTAAGGAAATAAGTATTAATAGAATAGGTATTGAGTATTTCATGTTTCGTTCTATTATTGTTATTATATTCCAAATATAAAAATAATTCCGTAATAGCAAAGGCCTAATTACTAATAACGCCCCTTATTTAAGGGGAAATCGAGTAATATATAGAACAATAGCAAATATTGGTTTAATTAGAATTCATATTTTCTCTCTCACATTTGACACAGAAAGCAAAAAAGATTCTTTTTTTATATTGTTCAAAAGAGTTGGAAAAAAGGAAGGAATTGCCGATTAATTCATAAATAGCATACTCCCAATCTTCAAATCCAAAACTGCCTCTCGTTGCTAATAATTATTTACTAAAGAAGGATAATTTCGAACTCCCTGAGAATTTTTGTAGCAATTAATCACGACAATTTGTATATTTGTTTTAAAGCAACTTTTTAAAGCTGAAACAGTAAGTTTAACTTCGAAAAAAACAATATATTATGAGTTTAGAGTCCTTAAAAATAGATTTAACCAAACAGCTTTTTAATGTTCACAAAGTAGCTGTACTCGAAAAAATCAAGGCAATTTTAGATGAAGAAGAAGTTGTAGCTTTTACAATTGATGGAAGTCCACTAACGAGAGAATCATACATTAAAGCGGTTAAAAACGCTGCTGAAGATGTGGACAACGGTCATTATATCACACATAATCAACTACTCGAAAACATTAAAATGTGGTAAAACCTGGGAAAGTAATTTGGAGTTTAGAAGCTGAAAAAGATTTAAAAAAACATTTATCTTTTCTGTGCAAAGCAGGAATTACATTTTGCTAATAAAATTATTCTAGAAATTATTGAAAGCCCAAAGAGATTATTATATGCAAACCAATATCAAGAAGATGAATTTTTAGGTCTTCCCTTTCGTCGATATTTTATTAGGCACTGGAGAGTTATTTATAAAACTGAAAATAATCTAATAGCCATAATCCGTGTTTTTGACACCAGACAGAGCCCCGAGAAGCTTAAAAAAAGAACTACATAAAAATCACATTACCTATCTTCAAATCCCAAACTGCTTTTCGCTTGCTGCCAAAATTTTTGGTTTGCGGTTTGAAAAACACTTGGATTTCCACCTTTTGTTTTTTGGATTTTCCGTTGAGTTCATATCGAACTTCATACGTATAAATCCAATAAGAACTTTTGAGTTCAGAATTCAAGAGATTTCCTGAAATGATTTTCACATTCGATTGATTCAAGCTTTCCATCCAAATTTCTGGATTGGAAGTCGATTGTGTTCCTTCGATTTGTTTCAAAACCAATGTTTCTTCCGTGGCGAAAAGTTGTTGTACATTGCTTTTCAGTTGCGCATTGAGTTCGTCCGAATTGGCTGTATTTTGGGCCAATATTAAATATTCAATCAATTCATCTACTTTCGATTGTGCTTGGATGTTGTATGCATTCACTGTGATTCGATTGAAGGAATTTTGAATGGTGACTTCCGATATTTTTGAATTCGTATTAACTTCAAAACCCGATTGCGACCAAGCGAATGAAAGGAAACTTGAGAAAAACAAGATGAGGATTAAATTTTTCATATCAATTCTGTTTAATTCTGATGTTCGTAATTCGCTGACTTGAATCTTGTTCCAAGGACAAAATCTGCCAGCGCTGAATGCCTTTGGTTGGAATAATCAGTTTTTTAGCAAATTCTTCTTTGTTCATGTATTCAATTCCAAGGTTGTTTTGCAAATGGATCAACACTTCCAAATCGGGTGAAAGAATATCGTTTAATTGCGTTTTTCGAGTTTCCCAATCTTTGATATCCGATTGTATAAACGCTTTCAACATCATCGCATACTCATCCGATTTTAAGATAATTGCTGTTTTATCATTCTTCTTTTCCACTTTCGCTTCGGCATAAAAAGGACTTTCAATGACCAGTTCAGATGCTGGTTTCAAAATCGAAGCCGACTTGCTTTCCAAAGGTTTCAGAACACCTTTTTCTTTGACAAATAATTGTATCGTAGAATCTTCTATCACTTCGCCTGTGTGAAAATCTTTCATTTCAATCGCTTGGGCCTGAACTACCGTTTTATTTTCTGTTTGAGACCATTTCCAAAAAAAGTAAATTCCCACGAAAATCAATCCCAAAAAAGGGATAAACCACCAATGAAACCAATGAACTTTGCGAATCTCATTTTCAATCAAAATCGGTACAGAAAACTGGTGAACAAAGGCATCCCAAGATTCCAATCGAACATAATTTATCAAAATATCCAGCATGTCTTTTCGAGGTAATTTCTCGTTGATTTCCGGTTTCAAATGCGTATAAATCCACTTTTCACTGATGCGTTGTTTGGTGTTTTCTTCAATGTCTTCAATCAACTGTAAAATATCTTTACTGCTGAACGTTTTCCAATCCAATAAAACATACGGATAGGTTTCTTGGTAGCGCAAAAGCACTAATTTTTTCAACTCGTAAAATGCCTTCAATTGATTCATCCTCTAATGCGCTTCGAAGTTCGAAGTTTTTATGATTTTTCCTGCTGTAAAACGACTGTAAAGTACCCATTTTCTTTTACAGTTAGTTGAAAGTACTTGTACAGAATGGTTTTGAGATGAAAGAACTAATCTTGTTTCAAAAATGTAAAACTATGAAAAAAATAGCAGCTTTAGTGTTCTTTGTATGGACAGGCCAACTCGCAGTTGGTCAATCATCAGGAAATATAAATTATCCTTCTGGACATATAGGTAATCAAACGCAAGTCCGTTTTCCTGATCAAAACATACAAGTCAACCTTCCGTCCATTTCTGATACGTACATCAGCGTTAAAGGACTTGCGAATGTTCAGGCTGACACGTATGTGGCTATTTTTAGTTTGACGCAGGTAGGAAAAACAGCCGAAGAAGTAAATCAATTATTCAATGAAAGAATTTCGCAAGTGTTAATCAACATCAAAGAAAAACCGAATGTCGAAACTTTTATTGACATGATTTCATTTGTTCCCGTTTATGAATTTGAAACAGAAAAAAAGATTTTTAGCAAGAAGAGCTACAATGAAATTCCGAAAGGATTTGAGCTAAAGAAAAATATTCACATCCAATATAAAGATCCGAACCAATTAAATGATTTCATCGGCATTTTATCGAATCAAGAAATTTATGATTTGGTTCGAGTGGATTATTTTTCGAGCAACCTTGAAAACATCAAAAAAGAATTAATGAGTAAAGCGAAAGTGATTTTACAGGAAAAGCAAAAGAATTATGAAACGATTCTAGGAGCGCCTTTTACCAATGTGGAAAAAGGAATTTCTGACGGATATAAAATCATGTTGCCCGTTGAAATGTATAAATCTTATGAGTCTTTTAATAGTTCATCCTTGAATTTAAAAAAATCAGCAAACGTCTATACAGCAGATAAATCTATCACGCTTTATTATCAACCTATAACGGATAAAGAGTTTGATTTTGTCATCAATTCCACCATCTTAGAGCCCGTTATTCAAATCATGTATGAAGTGAAATTATTGATTAGAAAAGACAAGAAAAATCTTGAAAAAGGAAATGAATATTTTATCGTCACACCAAATGGTGAGTTGAAAAATTTGAATTTAACAAAATAAAAATGAGTATGAAAAATTTAAAATTAGCTTGGAAAATGTTGATTTGTTCCAGCATGTTTTCGTTCGCAACGCATGCACAAACCAACGTCATTGCGCTGAAAAGTCAAGCGGGAGAAATGGTGGATGTATTGGATAGAACTGATAATTTTGGTGCAATATCTCCATTATACTTCAACAGACAAGTAGATTCAGTTCAGTTTTTCAAAGCACAGAAAATGTATGTTCGCTACATGAAAAATCGAAATGACACCGTTTACTTCAAGAATCAATCAAATTCTCAAGTTTTGGAATCAATCAAAAACATCGGTTTCGATTATCCTGAATCAACAAAGTTTATTGGATTTCCAAATGGTGTTTACCACGGCTCTTGTAATTCGATAAAAGAAAATTCCCTTTCTATTTGGGCTATCTTGATTGGATTTTTATTTGTTGGCGCAATCGTTGTTCGAAATAAGTCAAAAGTTTAATGCGTTCGATTCTCTTGGTTTGGGCAAGTTTGTGGACGATTCTCGCGTTCCTCTTCTTGCCCTTTACATTTGTATTTCTGCCACAGGTCGGCATTGCATTGAGCACGATGATTTTGCCCATCAACCAATGGATTTGCAGTGGATTTGGCGTTGACATTCAGAACACTTTTTTGATTTCTGATTCCTTGGCAATGTATTCTACCGCTTTCCTTCTGGCGATTTTCTCAGGAATTGTAACCGTTGGAATTGCGCTCAAATTCAAAGCAAAAATCGTTCAAATTCAGCAAATTCTTTTTGCAATTTTAGTGGTGCTTCTTGCTTATTTCCTGATTCGATACGGTTTAGACAAACTTTTCAACCGACAGTTTTACACGCCTGCATCCAATACACTTCACACGCCAACCGGACAATTGGGCAAAGACATTTTGTTTTGGACTAGCATGGGAACGAGTTCATTTTACAATGCATTTATGGGAATCACAGAAGTGCTTGCTGGGATTTTACTCTTGATTCACCGAACTCGATTTCTAGGATTGCTAATTGCTTTTGGCATTTTATCCAACATCTTCGCCATCAACATCGGCTTTGACATCACCGTCAAATACCTTTCCAGCTTGTTGTTGCTGACAAGTGTTATTTGTCTGTCGTTTTACAAAACCCGTTTGAAGTCGTTGATCACGGGAAAAATCGCGGCGGAAGAAACGCCCAAATTCAACAATACGTTGATTTTGATTCTTTTCATTCCGTTCTTAGTAGATTTAATTGCAACGTATTGGGAAAATCCCAAAAATGAGAGTGGTCAGAGTTTTGAAATTGTCGCCGCATCTACAAGATCTGAAATAATTCCCGCACAGGAAATCGTTCGCATTCATTTTCATCCGGCTGGTTATTTCATAATTGAAAACAAGGAACAGCAATTTACTTCTTACAAAATATCGGCAGATCGAAAATATGTAATCGTGAATCAGCGTTTGATTCCGATGGTTTTGCGCGAAAATCATTTACTTTTGGAAGAAGAAGGAATTTCACTTCGATTCAAACTGAAACGCATTGAATTGGAAAAAATGGAATTGAAGCAAGATGATGTGCATTGGTATTTTGAAGGGATTTGAGGTTTTTTTGTTTCTTTTTAGCCACGAAACTGCTTTCATTCTTCCCACTTTGTTAACTGCAATATATAAAATTACAAACATAGGAGCTACGAAGTAAATCCGTGCATCTGTGGCAAAAGGATAAGGTGTTTAAAAAATAATATGAAAACAACATTCATCATCGTCATCAGCTTATGGTGTCATCTTCTTTATTCACAAGAGAACCGCAATTATCATTCGATGGAATTGACCATTCTCAATAGTCAGAACGAACCCATCACAGATGCAAAAGTATTGGTCGATGGCGTTCAAATACCTTATGAAGCACAATACAGGTGCTATTTTAAAATTGACACGTTTAACTTATGGTTCAACTTGGAAGTGATTCACCCGAATTATGACACACTGCGATACAACCGTCAAAATCTAAGTTCTTACGCTTCTAACAATACATTTCGGACTTATTTATGGTTGATTAAACCGAACGAAAAATATTACTACGCTACTTCTCAATGGCTTAAAATGCCCTATCAGTCGCATCCTGATAAATTGTTAGTCATTTTAGACTCTCAGAAAAAACCAAAACAAGATAGTTTACTCTTTCACTTCGAAAAAGAGATCAAAAAAATGAGTTTGAAAATAAGTCAAACTTTTACAGAACGTCCCACAGATCCAAAAGAGCAATGGCAGTACGATTCGTATGTTGGACTATCCAATTACGTCATTGTTCAAAAGGAAGATGAAACCGATTTTAAATCCGATTTTAGTAGCGAGTTAGCATTCCTTCGACATTTAGATATGGTGCAGTATGCGGGACCGTTCATCATCAATGGAACTTCTGAATACGATGTAATTACGTACACCAATTCAATCCAGATTCGACATCCATTAAGATATTACAAAAGCGATGAAATTCACAGCTTTTTACAGCAAATAGACAAACGGTTTTATTTTGATGAAAAGTTACACAGTATCATCTTGCCTCCTGAAACCAATGAAATCGTTCCTGAAATTATGGAGAAACTGAAGGCGTTGGGTTTTAAAGCGGAGATGTCTATGGAGGTTTTGCATAATGTTATGTTGGATTGATGGGTTTCATCAAGGTTTATAAAACAGCTGAAACTTCCAATCTAATTTTATTTGCTTTCTGATTCATTTTTTATTATTTTTAGTAGTTGGAATTTGATTAATAAATTAGTATTGATACTAAAACCCTCAAAAATGACCAAAGAAAATAGCATAAAAATATTTGAGCAAAAGCAAGTTCGTACGCATTGGGACGAACAAAAAGAGCTTTGGTACTTTTCGATTATTGACGTAATCGAGGTTTTGACTGGTACAGATCGTCCAAGAAAATATTGGAATGACTTGAAAACTAAGTTAAAAAAAGAAGGTAGTGAACTGTCCGAAAAAATCGGACAGTTGAAAATGCAAGCTCCTGATGGAAAAATGAGAATGACAGATATAGCTGATACTGAACAGCTTTTCCGTTTAATTCAATCTATTCCGTCGCCAAAGGCAGAGCCTTTCAAAGTTTGGTTGGCACAAGTGGCTTCTGAGAGATTGGATGAAATGCAAGATCCAGAATTGTCTATCGATAGAGCATTGGAACAATATCTAAATTTAGGCTATTCCGAAAATTGGATTAATCAACGTTTAAAAAGCATTGAAATTCGCAAAGAGCTGACAGACGAATGGAAAAAACGAGGTCTGAAAGAAGGAATTCAGTTTGCAACTTTAACAGATATCATCACCAAAGCGTAGGCTGGCAAAACAACGAAAGAATATAAAATTCTCAAAGGACTAAAGAAGGAAAACTTACGAGATAATATGACCAATACCGAATTGATTTTAAATATGCTTGCTGAAGCATCCACCAAAGACATCTCGCAAGCTACTAATCCCGAAACTTTCGAGGAAAATTCACAAGTGGCACAACAAGGCGGAACAATTGCAGGTGATGCGCGAAAGGCATTAGAATTAAAAATAGGCAAAAAAGTAGTAACGTCCTTGAACGCAAAATCATCAATTGACAGAAAAAATAAGCCAGAAATAAAATGAAAAAAACTGAAATAAACGTAGTAGACCTTGACCTAAATAAAGGTGATTTTGGAGTGAGTAAAATTCAAAAGGAAAGACTTGTTGAATCCAAAAACGATACAGTTATATCCGAGGAAGAGGCAAATAATTCGATTGAAGAATGGCTTCAATAAAAAATTCGCTACCTTAATAGCTTAGAATAGATAAAATCTAAATTGAATCTATTAAATTAAATGTCTCTTGAAATTCCCCTTTTTCAAATCTAAGGAACTTGCCTGTTGCTGTTTCTTGTGAAATGAGGCCTAAGTAAAACTTCGACATATATTTGTTTGTAAGGTTGGTTTTATAATATTTTGGGTCTATACTTAATATTGGATGTGCTAATTGGTATACTTTACTCATTTTAGAATAGTCATAATATTCTGCAACAATGAAAAGTTCAATATCTTTTAAATTACATCGCTCTTGAATGGCATTTAATGAATAGCAATAAGTTCCACGACAATTCGGAGACCAAATATAAATTAGTGATTTTTCTTTAGTATTTAAACACTCCTTTAGTTGAAGAGCATTGATCATCATAATTTTCGCATTCGTATCTTTATGGATATCACAGAAATCGCTTATTGTTTTAGTTTTTTGAATTAAATAAGGTGCTCTCTTATTGGTTTTTTTATAGTAACTAAATAAGCCGCCGAAATTTCCACCAATATTGCAGGATGATAAAATAAAAAGACTGTAAGTTAACAATGTTATCCTCATGTTTATGGTATTAAATGGGCAGAATACGAAATCTGCCCATATTATTTAAGCCTATTAAAATTAAGCAAAAACTTACATAATTTATTCTTTTCATAATTTTCATATATTAATCATTTAATTTTTATACCAACTATTCACGCAGTTTGGCTCTGCTCATCATTCACCTTGAATCGATAAATTAAAAATACTTCATTCATAAATTAATACAAAAACACACGTATTTTTTACGTATTCTCTATTTTAGAGTATGTACTCTCTACTAAAAAAGAACCTTTTTCATCATTTTGGTTTTAAAAGGAAATGTGTTCCTCCTGTAATGAATGCATTCCAATCATTAAATTCAAAGAGGAAAAGGCAAATAATTCGATTGAAAAATGGTTTCAAAAAAATAGTTTTTTAGACTAAAGAAAGTCTGAAAATTCATTTTTAAACTTTCACAAAATTCGCTATTATAATAGCAAAAAACGCTTAAAATAACTAAAATTTGCTACCTTAGTAGCGCTTTTAAAATAATTTTCGTATCTTTACAATCTAAAATAACTGTTAGTAATGGGAGCTTACGGAGATCAAAATACCCCAAAAGAAGTCATGCTGCTTTTAGCAAAGAACATCGTTGTACTTCGCAAACAGAAAAAAATGACACAGCAAGAATTGTCACTAAGATCTGGAGTTGCATACGCGAGTGTTCGTAAATTTGAAAAGACGGGCATTATTTCTCTTGAATCGCTTCTAAAAATTTGTCAAACCCTAAATCGACTCAAAGAATTTGAAACTATTTTGATACCCGACGATTTGGAACGAAAAATGAAATTATTTGATTATTGATTATGGCAACAACTCAATTAGACGTTTACATACGATTCTTTTCAAATGAAGAATTAGTTGGTCAACTTGTATTGGACGGACGAAAAGTCCTCTTTAAATACAGTGATGATTATTTAGCAACGGGTCATAATCTATCGCCTAATCAATTGTTGTTTGAAAACATTCCTCAAACTACACAAGAAAAACCATTTAATGGTCTATTTGGTGTGTTCGCAGACTCATTACCAGATGCATGGGGATTTTTGTTGCTCAAAAAGCATCTCAGCGCTGAACGAATTGCGTTTGAATCGCTCAATGTTTTAGATCATTTGACTTTTGCAGGAAATAACAGTTTAGGAGCTTTACACTATAAACCGAGCGCACAACTTGAAGAAAATACTGACACTATCAATCTTGATAAATTGAATGCCAATGTTTCTGAAATTCTTAATGGCGAAAGCAAGGTTGTAATTGACGAACTCTTTGCAAAAGGCGGAAGTCCAGGTGGCGCACGTCCCAAAATTTACGCTGGATTTAATCCCAAAACCAATTCACTGATCAGTGGAATCGCTGAATTACCAATAGATTATGAACATTGGATCATTAAATTCGCAGCAAAAGAAGATTCTAGCAATGTTGCAAACGCAGAGATGGCTTATTACAAAATGGCTTTAGATTCCGGAATAGAAATGTCTGAGTGCAGGACATTTAAAAGCGTTTCAGGCAACAGCTATTTTGGAACCAAAAGATTTGATCGCATTGGAAATGATAAAATACACATGCTTTCCGCTGCAGGACTTTTGCACGACGACTACGAACACAGCACGTTGGATTACGGTAATTTAATTTTTCAAGCGGGAAAACTTACCAATAATGTGCAGGCATCTGAACAAATGTTTCGTAGAGCAGCATTCAATATTTTAGCGCACAACCGAGATGATCATTCTAAAAATATTTCTTTTCTGATGAGTGCTGATGGCATTTGGCGACTAGCACCTGCTTACGACTTGACATTTTCATCTTCTTCTCACGGACATCACAGCACTGCCTGCGCCAAAAATTATGTCGATCCAGGAAGGAAAGAGTTAATGGAATTAGCAGAAGTGTTTTCAATTGGTAACGCTGAAAAAATAATCAACGACTTACAGGAAATCACTGAGAATTGGAGCGCGTATGCAGAAAAATATGGAGTTTCACAATCGTCCATCCAAGCGATCGAAAATCGTTTAAAGATAATTCGTTTGAGATTTTAGGGTTAACAATGAAAACCAGTATAGTTGGGTGATTGTTTTGGTTGGATGTTAGAAAATTGGAGATGCGTCTTGATGAACATGAAGCAAACAATTTTAAGGTCACAAATCCAACTCACCTTAAAATATAATACATTTTGAGGTTAAAGGATAAAAATCGACTGAATTTGAGGTCAAAATATAAGCTAACCTTAAAATAGACGTAATATTGAGGTGAGATTAGATAATTTTGTATCTTTGCACATGGCTTATACAATAAATCCCGATCGAAGCAAACCTTGGAATGGATTACCCGAGTTACCGATTGACGCGTCTTATTATCAAACGATTCCCGTTTTAGAGCAGCTTGGGAACACCAAGGCAGCACTCGCCAGATTGCAAGGAAGAAGCGTGATTATACCCAACCAAGGTTTATTGATAAATTCCATAAGTTTACAAGAAGCAAAAGCCTCGAGCGAAATCGAAAACATCTTCACAACCGACGATGAACTATACAAAGCTTTCAGCCAAGATCAAGTTCCAGAATCAAGCGGTCCAGCTAAAGAAGTCCTAAACTACAGAGAAGCGCTCTGGGAAGGTTACCAATACTTACACGGTGATAGACCATTTGACATCGGTTATTTTGAAAAAACATATCAAATCGTAACTGGTTACAACGATGGTATTCGTCCACAAGTGGCAAATATTTATATCAAAGAAGGTGGTAGCGGACCAAACGCAGGGAAAGCATTTTACACACCACCACGCGGTTTGGAAATCGTGCCCGCAAAGATGACCAACCTAATAGATTTCCTAAATAATGACACGTTATATCCCATTGATCCACTATTAAAGATGGCAATCGGACATTTTCAATTTGAAGCAATACATCCTTTCCGTGATGGAAACGGACGCACAGGACGTATCTTTAACATCCATTACCTTACTAAAAAAGGTTTATTGGATTTTCCAATATTGTATTTGAGCCGCTACATCTTGGAGCACAAAGAAGCTTACTACGAGGGTTTGGCGGGAATAACACAAAGAGCAAGTTGGCAACAGTGGTTATTATACATGCTGAAAGCAGTTGAAGTAACCGCCAATCTAACCTACCATAAGATTAACGAGCTTGTAGATGCAAAAGATTCGATTCTAGATTTATTAACAACAGAGAATTTTAGCAAACCAGAGATGTTAGTAAATGCGCTATTTACACAGCCATTTACGCGTGTTAAACATTTGCAACCAGCATTGGCAGAAAATACAGCGAGAAAATATTTAGACCAATTAGTAAAAATGAATGTGGTAGAAAAACGGATGATTTCTGGTGGTGCATACTACCTAAATTTGGAGCTACATCGAATTCTTGCAGAATAATCTTGATTTTCTTCCAACAGTTCAGTAGAAATTAATTTTAAATTTTGCCCAGCACTAGAACTATTCCTAGCGCAAAATCGTAATCCCCAACTGCGCTGAAAGAGCCATTTTAATCCGTTCTAAAACAATTTGTTCCATCAACAATTCTTCAGCGCGTTTTTCATTTTCGGTTTCTTCCACTTCTGCCAATTCTTGTTGAATGGCGTTGATGCGACTTTGGATTTTGGCAGATTTGTATTTGTAAACGGATTCCAAAACAGTGGATTTTAATTTGTCCAATTCGGTGTTGGTATCCATCTGATGTTTTAACAACCAATTGTGACTCAATTGATAATCTTCCAACTCGATTTGAGATGCCGTTTTTACAATCTCTTGGTTTTCATGTCGAATGAAATAACTGGACTTGTAAAATACTTTTTCATCTAGTCCTTTAGTGATTACAGAATAAATTTCTTTGTAAATCGGATTCACAAAGTTCAATTCATCGCGACTCAATTCATGACAAATCAATTCAGCAACGGATGTTTCAACTTTTTGCTCGCTTCCTTCGTCATAGGAATCAATTTCTACGGCAAAGACTCCATATTTTACCAATACGCGAATGAGATTGTATTCGGCTGCTTCCAAGTTGACATCGGAAGTATCTTTTGGAGATGTTGTTGTGATTGGTGCTTCCGTTGACTTCGGTTTGGGCGCATATTCGAACGCTTCATCGTGCTCAACGCGTTGTTTGGAAAGATTCGCCGTCCGCAATTTGGCCAACTGTTGATTGATGGTATTGATATCGATGTCAAATCGTTCTGAAATTTCATTGGCGTAAATCGTACGTGCAATCGTATCGGGAATCAAGGAAATGGAATGCACAATGTCGTGAATCAGCTTTACGCGCTGAAAAGGATCATCGTCTCCGCCTTGCAACAACATTTCTGCTTTGAAAGTCAGGAAATCTTTGGAATTGTTTTTTAAATACAACTCCAGTTCCTCAGCCCCTACTCGTTTTGCAAATGAATCTGGATCATCACCATCGGGGAATAAAACCACCCTGACATTCAAGCCTTCTTCCAAAATCAAGTCAATTCCTCGGAAAGAAGCTTTGATTCCAGCTGCATCACCATCATACAAAATGGTGATGTTTTGCGTGTATCGGCGAATTAATTTAATTTGACCTTCTGTCAACGAAGTTCCTGAGGAAGAAACCACGTTCTGAACGCCTGCTTGGTGCATGCTAATCACATCCGTATATCCTTCAACTAAAAAGCAATTGTCGTACTTAATGATGTCGCCTTTGGCAAGATACAAACCGTATAAAATATCACTTTTGTTGTAGATGATACTTTCTGGTGAGTTGAAATATTTGGCGATTTTTTTGTCTGCCAACAACGTTCGTCCACCAAACCCGAGAACTCTACCCGTAATCGAATGAATGGGAAACATGACTCTGCCACGGAAAAAATCAAAACTTCGATCGTCTTTCGTTCTGGACAAACCAACTTTTTCGAGGTATTCTAATTTATATCCTTTAGCTAACGCTGTTTGTGTCAAGTCGTCGCCTTTGTTGAGGCAATACCCCAATTCAAACTTGTTGATGATGTCCAAGCGAAAACCGCGCTCCAAAAAATAACTCAAGCCAATTGCTTTGCCTTCGTCAGTTTCGTGCATCGAATGTTTGAAATGATTTTTCGCAAATTCGTTGATGATTTGCAGGCTTTCTCGCTCGGTAACAGCGGCAAGTTCTTCGGCTGTTTGCGCTTCTTCCTCTGGAAGTTGAATGCCGTATTTATCTGCTAACCAACGAAGCGCTTCGGGATAGCTGTAATGTTCTTTCTCCATCAGGAAAGTCACTACAGAACCCCCTTTTCCGGTGGAGAAACATTTGAAAATCTGCTTGGCTGGTGACACCACGAATGAAGGTGTTTTTTCATCCGTAAACGGACTCAAGCCTTTCAAACTGGAACCTGCTCTTTTTAAACTGACGAACTCACCAATGACCTCCTCGATTCGAGCAGTTTGCATGATGTCGTCAATCGTATGCGCAGGAATTCTGGCCATGGAAACGGAATGTTTATTTGTTGATTAAATCGTAGTTTTTTTCTGTCATGTTGCCATTTTCGTCATACAACATCCAGATCCCGATTTCTTTTCCTTGATCGTATTCACCTACGTAATGTAATTTCCCATTGGGATATTTTACAATCGTATGTCCGTGCATCACACCATGCACATAATGTGTGATAGAGAGCTCAACGCCCGCTTCACTGTAATAAATCCATTGGCCGTGGCGTTGTTTATTTTCATCTTGTGGTCCTTGAAATTTGATGTTTTTCCCATCTGGGTAATACTCCGTAAAAATACCATTTTCTGTTACCACCAATTGTTCTTCCTTTTTGGATGAATCAACTGTTTCAACATCTGTTTCTGATTCATTTTGACATGCCGCCAAAACAAGTAAGAATAAGCTAAACGTAAAGTACTTCATCATTTTGAATGTTATTTGTTTTTTTATTTTTCTCTTTCAATGGTGTAATTTACCAAACCAATCAACGCACGTTTGGCTTCTGAATCTGGAATTTCCATCAACAAATTCAAAGCTTCATCTTTTAACTGATTCATTCGTTCGTTCGCATACCGAATTCCTCCTGAAGCTACCACCAATTCTACCGCTCGGCGAACTTTTTGCGTGTCTTCGTTGTGGTTTTTTACAATGCCAATTAATTCTTTCTTTACCTCTTTGGATGCATTTGCCAAAGTATAAATCAAGGGCAAGGTCATCTTTCGCTCGCGAATATCCAAACCTGTTGGCTTACCAATGTCGTTATCCGTCCCGTAGTCAAAAATATCATCCTTGATTTGGAAAGCCAATCCAACCAGTTCTCCAAAATTTCGCATGTTTGTAGTCATGTCTTCACGATCAACCGAAACTGCAGCGCTTTCACAGACAGTCGCAATCAACGAAGCCGTTTTTTGACGAATTACTTCAAAATAAACCTCCTCTGTAATGTCTAATTTCCGTGCTTTTTCGATTTGAAGTAATTCACCTTCACTCATTTCTTTCACTGCACGAGCAGTGATTCCTAGCAAACGCGTATTGTTGTTTTCAATTGAAAGTAATAACACTTTCGAAAGCAGGTAATCGCCAACTAAAACAGCAATTTTATTTTTCCACAAGGCGTTGACGGAGAAAAAACCACGACGTTCGTTGGCATCATCTACCACATCGTCGTGAACCAAAGTTGCTGTATGAAGCAATTCCACCAAAGATGCTGCTTGATAGGTTTTATCATTTACTTCGCCTAACATTTTTGCTGAAAGGAATAAAAACATCGGACGCATTTGTTTTCCTTTTCTTCGGATGATGTAATGAGTGACTTTGTCAAGCATCGGAACTTTAGAGCGCATGTTTTCTCGGAATCGAATTTCAAATTCCTTCATTTCCGACTTAATCGGTTCCATTATTTCTTTAACAGTCATCATGTATTTTACAAATATAAGCGTTTAAAACTCAAAAACACCTTGCTGTCTTTTCTGATGGCAAGAACATCACAAACCTTGTTTTACTTCCATTTCCAATTGGTCTTGTCTAAATAATTCAATTGATTTTTACTTGCAATTTCTTTCATTTTTAAAATCATTGTATCTACGGATTTAACATCTGAATTTTCAGTAAATTCAATCCGATCATAAGGCAACATAAACGTTTGAGCAGATTTTAAGCGAATATACAGCGCAGTGGGCATTTCGATAAACTCGCTAACTTCATTCAGCGCAGCTTTGCCTTTGTTGACACCGTCTTTGGTTTGAATATATTCATCCGTTATTTCCATGGTCGCCTCTTTGTCGAAGCGATTTCGATAGTTTTCCAAAATAAAATTTTTGTAATTTCTTTCGTACATTCTTTTTTCACGCAAGGGATAAAAGAAAAACCAAGCGATGGCTAAAACAAAGAATGTAGAAGCATAAATCCATCGAGAATCAACTACGAAAAATAGACCAAACGCAATGTATAGAATTGCAAAGGCAAGTTTGGACTTCAACCTTCTTCGCTTAACAATGGGAGATTCTGAAGCTGTAAATAATTGAAAGTTAAGAAAATCATCTGCACCGATGCTGTATTTCAAAATCATAAATAGAATTTTATTTCGTTCTTTTTTTAAGGAAATCAAAGATACTTTAAATCCCTTAATTCCTATCTGTTATTTAACAGTGTTTTGACAAATAATTTTATTGGATCACTTTTCACTCCGCTGGGAAAGTCTATCATCTTACAAATAAGTAAAACACACCGATTAATCAAAAGTATCTTGTTAAATCGAGTTAATTTTCATAATATTGTAAACAAATTTCAACCTAAAAATTTATGAGAAAAACAATTACTTTTCTTTTTCTTGCTATTGCCTTTGTTTCTTTCGCACAATACGATGGAAACAGGTACAGAGAAAGTGTGTTCAACAGTCCAGCAACGGGACAAGTGGATGTAACATACGGCACGGCTCCTGTTTGGATTTTTCCGTATCAAAATACGGATTTAAAATTGAATGTGTATCAACCAACTGGCGATTCTCACAACAAGAGACCTTTGATCATTTTTGCCCATGCAGGTGGATATTTGAACGGAAGTAAGGATGTGGACAACATGCTTGCACTTTGTGATTCCTTTGCTCGAAAAGGATACGTTACTGCAACCATCGATTACCGAAAAGGCTTTAACCCCTTAGATGCTGAAAGTGCAGAAAGAGGTGTTTACAGAGGCATTCAAGATGCAAAGGCATCGGTTCGTTTTTTCAAAGAAAAAGCAGCGATTTACGGAATCGACACCAACAATATTTTCTTCGGTGGAATGTCTGCTGGAGGTTTTTCAGCCTTGAATGTTGCGTATATGGACAGAGAATCTGAACGTCCGCAAAGCACTTACGGCGGAGGAACGGTAAATGATTTAGGCTGTTTGGATTGTACTGGAAATAACTATCCACATTCATCCAAGGTAAAAGCAATTTTAGATTATTGGGGAGCTGTAAACGATACAACCATCATTGAAGCGGGCGACATTCCGCTTTTAATCATGCACGGAGCAAACGACCCAACCGTTCCGTATGAATACGGGCACCCTTTTGGGTTGGGAACTTTACCAAGTACATTTGGCGGTTTACCCATCTATAAAAGAGCCATGAATCTGGGAATGGACGTTGAGTTCATTACTTCCACCGGTCCGTTACACATGTTGGAAGGTTCTGATAATGGCACATTTCCAGCAACTGGTCCCAATTCATTTTGGAGTGATACCTTATTGCCAGTTACAGAAAAATTCCTTTTGCGCTTGATTAAGCCCCAAACCACGAAAATTTCGGACGATACGCTTTATTTATGCGGAAAAGGAATGGCGCAATTGGTGGTTTCCAATACGATTACTTCGCATTACGAATGGTTGTATAACACCCATCAAGTCCAGACAATTTCCAACAACAACAGTTCTATTCTAAAATTAAACTACACTACTCCTGGCACTTACACCGTAAATGTACTTGAATTTAACGAAATTCTTTGTGCTAGTGACACCTTGAAATTTGTGGTTATTGTTAAGCCAACTCCTGTTGCCAACTTCGCTGCAAACATCATCAGCGCTTCGGATGTTCAATTTACAAACACTTCTAGCAATTCAGCTGGTTTTTCTTGGAATTTCGGTGATGGAACACAGTCTTCAGATCCAAATCCAACACATACGTATGTAGGAAACGGAACATACACCGTACAATTAATCGCAACCAATGCGAATGGCTGTAAAGATACCACCACGCAAACAATCATCATTGATCAACTGGGATTGGAAATCAACACCAACCAAGCAAACATTCAGATCTATCCGAATCCTGTAACAGAAACCTTGTTTATCAGCAATGAAAAAATGGAAAAATGGAAGATTCAAGTGGTCAACATTCACGGAAGCGTAATTTACCAAATCAATGAATTCACAAATCATTCAATGGTTGAAATTCCAACTACAAATTGGAATAAAGGAATGTACTTTGTGAAAGTTCAAGCTGAAAACCGCCAACAAGCCATTCTCAAGGTGGTGAAAGAATAAAGGTGCTAACTTTATCGCGAACCGCTAAATAACTCATTTATTTAGCGGTTTTTTTTCTGTCTGTGAAAATCAATTCTTGGATTGCATACTTCTTCTTAAATTCTTGCTTATTTTTGTGGTCAAATTTCAAGTATTGCAATCATGATTGAAACAGATATCATCATTATAGGAGCAGGTCCTGTTGGACTATTCACCGTTTTCGAAGCCGGTTTACTCAAATTAAAATGTCATTTAATTGATTCTCTTCCTCAAGCTGGAGGTCAATGTTCCGAAATATATCCGAAAAAACCCATCTACGACATACCAGGTTTTCCGTCTATTTTAGCTGGAGATTTGGTGGATAATTTGATGGAACAAGCAGCACCTTTTAAACCAGGTTTTACCTTGGGTGAAGCTGCAACTCAAATTGAAAAACAAGCAGACGGTTCGTTCATCGTCACTACAGTCAAAGGAACCAAACACCACGCTCCGATTGTAATGATCGCTGGTGGATTAGGTGTTTTTGAACCCCGCAAACCACCTATCAACAACATCGAAGCTTATGAAGACCGCGGTGTGGAATACATCATCAAAGATCCTGAATTTTACCGTGGCAAAAAAGTTGTTATCGCTGGTGGCGGTGATTCCGCCTTGGATTGGGCGTATTTCTTAGCTGAGAAAAACATTGCAAAAGAAGTGGCTTTGGTTCACAGAAGCAGTTCGTTCAGAGGTCATTTAGATTCCGTTCAAAAAGTAATCAACTTTGCAGAACAAGGAAAAATTAAATTGATTACAGAATCTGAAGTAACTGAATTACACGGTACCGACAAGTTGAGTAAAGTTGTGGTGAAGCATGCAAAAGACGGTGATATTCATGTCGATACTGACCACTTCATTCCACTTTTCGGTCTAAAACCAAGCTTAGGTCCAATCGCTGATTGGGGATTGGAAATTGATAAAAATGCCATCAAAGTAGATACGGTTGATTATTCCACCAACATCAAAGGAATTTATGCCATTGGAGATGTGAATACCTACGAAGGAAAATTAAAGTTGATTTTGTGTGGTTTCCATGAAGGAACAATTGCGGTTCAATCTGCATTTGCGATCATTCACCCAGAAAAGAAAAATATTTTGAAATACACAACCGTTAACGGAGTTCAAGGATTTTAAGAAATCGATTTCATGTTTATATTTAAAAAGCCGCAATGTTTCATTTCGGCTTTTTTTGTTTTCATTAATTTCATCGCCTCGACAATTAAAACCATTTCCTAATATTTTGTTACAATAAAGTTTTTACATTTATAAATGAATCCAAATGAGTAACTTTAAAGTTCAAAAAGAAATTAACAGCATGCGTTTTTTATTTTTCCTCCTATTATTAAGCTTCACGGCTCAATCTCAAGTAGCTCCATTCATTGATTTCAATGGTTATTTCCGAACTTTTTACAAAAACAATTTTCGCCAATTGGAATTTCAACCCATACAATCTTTTGTTGCGGGAGATAACATGGTAGCTTATATTGATACCCGAGGAGATTTTAAAATTTACAACGGGGAAGAAATTGTTCCGTTAACCAACATGAATGTTGAGTTCAAGATGTCCGACCATTTATTGGCCTGGAACATCGGGCCAGGACTTTTCTATTTGGAGGGAAAAGAGAAAAAGATGCTCACCACATTTTCTCGGAATTACATCGTTACCGATAGCTTAATCATTTTTGAAGATACGCGTTTCAACACGGTTAGTGTTGTTTATAACGGGCGAACATTTCCACTGTTTCAGGTGACTGGAGATTTATTTATGCCCGAAGTGATTGGAGAAGACATCATTGCTTTCAAAGCCAATGGAGATTTTTACAAAGTGTTTTGGAAAGGACGAATATACGATTTAGGAGTTTGGATGGGCGACATCAAATTCAATGCTGGAACGAGCATGTTGACTTTCAACGATCCAACCCATCGCACATTTGCGATTTTTGAAAATGGGGAATTCATGGATTTGGAAAATCGCTTTGTAAACGCCTATAAATCAGGAAGAGGATTTGCCGTTTACGAAGATGTGAATGGGAACTTATTCCATTATGCAAAAGGTAAAAAAACACCTTTATCCAACTTCACAGCCAATTTCTGGGATGTAAAAGACGATGTGGCAATTTGGAGTGAAAATGGGATGGTGTTTGCATTTGTTGATGGCGAGAAGACACAAGTTAGCACCTACATTCCAAAAGATCATCAAATCAAAAACAAAGTATTCGCTTTTCGCAATTTAATGGGCGGCGTGAGTGTATTTGCAGACGGAAAAGTAACTGAAATAACCAATCAACGAGATGCTACATACACCATTTATGGCAACCTCGTTTTGGTTGAATTGTTTAACAAAAGTTTTGTCGTTTACAAAGACGGAAAACTTTTTGAAGCCTAACTTTCGGGTGATAACCAAATCAAATTTCAATGTCAAAACGAAACATCACAAAAAACATCCAAGGGATAATTACAGGAAAGTGCCCCAAATGTACCAAAGGCGCTATTTTCGCAGATTCTGGAAGCTTTTCAAAGTTAAAAATGCCTACCATGCATAAAAACTGTCCCGTTTGTCATTATACGTATGAAAAAGAACCTGGTTATTTCGTCGGCTCGATGTATGTGAGTTACGCACTTGCTGTAGCCGAATTGATGGCCGTTTTCATTGCCTTATTTTACTTTCTAAATGTTTACCTCATCATGGTCATCATGTTGATCGTATTACTGTTACTGAGTTTCTTTAATTTTCGATATTCAAGAATTATTTGGATTTATATCTTTCAGAGCTAGGAACCTCCGTTAGATTAATTTCTCTTTCGTTGCATTTGGAGAAGACTTTTTGGATAATTCAAACTGATTAAACGCAATTTAAACATCCATTAAATTGCACTTAAAATGTGAATCCAATTTTTAACCCTTATTTTCATCAATCCGATCGTTCGTTATGCAATTGTTTTGTAATTTCGTATTCCTAAAAACAAGTCATGCAAAATAGAATCACAACGCTTTTTAAAATTGAATATCCCCTCATCCAAGCAGGAATGATTTGGTGTTCTGGTTGGAGGTTAGCCGCTGCAGTTTCAAACGCTGGTGGTTTGGGAATTATCGGCTCTGGATCGATGTACCCTGCTATTTTAGAAGAGCACATTCTTAAATGTAAAGCAGCAACCGACAAGCCTTTTGCGGTGAATTTACCCATGTTGTATCCAGATATTGACAAACACATCGAACTCATCATCAAGCACCAAGTTCCCATCGTTTTTACTTCGGCAGGAAATCCAAGAACGTGGACCAAACACTTAAAAGATCACGGAATTACGGTTGTTCACGTAGTTTCTAGCGTAAAATTCGCCTTAAAAGCAGAAGAAGCGGGCGTAGATGCCATCGTTGCGGAAGGTTTTGAAGCGGGCGGACACAACGGACGAGATGAAACTACCACCTTTTGCTTGATTCCAATGGTTGCAAAAGCGGTTCAAATTCCTTTAATCGCCGCAGGTGGAATTGGAACCGGAAAAGGAATGCTTGCCGCACTGATTTTAGGTGCTGATGGCGTACAAATCGGTAGTCGCTTTGTGACATCGATTGAATCCAGTGCACACGATAATTTCAAAAACAAAATATTAGCTTCCAAAGAAGGCGATACGTTGTTGACATTAAAAGAATTAACTCCCGTTCGTTTGTTGAAAAATCCATTTTTTGATCAAGTTCAAGCAGCCTATCAAAAGTGTTCGACTGTAGAAGAATTAAATACTTTGCTCGGACGAGGAAGGGCTAAAAAAGGAATGTTTGAAGGCGATTTAACCGAAGGAGAATTGGAAATTGGTCAAATAGCTGGATTAATCGACGAGCTAAAATCAGCTGGTGAAATCGTATCGGAAATCATTCAAGAATTCAAACAGGCAAAAAATTTACAAACATCAGAAAATTTTAATTTTTAATGATTCATTTCGACCGATTCACTTTAGAGAATGGACTAAAAGTCATCTTTCACAAAGATCCAACTTCTCCACTTGCCGTTGTAAACACGTTATACGACGTTGGTGCACGCGATGAAAATCCGAATAAAACTGGATTTGCGCATCTTTTTGAGCACTTGATGTTCGGTGGTTCTGTGAATATTCCAGACTTTGACGCGCCTCTCCAACATGCAGGTGGCGAAAGCAACGCCTTTACATCGAACGACATCACCAACTATTACGATGTGCTGCCAGCTCAAAATTTAGAAACCGCCTTGTGGTTGGAATCAGATCGCATGATGTCGTTAGCGTTTACCAATAAAAGTCTAGAAACACAACGCAGCGTGGTAATTGAAGAATTCAAACAACGTTATTTGAACCAACCTTACGGCGATGTTTGGTTGTATCTACGCCCTTTGGCTTATACAAAACACCCGTATCAATGGGCAACAATTGGTAAGGAAATCAAACACATTGAAGAAGCCGAAATGGTTGATGTTGTTGCGTTTTTTCATAAATTCTACAATCCATCGAATGCAATTTTGTGTATTGCTGGAAACTTTGAATTGGATTACATCAAAGAAGTTGTTGAAAAATGGTATGGTGATATTCCATCGGGCATTAAACCTGCAAGAGTTTTACCTGCAGAACCACCACAAACGGTTTTTAGAGAACAAACAATCGAAAGAAAAGTGCCATCTGATGCATTTTATTATGCTTTCAAAATGCCCGAAAGAAAAAACTCAGATTACTTTATTGTAGATATACTTTCAGACGCGTTGGGACGAGATAAATCTTCCCGTTTGTACACCAAAGTGCAAAAAGAATTGAAATTGGTAACTGAGATTGGTGCTTATATCACCGGTTCACTCAACGAAGGATTGTTGATTATCAGCGGTAAATTGAGTCCAGATGTTACTTTTGAACAAGTAGATCAAGCCATTTGGGATGTCCTCGACGAATTGAAGGAAACGCCCCTGACCAAGCAAGAATTGATGCGTTTAAAAAATAAAATTACCACAGCGAAAGCGTTTCAAGATAAAGGATTACTCAATCGAGCGATGAATTTATCTTATTTTGAATTGTTAGGAGATGCGGAAGGAATCAACGAAGAAGCGCAAATATACGATGCCATTCTCCCAAAACACATTCAGAAAATTTCAAAAAGCATCTTATTAAAAACGAACTGTTCTTTACTCAAAGTAAAAGCCATTTAATTTCATTATGAGACAAACTGCTCCCGCAATACACCCTTTGCAAACCATTGAATTTATTTCTCCTAAAATATATGACATTTCCCAAGAGGTAAAGCTTTTTTGGATGTCGGAAGTGGCAGACGACACGGCTCACTTAGAGTTTCATTTTGATGCCGGAACCATTCAAGGCGAACCCAGTTTGGCAGGATTTGTCAATGCCTTGTTGCTTTCAGGTACGGAAAATAAAACCAGCACCCAAATTCAAGATGAACTGAATGATTTAGGTGCTTATGTCGATGTAGAAATTGGACAAGAATTGGCCATTGTCAATTTGTTTTGTCTTCGTCACTATTTGGAGCAAGCGGTAGATATTCTTGCGGATGCAATCGCGAATTTATCGTTTCATGCGCAAGAAGTGGATGACATGTTGCGGGAAAAAAAGCAAGCTTATTTGGTGTCAACCGAAAAAGTAAGCATCCTGTCTAGAAGAGCTTTTCAAACACACCTTTTCAATAATTCTGAGCGATACGGGCGAATTATGAAACTCACAGACTTTGACCAAGTCTCCATTCCTGAATTGAAAAGATTCCACAAAGAATATTACCTAAATGGGTTGACAAAAATCGTTTTAACCGCCAATGTACATGTTGCCTATATCGATCGATTGATAGATATAGCTGGCGCTTGGTCGCGCAACAAAAACGTGCAATTCGAAAAAGATTTCACAAACACAACCGGGTTGATGCACATCGAAAAAGAAGGTGCCGTTCAAACATCCATCCGAATGGGAATACCACTATTCAACAAAACCCACGCAGACTTTTTAGATTTTCAAGTACTTCAAACCATTTTTGGCGATTATTTTGGCAGTCGGTTGATGTCTAACATTCGCGAGGACAAAGGTTACACATACGGAATTGGTTGTGGTGTTTCGGAATCTCATGAGACAGGCTATTTCGTTATCGCAACAGAAGTAGGGAAAGACGTCGTGGGAGCCACCTTAAAAGAAATTAAATTTGAGATGTATCGTCTGCAAAGCGATCCAGTTGGTGATGAAGAACTTTCCTTGGTTAAAAACTATTTATTGGGTCAGATTCTAAAAAGTGCCGATGGTCCAGATGCCATGATGAGTTTGTACATGGGCGCTCAAATGCACGGAAAAGGATACGAATATTACAACGAAGCCATTGAAAGTGTGAAAAACGTAACTCCAGCCAGGTTGCAACAATTGGCTCAGAAATATTTAGTTTGGGACAATTTCACCATCATTACGGCTGGATAAAACAGTAATTCGCTCCAAATTTAATCTTCGGGTTAAATTTGACTTCCAACAAAAAATGGTAACTTATCTCATAATCTAAATTGAACGTTATGAAAAAATGGTTATTCATTGTGTTTCTGCTCCCAATTTACACCATGGCGCAAGAAGAATTCTCTTTCCAACTCTATTTTGAAGATGCGTTGGGAAATAAAGACACAGTGGTTTTAGGCTATGATGCGTTGGCAACTGATACGATTGATACTCAATTTG
>CAZAVP010000030.1:0-39523 GCA_964488745.1 uncultured Chryseobacterium sp. | reverse complement strand
TGTTGCCGTTACCAATACCATCCAAACGAGTGATTCGAGGCGTAGAACCATATTCCAAGGCCTGAATCGTTCCTCCAGCTTCTGGAGAAGGGTTGTGAGGAATGGCTTCCTGTGTTTTGATTTCTCCAATCGTCGCTTTTCTACTCGATAAGAATGTCTTTTGTTGACCATCCAATGCGGTTGGGTCATTGGGATCGTATTTTTTATAAGAATTATGGGCATAAGCTGTCGCTAGATAATAATAGCGTTTAAAATTGACCAAGGTTCTATTTCCGCTTGCGAATTGATCTTCAGTAATTTTAAAAGTATGTTTCAAGCCTTTGTTTTCGCCTTTGACTTTTAAGGTTGGGATGGAAATCCCCAACTCTTGATCCAATTCATAATTGATTAAAGTAGAAACACCATCTTTAATATCGCATTGCGCAACCAACCTTGCTTTAGAAATATCGCCAATATCAGATGCAGCAATCGAGGGGCTTGCAACTTGATAAATTTGATACCCTTGAAAACGGTAAAATCGATCCGTCGTTGAATCTAAAGGAACAATGAAGGGATCTAATTCCACATAATCTTCTTTGGCATTATTTGAATTAATTGGATTTGAAATCATCAAAATCAATGCATTTTCCAATTCTTGAATTTTTAAATCGGGGGCATAAGGTCCGTCCAAAACTTTAAAACAATTGTCAAACAACGCTTGGGCTTTGTCGTCCGCTCGACGTAAAACTTCCACCGAAGCAAATGGTCCACCTCCAGATGCCCTCGCCCAAACCACCCCAACGGTGATGTTATTCACTGCGCCAGGTTTTAGAACAAAAGGTCCTGCAGACTGAACAAAACGTCTGTCGTACGGTTGATTACCAGCGGATTCTTCTGTCCAAGACGGTTGAGGTACGCCACCTGTTCCCCAACCCAATGGATCGGTATCACCGGGAAACATAAAATCACATTTTACCGAAGGATCTGCTCCAGCACTCGAAATGTGACCTGTTCCCCCATAATAAAAGGGCGTCCCATCTTTCCAGAAACCACGCATGTAATTGTAATAATCCAAGCCTTTGATGGGGTCGGTTTGGTTTTGATTTCCACCACCACCTGTATTGACATAATACAAAAACCGACGCATTCCAAAACGTTCGTTATCAACGATTCCATCGCCGTAACCAATTCCATTTAATGCCATTCCTGGCCCTATACCATAGGCATTGTCCAGTCCATCATTGTCTTGATAAGGTCCTTCAAAAAAATCAACACCAACTGCAGCTGGTTTATCTCCATATCCTTTAAAACCAGCATTGTCCCCATCAAAGGCATCGCCATTGTAACTATACGCCAAACCCCGATTTACATCACAACCTACGTAATCATCAAAGGGGTCGCCGAGTGCAAGGTCCGTAAAAAACCCAAAATACGTATCGTATAAGGTTTGACTTCCGCGGTTGATTAATTCGTAATTGTAAAACGTCATGTTGTTGACCTCATCGTTGGTTGAAAAAGAAAAGGCTTGTGCTCTGATTTCCATCCCAATCGGGTCTGAGCCCGTTTCAGAGTGAATGTTTCCTTTGTCGTTCATAATCCACCAAAAATTTTCATCGCCATACAAATTCACTTCGCGATCAATTTGACAAGCTTTGTCTTTTTTGATGTCGTACCAAGGATAATCTCCATTTTCCCAATCGTAATTTCCATCATTATTTCGATCAAAAAACGGAGCTAAATAATAATCTTGACCTTTGGAAATATCCCCGTGAGCTGGCCATTCTTGAATTCCTCTTGGAACAACATATTCGGGAAAATTCATATGCTGAGTATTGGTTCCATGAATTTGATCGTAAATTCCAGACTCATACCAGGCATCAAATTCACGAACCATGTCTTGAGTTGTCGCAAAATGCTTGTCATATTGTTCACAAACATCGTAATCAACTGTTGCAGAGATATTTGTCAATGGGCCCGTCCAATAATCTTGTCCGTTTCGATAACGAAGTGCAGCTAATTTCAATTGTCCGTTAACATCCGTTCCACCCAACCAAAGTGCAGCGGTGAAGAGTGCCATGATTCCCGAATTTTTAGGTACTTCATATTGCGAGAAATTTTGACCTGAAACCTGCCATAAATTGCCACCCGTATGGATTAAAGCTCTCACATTATTTGATTGTAGAAAAATAGATGCACTCGGAGGAGTACAATTCGCGGCTTTGGTTTCTATCTGTTTTTCAATTTTTCCTAAATAAATTTGAGAAAAAGACACAAAAGGAACGATAGAAATCAATAACAAGATTGTTTTCATAAATAGAAGTTGTTTGAAACGTGCAAGATAAATAAAATTAGATAGATAAATGCAAACAGCTTTATAAGGAATTATTTTATTTACATTTGACTTCAATGGAGCCGTTTCATATAAAGCAGATTTTAAACTCTAAATAAAGAATTAAAATTTTAGTGAAAATCCGTCAGGAATCAGCTAAAAAAAGTACCTTAGTGCCTTTTAATAGAATGATATAAATTCATCCTAAAAACATTTATTCTACATCCATGGATTCAGAGAAGAAATCACCGATTGAAAGATTAACATACCCTTTACAAAGCTTTATTAGTCAAGAAAAATCTGGCGGAATTGTACTTGGAATCAGTGTCATCCTTGCGATGGTTCTCGCAAACTCAGGAGTTTCAGAACATTATTTTAATTTCTTCAAACACGAATTAGGCTTTCTTTTCGATGGAAAACCTTTTTTAAATTACAGCATTCATCATTGGATTAACGATGGATTGATGTCGATTTTCTTTTTCGTGGTTGGATTGGAATTAAAAAGGGAAATTGTAGGTGGAGAATTATCTAACCCTCGAAAAGCAATGCTTCCAATCGGAGCGGCAATCGGCGGAATGGTTGTGCCGGCAGCGATTTATTTACTGTTCAACTCTTCTGGAGAAGTTCACCACGGATGGGGAATTCCAATGGCAACTGATATTGCTTTTGCGTTGGGAGTTTTATTTTTATTAGGTAAAAAAGTTCCTTTATCATTAAAGATATTCTTAACCGCTTTGGCCATCGTAGATGATTTGGGTGCCGTTATGGTAATTGCATTTTTCTATACTTCCGATATTTCCATGATGAGTTTGGCCATCGGATTGAGTTTCGTTTTGGTCATGTATGCAGGAAATAAATTGGGTGTTCGAAGCATATTGTTTTATGCCATCTTCGGCATTTTAGGTGTTTGGACTGCGTTCTTGCTTTCTGGAGTTCACGCGACCATTGCTGCCGTCCTCGCAGCCTTTACTATACCTGCCGATGTGAAGATTAAGGAAACCATGTTCATAGCTAAGATTCAGCATTACTTAGAGCGTTTCAAAGCCAGTGATCCAAATGATAAAATCCCAACGGTTACCAACGAACAATTACATATTTTAGATGAAATTAAAACGGACACCAACAAAGCAATTCCACCATTACAGCGTTTAGAACATGCAATGCACCCGATGGTAACCTTTTTAATAATTCCAATTTTCGCCTTGGCAAATGCCGGAATTTCCTTAGATATCGACGTCGATGAGTTATTTAGCACCAACATCGCATTGGGCGTAGGACTTGGACTTTTAGTTGGTAAAGTAATTGGAGTTGTTGGATTTACACTTTTGTTAGTGAAACTTAAAATTGCTCCATTTCCAGAAGGAATGAATGTCAAAAATTTATTCGGAATTGGACTTTTAGCTTCCATTGGATTTACGATGTCTTTGTTTGTAACATCGCTCGCTTTCAGTCACGAAGAATACATGGTTCAGGCTAAAGTGGGGATATTTGTAGCTTCCATTATTGGAGGAGTTCTAGGGTTTTTACTTTTGAAAAACTCTTTCAAAGGGGAATAGAAACGTTTTATTATATTTAATATCTTGAAAGGACAATCGCAGCGGTTGTCCTTTTTTGTTTTCTATGAACAAAGTGTTTTAATGATATTGAGTATGATTGTTAAAACACTTCATTGTATTCAGTAAAGTAGATTTACCTCTGACATGAGTATCTGAAGCTTTACGGTACAAATCGATACGTAATTGTTCCTTCCTGGTTATCCACAGCCGATGGATTGAATCTAGACTTTCTGGCGTAGGCTTCTGCTTGTTCAATCAGACAAGGATTTAAGCGGGATACATCGTTGATGGCTTTTGCGAAAATTACATTTCCGTTGGTGTTCACGCGAATTTTGACAATTACTTCACCAGACATTCCTTGTCCACACGTATAACCAGGGTTTCGGACGTTCCAGATGTCGTTGTTGTGCGGTGTTCTTCCGTCCAAGACGTAGTTTACCATGGTTTTTCCTTTAGAAGGCGTTGAGCCACCCGCATTGGCTTTTTGGGCATCGGATTGTGCTTGTGCCTGGCGTTTCTTTTCTTCGCGTTGCTTGCGATTTTCTTCAGCTTCTTGTCTTATTTTTTCACGTTCAGCATTTCCTTTGGCTTCTTCAAAAAGTTGCTTTTCAAAGTCCAAAACACCTTGTGCGCCTGAATTCATTTTCTTGGGTTTGACCGCAGGTTCGTTTCCGCTATCCGATTTGTGGGTGTTACTTTCCTTTACCTCATCCTGTTGTTGCCGTTCTTCTCGTTCAGCCCCTTGACCTACTTTGTTATTCAGTTTGTAATCAGCAGGTAAAGTTTCTATTTCTTCAACGGGAGGCGCGTTTAAAGTCAATAAAAACGTATCTATCTTGGGAATGTCCGCTTGGATGGCATTGGAACCAAAACCACGTTCAACTCCAACATATAATCCTAGCAATAAAACACTTGCTCCTATGATTGATGCTAAAATGAGGTTGTATGTTTTTTGAAGAAAATATGCGCCGTATTTTGAGTTTTTGGCTTTGGCAACATCTTCACTTAAACGTTTGGAATCTTTCGATGTAAAATAATCGTAGAGACTAACAATCAGGGTAAGTAAGATGATAATGCCAATAGCAATCATAGCGAATTTTTAAATCAGGAGATAATCATCTCAAAAATAGATAAAATCAACCTTTGAAAGGCAACAAGGTGAGTGAAAATTCACTTTATTTGTTAAAATATAAGAAGACGAGGACATTCTACACTCCACGCGTTGTAATCTAAAAGCGAGTTATTTTTCCAACACTTTTGGAATCCTAAAATAGTCAGAATCGGTTTTAGGTCCATTTTTCAATGCTTCCGCTTGGGTAACAGAAACCACTGCTACGTCTTCTCTTAGTACGTTAATTTCTTCAGACATGAAAATCAACGGCTCTACATTGTCTGTATTTACCTCTTCCAATTTAGCCATGAAATTGATGATTCGAGACATGTCATTTTTAATCGCAACTTTATCTTCACCTTCAAATTGAAGTCTTGACAAATGGGCAATGTGATCCACTATTTCTTCTGTAATTTCCATGAATTTCGCTATTGAGTTGCAAAGATAAAAATTTACTTTTGAGTAGCAATAAGTGGTTCGTTGATGATTTGAAATGCCAAGTCAGAAAGTTCTTTTTCCGAAAGTTCTTTCACTACTTCCACGGGAATAAAATCATGTAAATAAACATGAGAAATTCCAGGTCTTGCCGGTCCCAAGATGTTTTCTGGGTCTGAAAAAAGATAATAATTATTGGTAAAAGTCAACGGCAACAAAGGAACATTCGCGGATTTTGCCAATTTAAAAGCACCTTCTCGAAAAGGAATCATCTTTGGACAATTGTCATCTGGAATTTTACCTTCTGGAAAGATTACGATCGACCAGCCTTCTTTCAATGCTTTTTTGGCGGTGATGAATGCCTTGGCAGATTTAATTTGACTCTCTCGGTAAACGGGAATGTTCAAATGTTTAAACAAGGTTTTCATCAAGGGATATTTTAAAATTTCTGCTTTTCCCATGAACAGAAACGGATTTTGAGGTAAAATGGAATACATCATGAAAATATCCAAATAAGAGGAATGATTAGCAATGATGATGTAAGGTGCTTTTGGAAGTTTGGATTTTTTTTGAAACTTAAAAAAGTAAAAACACAAAGTTGCGAAGGTATATCCCCAAACCACATGTACTTTGAACGCGTGCTTTTTCCAAGGTTTTCGGGTCAAAAGGACGGCAATTGGAATGTAGAAAATCAACAAGGTGAGGAAAAACACCAACCCGATGTAAATCTTAAATGCCAATCCAAAAATTCCTTGAAATAATTTCACAAAGCAAAAATAGAACAAATTTGGAAGGAGTAATCCAGGTTTATTTTATTTTGCGGTGCTAGGCTTCGAAAAAGAATTAAAACCTCAGGTATAAAATTAACGCACTTTCTTTTTATTTTGGATTATGTGTTTGTTTTTATTGGTATCCAAGAGATCGCTAGCGCTAAGTTGCTTGATCAAAAAGAAGAAACAAAAAAAATCAAGTCTTCGCGATTGAATTTCACGTTGTGGCTGCCTTCGGCGGTGCTTCCGTAAACTACAGCATTTCACTGCGTGGCTGCTGCGCGGTTTTCACCTTCTGAAAAGTGACTCATGTCGATGAGCTATCGCTATCTCAATCGTTCACACTTTTTACATGTCGATAATTTGTTTTTTAAAGGTCATGTAGAATCGCCATTTTATATTCATCCTGTATGTCGCTAATTATTGCTATGGCTTATTTCAGCGCACCGAAAAAACCATCCAATCACTAGGACGATCCTTCGCGGCGACGTCGATTTTCCTAAAGCTCTAAATTTAAAAAATCTCTTCTCAAGTTAGAATTTACGAAAAAAAATGATTTGATTTTTTCAAGGTGAAAATTCTCAGCACCGCAAAATAATTTTAACCCCGTAATCCCAATTGATGAGCTGAGTTGCAACAAATTCTTTAAATTTGCAAAAATATTACAAAAATCATGGCACGTATTTTAACTGGAATTCAAAGTACTGGAACACCTCATTTAGGAAATTTATTGGGGGCAATTAAACCCGCAATCGATTTGGCAAATGATTCAAGTAACGAGTCGTTTTTATTTATCGCAGATTTGCATTCCTTAACTCAAATTAAAAACCGAACGGAATTAACTTCAAACACACAATCTGTTGCTGCTGCTTGGTTGGCATTTGGTTTAAATCCTGAAAAAACGGTTTTTTACCGTCAGAGTGATGTTCCGCAAGTAACTGAGTTGAGTTGGTATTTATCGTGTTATTTTCCTTTTACGCGCTTGTCTTTGGCGCATGGTTTTAAAGACAAAGCGGATCGTTTGGAGGATGTCAACGCAGGATTGTTTTCTTATCCCATGCTGATGGCTGCTGATATTTTGGCCTACGATGCGGAATATGTTCCCGTGGGAAAAGACCAATTACAACACTTGGAAATTGCCCGTGACGTTGCTTCTCGATTCAATCACCAAATGGGAGAAACCTTTGTTTTGCCACAAGATAAACTACAAGAAGACACGCAATTGATCCCTGGGACGGATGGTCACAAAATGAGTAAATCTCGCAACAACTTCATCAACATTTTTTTGCCCGAAAAAGAATTGAAAAAACAAGTGCTTTCCATTCAGTCTGATTCCAAAGGATTAGAAGAGGTGAAAGATCCTGAAACATGTCATATTTTTAGGTTGTATCAATTGCTTTGCAATGCTGAACAAGAAGCATCGATGCGTCAAAAATATTTGGCTGGTGGCTATGGATACGGACATGCGAAAATGGAATTATTGGATTTAATTTTGACCAATTTCAACACCCAACGTAAAATTTACCAAGATTACATGGACAATCCTGAAAAAATTGAAGCAGTACTCGCATTTGGAGCAACAAAAGCACAAGCCGTATCGCATGAAGTGATACAAAGAGTACGAGAAAAAATTGGTTATAAAACACAATAACTCACCTAAAGCTGGATGGTTTAAATAAAATTAATATCTTTAATCGCGTATGAAGAAAATCATCACGTTACTTGTTTTATTTTTTATGATGTCTTGTTCAAGCGATGAGACAAAACATCCAGTCGCCGTTGGAGATCCAATATATGGTGGAACTTTAAACATTCTCTTTACAGAAAAAATCCATTCTCTTTTCCCGCTTTCGATTGAAAGTGTATATCAACAACGATTAAGCAACCAAATTTTTGAAACCCTGCTGAAATTTGATTTTGAAGGAGATAAAATCATGCCTGCGTTGTGTGAAAATTTCAGCGTGGATAAAGCAGGAAAAACATATACGTTCAACATTCGAAAAAATGTCTATTTTCATGACGACCCTTGTTTTATCAACGGAATTGGACGACAATTAACGGCTGAAGATGTTAAATATTCTTTAGAATTTGCTTGCAGCGGATTGCCAGAAAACAAAGCCGTTCCTATTTTTGAAAAAATCATTCAAGGCGCAGCGGATTTCCTGAAACAAACAAAATATTCAATCGGAGAAAATGCCGTTTCAGGCATTCAAGTCATTGATAAACACACTCTTTCCATTACGTTAAATGCTTCTTTTGGATACTTTGAAAAAATGTTGACCCATTCCAGTTTAGGGATTTTCCCAAAGGAGGCTTTTCAAAAATACGGAGATAAAATTGATAAACATCCCATAGGAACAGGCGCTTTTAAATTGGAAACTTGGACGAACACCGGAGTTATTTTAACTCGAAACCAAAAATATTGGAAAAAAGATGGTTTTGGAAATCAATTGCCCTATTTAGATTCGGTGTCTGTTCAATATTCTAAAACTAAAAAACAGGAGCTTGAAGCCTTTAAAACAGAAAAAATCGATTTAATTCTCGACATTCCGGCCAATGAAATTGAAAACACCATTGGAACACTGGAAGAAGCTCAAGCTGGAAAGAACGTGAAGCATAAACTTTATTCTAAAAAGAGTTTAAGCGTTAATTTTCTCACCTACACCAATCACCTAGCGCCATTCAACAACAAAGATGTTCGCCGGGCATTTAACGCCGCAATAGACCGCAATAAATTGATTAAAATCGGATTGGATGGACAAGGCTATCCGATCACTCGGGGTTTTGTTCCCGCCATAGAAGGCTATCCCGCTGACAAAATTACAAGGCAAGGATTTGATGTTGAACAAGCAAAAAGGCTACTCGAAAAAGCGGGATTTCCGAATGGTAAAGGGTTTCCAGCTGTGGAAATTTATACAAGCGCATCAGAAGGAAGTATCTCCATCCAGCTCATTTATGAACTTCAAAAACAAATTAAAGACAACTTAAACATTGATTTAAAGATTGTATTTGGAGATCAACAAACGAGGCGTCAAGCAATTGCAGAAAACAAACCCGTTATTTGGAAAAATGCTTGGGTAGCAGATTATCCAGATCCATTGAATTTCTTAGAAATTTTTGGCACGTTCAACCCAGCCTCTTCTTTTTCCTTTGACACGAAAAAGAACAGCGAAATTTATTCGAAGCTTTTAAACGAAGCTACGCTGGAAAGAAATGATGAAAAACGAAATGAATTGTATTTAAAATGCGATCAAATGATTGTCGATCAACTCCCCGTAATTTTACTTTACAACGATGATTTTATCTGCATGGTGAATGCAAAAGTTCGGAATTTTAGAACCAATTCCATGGAACAATTAGATTTTTCAACTATTTTCATCAGTCAAGGGAAAAAACCATCCGAAAAAAAGCTTAACTCCAAGATTCTTCAATAACCTCAACGGTTTTAAGTTTTTTAAAATTGGGTAGGTGAAATGTAAAATAGTCCACCAAAACATTGAACACTGCCTTACGTTCCTTTTTATTCAGAGAATAAGCCATCATTTCGTTTTTCTCCAACAACATTAAATCCTGTAGCATGTTCACCATTTCTCCTGCTAAATATCGGTGGTTGACTGGTTTGTCTGCCGAAAAAACACCTTCTTCCAAATCAAAATATTCTCCTTCGGTTACCAAAGGAAAAAAACCCAATTGTTTTGAGATCTCCAACATCCAATAAATTGGATAATTAGTAATCAAAGACGAGTGATCTAACCACCTCATTTCCCGTTCAATAAAATCAAATAAATGCACGTCTTTTACCTCTTCATGCAAAACGTTTTGTAGCACCTCAGCCATAAAGAAAACCAAGCCCGATTTGACTGGATGAAAGGGTATGTCGGTAAAAGAAAGAAACAATTGGGCGTCGGACATTTTGGACAATTTACGATCGTCGCGATAATAACTCGTAAACTCCAACGGTGCCATGGGCATCAATACATATCCTTTTTTCTTTTTGGCTCCTTGAAATAGAAAGGTTTTTAAACCTTGTTCTCGCGTAAAGCAGCGAATTATGCTACTCGACTCCGAGTAATTAATTCTGCTGACTAAAAAGCCTTGATCTGAGATTTTCAAGCTCTAATTAATTACCGTTACTTTGCCTACTTTTCTTCCTTTCCCTTCATTGGAAGCGGTCCAAATAAGGTAAACACCTGTTTTAACCTTTTCACCTTGGATATTTTCACCGTTCCAAACTGCCGTTCCACCATTCGAAGTGGTCTTGTAAACCACATTTCCTGCAATATCGGTTACTTTCACATCCGAATTGTATTTTATTCCTTGAATGGTAATCAGTCCATCAAATTCTGGTCGGACTGGATTTGGGAAAACAATGACATTGCTATATTCTGGATCTTCATAAGTAGCATCAGAACGATAAGAAACCAATCCTTTGTCGGTAATAATAAACAATTCTCCCGTTAAGTGATTGAATTGCATGTCCACAATGTTATTTGAAATCAGCTTGCTGTTTTCACTTGTAAAATGTTCAATCACTTCCGTCCCATCTGGCGACAATAAGAAAATCCCCGCTCCCGATGTGCCCATCCATTTTCGATTTCCGCCATCCACTTCAATGTCTGTGATGTGTGTATATCCGAGCATGTATTCTGTCAAACCATCATACTCCAATTTGATTCGTTGTACATTGTATTGACCTGGATTCGCATCAAAAACATTGTTTGAATTGTATAAAATGGCAAATCCATAATCCGTTCCAATCCATATTTTATTGTCAAAATCCACTGCCAAAGCGGTTACATTGTTGGATGGTAAAGCGCCCGTTACATCGCCTTTGTTAAAAAAACGATACCGGTCATCTGAGGGATCTTCAATCGTTCCACCATCGTTGAAACCAACCATCCCAAGATAGGGAAAATAAATCCATTTGTTGTTGTTATAATCCACAACGACTTTGCCCGATTTTTTGTTTTTCACGTTAGATCCTAATTCAAAAGCATGCCAAGCTCCATCGGCGGTAATCACTTTCAATGGTTTGTTACTTTCTCCATTCACAATCCATAAATTCCCTTTTTCATCGTATTTTAAATCAGAGATCAACGTGGAGTTGTTCCCCATGGAAGAAGCTTCCAATATCGAATTGCTGGGTTTAAAAATTTGAGAGACTTGTTTTCCATCATTGGAAATCGAAAGAGGAGTTGGACCATAAGATCCCATCGCAATCTGATTTAAGTTCTTTGGATTAATGGTCATGGATGAAATGTCCCAAACCATTTCACCTTGCCAAGCTGTTTGATTATAGGGGTCAAATAAACTCCATTTTTCATCTTCCAATACGTATCCGCCAGCAGTGCTGTAAGTGAAACCATTGACATACAAAGAACCACCTGTAACTGCTAATTTTTCTTTCGCTCCCCCCAAAGAAAAGAAGTTGTTTTTAGGCGGACCACTAATGGTTAAAACACGGTTATTGGAAATGGAATGGTAATAAACCAATCCGTGAATTGCATCCCCAATGTAATAATCTCCCCCTTGTATGGTAAGCGACTTTAAAATTTTATTGCCAGGGAAAGCGTATTGATAAATGATGTAAGGTGCCAAATTCAGGTCGGTGTATGAGAGAAGCCCATAATATTGAACCACGTTCAGTCTATTTTCAACCACTTTGAGGTTGGTTATTTCCATATCCACAGCCCCCACAACCATCTGCATTCCTGAATTTGTTAATTGAAAAATAGAATCTTGACCATACGCCTCCGCTAAATACGAAAGATACAATTCGTCTTTAAACAGCACCAAATTGTTGTATTTTGCCGTAGTTCCGGGGTCAAAAACACGCGCATCAATTGTCCATTGACTTTGATCTGCTAGCGCAGGATTTTGCATTCCTCCTTTGAATAATTGTTTTTCTGTCAAAGCAAAAATGGTATCTTGATAAATGGCGATTTCCAGTATGGGTGTGGTGCTTCCTGTTGGGTAATAACTATCTACCACTTCGTTTTTAGCAGGATTTATTTTTAAAATCCCCAAACCAAAAGAAACATAGATGGATCCGTTATGAGCATAAAATTTATTGACTTTTTTATCGCCTTGAACAGCAGCTAACTTGATTGCAGGAATATTTTGAACGGTATTTTTCTTAATTTTATCAATGTTCCCGTTGGCATAACCAACCCAAAAAGCATCTGAAACGGGATCAAAAAACAAGGCCGTGATGTTGATATCGGACAATGAATTCACTTCCGTCCAAAAGGAGGATTCACCCGATTCAAGGTCGTACTCTTGAATCCCATCCGAATAAGCGGCCATCACCACGCCGTTTCCAGAGGCAACATCTACGGTTTCAGTGGGTGAAACGTGCAAGCGCCATTGACCCGTTCCCACTTGGGAAAACGAAAAATGAACAAGAAGTAGGCTGGCTAGAAAAAAAATAGATCTCATTTATACCTTTTATTTAATCCCATTATAAACGACAAATTCGTCGAATTATTAGAAGCAAATGCATTTTAAAGGATAAAGTTAGGAAACTATTTAAAAAATGTTGGTCATTTGCCGATTAGATGTTAACTTTGGGGCAGAATTAGTGCAAACTAATCTCAAAAGGCTGCGTGGCGCAACTGAATAGCGCATCAGATTTCGGCTCTGAGGGTTACAGGTTTGAATCCTGTCGCGGTCACTAGAAAGCTTCGATTTTATTAAATCGGAGCTTTTTTATGTTCTCACTTTACTTTTAATCGCATCATTACATCCATTTGTTCGTCTTTACCAAGTTTAAAAATGTGTTTGTCAAACATTTCGAACCCATTTTTTTCGTAAAATCGGATGGCTCTTAAATTATGTTCCCAAACGCCTAGCCAGACATATTCTACCTTTTTCGCGCGTGCGACTTCCATCGCTTTTTCAAACAATTTCTGTCCGACATTTTTCCCGTGATACGCTTTCAACACATAAATCCGTTCGATTTCCAATGCTTTGTGATCTTTCAGTTCCGTTTGGGAATCACCGTAGTTTAGTTTTAAATAACCGATGACGCGTTTATCCTTTTTAGCGAAGTAAAATTCTACTTGTTCATCGTTCAATTCATCCAGTAATTTCGCGGTCGAAAAACTTGTTGCTAAATAATTTTGCATGTCTTCTTCCGTGTTATCGGACGAAAAAGTTTCGTAAAACGTTTGTTTACCAATCTGCTGTAATTGATTTAGTTCTTTGAGAGCTATTTTTTCAATGTGGATGTTTTGCACCTGAATCTGAATTAAGAATTTTGAAATTCTTTGCCGTGAATTTTTATTTACTTAGCCATTTCTCCACCCATTGCGCCACGCCAACGGTTGCTTTTTCCTGAATCACCAACAAGTTCTTGCCCATGCTCACGTCGGGATGGGGATCGATGTAAATTGTTTGTGTTTTCGGTGAGACAAAATGCAAAAGGGAAGCGGCGGGATAAACTTGCATGGAGGAACCAATGATGACCAAATAATCCGCTGTTTGGGTAATTTCAATCGCCAAATCCATGTTGGGAACTTGTTCGCCAAACCAAACAATGTGCGGACGAAGTTGGCTGTTGTCGGTGGCCAAATCTCCAACTTGAATGGGCTTGTTGTACTCAAAAATCAAGGTGTCGTTGATCGAACTTCTGCATTTTTTGAGTTCGCCGTGCAAATGGATGACCTTTGTAGATCCAGCTCGCTCGTGTAAATCATCTACATTTTGGGTAATGACAGTGACTTGGTAATTTTTTTCCAATTCGGCAATTAAACGATGAGCCTCATTGGGTTCTACCTCATCGAGTTGTTTCCTTCTGGCGTTGTAAAAATCCAAAACCAATTGCGGATTCTTTGCAAACCCTTCGGGAGATGCCACCTCTTCAATTCGATGGTTTTCCCACAAACCATTTTGATCTCTAAAAGTAGAAATTCCGCTTTCTTGACTCATGCCTGCTCCGGTAAGGAATACGATATGGGGTTTCATATTTTCTGTTTTGAGATTTCGTTTGATGAAGAGTACAGAATTAATCAAAATATTTTAGTTTATTAATCAAAAACGTTAAATAAACTAAAAAAGTTTTAAATTTGGTCTTTAAACTCTATAACTACTTGTTAAGGTTCAAGTTTATATCGATTTTACTATTATCTTATTTTGAATTGTTTTCACAAATTCAAATAGGAAAAGATGTACCCTTTTTAAATTCAAAAAACACAGACATATCGATAGGTCCTGTCTATGGTTTGCATCCAAATTTAAGAAATGAATATCCTACATTTTATTATTTTATGGAGGGCAATACAAATTTTGACATTAAAAATATTCCTTTAAAAATGTCCTTTCGATATTCGAATGAAAAATTAAAATTTGGAAAAGCAAATTATTTCAGACTTTCTCTAGATGTACAATCCTTACGACAATCTAATTTCAAACTTTATAAGGAAGAAGCCGGTTCATATTACTACCAAATGCTAGCTGAAAATAAATTTTTAAGTGAATTAGAAAGTAAACTAGCTTTTTTATATCAGAAACAAAAAGAATTAAAACTAAAAAATCAACAGGATTCTTCTTTGTGGGATTATAATTTGAATGATTCTATAAACTTCCCTTCTTATAATCAATTTAACGTTATAGATCCATCTTTATCATTGAATTATAATTTGCAGATTGATACAACTTTGAATGTGCCCGGTTACGGAAGTCCAAGTTTTGAAAAATATAATTTTAATTCAAAACATAATCTAAAACAGGACTCATTATTCAATTTAGAAAATGATTATTTGAATTCAATAAAAAATTCAAAAGAAAAAATCAACGATTTAGAAGGAAAATACCAACAGTCTCTGGCAAAATATAATTCAATTAAAAATCAAACAAGCGGACTTGATTTTTTGTCTAGTATCAAGAAGTTTGATATTGGTTTAACAGCTGTTGGCAACAGCAGTTTTTCATCTAATTCTTTGCCAATTGAGGGTATTCGTTTTGTGTATGAAGCGAATAAATACTTCATTGATTTTTCAAGTGGTTTTACATTACCCAATCAGTTAATTTCTAATAAAATTTTTGATCAGGTAGTTTATAATTCAGAAAATGTTCTTAATTCTTCCTCTTTCTTTCAAGTCAATAGTTCTCGTTTTATAACGAATGCAACAATTGGTTATGGAAATATTTCTGGAAACTATTTTGCTGTAGAAAATTATTACGTAGGAAAGCTTCATTTTTTAGAAAATTCAGAAAAAAAAGGAACTGGACGTACGATAACTACAAATTTGACCGGGAATACTAAAATAGGTTTTATTAAAGGTTTAACATGGAAAAACACAGTTGGATTGACCTGGTTCAAAGAAGATTCTATTTATCAGACAAAAAACATGGAAGACAAAATTGGCTATTCGAGCAAATTAAGTTACGACTTGAAAAAAAACTCAATTCAACTCAATTATAGATATTTATCAAAAGAATATGATGGGTGGGTGCAAGGAGTTTACTTGCAACAGACAGATCGTTTAGAATTTTTATTAAAACAATCTTTAAGTAGAAATGTTAGAACGGCTCTAAGACTTGCAAGAAACAGATATGCTATAGAAAGTATATTTGGAAGGAGACAAACTAATGAAGGGGGAATTGATTTTAATTTAAAAATAAATACCCGTATGTTTATAAGCAGTTCTTACACATTGCTTCAATTATCAGAAAGAAATTCTCAAACAATCTCCAGTAATCATTTCAGTCACTTAGGCCGGTTAATTCTGACAACTACTAAGACGGCTAAATCCTTTTCTTTTGTTACTAATCATGAAATAGGAATGGTTTCAATGCAAGTTATTGATACGAATCAACAAATGATAAATGCAGTAAGTGGATACCGATTTAATAAAGATAAATTTGGTCTTGGTCTACAATTAAATTATAGTAGATTCATTGGTTTTAATGAAATCAACGGGCAAAATTTTGTCATTCAGCCAGAATTAAATTTCAGAATTAAATCATTTTATTTAATTGCAAACGGACAATATTTAATCAGTCAACAATACGGAAATGTCTTTGGCGGAAAAGTGTTATTAGGATTTAATTTTGACAAATATGTAGGTGTCAGTTTTATCTTTCAGAAGTATCTTCCAACGGATTTTCTATTTTATAATGTAATGGATGATTATCGGAAACCTGTTTATTTTAAAATGTCTTTAAATGTACATTTATTTTCACCCCGTAAAAAATAATGTTTATGAAGTTTATAATGATTCTTTTTCTTTCATTCTTAATAACTGACAAAATTTTCGCTCAGTCGTATGATGGATTTCCATTGATACTCTCCAGTCCCTTTGACATGGATACGATAGAAACTCAAGAACCTACTTTTGTCTGGCAATGCGACATGGCTACAATTTTAAATGATCCAAGGCTGAGTTTACAATTTGTATTAAGTCCCATGGAAGAAGGGCAGTCCAAAAGCGAAGCGCTTTTAATAAATCAGCCTGTTTATATCTTGAGCAATGTTTTAAATTCTTCGTTACATTATCCGAATACAGTAGAGAAACTAGAGCAAGGTCATACCTATGTCTGGCAAATACAACTTTTATACAATGGGATGCCAATTCAGTATTCAGAACCATGGCAATTTACAATTGATTTGCCACGTGTGGATGCTGCTAATTTTTTCCTTTTAAGAAAACATCAAGATGCTGGTTTCTATATTATTAATCAGCCTGAATTGAGACTGAAAATCACGAATTCTGCTGTTATAAATAACTTTAATGGAACAATTCGGAATGATAATAATGAAGTTTTCCCTATTACGTTAGAATTTGTCAACCCAGAAGAAAACCTCATACAAACGATTAAAAGCAGTAATTATTATTTTAAAATAGATTTCGCTTCTTTGAAATTACCAGAAGGAAATTATGTTTTTGAATGGCGACATGAAAAGACAAACTACTATCTAAATTTTATCTATAAGAAATGAAATTATTTTTGTTAATAACAATGCTAGTTTCATATACAGGTTCATCCGAGTATGTGAAAAAGATCAAATTAAAACCGGGTTCGTATTTAAAATGGTACAACTCTCAGGCAAATTCAATGAAAGATACTGTACAGATAGGTGAATTATTATATACCTGTGAATATGTTCCCATTGAAGTTGATATATGTAAACAACTTTTAGAGAAAGATATAGACTTGAAGAGTGCGAAACAAAATCTGAAGATGAATGCTGAGCCAAAATTTATTTTAAAAGTCTTTTATAATGGAGCAGAGATAAGCTCAGAAACAAAAGACATTTCTCATCTCAATTTTGGGATGAAAAAGCAGTTTCATTTAACACAAATAAATTCAGAAGATACGCTTAGATGTATTGGATATCACGTGGAGAAAGGAATTTCAGATTTTAAAATGTCTAATTTCTCTATTTATTTTGAAAGTATAAATCAAAAAGACATGAATGATATAAATCTCACTTTTGAAGATAATTTTTTTTCTAATGAAACCATTCGATTCCATTTTAATGTTGCTCAAACACCAAAATTAGTATTATGAAATTTATAAACCAATCTAATGAGTCTAAATCCATACAATGGTCTGCTAGATTTCTTATTTTCCTTTTTCTCTTTGAGCTTATAATTCCATCTTATGTTATTGCTGGAGGACCTTCTCAACCCGAGGTTCAGGGATTTACTCCAATGGGATTTGATAACTTGGTTGATCCTTTTACGGGTGATTTTACCTATAATATTCCATTAATGGAGGTTGAAGGTTATCCCCTCAATATTTCTTATAATGCCGGAATTTCGATGGAACAAGAAGCCAGTTGGGTGGGCTTGGGATGGAACTTAAACGTAGGAGCAGTTAACAGAAGTTTAAGAGGCATACCAGATGACTTCAAAGGAGATGAAATAGTAAAAACTACGAATATGAAACCAAATCGAACCTATAACTTTGATTTGGGACTAACGACTGAAATAATTGGTAAAGGAAAAAATGAGAAAACAAATAATCAAGTTGATCTTCCTTCTCTGTCGTTAGGAATGTCAGTAAAATATAATAACTACAAAGGTTGGGCATCTCAATTTTCAATGGGTGTTGGCTTATCATTAAGTAAGTCAAATGAAGGGCCTCTTTCAGCCGGTTTAAGTTTTAGCGGGAGTAGTGAAAATGGATCTTCTTTTGCACCAAGTTTAAGTTATTCTAAAAATTTAGGTTCAAAAGAAGATAATCAATTAGGAGGGAGCTTAGGAAGTGCATTTAATTCCCGTCAAGGTTTGCAATATATTTCATTTGGCGCAGATTATACTAAAAAAAGTGTATTAACAAAGGAAGGAACTGATAAGAAGAGAAATGGAGATGTTTCTGGCAGTAAATCTTCTTCTTATAATTTAGGGGTCAATTCTTATATACCTACTGCAGGATCAAATCTTAAAAACTTTTCAATATCAGGGACTTTTAAATTAGGAGCGGATGCCTATGGTTTAGACTTTACAGGTAAAATAGGAGTTACCTATTCCTCTCAATGGATTCCAAAAGATGAACTTGTAAAAAATACTCCGAGTTTTGGATATTTCAATCTTGAAGATGGACAATCCAATCGGAAAGCAATTTTAGATTTTAATCGAGATAATGACGGATCTTATACGAAAGAAACTCCCAGACTGCCTTCGACAGCACTGACAAATGATGTTTTTTCAATTCAAGCACAAGGAGTTTCGGGAAATTTCAAAGGTTTTCGAAATGAAATAGGATATGTTTTTGATTCTGAAATCAAATCTACTTCTGATGATGCATCACTCGGATTTGATTTAGGGGGCGGAAATCTTTTTAAAGGGGGTTTAGATATTGCTTATAATCATACAACTTCCAAAAGTGGGGCATGGGATGAAGGCAATAATGATTTGCTTTCTTCTATAAAATTTAGAAATTCTTCCACAAGAGTATCTAATTTCTCTCTGATTGAATCGAATGAATCTGGAATAGAAAACGATGTGTTTTTTAAAAATGACTTTCATGAAAATTATCCAATCTCTGCATACATAAATGGGACATCTATTTCCCCGAAGTTAGAAAAATCATCATTTATGGGAAATGGAGAATTTCAAAGAAGCACTGAAGTCATTCAAAATCCCATGATGCAATTTTTATCCAATGAGGATGTGAAAAATGGATTTGGAATAAACTCATACACAGATCAATCCTCTTTGGGTGCTAAATTACACCATATTGGTGAAATAATTCATTTAGGAACGGATGGAAGAAGATACGTTTTTGGACTTCCTGCATATAATCATTTTCAGGAGGATGTTACCTTCTCTGTTGGTGCAAGACTGAATGGTAATAACCCATTACTTCCAACGGATGATTATAATGGATTGATTAATTATGGAGCTGTATCGACTGCCGTAACAACTGATAATGATCTGGGTATAGATAATTATTATCAATCAACCAGAACACCTGCTTATGCTCACTCCTTTATGTTAACATCTGTATTAAGTGATGATTATGTGGATTCTGATAATATTAAAGGGCCTAGTATAGATGATCTTGGCGGGTACGTGCAGTTTTCGTATTCGAAAGTAGCCGGGCATAAATGGAGAAGTCCGATTGAAGCCAATACAGCATATCGAAATGAGGTTTTAAAATCGGATATAAAGGACGATAAAGCAAGTTTTGTCTATGGAGAAAAAGATCTATGGTATGTTTCTGACATTCAAACAAAAAATTACATTGCCATTTTTCATTTGAGTAAAAGAAATGATGGCTATTCTGTAAACGGCAGAGATGGTGGTGTAAATATTTCAAATGTATCTTCTCTTAAAATAGATAGTATATCATTGTTCACACGCCCGGATTATGACTTGAATGGAATACATGCAACTGCGGTTCAAAAAGTGCATTTTGAATATAATTATTCTTTATGCAATGGATATCCATTGAATGCAAATGGAGGAGGCAAGCTAACGCTCAAAAAGATATTTTTCACTTATCAGGGATCACGAAGAATGGCTAAAAGCGCTTATGAATTTACCTATGAAAATAATCCGGCTTACAACATGAAGGCAGTAGATCGTTGGGGGAATTACAAGCCTAATCCAAATTCAGGTACAAATCTCCCACTGTCAGATCCGTTATCTACTTCTGAGTATCCGTATGTGGAACAAAACTTAAATGAAGCAAACTATTCTGCAAGCGCCTGGTGTCTGAATAGCATCAAATTACCCTCTGGTGGAATTATGGAAATTGAATATGAATCTGATGATTATGCTTATGTTCAAAACAAACCGGCCATGAGGATGTTTAAAATTGTAGCTACGAACGATAATTTAAATTCTTTGAATCCAGATAATTTTAACTTGATGCCTGTGTCAGAATCTGCTTCCTTAAATAAAAGCATTTGTTTTGAAATGGTAGATGGATACGATGATATAAATAGTTATATCAGTGGAATAAGTGATTTGTATTTTAGGGTATTAACCAGGTTTAGAGAAACAAATAATACAGCAGCATCTTCCTATGATTACGTTTCTGGTTATGGAAGGATTGCTAGCACTTCAACCGTAACACATAATGGGAAAAAATACGGAATCATTAAGTTTGATGACGAACGATTGAGTGACAATGCCACCGCGAAATACAACCCCATCGTTAAAGCGGCGATACTTTTTGGCAGAATTAATTTGTCCAGTTTTGTTAGCAGTTCAGTCTTAAATGATCCTGTCGAAGAAGCAAATGAAAATTCAGCATTGGCTTTAGGGAAGTCGGTAGTGAATGCTTTGGCTTCATTTGGAGAAATGTTTAAAAACCCAAACATGGTGGTTTATAATAAAGATAGAGGTACACAAATTGTCTCCAATAAATCGTGGATTAGGTTAAATGATCCAACTCATAAAAAATACGGAGGTGGACACCGTGTAAAAAAGATACTCATGTATGACAGTTGGGCTGACATGTCTGGAGGCAATACATTTACTTATGGACAGGAATATTTTTACAATTCTGAAGATGGAAAATCTTCTTCTGGTGTAGCTACTTATGAACCTCTGTTAGGAGGAGATGAAAATCCATTTAGAACCCCAGAAAGGTATAAAGAAAAATTACGATTGTCGCCAGATCGTGATTTATTTATGGATGAACCTATCATGGAGTCCCATTTCCCATCTCCTTCTGTTGGCTACTCACGGGTAGAAATTCGAAATTTAAAAAGGACCAAAGTGACAAGAACTGCTACCGGGAAAATTATAAAAGAATTTTATACAGCTAAGGATTTTCCAACAGTAGCAAGTGCTACGTATCTGCAAACAAAACCCTTTAATAACTATGTACCTCTTACCCCAAAGGTACAAAAAGTTGCGGCTAGTCAAGGTTTTTCAATTGAACTCAATGACATGCATGGAAAACCAAAAAAGGAATCTGTTTATGGTGAAAATCATGAGGTTGCAATTAGTTCTGTGGAGTATTTTTATCAATCTGAGAATGGAAGACTCAGTAATATAGTTAACGCAATAAATACAGATGGATCTTCGTCCAGAAAAGAAGTTGGCATTCGAAGAGAAGCAGTAGCAGATTTTAGAAAAAGTGAAACAAATTTTACGGGGATGGCGGCACAAGTTAATTTAAATGTATTTTTAGTTGGTTTTTTCCCTTTCCCGGTTCCTGCGATATGGCCGTCGGTTGAGAAAAGTACAACCCAGTTTAGAAGTGCAACAATTTCTAAAGTTGTAAATCGTTTTGCAATTCTTGAAAAAACGAAAGCTACTCAAGATGGTTCTGTAGTTGAAACCAATAACATTGCTTATGATGCTAATACGGGACAGGTATTGATAACACAAACCACAACGAATTTCAATGACAGTATTTATTCTCTTTCATTTCCAGCTTATTGGAAGTATAATCAATTAGGTCAGGCATATAAAAATGCGGGAACTTATTTCAACTCTCAAAATATAAATAATGGTTTTTTAAATTATCCTCAAGCAAATAAATTTTTCGTTGAAGGAGATGAATTGAAAATAACAGGTAATTTATTCTCTCCGATTAAAGGATGGGTTAATAACGTTACAGGAAATAGTGTTGAAATCATAGATAAGGCTGGAAATCCGATTTCAGCTCAGTATGCAACCATTGAAATCATACGTTCCGGTCGCCGGAATAAACAGATGGAAAGTATGGCTTCCGTAACTCAACTATCCAATCCTTTAAATCAAATTAAGAATAACGCTTATACAAAAGTATTGAATGCAGGTGCAATAGAGTTTTCCCAATACTGGAAAACGTATTGTGAATGTTTTGGAGGATCAGGAACTTTTGCTACTACCAATCCATTTATTTTGGGAACGAAAGGGAATTTTAGACCAGTTCGATCTTACACCCATTTAACAGATAGAACACAAACCAATTTAAACGGCAATACAAACATTCGAAAAGATGGAATTTTTAAAAGTTATACACCATTCTATAAAATCCAAAATGGAAATTGGAATGTAGATGCCAAAAACTGGACTTATGTATCTGAGGTGACGGAATTTAGTCCGAACGGAATGACACTGGAAACAAAAGATGCTTTAGGGAGGTATGCTTCAACACAATATAGTTTTAACAATACGATGACTACTGCAGTTGCATCAAATACATCTTTAAAACAATTATTGAACTTACATTTTGAGGATGAAAATTTCAGTAACTGTTCAGATGAAAATGTGGCAGTATCTGGATTAAACATCGCTACGGAAAATGCACACACAGGTCGAAATAGCATTAAAGTAAGTGCTGGAAATCCAGTAACCATAAGTAGTGTAGATAAATCCTGTGCTCAAGACGAATGTCAAATAAATGTTGTGAAAGCTAGTGGAGATGTATATGAAATTCAAAATGCAGCTAAACCAATAACTATAGATGTACAATCAATTTCCGGAGCTGTGGATGTGGTCCTAAACCCTGATAATACGCTTTCAATCATCAATTTAGAACCTAATACCTATTATGAATTCCTTCTTACGCTTCAAGATGCTGAAGGATGCCAATGGGTACAGACAATTAAACACATTATAGCGAATTAATTATGAAAATAAAAAATATAAGCATCTGGATTACAATGTTTTTCACGGCATTTTTTTTCACGTCATCTTTTAGTCAGATAAATACCTCACAAGTTACTCCTCTTTGTGAAGTTCCAAGTCAATATGATTACTCTAATCTAAATTGTGTAAATGGGGAAGTGTTTTTTCATTTTTCACCCGATGATAATTATATAAATGTACATTTATTTTTAGTTGAAATTACGGGTGCTTTTACATGCACAGTTTATGGTCCATTTGAAACATTAACTGAAGGAGTCGATTTAATTAATAATAATTCGGCTAATATTATCGATGATCAGGATGTTAGTGATTATTATAACTATTCAATTAATTTTATAAAAGATAAAGTATACATACTTAAAATATATAAAAGAGAATGTGTTGGTACTATTGGATTTTCACGAGATGGAAATAATATATATGCTTGCGATGAAATCCCTTGCGAAAACTGTATCCCCAAATTCAATCCTCCATTAGGAAAATATATCATTTCAGCTTGGGTTAAAGAAGAAAATGCTCCACGGACAAAAACCTCTTATACAACACCAACTGTGGAAGTGAATTTTTCAAGTATCAATTTAACACTGAGTTTTTCTCCCGGTGGACCCATTATAGACGGATGGCAAAAAATAGAATCGGTTATCAACATAACTACTATTGGTGATTTTGAGATGCGATTAAAAGTCAGTAGTGGAGAAGCCTATTTTGATGACATTCGTTTGTTTCCTTATGACGGAAGTATGATTACGTATGTTTATGACCCGTTAAATCTCCGCCTGGTAGCGGAATTGGATGAACGAAATTACGCTAAAATATATGAATACGATGAAGAGGGAAAATTAATTCGTGTTAAAAAAGAAACGGAAAAAGGAATTATGACCATTCAGGAAACGCGTGAAAATTCATTTAAATAGACTGTATGAAAACAATTATTATTTACCTGTTTTGCTTTATTAATTTCCTGACATATAGCCAAAAAATTGATAAAAGCATTTTCTTAAAAATGCTGAAAGATGTTGCGTTAAATTATGCGAAACCATCCTATGAAATGAGTCTCGAACAAGTCATTTATTCTGATTCCTCTCGTATGAATATTCAAAGTCAGAATAAAACGAAGATGATTAAAAATAGCAACACGTCTTATCAGGTTGAATCAAGGAACATGTTGGTAGTAAATGGACAAGGTATTAAATTAGTGATAGATTCCATTAATAACGAGATTTTCCTCTTTAAGGAAGATACAATGAACATTGCCTTATGGTCTTTTGAAGAACCTCAATTTGAGCATTCAACTTTTTTCTTTTATTCAAAAGGAAAAGAGAAAATTTATCGAGCATATATAAATCATCCGGATTCGGAAATTCTTTATGTAGAATATAAATTAACCGGAAATGATTTAAGGGAAATGAATCTTCAATACAAACCGGACAATTACATGGACTTAGAATATGAAGAGGTAGCTACGATTGAAAGTCCTTTTATTAGAACTGTTTTTGAACAACCGACCTATAATTTGAACAAGTCAGGTGTAATACCCATTGAAAGTATCGTGAAAATAGGTACTTCTGGAAAATATGAGTTAATAGATTCAGAAAGCCCTTTTTCATTGCATGATTTACGTTACCAAGAAAATTAGACACACAATTAAATTGATTAATATGAATTTTTTAAGATTATTATTAACTACTGCATTGATTTTACAGTGTTTTGTTTCATTTTCGGGAATTACTCCTATCCACGATCGTATTTCAACCATTACAGCGCCTGTGACTATCGGACAACCAACTGCTACCCAGAGTATCAGTTCGGGGGTGTTGCCTGGTTTCTCCCATTTTGATGCTTTTAAAAAAGGAGTTATTACGTTTGGAGTAGACCATCATTACCCTGAGATTTTTGCTTCTATGGAAGTTGAAATTGATGTTAATGTAAAGAGATGGAGCAATCATTCACTTTCATTTCCGGATATGGCTGATACGATAATAAAGTTGAAGATAAACTATTATCCCAATGATTCCTTGTCTTTTAATGATAAATCCAGCCTTGTTTTAAATGGTCTGGAAAAGTTTGAACTGACGATTGAAAAAATAAAGGTTAATAATAATTTTGTAAATGACTTACCTGCTAATTTATATGTCGATTTAGATTTATTTATTGATCGCTATTATGATTTTACATCGAATGCAAATACCGCTTTAAATATTTCATATCCCATCAACAGTTCTAATTTAATTGATCTGGATTGTGATGGTATCAATGATATACTGCGATTGACCTGGTCTTCCATCATGGGAGCAGAAGAATATCAATTGGAGTGGACGTATATCAATGATTATGGAGCGGGGAGTAACTGGATGTCAGCATCCAGTTTAGATTTTAACTTCAAGTTAAATTCGACCCGTATTTCTACTTCAGAAACTTCCTATGATATCAGTTTAATTTACGATCACGGTTATATTTGTTATCGGGTAAGAGCTATAGGAAGAGATTTATCGAATTTGAATAACCTCATTTATGGTGTATGGTCATCTGCTGAAAAAGGAGCTGTAAATAATGCTACTTATTTTCACCAAAATTGGTCTTACGAAGGAAATAAAAACTGGCAATATTCTTCCACTTTTGCAGAAGAAGGAAAGCGAAAAGAAGTAATTTCTTATTTTGACGGTAGTTTGCGTAATCGCCAGATGGTTACCCGGGTAAATACGGATGAAAATGTAATTGTCGGAGAAACCATTTATGATCATCAAGGACGTCCTGCAATTCAAGTTTTACCAACACCAGTTAATTTGCCAGATTGTGGAACGAATGGAAATTACATGCCATCTCTAAAATATTATCCAAAATTTAACCAAAACTTGAGTGATTCAACTTATGATGTAAATCATTTTGATTTAACTTTTGGAGATACGTGTTTAATTACTTCACAAGAAATGAGTAATACTACTGGTGCTTCACAATATTATTCACAAATGAATTCCCAAAATATTGGAATTAATGAGTACATTCCGGATGCAGATCAGCGACCCTTTACCCAGATAGAATATACTCCCGATAACACAGGAAGAATAAGAAGACAAAGTGGCGTAGGACCGGATTTTCAATTAGGTTCTGGACATGAAACAAAATATTTTTACGGACAACCAGATCAGATTCAATTGAGAAGAATGTTTGGTACTGAAGTCGGTGATGCAAAGCATTATCAAAAAAACATGGTTGTAGATCCAAATGGGCAAATAAGTGTTTCTTATTTAGATCAAGAAGGAAGAGTAATCGCAACATCCTTAACGGGTGAAAGTCCAGCCAACATGTTAGGCATTCCGTCCTTAAATGAAGGAGCTGAATTAACAGAAACTTTGTTTTCTGGAACAGGTAATACTCTGGCAAATACTTTGTCTTCGGATGGTAAATCTAAAGTTTATTCTTCTACATTTTTGGTTTCAAGCGAAGCTACATATACATTTAAATATGACTTAGAGGTTGAGAGCTTTATTGACAGTTGTTTAATAACCGATGTATGTTTTGATTGTATTTATGATTTTGAGCTTATAATTGAAGATGAATGCGGTGTAAATCTAGTTGCAGAAAACATTTCTAAGAAGATTGGCGTTTTTGCGGTTGAAAACTCAGTTCTAATTTTTGAAACTGATTGTAGTAATTTGACAATTCCCAATGCTTTGAATGAAGAGATTGTTTTGCTTTTACCCATCGGTAGTTATCAGATAAAAAAAGTTTTAAAAATTCATGAACCTGCATTGGATTTTTATATTGAACAATACTTAAATGATAATTTAAATCATTGCGTTAAAACGTTGGCAGATTTTGAATCAGAATTTTTATCAGAAGTTGATTTAACAGAGTGTGATATTTACTTAGACTGTGAGGAATGTTTAACCAGTTTAGGTTCTTTAGATGATTATATTTCATTAGGCAAAGGGGATGTTGAAGATTATAATTCACAGGTAGAAAAGTGTAAATTACAGTGTGCTGAAGTCTCCTTAGAGGATATCAATAAAGCCTTAATGTTGTCAGATTTAAGACCTGATGGCCAATATGGAGAATACCGGGATGTAAATGGAATTTACAATCCTTCTCTTTTTAAATTATCCGTGTATAATGGAGCTAATATATTACCTTCGAACATCGTAAATCCCGGGCAAGCTTTTTGGAAAAACCCTAAAATGGATTTGAATGGTACACTGGTTTCTGGTTATTTTGGAGATGACTCCATTACAAGATCAAGAATAGCGGTTCAGGTTACTTTAAATTCAGCTCAGGTGATTACGGCTAGTAACCCATCGGTGACACCTTTGTCATCCATTTTTCTGGATCCGATTGATAATAAATACTACGTTTATCCTGAGAACTTAAGTAATACCTTGGATTTCATCTATTATTGGGAAGAGTCATGGGCAGGTTCGCTTTTAATATATCATCCGGAGTACGGATATTATAAGAGTTTTAATGATTTTAGTCGTCAGATCAATCCTGGAGATGCATATACGAGTGAGTCTTTTGATCAATTGTTATCTAATACGGAAACCTGGGAACAAGCGAAAACAAATGGTTTTATAAATTCGAATGACCAATTGAATAACTGGTTTGCAGAAGGAGCCACGCCATGGGATCCATTTGTGGTTCGAAGTGCAGCGTTTGATAATTTTGGTGCTCAGTTACAAAGCAAATTTTCTACCTTTCATGCTGAAGGTACAAATTCTTACTCCATGCCACAAATGGCAGCTATGATCGTACGTTGTCCCGATTTAATGCTGAATCCATCCTATCCTACAAGTTGTGCCGATTTCGGTTCATTTATTTCTAATCAAACGATTCTTTATAATGATTCGATTAAAAATACGGAATGGGCTCAGTTAAAAGGAATGTACATTTCTTCAAAACAGACCGCAAAACTTAACATGAGCGACAATAGAGCAGTGAATGATCCTAACTATCTGGGATATAATGCTTGTATTGGAACTGAAAGTTTTAATCCTTTTTTACTTTCATTTTTTAATCCTTTCACCATTCCATTTGGATTAAACAGTCCGTTTTTTCAACCAACCACTCAACCATGTAGTTTTTTTACTTATAATTTATATAAAAACAAAATCAAACGATTTGGGATCGCAACAGATTATATTGAATACGACCCGAATGAGGCAGCGGCTCAGATTTATTTACAAACAGGCCAATGCCCAACGGCGTTTAATTTAAAATCATTTTTAAATGTAGCGGTTCAAAATAATTTTTTCGCTGCAAACAAAACCTCAATAAATTCCTATTCTTTATTTAACAGTTTTTTATTGGAGCTGACCAGTAATACAGTTACCATTCCCATTGAAAATTATAATTGGAATGTTGTCATAAATAACGCTGCGCAATTAAAAACGACCATAACGCCTGCAGTGGGTGGAAATCAGCTTGGCTATATTGAATTTAATAAACCTGCTTATCCTTGTTTGGTATTTGATTGGAGTGATGTTATACAAATTGCATCATTTAAAGCGACAGCTGTTTCCGGTGGTGTATATAATTTTGAAATGCTGGTTAGAATTCAGACTATAAGTGGTTATGATACATGCATGATAAACGGTAACACCAATTTTGATATTAAAAATTGTACGTTCGATCCGGTTTGTAAGAAAAATGACTTCACCAAAGATTTGCAAAAATTGATGAATGCCTTAGCGTTAAACGGAGAACTTGGTTCTTCGGTTCAAGTTTTAGGCAACAATTCGGTTTATCAGAATTTCATGAGTGTGTTTTTGAAGAAGCAGCTTTATTCTCCTGCAATCACAGAAGCTTTTTGGTCTTTTGATAATGCCAACGCTCAATTTCTTCTTAAAAGGAATTTAAGTTCTGCTGAAGAGGTAAGAATTCAAATTCTCTCGGCAACCCCTTCTAATTTTAATCAGTCTTTAATTCATAGTATACAATCTATTGAGGTTACCGGAGACAATACCATATCTATCAAAATAAACGATTTAAACGGGAACTTATTAGCTACGTTAGAATGCAAAGTAACCTACTGGAATGGAACGAATTTGATTAATGTACATGTGGGAGAGTGCTCCATGGTGGAATCTTTAACGTGTCAAGGTGAAGCCTTTGACAACCTGATTCATTTGGAAAAACTGATAAAGGATGTTTTGATGAATCAAAATCCGTTAACCTCCATTGATTTGATTTCCAGCCAATATGCTGACTCTGATTTACAATTCATAATCGATTTTTCTGCGAATCAAACAGCAAGTGTTCATTCGAGTCACACAATTGGTGGTATTCATTATGACACCATTACGTTTGGAGCTGGTGTAAATTGTGATTTTAAATTATGGCTTAAAAGTGACCAAACAGCTGTTTCATTTGATAATGTATTAAGCATGGAAGATTTCCTTCCTTATGGATTACCGGATAATTCGGGAAAATATACCACTTTTTATGCGGTCACTGATTTCTTTTCTACGATTACAAATTTAACATACAGAGACACTGTTTTCGGTAAATCTTGTTTGTCAATTGATCGCTGTGTACCTTGTTTTGAAGAGGTTGTGGCTGTCTATGATAACGATCGGTATTGTCAGAATTTATATAGAAATTATCTGGATTCTTATGCTCAATTTGTAGATAATCAGTTAACGGATCCTACCTGTTTAAATTATTCTTCATCAAATCCTGTATATTCTTACACGGATTTTATAAATAGCGGAGCTTGTTGTTCAGAAGAGACTATGAAACTGCTTCACACAGATTTTATAGTACCGTATATTTCAGCAAATTTAATTGCCTGTCCTCCGGTATTACCAGCTTATGAAAGCTGTGGTTTAGTTGAAACTCCTTTAGATGAATGTGTTGAAAATTATGAAAATTACCTTCGCGCCTTATCTGAGTTCAATAATTCTCCGTGGGCTATTCAAAACAGCAGCTCATTTAGTACCGTATTTTTTAGTTATAGCGATTTAATACAATCCGGAAAGTGTTACTGTTTACCTTCCTATATCAGTTATCTGCAAACTTACATAGATGCTTTAAGTATGGATGTGCTTCCTGCCCCTTTTGGAATATTGAGCGAAGGCTTTCCTGCATGTGAAAACTCTTTACCCAATGAAATGGATACCTGTTTTGTATTGTACAAAGCTTATTTAGATGCTTATGGAAATTTTATACAGAATGAAGCTTTAGACTGTCCAGATTTTTACACGCAGGTTCCTTTCTTTACTTACCAGGAATTTATGAATAGCAATGCATGCTGTTCAACAGCTTCCATGCTTGATTTTGGATATAATTATTTGTCTCAGTTTGAAACTGGTACACCTTGTCCTGCCACACCGCTGGGGGTCTATTCACCAACATGTTCTACTCAAAATGATGTAAACCAACCTTGTTTAGCTGAGTATACTTTATTTATGCAATCCATTATTGCTTTTAATCAATCGCCATGGGTTGTACAGAATAATAAACAAATTACAGACTTTTATTCTTTACAAGAGGTAATCGATAATGAAAGATGTTATTGTTTAACTTCTTATGCTGATTACTTACAAACTTACATACAAGCTGGTGCGAATGATGTTTTGCCTGATCCGTATAGCCTCAAGAATTTTCCAGCTTGTAGCATGAATGTTCCGGTTGATCAGAGTCTTTGCTCGGTTATGTATGGGTATTATTTAACATATTACATTGCCTATCTGGAGAATTATACTGATTTATGTATAGACGAAGATGTTGCGCCTTTATTTAGTTATCAGGATTTTATTAACAGTGGTATATGCTGCTCGGTAACTGATTTGTATGATTTTGAAAATAATTATTTAAGTCAATTTGTCAATCCTGCCAGTTGCCCTTCAACTTCTTTTGTCGGTGGTACGAATACCTGTAATTTTCAGAATGATAATCCTTGTTTGGATCTGCGGGCAGCATTAATTGATAAAATTAGTGCATTTAATAATTCTCCATGGGCATTGGCTAATAGCATTACGCTGAGTTATGATGGTTATTTTGGAAGAGGAATAAGCCCGCGTGCGGTAGTTTTTAAATGCGAGTGTATTGAAAGTTACTTAACATATTTAGATCCGTATATCATTGCATCTGCTGATGCATCATTGCCAATACCTGAAGAGATAACAAGCTACACAGGCTGTGTTTCACCTCCAGTTTCTCCGGAGAATTTGTGTCAAAATTCATATTACGATTATTTAAGTTGTATCCAAAACTATAATAACTGGGCGCGAACGTATAAAAAACAAGAAATAGGTGCTGCAGATATTTTAGATCAGAATACCTATGTTTCGGGTAACTATTGTGATTGTCTGGGAGATTATTGTGACTATTTGAATCAGGTGATGGTTGGAAATGTGAGTGATTTTAATTTCGCTATTGCTACCGCTATTGATGATTTTTGCGATGCACCCAAATCGACCATTATTCCATGTGCGCCAACTGTGCCCTGGATTGAAATTGGTGATGTACCAACAGAAACTTTCATTGATCCATGTACGGAGATCTTAATTAACACAGCGTTTGTAAATGCGAATATCGCATACAATACATATCGAGATAACTTAGTAGCAAGCTTTATCGAAAAATATAAAGCCCATTGTATGGGTGCAAATGAATCTTTAACTAAAAAGTATTTTGATACGGAACATCACAGAACTTTATACTACTATGACCAAGCTGGTAATTTGATAAAAACCATTCCGCCAGAAGGCGTTGAACTTTTAAATACTCTTTCAGATACTGACCCTGTGGGACTTCTCTTAACGGCTGATTTTGAAAATAATACACAACACGTATTAACGAATCATCGAATGGCTACGATTTATGAATACAATTCCTTAAATCAGCTGATTAGACAGACGATGCCAGATCATGATCAAATGGAAATTTGGGATGTCACGTATCCGAATGGGTTACATGTTGGTTTAGTTACAACAGCTATTCAAATGGTAAATGAAAATACTGGATATTTGAGTGGGTATGTGCTAAACAATTCTATTTCCCAAGGGTATTTATACAAAACAACCAACGGCGGATCTAATTGGGTTAAAATGGAGAATACGGTTGCTGGAGAATTGAAAAAAATTCAAATGGTTTCAGCGAATGTAGGCTATGCCGTTGGTGAAACGGGAGTTATTCTAAAATCTACAAATAGTGGTGCAACCTGGAATCTTTTAAATACATTCTCTACGGGTGATGTACATGAATTGGTTGATTTATATTTCATTTCAGAAACAAGTGGACGGTTTGTTTCCAGAAAAGGAGACCTATTAAAAACCACGGATGGAGGTTTGACATTTACGACAGATCAATTAGATTTATCGAGTACACCTCTACAAACCATTCTAGATGTTAAATCAATGGCGTATGACGGTTCGAGTTATTACTACGCCTTAACAACGATAGAAATGGGTATGGTTGGCGATGTTATTTTACAAATGGACGAAGTAAATAATACTTCATCTCTTGAATTGATTCGCGCCAATGGTTACCGGGCAATTGATTATTATTCTGACAACAACGGGTATATTGCTGGTGAAAATGGAGTTTTAATCTCTTTTTCTTATCATCCAGTAACTCATTACAGACAAACTTTAATACCCAACAAGGACGGCGGAGATTTTTCAAAAATTTATTTTTTGGATCAACAAAATGGGGTTGGGTTGAGAAAAGCTTTATTTTCCACTGCCATTCAAGTTGTATACACGAAAAATGGAGGTGTTGATTGGACTGTTTTTGAACAGAATGTGACTTACAAAGATTTGACTTTGTTGAAAAAGGACGGGAATAAAATGTATTTCTACGGGTTAACTTCTGACGGGAAAGTTAATCGATTGATGTTTAGTCCAAATATTCCTTTGGCAATGGTAAATACTTCTTTAATTTCCAATTCATCTTTTGCTTTAAACACATCCATTTTTGCTACTTTTGAAAAAATATTCTCCGTGGAGAAAAATGGGACAAGTTCCATGATTTTAGTGGGTTCATCCGATGGAAAAGTTTATCGATCCGAACTTTTAACTTTACAAAATCAACAAGCGAGTTTTACCCTCGTGGGCCAATTAAACCCATCAAACACCAATGAGAAGTTGAATGAGCTAGAAGGGTTTATTTCATTTAGCGGATCGGTTAGTGGAGTCATTAAATCGAGCAATCAAAAACTATTTTCTTTGTTTGCAAATGCTTATAATGGAGTTTATACAATCAATTCTGTAAACGTAAGTGGACAATCTTCTCCTGTTGTAACCGCTTTAACAAAAGATGTTGCCTCCAACAAGGTTTTTGCTTTTGAACAAAACGCTAAAAAAATGCACTCTTTACTTTTGAATGGAAGCAGTGTACCTTCATCTACGACCGCACAGAACTCAAGTGTTACCTCTGGTACTGGTACTGGGATAATTGCCTTAGATTTTCAGGGAGATCAAGTAACGATGATGAATTCAACAGGTGAAATATATACTTCTTCTTCCTTTGCGGGAACTAGTTTTATGAATGCCGGTTATACGCATCGAAGTCACTTACTAGCTACTTCAATTAATTCTATTTTACAATCTACTGGTTCCAATACCAACCTCATGGCTGTTGGAGATTATGGAAGATATTTAGAACGTGTTATCGTAAATACGCAATCCATTTGGAAGATTAGTTCAATTGGAACGAATGAAAAACTGAATGCAATTATCAGTGTTGGAAATGAACATCTAATTGTTGGAAATAATGGTTTTGTAAAGCGTTTTGACCAACCAACATTGATAATGGATGAAGTGTATTTCCCAAGTAATAACGCTTATGCTAGCGCACTTTATCCTAATGTAGATTTTAAAAGTGCCATTTCTTCGCCAGAAGGTACGTATGTAGTTGGAAGTAAAGGCACATTGTTGTATTCTAACTTAAATGACATGTTGAGTTTTAAAGGAATTACCAACGTCATTACAGGAGATTTTAATGCAATTGCCATTGTTCCTGGATCTGCGTCCGGGGGATTTCCGAAAGCATTTGCGGTAGGTGCTCAAGCTTCGATTTATAGACTTTATGGTTTAACAAATAGTAAGATAGTAAATGTTTTTCCCCATAAAATTGAGGATGTTCATTTTTATGATGCAACACATGGAACGATGGTTGGAGAAAACTTCTTCGTTCGTCAAACAAATAATGGTGGACAAACTTGGAACATAGTCGTTCCTGAAGTAAATGTTGCAAATCAATTAAGTAAGACATTAAACAGCGTTTGGACTAAAGAAGGAAACAGAGCCATTATAGGTGGTGTGAATTATTTGGCTACTGTAAATAATGGTTTTGCATTGGATCAACCATTCTCTGAAACAATCCGAGACATTCAATTTTCAAAAACGAATGGAACTTTAGGATATTTGGCTTCGGGAAATAATGTTCGTAGTTTTAGCTACAACTATAATTCGTCTTCGAATGCAATAACACTTAATCTTTCATCGATATTATCCAACGCTTCCAGTCAAGTGAATGCATTACACGTATTTGACAATGGAAATGTAATGGCAGTTGGGAATAATTCATTTATTGGGTATTTAGCAATCAACATTGGATCGACTACTTTTACCAATTTCCCTACAGGAAACAGTGGCGAAAAGTACAATGCTATTTTCTTCCATGATTATAAAAATGGATACATCGGTGGAAATCAAGGTGTACTTTATCAGACAGCTATTGTGGAAACGAATCCTCAAACAAATGTGATTAACCTTTTAACGTGGTCTGCTCGAGATAATGATTTGCTGGAAGCACTTGCTGCAAACTCTGGAGGATCAAGAGTAGATATCAATGCCATCTCTTTCTCAACCCGCACAAAAGGATTAATTGGAGGTAAATATCATTCTAATTATGCAATTACCGAGTACAAAGGCTATGTTCGTTTAATTAGTGATGAATCACAACAATATGGAACACGCTTTTATTACGATCGTTTGGGTAGATTGGTGGTGAGTCAAAATGCACGGCAGTATAAGGATCGAAAATTCAGCTACACCTTGTATGATGCTTTGGGCCGTGTTTATGAAGCGGGTGAAAAAACAGAGAATAATAACCAAGCTCCGTACTTAAGTGTTTTTGGTACGACGATTGGCGGTCAAGAAATACCTTCGGTGATTGACGACGCTAAATTAGCGTATTGGATTTCAGGAGATGGATCTCGCAAAGAAGTCACTCGATCTTATTATGATGCTATAACCCTTGCTGGTTTACCAGTTAATTTTAATCCAATTCCAGAAAATTTACGCAAACGCATTGCTCACGTAACCTATGAAGCGGTTTACGATGGGAATGATCAAACATACGATCATGCTACGCATTACAACTATGACATCCATGGGAATGTACAAACGATGCTGCAAGATAACCCAGCAATGGCAGCAGATCCCTTGCTTACGCATCAGCAATTCAAGCGTTTGGACTACAACTATGACTTAGTATCGGGTAACGTACACCGCGTGTCTTATGAAATTGGAAAAGTGGATCAATGGCATCATGCCTATGTTTATGATGCAGATAATCGCATCACGGATGTTTATACAACCAATACTACCCCGTTAACCACACCAAGTCATGGACAAAGCACTTCACAAAATGAGCCTGAAATATCGCCATTCTGGGATAAAGAAGCGCATTATAAATATTACGCACACGGTCCATTGGCACGAATCGAACTGGGAGAACAAAAAGTACAAGGTCTCGATTACGTATATACCCTTCAGGGCTGGCTCAAAGGAGTAAACAGCGATATTTTAAAACCAGAAAATGATCCCGGTAAAGATGGTATTGATCTGAATACCAATTTATTTGCCCGAGATGTGATGGGTTATAGTTTACATTATTTTAGTGAGGATTATAAAGGGATAGGTCCGGCAAGTGGCAACAGAACTGCTGCTCAAACGGGAAGTGATCTGACGGTAAATTCTGCAGATTTGTTCAATGGAAACATTGCACGGATGGTTACCACCATTACCAATCCGGATAACAGAGAAGTTTTACCGCTTGGAAATGCCTACCGATACGACCAACTAAACCGCATCAAAGAAAGCAGGAGTTTTTCCAGCCTAAATATAAGTAATAATAGCTGGGGCAATTCAACGTACGCCAACATGTATTACAATGATTTCAGCTATGAAGCCAATGGAAATATTTTATCTCAAAATCGCTATAATTCCGGAGGTGATTTAATTGATAAATTAGCATACCACTATCAAAGAGACGACCATGGAAGAATGCTCCGAAACAGGTTGTACCATGTCAATGACGAAGCAAATAGCACTGATTTCGACGATGACATTGATGACATGGGCCTTTTTTCATCTGCTACTGATTTAATCAATACCGATAACAATTATAGTTACGATGCAGAAGGTAGGTTGATCAAAGACAGTCTTGAAGAAATTAGAAAAATTGTTTGGCGCGTAGACGGAAAAGTTAAAAGTATCATTCGGCCTGTTGGAAGTGATAAAAAAAATCTTACCTTTGAGTATAATGCCATGGGGCAAAGAATTGCTAAACACGTGATGAACGCAGACAACGAATTGGAAAAATCGACGTATTATGTCTTGGATGCCCAAGGCAATACGATGTCTGTTTACGAACGTGTGGTTGACAATGCGCAATCTTCTGTTCAATATTACCAGGCTGAAAATCATATATATGGATCGAGTAGGCTTGGAATGAGAAACACCCACGTCAATTTACTGGGTTCTGTACCATTAGTTGCGAATATGGTTACTGTCAATCATCAGATTGGTTTGAGAAATTATGAACTTTCCAATCATTTGGGGAATGTTCTAACGGTGATTTCGGATAAGCCACTACCAAAAGCTGAAGAAAACATTATTGAAGAAGAGGATTATTCAGAGGGTTCTACTGTTGGTTTCATTTTTTGGAGTCCTACCGTTGCAGTAATAGAAAATGAACGGATAAAAGTGACTACTCATTCAATATATCATAGTATCGTCAAAAACATTACTACCATTCCTGGGAAAATTTACAGAGTTTATTTTACGGCTGATATCAACAATCAGGGAGGAATTAGTGCTTATGCTTATGATGCTGCATTGTCACAGTTTTTAGGTAGGGTAAAATGTTATTCAAATGGCGACTATTTGATGGAATTTATGGCCAAAAACACGACTACCACTATTCAATTTGAAACGTATAGTAATTTAACAAGAGATTTTTACATCGATAATCTAACGATTGAAGAGGTAATTAATCCAGTTTATGCTAATGATTTCAATACGGACTATACTCCTTTTAACGGTGTTGGCTCTGCTTTATCAATTGAGAATGGACGTTTAAAGGCTTCCACGTCGATGCAATGGGGAAGAATACAACATTCTACTTTGAGTACCCAGCCAGGGGTTAAATACCGGGTTTCTTTTCTGGTGGATTTGAATAATCAAGGAGTTATCACGCCATTTGCCAGAGATGTTTCAACCAGTGCTAACCTGACGGTTACAAATGTTGTGAATAATGGAGAGCATTATTTGGAATTTACAGCAACGGGTACTACTTCGCTTATTGGGTTTGAATCTCCACAAACCTATTCAAGAATATTTTATTTGGATGATTTTTACGTAACCTATCTGGAAAATACAACTGCTCCGTATGAAACAGGAAGCCCTGTTGATTATTTCATGGCTGACATCCGAAAAGCAACCGATTATTCTCCTTTTGGAGTGATTTTAGATAAACGGGATTTTGAGAAACAAGAAACTTATCAAGTTACCACAACCACAACCGTCCCGGTTGCTCAGGATTCTGTATTAGTTTCAGCTGAAGAATATATTCATTATACCGATTTTGAATCTCCCGTAATTTCTACGCAAACTTTTGGTGTTAATTATATGAATGTTGAAGATTGGACAAACTTTTCAGGGTCTCAATTATCGATAGTTACTCTGAATGGAAGTAAATGGATGAAAATTGTAAGTACAAATGGTGGACACGGAGCCAACAAACACATAGTTTTAGAGCCATCGACAAATTATTCATTCACTTTTGATCTAAATCTAGGATTATCTTCCAATGTAAATGTAGTTATTGGGTCGTTGAGTTCTGTAAATACAATAAATGTCATTACCTCTATGGGCTTTGCAAGTTCAAATACCCATACAGTGAATTTTACTACACCAGCTTCTTTGCCAACGGGTGTAGTAATAATTCAGATTAGACAAGCAGGTACGTATTATGCCGATAATGTGATTATTAAAAAAACTGCAACGAATCAAATAATTCATTCCAACAATTTTGAAACTGCTATCCCATACGTCAACAACGTAAGAACATTTTACGATGATTGGTATGCTGCTCTTTCTGTCCAAGGATCTGTGACTACAAATAATTCAATGAAACGCTTACAAGTTAATATGGGTACAGCATTTGATTGTTTATTCAAAGTGGTAGATGTTGCACCTGGTACAACGTATCAGTTCAGAGCTAAGATTATAGGAGGACAAGGTGGTAACATACGCATTATGCAAAGACCCATCGGTAACACGGGAGTGGGTACCTTATTAATCAATCCAAAAATTCTGATTAACGATGGTTATGTAACTTTTAGTTTCACACCAACCAACACACAAGTAGTATTTTCGATTAATAAAGTTGGAACTTTTTATATTGAGGATGTATCCATTACAAAACAGATAACCAAATGGAAATACACCCCGACAACGCATAATCAAGTCGTTCCAATTTTTACTAACGCTACAAACATTACCCAAACAGGCACTGATATTTTGAGTAGTCCATCTACTTCGGGGTGGGGATCTACAGGTGCGCATTCCACTCAAACAATCAACCAAGGTGATTATGTTGAATATGAAATAGGAAGTGATGCTCTTAGTAATTATTATCGTTCGATTGTTGGTTTATCTTACACTCCAGCTGGAAAAGACATGGGGTTAGATTATAATTTCTACATATCGGGTAGTTCGTTTGAGCATATGATTTATACGGCTGGAGTAGGAAGAACTCGTTATGTAACTCCATTTAACATTCAGAATGGGAACAAATATAAGATTTGGAGAAACAACGGAAATATTGAGTTTTATGTCAATAATACATTAGATAGAACTTTTGTTGATCAATATCCAAATCGACCGATGTATTTAGAAGTTGCATTTAATGACCCAAATAAAAAGATTAAGAACCTTTATATTTACAAAGAAGTGCGTAAGTATTTTGAGGAGATAACAGACGTACAGACTTTTACGAAAGATGGAAGTTATCGGTATGGGTTTAATTCAGGTTCTGAAAAAGATGATGAAATTGCAGGTTTAGGTAAT
>CAZAVP010000029.1:0-44423 GCA_964488745.1 uncultured Chryseobacterium sp. | reverse complement strand
CAAGGACCCTCTGATTAACAGTCAGATGCTCTAACCAACTGAGCTAAGGAAGAATTGCTCTTTCATTTCTGAAATGCGATTGCAAAGATACACATTCATTTCCAAAAAAAAAGGATTTTCATTTAATTTTTTTGAATGTTTCTAAATGTTTTTTTAACCTTTTGATTTTGAGCGATTAAAAGTCGTCTTCATCCAAAGTAAAATCATCCAAAGAAGATTCTAAGCAGTCGCTGTCATCATCACAGTCGTTGATGTCGTTATCAACCATGTCTTCTGTGAGTTCATCATCGCACTTCGCAGGACGTAAAATATTGGTTTTAGAAACGTTTAAACGAATTTCAGCGCGCAAGAAACCATCCTCTTGTTGGTAGGCTTTTGCAAATGGACTTCCAATGAGTTCAACCAAAGTTCCTTTTTTAAGAAAATCCAGGATTCTTAAATTTGCACCTTCTTTTTTCCAGATGGTACAATTAACCCAAGTTGTTTTGGTTCTAGATTCTCCCGTACGTTTATCACGCCAATTTTTATTGTGAGCAACTGGAAAATTAATGGCAACGACCCCTCGTTCCATGTTCTTCATGACTGCATCTTTTCCAATGTTCCCTATCAATCTTGTTTCAAATACCGTTGCCATTTTAGGAATGTATTAAATGATATATTTGTTTTGCCTTGTTTAATCTGTAATTTAATCCAACAGTAACTGCAAGATAGGAATTATTTTACACAAATTATATTTTGTTTTTCGTTCATTTGTATCAATGAATAAAATACGGTTTTCAATTACCATCGGGGACAATCATTGCATCCGTTTGTAGGTCTCAAATACAAAAAGAATCCTCCAACGATTTGTCCCATACCGTAGCCGTATTTTTGAGTGGCGTAGGCGGTTAAATCATTGGGTCTGGTTTTTACCTTCACTTGATGCATAAATCCACCGTTCATCTCCGCCTGCAAGAAAAAATGATTAAAGAATTCAAAACGCATACTCACATGGGCTGATGCAGCATAACCCGACATTGAAATTGTCACCATGTCTTTGCGTTGGGCAAAAGCGAAATCGTTGAAAGACAACAAACCTCCTAAACCAATACCCAAATTGGCTGTGATGGCAAATTTTCTGTTTTTGGTACGATATAACATCTCAGATCGCATGAGTTCAACGTGCAAATAATTCAATCCGTTCGAATTTTCATAATGAAAATTTTCTCGATTCGTTGTAACTTGTTTGTTATTGTACGTTCCTTCAGTCCAAACGGTGTCTAATCCTGGACGAATGTATCCATCTAAAAAAACGTGGTTTTGGTCATTGAATAAATACTTCATGTGGTCATAGCCAAAAGAAATGGCATATTTATCCTTGAAGTAATATCCCAAACGGGCATTGAATTGAGGAACGGTTAAATTGCCTAAATCCATGTATTCTTTAAATTTGGTACTTGGATTATCACTGGCTTTCGCCTTTTTCAAAGTAAAATCATAGCCATCACCAACGAACCGCAAGTTACTTTTGGTGTAAGCACTTCGGTTGTAACCCCAATAACCAAATAAGGTTCCTTGCGCATAAGATGTTTTGTTTTTTTTCTTCTTTTTCACTTGTGCTTGCAGGTTTCCTAAAGTCAGGGTCATGCAAATCAATAAAAGGGTTGAAACAATTTTCATAAGTTGATATTTTGTACTTTTAAAGATCTGAAATAAGTCGCCCAATTTCAAATCAACTCATTTTCAAAAATGCAATTTCTTTTTCTGTCAAATGCCTGTAATAACCTCTTGGTAAATCCCTCTTGGTTAATCCAGCAAATTGAACACGGTCTAATTTATCGACATTGTATCCTAAAGATTCAAAAATTCTTCTGACAATTCTGTTCTTTCCTGAATGCAATTCAACTCCGACTTCTCGAGAACCGCCATTTTCAATGTATTCAACTTGGTCGCATTTGATCAAACCGTCTTCCAATTGTAAGCCTGTTCTCATTTTCTCAAGGTCTTCCAGTGTCACGGGTTTATTTGCTTCCACATGGTAAATTTTGGTAGCCTTGTATTTCGGATGGGTCAACTTTTTAGCTAAATCGCCATCGTTTGTGAACAATAACAAACCGGTGGTTTCACGGTCCAATCTTCCAACGGGATAAATGCGTTCTCGACAAGCTTTTTTCACCAAAGACATCACCGTTTTTCTTCCCATTGGATCATCCATGGTGGTGATAAATCCTTTGGGTTTGTTCAATAAAACATATTGCTTCTTTTCAGCATTGATGGTTTGTCCGTCGTATTTAACTACATCTTCAGGTTTGATTTTATAACCCAACTCCAAGATGATTTTGTCATTTACGCTTACAACACCTGTTTGAATCAATACATCCGCTTCGCGACGGGAGGCAATGCCTGCATTGGATAAAAATTTATTCAAGCGTACAGCATCATCATTGAATTTCGGCATGGGATCGCCTTTTTTTTCTTTTTCACGTTCCTTGAAAGGAATGAATTTTCCTGTTTTTGCAGCAGGCTTACCAGCATATTGATCTTTACTTTTACGACCTTCGATTTGTTTTTTTTGAAAAGTAGAAGCTGGATTTTTGGATTTTACTTTCTTATCCTTGGAAGTCTCGGTAAAAGACTTCTCTGTTTTTTTGTCATTTGTGTTCATCACGAGCAGAATATTTTGGCAAAGATACTCCAAAAAACATCATTCACCATGCTTTTTTTTTGGAGTATGGATTTAATTTGCTTTCATTGAGCGGATTGAAGAAATGGATTTTGCGTTAGAGTCGATTTATTTGTACGCTTCATAACGAAAAGATTCGATGAATCCCAAAGGCCGACCATCTTTAATTACTTTGGTGTGGTTAATCAAAATGGGGCGTTGGTATTGGTCAAATTCAAATACATTGTCCGACTTACTGATGAACTGATTTTCGGAAAATGAGGAATCGGTATAGCTACTCCATTGATCTTGTTCGTTGTATTGATAGGTTCTTCGTTTTTCAAAAGGATAATTTTCGACGATGCGCTGTTTTAAAACACCCGTTGACCAATATTCATAACGGTGGACGTTTCTTTCTTTCACTTTGTTGGCAACTTGATACCGTTTAATCGGCTGGTTGAATGTTCCCCAAATGATCCAATCTGAAGGCGATGGTTTTAGAATGGTGTCCACGGACAAAGTACCCCAATCTTTTTGATTCTTCAGCAAGAATAATTTTTGTCCCGTTTCTACATCTCGGTATTTGACATATTTCTTTTTGTTACGAACAAATTGATATAGTACAAAATTAGCGGTTCTCTCAAATTGCTTATCTGTCTGAAAATCATCTTTAAGGTTGTTATTTGTTAAGTCTTCTGAAAAGGTAATTTCCAATGGTGCAAAACCATAGGCATCTTTTTTGCCCGTGTAATTGAATCCAATTCGATAAATTTCTCGATCATCGTAATAATAATAAATCGCAATTCGTTCCACATCTCCATCTTCGGAAAAATAATATTCCATTTTTTCTTTCGGCATCGCGTTTTTGGTGAAATGCGTAGTAGCAGAATCCTGAAATTGCAAAGGGAAAATTCTTTTGGTGATTTTCTGAATCCGATGCGAGCGAATCAACGAATCGTTAAACCAAAGTGGAAATGAAATTTCGGATTCAAAAACATCGTTGTAGAACAATGGGTTAATCCATTGATCTACCATTTTAGGTTCGTTTTCTGAAATGCTGTTTTTAATCTTTTCGCCGCAAGCGAGTAGCAAAAAAAGGAAGGTAAATCCTAGAAATGTTTTCATCAAGAGGTTCATTTTAAATTAAAAGTACATAATTTTTTATAGATTTGACGTTATAGCTTCTCAAATCCATGTTTTAAACTTTAAAACAAGCTGCATCATTTTAACTAAATTTGAAGGATGAATTTATACTCCAATAAGCAACGATGGAAAATTGCCTTGTATAGTGTTGCGCTGATTTTGGTTGGCGCGTCTCTGCTTTATTCCAATTCGATTGTTTCTAAAGTGAGTGATAGAGAGCGAGATCGTGTTCGTCAATGGGCAGATGCGATTAAGAAAAAAGTGGAATTGGTTCAATTGACCAACCGTACATTCTCCCAATTGCGCGATAAAGAAAAAGCAGAAATGGAAGTTTGGATTGACGCAACCAAAGAAATATCGAAACCGATTACGGGTGATTTCATGCCTGACTATACCTTGCCGCTGAAAATCATCAGCAACAATACCGATATCCCAGTGATTTTATTGGATCAAGACCGAATCGTTTCGTCGTTCATCAACCTGAATTTGGACACGGCATCGATGCGAAAGAAGCATCCAGCATTAAGTAAGATCGAATTGCATAAAAAATTCAACGACAGTATTTTATCGCTTTCAGATAGTTGGAGAAAGAAAAATCCACCTTTTACCATTGAGGTTTTTGATGGGCTTTTCATGACGTATATTTACAACGATTCCCGTGAATTAATTCGTTTGGAAAAAGAACGCGACTCGCTAATTCAATCTTTTAATTTAGAGCTGATTGAAAATAAAAGCATGGTTCCCGTTTTGCTGATTGATAAAAATTCTGATTCCATTTTAGCGACCAACTTAGCTCCGCCATTGCTGAAAGATTCCATTTTTCAAAAAACCGTCAATCAGTTGAAAACGATCAATCAACCAATTGAGATCAACTTTTCTACCGAGCAAAACAGTTTGCTTTTATACGACGATAGTCCAGAACTCAAGCAATTGCAATATTTTCCATACATTCAATTCATCATTATCTTTTTGTTTATTCTGATTGGCTATCTCATTTTCAGTACGTTTCGGAAAGCAGAACAAAACCAAGTTTGGGCTGGAATGGCGAAAGAAACTGCTCATCAATTGGGAACCCCTTTGTCTTCTTTGATGGCTTGGATTCAACTGTTGGAATCCAATGAAAATACCGATCCGATGATTACCGAACGGATGAAAAGTGATGTCGAACGTTTGAACACGGTAACTGACCGTTTTTCTAAAATTGGCTCTACCACGAAGTTGGATTTGATCAACATTGTTGAAACGACACGTCGTGTAATGAAATATCTTCGTCCGCGTATTTCGAGCAAAATTGAATTCGAATTTCTTGCCGATGACGAATCCATCGAAGTGATGCACAATCCGCCTTTGATGGAATGGGTGATTGAAAACATCAGTAAAAATGCGGTAGATTCCATGGAAGTAGAGGGAAAATTGAAAGTTCACATTCACAGCAACGTAAAATGGGTTTACATCGACATCAGCGATACCGGAAAAGGAATTTCACCCAAAAAACACACCACCATTTTCCAACCCGGCTTCACCACCAAAAAACGAGGTTGGGGATTGGGATTGTCTTTGGTAAAACGAATCATCACCGAAAATCACCATGGAAAAGTTTTTGTTTTGGAATCTGAAATCGGGAAAGGAGCAACGTTTCGGATTAGCATTCCGAGGTAGGTTGGGTAGATTGCAGCTTGCAACTTAAACGGTGCCAGAAGTCTTTTTCAGTAAGGCAATTACCTCGTCTTTCTCTTTCAACAATTGTTTGTATAGCTCTTCTACTTTTTCGATTTCCGTGTTATTATACGCCACAAAATGACCGCCTTGCTGATGTTGGTTGTAGTTGTTAACAATCGGTTTATTGTTTATTGGAATGACAAGTTTAATGGGTTATAAAAAAGAAGTAAAGATTGAAAAAAACTTATGGAAGAAAGGTGGAGAATGGACTATCACTATATGGTCTAACGATTATAATTTTGGCGGTGGTAGCCAAACTTATAAAGATGTTTATAGTAATTGTGGAACATATAAGTTCAACAAAGATGGCACGGGTACATTTAGCGTAACAATGGAGGAGAAAGCGCAACAAATAATTTTGTTTATTCAAACAAAACAACTGAATTAAGGATTACCTATGGCAATGGAAATTATTTCGAAAACGGAACAACTCATAATTATGTGCTAGATTGGGAAAAGGACAAAATTAAAATGACCTACATGACAACTTTTAGTGGTGAGGGTTGGGATAATTACGACTTAACATTGAATAAAAAATAAAAGCCACACTAGTAATCTATTAAAGCAGGAATTATTTTCCTGCTTTAAAGACACATATACAATGGTATTCGATTTTCAGCTACTCACCAATCCTATCGTTCGATCCCTGTTAACTTTGTTGCATGCTTCGCAAGTCCAAGAGGGAGGCAAACCCCATACTTCTAACAAAAATTCAAAAGTTAAGGTAAATCCAGTTTCCTCCTTCGGAGAGGACTTTTTTAACCGCATCCTAAAAACAAAGCACAACCATCTTCATTTCTTGAAAGTGATTTATCGAAGCTTTTCAAAATAATTTCATCCAATTAATTCTAGTTGAAAATATACAGAACCCTAAGATTTCGTTTTCTAGAAATTCAATCTAAAACAAATTACCACATCCTCTTTTTTTTTGTAACTTTACTGTCAATTATGACATTTAAAGAATTAGGTCTCAACGAACAAGTGTTAGAGGCATTAGACTACATGGGGTTTGAAAAAGCAACTCCCATTCAAGAAGGCGCCATTCCAATCATCGTGGAAGGAAAAGATTTGATCGCTTGTGCACAAACAGGTACTGGTAAAACAGCCGCGTTTGTGTTGCCTATTTTACATAAACTTACGGGTAAAAAAGATACTTCCATCAACACCTTGATTGTTGTTCCAACGCGAGAATTAGCCATTCAGATTGAACAAGAAATTCAAGGTTTGTCTTATTTTGTTTCCGTTGGATCGATTGCCATTTACGGTGGTGGAAGCGGAACGGATTGGGAAATACAAAAGAAAGCGCTAAAAGAAGGAACGGATATCATCGTCGCAACGCCTGGGAAATTGCTCTCACTCTTGCAAATGGGTTATGCCGATTTTTCAAAATTTGAACATTTGATTTTAGATGAAGCGGATAAAATGTTGGACATGGGATTCACCGATGATTTGGAGAAAATCATTTCGTATTTGCCTAAAAAACGTCAGACACTTTTGTTTAGTGCCACCATGCCATCAAAAATCAGAAATTTAGCCGAGAAAATTTTGGTTGAACCTGAGCAAATTACGCTTTCCATTTCCAAACCTGCGGCTGGAGTTTCGCAAAATGTATATTTGTGTTACGACAATCAAAAAAATCCGTTGCTGAAACACATTTTAGATTCCAGACCCGAATATAAAAGTATCATCATTTTCACTTCTTCTAAAATGAAAGTAAGCGAAATCGTGCGTGATTTACGTCGTTTTGGCTTTAAATCACAAGGTGTTTCATCCAATTTAGACCAAGAACAACGCGAAGAAGCCTTGAGAGGTTTCCGTTCCAAACGAACTCGAATTTTGGTTGCAACAGACGTGATGAGTCGAGGGATTGACATCAAAGAAATCAACATGGTAATCAACTACGATTGTCCGAGAGATGCCGAGGATTATGTGCATCGAATTGGTCGTACGGCACGTGCAAACACGAAAGGGGAAGCATATACTTTGGTGAATCAAAAAGACATGCCGAAGTTGTCAAGTATCGAAAAGTTGATTGAAGCCGAGATTCCAAAATGTGTTATTCCAGAAGCTTTGGGAGCTGGGCCTGAGTACACTGTAGCGACCAAGAAAAAAAAGAATTTCAAGAAGAAACCATTTCGCAAAAAAACAAATGCACAACCAGCAAAATTATAAAATCAGATTTGCACCTCACATCAAGAAGATCGAAAGGGTTAAAGTTTAACAGTATGTTATCAAACAAATTTTTTTAATAGAAAGCAGTTTAGTAACTTTGCACTGTAAAAATTGAATATAATCAAGTCTATGAATAATACACAAGAAAAATTAGCTTACAAGGTAAAAGACATTACACTTGCAGACTATGGAAGAAAAGAAATTACCCTAGCGGAAGCTGAAATGCCTGGATTGATGGCGTTGAGAGAAGAGTACGGAAAATCCAAGCCATTGGCTGGAGCACGTATTGCAGGTTGTCTGCACATGACGATTCAAACAGCCGTTTTGATTGAAACATTGGTAGAATTAGGTGCGGATGTGTCTTGGTCTTCTTGTAACATTTTCTCAACACAAGATCACGCTGCGGCTGCAATTGCTGCTGCTGGAATTCCTGTTTTTGCCTGGAAAGGTCTAACGGAAGAAGAGTTTGATTGGTGTATTGAGCAAACAATTCACGCTTTCCCAGAAGGAAAACCATTGAATTTGATATTGGATGATGGTGGAGATTTAACGAACATGGTTTTTGACCGTTTTCCTGAATTAACTGCTGGAATTAAAGGTTTGTCTGAAGAAACTACCACAGGTGTTCACCGTTTGTACGAGCGTGTTAAAAACGGAACTTTGGTAATGCCTGCAATTAACGTCAATGATTCCGTTACAAAATCCAAATTTGATAACAAATACGGATGTAAAGAATCGTTGGTAGATTCAATTCGCCGTGCAACGGACATCATGATGGCTGGAAAAGTAGCGATTGTATGCGGTTACGGAGACGTTGGTAAAGGTTCTGCGGCTTCTTTGAAAGGTGCTGGAGCGCGTGTTATTGTTACGGAGATCGATCCAATTTGTGCTTTGCAAGCTGCCATGGATGGATTTGAAGTAAAGAAATTGGATACGGTTGTTGGTTTAGGTGACATCATCGTGACGACAACAGGAAACAAAGACATCATCGTTGGTCGTCACTTCGAAGCTATGAAAGACAAAGCAATCGTGTGCAACATTGGTCACTTCGACAATGAAATCGATGTTGCTTGGTTGAATGCGAATCACGGAGCTACTAAAAACGAAATTAAACCACAAGTGGACATGTACACCATCCATGGAAAAGACATCATCTTGTTGGCTGAAGGTCGTTTGGTAAATTTAGGTTGTGCAACTGGTCATCCATCCTTTGTAATGTCGAACTCATTTACCAACCAAACCTTGGCTCAATTAGAGTTGTGGAACAATGCAGCTGCATACGGAAACGATGTGTACATGCTTCCAAAACACTTGGATGAGAAAGTTGCTCGTTTACATTTGGCTAAAATTGGAGTAGAATTAGAAGTTCTTTCCGAAGAGCAAGCGGCTTACATCGGTGTCGATGTGAAAGGTCCTTACAAAGCGGAGCACTACAGATATTAATATTAAAGTTGGACTTTATTCAACTTCGCTCAGCCTGCATTGTAGGCTGAGCTTTTTTATGTCTTGAGATTGTCTTGACCTGATGCAGTATCGGGTCGAAATGAACCCGAAAATAAAAAAGGGGAATGTAAACTGAATTACATTCCCCTTTTCCATGTTTTGCAATTTATTAATTCAAAGCTTCTTTCACTAAGGAGGAAATCATTTTCCCGTCCGCTTTTCCTGCTAATTTGGAGGTAAGAGCTCCCATTACTTTGCCCATGTCTTTTGGGCCTTCGGCACCAGTTTGTTGAATTGCTTGAAGAACTTCCGCACGGATTTCTTCTTCGCTCATCATTTTAGGAAGGTATTGTTCGATAATTTCAGCTTGAAAAATTTCGTCTTTTGCCAAATCTTCTCGGTTTTGTTCCATGTACAAAGTGTACGTTTCCATGCGTTGTTTGTGTAATTTCATGACAATCTTCATGGCGGCCTCTTCCGTTACTTCACCAGCCCCAGAAGTTGCTTCTAACATCAATTTTGATTTGATGTCTCTTAGTGCAGCCAGTTTGTCCTTTTCACGCGCAAGCATGGCTGTTTTGATGTCGGCATTGATTCTATCGGTAAAAGTCATAATCAATCTACGTTATCGTGTAAAAAAGAATTGTTGCTTCTCAATGTGCTTCCGTCTTTATCGCCAGAAAGGGAGAATCTAGAAACTTGTGACTCGTTGCTTGGAGTGGACTCGTCTAGGTGAATGTTTCTTCTCACAAATGCTGGTTCAGATTCCAAGCTGCTGATTCCGTCTGTTTTACGTAATTTAGCAGTGTATTGTTGAATTCTTTCCAAGCGCTCTTGAGCCAATCGTTGTTGTTCTTCCGCACTATGTGCTGGTTTTGCAACAACTTCTCTGATTTCGAATTGCGGTTCGCTTTCATCGTCCAATACGTGACGTGTAATTTTCTGTTCTGTTTCTTGAGCGGAAGATTTAACGTCCCAATTCAATTCTAATTTAGGTTGCTCTTGTGAAGGAGCGGTTTCATTTGTAAAAGAATTTGTGGGAGTTGTAATTTCTACTTTGGATTCTGGAGCAACAAATTCGCTTGGTTTCAAATAAGGTTCTGGCTCAACTTCACTTGCCATTGCTGGCTTGTGTGATTGAGTTGGAGATTGAAGTGGCGCTTTTATCTCGTTTTTTGCTTCCTCATCCAACTTAATTTTCACTTTTTCAGGAGCTTTTTCAAAACCGGTAGTTGGAGAAGATTTGAATCCAGTAGCAATCAAAGTAACGCTCAATTTGTCTCCCAATGTTGGATCGTAACCGTGACCCCAAATAACATCTGCTGTTGAACCAGCTTCGTCTTGTATGTAGTCTGTGATGGTTGTAATTTCATCCATCAATACTTCTTTGTCTCCGTACGTGATGTTCAGCAACACGTAGTTTGCACCTTCAATGTTGTTGTCGTTTAACAACGGGGATTGCATTGCTTCCTGAATGCAATTGATCGCTCTATCTTCTCCTTCAGCAGTTGCAGAACCCATGATGGCAACGCCAGAATCTTTCATCACGGTATTTACATCGTTGAAGTCAACGTTCATAGAACCTGTTACGGAAATCACATCGGCAATTCCTTTCGCTGCGATGGTAAGTACGTTGTCTGCTTGAGAAAAAGCATTTCCGATGGTTAAGTTCCCCGTGATTTCACGCAAACGCTCGTTGTTAATTATCAACAACGTATCTACGTTTCCTCTCATTTCTTCCAAACCTATTTCCGCTTGTTGACGTCTTTTTCTACCTTCAAATCCAAAAGGAATGGTTACAATTCCAACGGTTAGAATTCCCATTTCCTTTGCAACTTGTGCAATTACAGGAGCAGCACCCGTACCGGTTCCACCGCCCATTCCTGCGGTAACGAAAACCATTTTAGTTCCATTTCCTAAAATGTCTTGTATTTCGTTGATATTTTCGATAGCAGCGTTTTTTCCAATTTCTGGAATCGCACCCGCACCTCTTCCTTCAGTAAGGCTAAAACCCAATTGAATTTTTAGTGGAACAGGGGAGATGTCTAATGCTTGACGATCCGTATTACATACGATAAAGTCAACACCTTTGATACCTTGATTGTACATGTGGTTGACTGCATTGCTTCCGCCACCGCCTACTCCAATTACTTTAATAATCGAAGATAAATCTTTTGGTAAATCGAATTCCATTTTGTTTGCTTTTAATTAATTTTCTTTTTCTAATTATTCTTCTTCTGCGAACCAGTTTTTACTTTTCGCAAGGATGGATTCAAAAAATCTCCCTTTTGTTTTTTCAGAATGTCCTTTCACTTTTTCTGCGGCAGGTTCTGCTTCTGATTTTGTTTCCAAATGTGGTTTTTCATTCTTTTCAAGTGCTTCAAAACCTTTTAAAACAAGACCAATCCCCGTTGAGTACATTGGACTTTTCAAGTCTTCGATGGTGTTGGTATTTGCCAAGTGTTCGGTTGGATAACCAATTCGAGTATCCATCCCAGTAATATATTCACACAATTGGGTGATGTGTTTTAATTGTGCTCCACCGCCAGTTAATACAATTCCACCGATTAATTTTTTTTCATAACCTGAATTTCGTATTTCGTAATATACGTGTTCGATGATTTCTTCCATTCTTGCTTGAATGATGTTTGCCAAGTTGCGAATAGAGATTTCTTTCGCATCACGCCCTCTTAATCCTGGAATACAAACAATTTCAGTTTCTTGACTTTCGCTCGCTAAAGCAGATCCAAAACGCACTTTCAATTTTTCGGCTTGTGGGCGCATGATGGTGCAGCCTTCTTTGATATCGTCGGTAATCACGTTTCCACCAAATGGAATCACGGCAGTATGGCGAATAATTCCTTCGTGGAAAATGGCCATGTCTGTAGTACCGCCACCGATGTCCACCAAAACAACTCCAGCTTCTTTTTCGTCGTAAGATAAAACAGCTTCGGCTGATGCCAATGGCTCTAGAATGGTCTCATTCACATCTAATCCTGCACGATCGACACATTTGTTGATGTTTTTTGCAGCAGCTACATGACCTGTGATGATGTGAAAGTTGGCTTCCAGACGCACACCAGACATGCCAATCGGATCTTTAATTCCTTGTTCGTCATCCACAATGTATTCTTGTGGAAGAACGTGAATGATTTCTTCGCCTGGTTGCATGGCCAAACGGTACATGTCATCAATCAACGCGTCAATGTCTTTTTGAGAAATTTCATCTTCGATGTGATTTCTGGTGTACATTCCACGGTGTTGTAAACTTTTGATGTGCTGACCAGCGATTCCTACGTTAACTTTATTAATAATTAAGTTTCCTTCTACATTGTTTTGTGTTTCAGCAACCGCAGCTTTGATAGAGTTGACCGTTTTTTCAATATTTGAAACCATCCCTCTAGAAACACCCAAAGAATCGCTGCTTCCCATAGATAGAATTTCAATCTTCCCATGTTCATTTCTTATTCCGACAAAACAAGCTATTTTGGTGGTTCCTATATCTAATCCTACTACTACTTTTGACATAAATCTATATTTTCATTTCAGAGATTAAAACAATGGTTTTATTCTTCATTTCTTTTTGCACACAATCTGTTTTTTGTACTTGAGATTGATTTCTTTGTATTTCTCCCAACCTTCAAAGGGCAGACCCTGCTGATAAAAGATGATTAGTTTTTGAAATTTATCTTCCACTTCTTCATCTGTTTTAGCAGAGCCAAAAACGATTGTTTGTCCACCAACTTGAGGAATCAGAACAAAATCACCGTTTTTCAGTAAATGAATTTGACCGATCTGTGAATTCAAGAATGGATCATTACAAACATACTTCGAAATTCGGTAGATTTCATCTAAGTTTTGAATAGTTTTCAAGGTGTCATTGTTCATAATTTCGTTCGCAGAAGGCGAGGTTATTCGGTCCGGAATATTTCCTGTAACGATCACAACACGTGCTGTATAAAGGTAGGAGGGAATCATGATAAAGCCAAGCTCATCCAAGTAATAATTCTCACCATATTTGTTATAAATACGGGCGATTGGTTTTCTGATTTTTACATCGATGTTCCAACTTCCTCCAATGTTGGTATATGCTTTAGTTGCCAGAACTTCAGACATTTTAGAAATATTTTGCTCAATCAATCTTAAATTCAGGTCTTTAAATTTCTGACCTGGAAAAACCAAGCCTGCTCGAACCAGTCGGGTGTAGAGTTCGTCTTTTGTTAAGAAAGCATTTTCATCGCTCGCTTCGATTAAAATTGCTGGTTTTTCCATCAAATATTCCTCCTGCTCGGCTTTGGTCAAGCTCATGATGACGAATACTCCGACGGTGAAAAGAGTCCAAAATACTATTTTAATCCATTTTTTCATGATGCTGACTTTCTTTTCAGTTTTTGAGTAATGCGGATTTAATTTTAGGAACCATGCGATCAATATCTCCAGCTCCAATGGTTAAGAAAACTCCCGTCTGTTGGATGACTAAGTGATTGATTATTTCTTCTCGTGAAAGCACTTTTTTAGCTGATACTTCACACATTTCAAGTAAAGCTTCACTCGTGATGCCCTCCATGGGCTCTTCTCTTGCTGGGTATATCGGCATCAGAATCAATTCGTCTATTTGAGACAATTCATGGGCAAAATTTTCCATGAAATCCCGCGTTCTACTGTACAGATGCGGTTGAAATATGCCGGTGATTTTTTGATTTGGATACAACAATCGGACGGATGAAATCAACGCTTTAATCTCGGTTGGATGGTGTGCATAATCATCGATGTAAATCAATTCTGGTGTGCGAATGTGAAATTCAAATCTTCTTTTGACGCCCTTAAAACTTGCCAATCCATGGCGAATTTCCGCTTCCGAAAGCCCAAGAAATTGGCACAAAGCGATGCAAGCCAAGGCATTTTCAGCGTTGTGAATTCCGGGTAAGCCTAATTCAATTTCGTTCCAAGTAAAATGATCGGTTACTAAATCCATGTAGAAATGACCGTCAATTGTTCTTAAATTCTGACCTCTATAATCAGCATCTTCTTCAATTGCATAGGTTTGAATTTGAGCTGGCGAGGTTAATTCCAATCCTTTACGCAAAATCAAGATGCCATTGGGATTCACTTGGTTTGCATAGTCTTGAAATCCTTTCAAAAACGTTTCTGCATCGCCATATATGTCTAAATGATCTGCATCTGTAGAGGTAATAATCGATGCAAATGGAGTCAATTGTAAAAACGAACGATCAAATTCATCTGCCTCAATCACGGTGAATTCTGACGTTGTAGAAGCGACAAAATTACTGTTGAAGTTGCTCGAAATTCCACCTAAAAAAGCATTGCATTTTAGATGCGATTCCGTTAATATATGCGTTAACATCGTACTTGTAGTCGTTTTTCCATGTGTTCCAGCGACCCCTAACCCTTTGGAAGAACGCGTGATTAGTCCCAAAATAGCAGCTCTTTTCATCAAGGTGAAATCGTTGTTTAAGAAATAATTGTATTCCCCTAAACTGGATGGAATTGCGGGCGTATAAACGATTAACGTGTCTTTTGAATTGTTGAATGGACTTGGTATTAAATTTCCTAAATCTTCAAAATGAACTTCAATGCCTTCTCTGATGAGTTCGTCTGTTAACGGCGATGGCGTTTTGTCATAACCTGAAACATTCCAGTTTTTCATCTTGAAATAACGAGCCAAAGCCGACATTCCAATTCCACCAATTCCGATGAAATAAACGTTCTTATAGGTTTCTAGCGTTCTTTTCATTTTAAAAGCTCGTATTATTTTTTAATTTTCTCTAGTTCGTCCACAATTTCTTTGCACGCATTTGGTTTTGCTAACAAGCCAATGGCTTCGCCCAATGCGTGTTTTTGATTTTCATTTTTCAATAAATTCAATGCGGTTTTGACCAATGTTTCTCTCGCTTCTGCATCTTTGACTAAAATGGCAGCGTTTTTATTCACCAACGCCATGGCGTTTTTGGTTTGATGATCCTCGGCAACATTCGGTGAAGGCACTAAAATTGCTGGTTTTTTAATCAAACACAATTCAGAAACTGCAATTGCTCCAGCCCGTGAAATAATGATATCTGCAGCTGCATAAGCCAAGTCCATTCTTTGGATGAATTCATGCAAGTAAATGCCTTCATGCGTCGTTTTTTCCAACACCATTTTCATCAATCCAAAAGCATTTTTACCACATTGCCACAAAACTTGAACGCCATTTTCTTGGAAGTCGTGTATTCCTGCCAATATGCTGTCGTTTAAAGTTTTTGCTCCTAAACTTCCTCCAACAACTAAAACGGTTGGTAAGTCAGGATTTAAACCAAAAGCTTCCATGGCTTCCGCCTTTTTTCCGGCTATTTCTGTTACTTCTGAACGCACAGGATTTCCTGTTAAAACGATTTTTTCCTTTGGGAAGAATTTTTCCAGACCCTCGTAAGCAGTGCAAATAACACTGACTTTGTTGGACAAGATTTTATTGGTTTTACCTGGAAATGAATTTTGTTCTTGTACCAACGTTGGAATTCCCAATGAAGTGGCAGCTTTTAGCGTTGGTCCGCTGGCATAACCACCTACGCCAACTACGACATCAGGTTTAAAAGACTTTAAAATTTGATTGGCTTGAAGCATGCTTTTTAGCAACTTGAAAGGCAATACAAAGTTAGATAAAGCAATTTTTCGTTGAAAACCGGTGATGGGTAATCCGACGATTTTGTATCCTGCTGCTGGAATTTTTTCCATTTCCATTTTACCCAAAGCACCAACAAACAAAATTTCTACTTCTGGATTTCTCCGTTTGATTTCATTGGCAATGGCAAGTGCAGGAAAGATGTGTCCTCCTGTTCCACCACCTGATAATATGACGCGTTTTATCATGCTGAAAATTTATTTTCTGTTAGCACTTCCTCTTCTTCTTCGACCTCTTTCGATGTTGGTTGCTGTTTTGCAGCAATACTTTGCACAATGCCGATTGCTACACAGGCCATAATCAACGCAGAACCACCCATGGCCAACAAAGGCATGTTTTGACCTGTTACGGGGGCGATTCCTGTACACACCATCATGTTTACGACGGCTTGCGACAACAGCAAGAGTCCAATTCCCAAGACAGCATAGGTTTCAAACAATTTATCCGATTTAAGTGCAATGCGTATCATTCGATAGAGTAAAATCAGGTATAATAAAACCAAGATAAAAGCTCCAATGAGACCAAATTCTTCTACATAACTCGCATAAAAGAAATCGGCATAGGCTTCTGGAACGTATTCTTTTACTTTTCCTCTCCCCGGACCTTTTCCAAAAATTCCCCCGTTGTATATTCCTAATTCTGCATTTTTTGCTTGGGCATTGTCCACAATGACTATTTCATCAGGTGCACTTGTTTTCATGTCCATGCGACTCAGAATACGGTTTTCCCATGTCGTATATCGAGGTAAAATATTTGCTTCTGGAGCAGCTTTGTGAATGAGAATCACCAAAGTGAAAAGTAAAATCCCACCGCCAATCAAGGAGGCAATTTTTGCCAAGGGCACTTTGCCTAAAAACAAGATGATTAAGGAAATGCCAAATACCATTGCGGCTGTTGAAAAATTGTCTTTTACGATTAAACCACAAATGACAATAATTGGAATCATGATGGGCCAAAATCCTTCTTTCCAAGAATGGAGTAGGTCTTTTTTCTTCGATAGCAAACGTGCTAAGTACAATATCAGGGCAAGTTTGGCAAAGTCTGAAGCTTGGAAGGTTAACCCAACAAATGGAATGGGAATCCATCTTCCCGCACCGTTGACTTTTGTTCCAAAAAACAAGGTGAAAACCAATAATCCAATCGCTATGAAAAATGAAAATCGGGCTAATTTTGAAAAATAAGCAGGATCTCGTTTGTGAATCCAGAACATGGCGCTAAACGCGATGCCAACATATACGAAGTGTTTGAATAAATATCGAAAAGGGGTTCCACCTTCCATTTTTACTAAGATGGGAACAAAGCTGTAAACACTCACCAAAGAGAAAGCCAGCAGGATGAGTGAGATCACCCAAATTACGCCATCACCTTTTAGATATTTAAAATATTTTTTCACTTTATGCTTGCTCTATCTTTAAATAATTTTCAAATTCATTTCGTTGATTCGGCCCACCACTGCCTGAGGTGGTGAATAGCAGAATTCCATTTTGTTGCTTTCTCATTTTAACCATTTCAAAAGCACTTTTGACTTCATTGGCTCCAAGAACAGCATCTAAATATTCTCCGTTTTTTAAATTTAAATCAATTTGATCGTGTGTACAAACAACAGACAAATTGGTGCGTAAATTCACTTCTTCTGCAAATACAGTTTCAAGCATGGATTGATTGCCAATCCACGTGATGGGAGCAGGGAAACTTTGAAAAAGTATCAATAAATCGTCTGCCAACGGATTGTGCCAAGAAAAAACATCCATTCCCCACATTTTTCCATGCGGACGAAGTGAAGTAGAGGCGACTTGCTTCAAATTCTCAGCCCTCGCTTCTGCTAATTGTTGAGCTGGTTGGACAGTTATTTTCTTTTTCTCCACCATGGCTTGATTTTATAAAGAGCGAACAGCTTCTTTGAATTGATTTCCTCTATCCTCGTAGTTTTCAAACAAGTCAAAACTGGCGCAACTTGGAGACAATAAAACCGTTTCGTCTTTTTGCGCCAAACGGTATCCGTAAGCAACAGCTTCCATTGCAGAACTCGCTTCAACAATGTTTTCAACTACTCCAGTAAATGTTTCAATGATTTTACGATTGTCCGTTCCAAGACAAATAATTGCTTTCACTTTTTCTTTTACCAATTCCATTAATTCCGTGTAATCGTTCCCTTTGTCAACGCCTCCAACGATCCAAACGGTTGGATGTTCCATGCTTTCTAAAGCAAACCAAGTTGAATTGATGTTGGTTGCTTTTGAATCGTTGATGAATTCGATGCCGTGAACTTTGGCAACAAATTCTAATCGATGTTCAACGTTTACGAAATCCGCAAAGCTATCTCTCACGGTGTCTTTACGGATATCTAAAATCCGAGCAGCAAGGCCTGATGCTAATGTGTTTTGGGTATTGTGTTTACCCTTTAGTGCTAAATCATGGATGGACATAATGAATGGTTCTTTTATGTTGATAATTACTTGTTCTTTTGTTGCATAAGCTCCAGGCTCTTCAAGCATGTGCTTGATTGAAAAAGGCGCTTTTTGGATGTTTAATTTTCTTTTATTTATTTCTTTTACAATCAATTCGTCATCTAAATTGTAAATCAGCCAATCGTTTTCGGTTTGGTTTTGTGTGATTCTAAATTTCGAATCGATGTAATTTTGCATGTTGTAATCGTAGCGATCCAAGTGATCTGGAGAGATGTTTATAATCATCGCAATGTCTGCTCTGAATTCATGCATGTCATCCAATTGGAAGGAACTTAATTCCAATACATACCAATCAAAATCCTCCTCAGCCACTTGTTTTGCAAAGCTTTTTCCAATGTTTCCAGCCAAACCTACCCTCATTGCTGCTTTTTGCAAAATGTGATAGGTTAACATGGTGGTAGTCGTTTTGCCGTTACTTCCGGTGATGCAAATTGTTTTGGCGGTGTTGTAATATCCCGCAAATTCTATTTCCGAAACGATTTTCGTTCCTTGTTTTTTCAGTTGTTGAATAATTGGAGCTGTATCTGGAATGCCAGGTGATTTAACGACTAAATCAGCTTTCCATATTTTCTCTTCGCTGTGTTTTTTTTCTTCCCAAGAAATCTGACGGGAATTCAACTCACTCTGAAATTCAGTGGTGATTGCCCCAAAATCTGAGACAAAAACATTCCAGCCTTGTTTGATTCCCAAGATTGCCGCACCGACCCCGCTTTCGCCAGCACCCAAAATGATTAGATTTCTTCCGTTCCCTTCCATTTTATCTCAACTTGAGGGTTACGATGGTGATTACGGCCAGTAGAATAGAGATAATCCAAAAGCGAGCAACAATTTTAGCTTCGTGGATTCCTTTTTTCTGATAATGGTGGTGCAAGGGTGCCATTAGAAAGATTCTTCTTCCAACTCCAAAGCGTTTTTTGGTGATTTTAAACCATCCTACTTGCATGATTACGGATAAATTTTCAACCAAAAACACACCGCATAAAACAGGGATTAACAATTCTTTTCGAACCGCAATGGCAAAAACGGCAATGATTCCTCCGAGTGCCAAACTACCTGTATCACCCATAAAAACTTGAGCTGGATAGGAGTTATACCAAAGGAAGCCAATACAGGCTCCCACGAACGCCGCAATGAAAATCACCATTTCTTCTGCTTGTGGGATGTACATCACATCCAAGTAATCCGCGAAGCGAATGTTGGAACTGACGTATGCGAAAATCGCCAAAGCAATTCCGATAAATGCAGAAGTTCCAGTGGCCAAACCGTCCAAACCGTCGGTCATGTTGGCACCGTTCGAAACGGCAATCACAATGAAGATGACGATGGGAATAAACAACATCCAACCGTATGATTTATTGGTATCGCCAATCAGCCAGTTGTAGTTGAATTCGTTGCTTTTCATAAAGGGAACCGTGGTTGTCATGTCACGAGTTTCGATCCACATAGAGTTTTCATCTTTAGAGAATTCAGCGTGAGATTTGGTTACGATCTTTTCATCTTGTGTCAATTGATGTGTTATCGGAACCCGTTTGTGAACTTTGACATCGTTGCTAAAATAAAGAATACACCCTACGATAATACCGACTCCGATTTGACCGATGATTTTAGACGTGCCTTTTAAGCCTTCTTTGTTCTTTTTGAATACTTTGATGTAATCATCAATGAAACCAATCATTCCAAGCCAAACTGTTGCAATCAACATGGTGATTACATAAATGTTATGCAATTTGGCAAACAAGAGTGTTGGAATTAGAATCGCTGCTAAGATGATCAATCCGCCCATGGTTGGAGTTCCTGACTTTTCATTTTGACCAGCCAAACCCAAATCGCGAACGGTTTCACCAATTTGTTGGCGTTTCAAAAGGTTAATCAATTTTTGACCAAATAAAACGGAGATGATTAAGGAAAAAATCAATGCCATCGCCGCACGGAAGGAGATGTAGTGAAACAATCCCGCACCGGGAAAATCCAACTTATCTAAGTAATCAAACAGGTAGTATAGCATCTCTTTTTATTTTTTTAGCTTTAAAAATGTTTCTGTGACTATTTTCAAGTCATCAAAATCGTGTTTCACGCCTTGAATGTCTTGGTATTTTTCATGTCCTTTCCCCGCAATCAGAATGATGTCTTCGGGAAGGGCCATCACACAAGCCGTTTTGATTGCTTGCGCTCGGTCTTCGATGGACAAGGTTTTGTTAAAATGCTGTCCTTCCACACCCGACATCATTTCTTCGATGATGCTTGCTGGATTTTCGGTTCTTGGATTGTCTGAAGTGATGATGACTTTGTCGCTCAATTCACACGCAATCTTTGCCATGATGGGGCGTTTGGCTTTGTCGCGATCACCTCCACAACCGATGATCGTGAAAACGGTTTCGTTTTTTGTTCGGATGTTGGCAATCGTTTTCAAGACATTTTCCAACGCATCAGGCGTATGTGCATAATCCACAATGGCGATGATTCCAGCGTCACTTCGCAGGTATTGAAAGCGTCCTTCAACCGATTCCAAGTTGCTTAAAATCGTTAAAACTTCCAGTTTATCTTGGTTTAACAACTGACTGATGGAATAAGCTAACAAGAGATTGTAAGCGTTGAAATCACCAATTAAACGCGACCATAATTCTGTCCCATCCAGGTTCAAAACCAATCCAGAAAATAAATTCTCAATTACTTTCGCTTTGAAATCAGCAGGCGTCTTTAAAGCATAACTGTATTTGGTTGCTTTGGTGTTTTGCAACATCACGTTTCCATTTTTGTCATCCGCGTTGGTTAATGCGAAAGCTTCGGCATCCAAATGGTCGAAAAATGATTTCTTTGCATCGATATATGCTCTGAATGTCTTGTGGTAATCCAAATGATCGTGTGTAATGTTTGAGAATGCGCCACCTGCAAATTTCAAACTGGCGATTCTTTTCTGAACGATGGCATGTGAACTTACTTCCATGAAACAATATTCACATTGATTTTCAACCATTTCAAAAAGTAATTTATTCAATTCAACCGGATCGGGTGTGGTATGCGTAGCAGGAATCTCCACTGTTCCGACTTTGTTGACAACTGTTGAAATCAATCCTGTTTTGTGACCTAGCTGCGTAAATAAATGATGTAACAAAGTAACGGTGGTAGTTTTCCCGTTTGTTCCTGTAATACCGACCAATTCTAATTGTTGACTTGGATTGTCATAGAAATTAGAAGCCATGATTCCCAAGGCTTCAGCAGTGTCCCTGACCACAATTAGCGTAACGGATTCAGGCACTGTAATTGCATTTTGAGCTACAATTACCTCACAACCATTTTCAATCACGTTTTGAATAAAATCATGACCATCTACTGCAAATCCAGTAATGGCGACAAATAATTTTCCAGCTTTCGTTTGGCGAGAGTCAAAAACAATTTCATCGATAGAAACATCCAAATTTCCTTGAGAAAGTACGGGTTGAATATTTGCCAATATGTTTTTTAGCTGTTTTTTCATTTCTCTAGATTTAGGATAATCACCCCGCCGTTAAATAAAGGAGAACCAGGAGCGATTGATTGATTTTTTACGGTGCCATACCCGTTAATTTGAGCCATCATTCCGATGTTCTCGATTAAGTAAACAGCATCTTTTGCAGACATCCCTCTAACGTCTGGAACTAAATTTTTACCGATGATGCGCTGGTGTAAAGTAATTTTATCTGTTTCTGCTTTCGTACTTACCCATTCGTTATTTTCGTCTTGGTAATAAGGGATTTTTAAGAATTTTAAGGTTCTTTTTAAATCATACCCATTTCCATTTTTCGAAATGGGTGCTTTCGTCTCTGCTTTCTGACCCTCGTTGATTGCTTTATGGTACTTTAAACTAGTAGCATAAACTTTGTTTGCGATAGCAGAAAATACTTTTCCAGAAACAGATGCCCCATAAATATTTTCTCCAGAGGCAGTTACAGAGACAATGCATGAATAAATGGGGTTTTTTACAGGAAAGTATCCAACGAACGAGGCCAAATAACGTTCCTCACCTTTCGAACCGTAACGCATATCGTCGTTCAAGATACGAGCGGTTCCGGTTTTGCCAGCAATTTCAAAATACGATGAGGTCAAATTTCTTCCCGTTCCTTGAGTCATAACGCCTTCCAAAGCTTCTTGTAAAATTCTCAAGGTTTTATCCGAACAGATCTTTTCCTTGATGACAATGGGAGGAAATGCTTTGACCACTTCCGAACCTCTTAAAATTTCTTTTACAAATTGTGGTTTTACAAACCTACCATTGTTTGCAACGGCATTGTAAAAGGCCAACGTTTGAAGTGGTGTATGTTGTACGTCATAACCTACTGACATCCAGGCCAACGAGCCTGCCCACCAGTTTTTAGACCCTGGTTCGTACAAAGTTGGTTTTGGTTCACCTTGAATATCTAATCCCAAGGGAAGATGTAAGTGAAACGATTTTAGTCGATCTACAAAAGCTTGGGGTTCGCTTTTGTATGCGTTAAAAATAACTTTCGAAATTACGTTTGACGATTTCTCAAATGCCTGTTTGATAGTTATTTTCCCGTAATCGTGTCCTTGTGCTTCTGTCAAGGTTACCCCATAAAAATTATACTTTGTTGCGGCACGAACGGTATCTTCCATGTTGATTTTTCCATCTTCCAGCGCAGCCATTAAAGAAGCTAATTTAAACGTAGAACCAGGAACTTCTTTTGTTCCTACAGCATGATTGTACAATTCATAATATTCTCCATCGTTGGAAATGGAAAGGTTGACGATGGCTTTCACAAAACCCGTCTTAACGTCCATAACAACTACAGATCCACTTTTGGCATTGTTTATTTTTAGCTGATTGTATAGCTCCGTGTGAGCTACTTCTTGAATTTCCTTGTCGATTGAAGTTACCACATCAGCACCTTCAACAGCTTCTTTGACAATTTGTCCTGTTTTTTTCCAACCCGTTGAGATGCGTTGTTCAATTTCTTCACCTTGTTCGCCCGCTAAATAAGAACGATAAGCGCCTTCAATCCCAACACGTAGTTCTGGAGAAGTTTTGGACGCAGGCTGGTAGTAACCAATCGTTCTTCGAAGCATTTCGCCAAAAGGTCTTTTGCGGATGATGGTTTCGTCAGAATCAATAAATCCACCTTTAAATCGGCCTAAATTGAATAAGGGCAATTCACTCATTTGTCTTCGTTCAGCATTGGTTACTTTCTTTTTAATCAATAAGTAACGTGATTTTCTAGCACGACCTTGACGGATGTGATTTTCAAATTCACGAGCCGACATTTCTGGGAATAATTTGGACAGCCCACGGCTTAAATCCGTAATGTTTTTATCAAAATTTTCTTGAGATGGCACGGTGGGATCCATGTAAATGTCAAATTTGGAAACGGATGTTACCAAAGGAGTTCTGTTGGCATCTAATACTTCGCCCAAGCGAGGAGTTCTTTTAACAATGCGTGTTGGGATTTTTTCGACGGGTGTTTCAAATTCATTGGATACACCTTGAGATTGAATGGTGATGGTTTTGAAAATAATGGCAATCATGGCAACAACAAACCCGAAATAAAGCAGGTAAGCTCTCCACAATATGTCTTTCTTTTCAGTTCCCATTATTTTTCTTCTTTCTGGATGCGAATCACTTTCGCAGGGTTTACCGTTTCTTTTAATCCCATGGGGCCAAGCACTTCTACCAAATGACCTCTGCGTGTTTCTTCTTCTAATTTTGCTTTCGCTTCTACATACTCAGCAGTTGTTGCATCTAAAATTTTTTGGGAAGTATTGATATCGTTGTTCAATTGTTTCCCATAATATCCTTTCGCAACCAACATGATCATCATGAAAATAAAGAAGAAAATGTAACTTAGGTTGTTGAGAATGTAGTCCTTGGCAAGGAATTCACCGTTTAATATTTGAACAAAAGGATTTGTTTTCGAACGCTTCGTGGCCTTCGGTTTGCGTGGCGTATCAGTTTTTATCTTCTGCTCTTCCACCTGATCCTTATCGAGGTATTCACTCATTGTTACGTTCTGCTATTCTTAATTTGGCGCTTCGTGCGCGTGAATTTCGTTCGTTCTCTTCCTCACTTGCCATGATTGGTTTTCGAGTGATTTCTGTGAGTGGTTTTAAAACGTTTCCAAAGAAATCTTTTTCGATGCTTCCATCTAAGTGGCCGCGTTTCATGAAGTTTTTCACCAAGCGATCTTCTAAAGAGTGGTAGGACATCACGACTAGTCGTGCTTTTGGATTCATGACCTCAGGACATTGAACAAGGAATTTTTCCAATACCTCCATTTCATTGTTAACCTCAATGCGAATTGCTTGAAAAACTTGCGCAAAGAATTTATGTTCTTTGAATTTAGGAGCAATTGGATTTAAAATTTCCATTAATTCTCCCGTAGTTTGAATGGCTTTTTTTTGCCTACCACGACAAATGGTGCCTGCAATTTTTCCCGGCACATTCAATTCACCGTATTTACGAAAGATTCGAATTAGTTCTTCTTCCGCATATTCATTCACCACATTGATTGCCGAAAAATCGCCGTTTTGGTTCATTCTCATATCCAATGCGTCATCCGTACGAATTGAGAATCCACGGTTTCTAGCGTCAAACTGATGAGATGAAACTCCTAAGTCGGCTAAAATCCCATCTACTTTATCAATTTGCATCATGCGCAAGTGGTTTTTCAAGAATGAAAAGTTGGAAGCGATAAAATGAAAATTTGGTGCTTCCCAAGCGTTTGCTGCTGCATCGGGATCTTGGTCAAACACGATTAATTGACCTTTGGAAGAAAGTTGTTGGTATATTTCTTTGGCATGTCCACCGCCACCAAAAGTAACATCCACATAGATTCCGTCTGGATTGATATTTAATCCATTCAGACATTCTTTAAGCATTACTGGTACGTGGTATGTTTCTTCGTTATTCGTCATCTCCTAAATTACCCATTACATCATCCGCTAAATCAGCGAAGTCCGTCATGTTTACTTCAATCAATTCGAAGTATTTGGTTTTGTCCCAAATTTCAATGCGATCATTGTAGGCGATGAGCATCACGTCTTTGTTTAAACCAACCCGTTCCATGTGAGTTACTGGAATTAAAAGTCTTCCCGCACTATCCAAACACATTTGTTTCGCACCTTGGTGGAACAAACGGTAGAACATTCTGTTTTTTGGCTTAAACAAATTCATTTTAGAAAGCTTGTCACTTAATTTATCCCATTCATTCATTGGGTAAAGCGTTAAACAATCCTCAAAACCTTTGTTTAGCATGAAATTTTCTTGGGCAACAGGAGAAAGTTGCTTCCTCAAACTTGAGGGAAACAAGAAACGTCCTTTGACGTCTAATTTTACTTCATATTCTCCTACTAAACCTGCCATAACGGTAATAATGGGTAAAAATAGGAAGAAAATCCCCACTTTTTACCACTAATAATAACTATGTTGATAACTTTCTACGAATACAATGTTAAAAGGTTGCATTGAGTTTTTTAAAATTGATTGATTTTATTGAGTTGTAGCTATTTTTGTTTTAGTGGTAAAAAGTGGTAGTTTAATAATTATTGTGTATAAGTTGCTGGTTTTTCTTTCACCAGGGTGATCTTTTCAACCTCATTTCCTTCTGTTTTCGTTTAAAAATTTAAAGGATAAAAAACGTTATTAAAACATTCTAAGAGCGCTAATTCTCCTGTTTGTATTTTGCCAAAATATCCGTTTTGATAAACTTAAAAGTTAGCCATGCCTTTCAAATGACTTGGTATATTGTTTCAGGGTAATTTGCTGATGCTTTGTTGCTTTCTGTGAAACGAACCATGGTTCATTTGTTGTCTTACTTTTGTCTCACTGCTGTAAACAACTCCGAATGTATTCCGCCGTATTTTTGTCATACAAAGCAAAATCAAATGATTATTCAACACCTCCAGAAAAATTTCGTTTTCTTACTATTTCTATTCAGTCTATTTAATCTAAAAGCGCAATGCGTTTGGACAACTTCTTCCTCTGAGTCTTTTGAATACACGAGTGTTATACCGGATATTGTTCCTGGAAAGGTTTACCATAATACACCTCAAACTACGGCCCTGGCTAATTGTGTTCGGACAGGAAGTCGTGGAATGTATTTGAACATTGTAAATGGAGAAACTGGCGTATTGTATTCGCGGACATACCCTACAATTTGCACCACTCAAAGTTATCGATTCTCTTTTTCAGCTAGGGAGGCAACCAATTCTCCTCCTTATCCTAACATCACTTTAAATGTTTATGACAACAACAACGTCCTTTTATCGACAGTCACTTTGGGACTTACAAGTACTTGGTCAGACGTCGTAATGCCTGCATTTACTTCGACCACAACAACTATTCGTTTCGAAATTGAAACAAATGTACCAGGTGGCCCGGGAAATGACATTGGTTTTGACGATTTGGTTCTATCAACTTGTTCGCCTGCTGTTCAGACACACAACATAATTCAGTGCGCGAACACAAGTTTTGATTTATTTCCTCAAATTACGAATCCTGTCCTGTCTAACGCAGGTGTTTGGTCTGGCCCATCTGTTTTGCAAAATGGACATTTAGGAACATTTAATCCTGCAACGAATGGAAATGGCACTTATTATTATACAATTTTAGGAAGTGGAGGCTGTTCTGATTCAGTTGCAAGTTTTAACATTCAACTAATCTCACCACCTCAATTAAACCCCATTGCTGATATAAGCAGCTGCGGTTCTTATATCTTACCAGCAATCACAGGAACCGCGTTGGCTGGAAATGAAAAATATTATACTTTGCCCAATGGAGCTGGAACTGTTTTGGCTGCTGGTTCGGTAGTAACGAGTAGTCAAACGATCTATGCCTATGGCGGTGCTGTTGGTTGTTCTGATGAAACATCATTCACCGTTACGATTGTTTCTCCCAACAATGCAGGCTCAGACAATGGTGCCAATTATTGTGGTGCTGGACCAATGGTTAATTTAGCAACTTTTTTAGCAACAAATGCAACGTCAGGTGGAACGTGGGTTGAAACAACGAATCCTGTTTCAGGCGCTTTTAATCCTGCAACACAAGATTTTAATACGGTTGGACTACCTCCTGGGAACTACACATTCACCTATTCGCTTCCCGCCAATGGGTCTTGTCCTGCTGATCAAGCTTTGTTTAGTATTGGAATTAGCAATTTCCCTTCTGTTCAGTTAGGTCCAGATACGACACTTTGTACAGGACAAACTTTGCTATTGAATGCGGCTTCTACGATGAATTATGATTCGTACTTATGGAATAACGCTTCAACAAATCCCACGAGAATTGTAAATACAGCAGGAACGTATAAAGTAAAAGTTGGAATTTTAGGGAACAATCAAATTGTAAATGGAGATTTTGAAGGAGGGAATGTTGGTTTTTCAACAGATTATGTTCTTGGTACTGGTGGAACGTGGGGATTAGTATCTACAGAGGGTCAATATGCGATTGTAAATTCACCGAGCGCAGCTCACAGCAATTTTTCTTTTTGCAATGATCACACGCCAAATCCGGGCACACAAATGATGGTTGTGAATGGGTCTGGAACGCCAGGAACCAATGTTTGGTGTCAAACAGTTCCTGTACAATCGAATACAGATTATCAATTTGGCGCATGGATTACCAACGCACTGAATGAATTCAATGTGGCACAACTTCAATTCTCAATTAATGGGATACCACTTGGTAGTCCTTTTGCCACTTCAACGATGGGTTGTAATTGGCAACAGTTTTTTCAAGTTTGGAATTCTGGAAGTGCTACAACAGCAACTATTTGCATCTTAAACCAAAACACCAACAACGGGGGGAATGATTTTGCACTTGACGACATTACTTTCCGTCCCCTTTGTTACTCTGAAGATTCGATTGTAGTGACATATAGCGCATTCCCCATCGTTAATTTAGGGTTAGATACCAATCTTTGTTTTGGAAACACCTTGACTTTAGATGCTCAAAACACTGGTTCTACGTATGTCTGGTCGGATGGCTCAACAAATCAAACCTTGGATGTAACTACTACGGGAACCTATCAAGTTACGGTAACAAATCCCGCTTTTTGCCAAAAAACAGATGCTATTTTGGTTAATTTTGAAGATCCGAAGCATGCAGGTTCGGATGTGCAAACAGCTCTTTGTGTCACCAACGGATCGATTGATTTGAATACGTTGTTGACTTCCGGTGCTACTTCTGGAGGAATTTGGATGGATATAGAAAACACAACCAACGGTGGCTTAAATTCCAATGGTGGTTTTAATTTTTCCCTATTAAACGGAATTCACGAAGCAAGCTATGTTGTAACAGGCATTTTTTGTCCAAACGACACTTCTCTTGTCACGATTGACATTAAAAGTCAACCAAATACAGGTTTAAATGGCGATTCTAGTGTTTGTAATACTGCTGGAGAGTTGGTGGATTTGAACACGTTAGTTCATCCCATTACCACTACTCCGATTGGAATTTGGGAGGAAATGAGTACAGTTCCATCCAATCAATTTACGCCAGGAACTGGAAGATTAGACATTTCCAATTTATCCGCTGGAAATTACGAGTTCAATTACATTCTTACTGCTGCTCAGCCGTGTTTGAATGATACCGCGAAAATTACCATAAGGGTGGTTGAAAATCCAGTTGTAAGTTTTGTTTCTGATACGTTAAAAGGATGTAGTCCATTGGAAGTTCAATTTGCGAATACCAGTGTTGCATCTCCCAATTCTACGTTCATTTGGGACTTAGGAGATGGAACTTTCTCCAGTTCTCAAAATCCTCCTCAAACGACGTATATTGGTGCAGGATGTTATGATATCTCGTTGACTGTAACTTCGGAAAATCTTTGCAGTACTACTTTTTCTGCTGTTGATTTAATTTGCGTAGATCCAAATCCAGTAGCCGATTTTAGTTTTTCTCCGATGCCAGCTTATTCGGATGATCCAACGGTAATCTTCACGAATAATTCCATTTTGAACCAACACAATGAATGGACTTTTGGAGATGGCTTAACGAGTACTGAAGAAAATCCAAAACACGTCTATCCTCTTGGAGAAGTTGCTAATTATTTAGCAGAGTTGATTGTTTATAGCCAAGCGGGATGTTCAGATACGGTTAGCAGAATTGTACAAATCAATGGCCAAACGGTATTTTATGTGCCCAACGCATTTACCCCGGATGGGGATGAATTGAATAATATTTTTATGCCTGTGATGACAACTGGATTTGATCCATCTGATTATTCTTTTGTTATTTACAACCGTTGGGGAGAAATTGTTTTCGAAACTTTTGATGTTCATGTGGGTTGGGATGGAACGTATCAAGGGAAATTGATTCAAGATGGTGTGTATGTTTGGTCTCTCAACTTCAAGCACAACAGTGAAGACCATCGTTTTGCTAGAAAAGGGAGTGTTACTTTGATTCGCTAAATATCCATTTTTCTCGCTTTTCAGCTTTCTTTGTTTTATATTTGTTAACTATATCTAAAACAAACAAATACATTGAAAATTAAATTAACACTGTCTCTATTTTTTGTTATTTTTTTAACTAATCTAGCGTTTGCTACTACCAGTCAAGGGCGCTTAAGTTTAAAGGATGGAACTCACTTGTTGGAAGAAATGCTTCTCCAAAAGAAACCCATTTCATCGATCTTAAAATCAATGGATAGCTTAGGGAAAACTAATTTTACAACCAATGAAGTCTATGCAGCTTTTTTAATATATGTTGAAAGTAAGTTAAGGCCCAATTATGAAAAGCACTTGGTGGATTTCACGTTTAAAATGAGTGAATTTTTCCAAGAAAATTACATGTATCAAAATGCATACATTTATCTGAATAGGACCTTGCGTTTGGTAGAAAGCTATCCTGAGAAATCTTCTAATATTTTATACTCAAAATTGTATGAGGACATTGGGTTGACTTATTTTTATTTTAGGCGAATGAATCTAGCAAAAGAGTGGATGTTTAAAGCAATTCACCAACAAAAAGTTTTACCCACATCCGAGATTAATATTTACAATACCATTGCGATGATTTATCGCAATCAATCAAAGGAAGATTCCTCCAAAATTTATTTTGAAAAGGCTTTATTGGCAGCGAAGAAATATCGAGACAAAGAATGGATTGGAATAACTTCGGGTAATCTTGGCTATTATTACTTCAAAAAGAATGATTTCGCCAATGCTCGACATCTTGCTCAAATTGATTTGAAAATTAGTCTGGAAACCAGTCAATTAAACAGTGCGTTGTTAGCTCAATGCATTTTAACTGAAATTGATTTGATTGAAAATAAATTAGAGAATGCAAAAGCGGGCTTGGATATAGCGACTCAACTATTAGAAAAAAACCCTGAATTGGAAGGGAAATATTCTTTCTATAATTTAAGGGCAAAATATTTAGAAAGAATTTCAGATTTTAAAGGAGCTTATCGGAGTTATCAAAAGGCCATTGCTTTCAAGGACAGTATTTCTTCCAAATTGGATTTAGAAAACTTCAGCAACATTGAGTTCCAATTAAATTTTGAAAAAAAACAGGCGGAGATTGAATCTTTGCAAGAAAGGAAGAAACAAAATGAATTCATTATTTACATTCTTTTTACCTTTATAATCACGGTAATTATTTCTTTTTCAGCTATTTTATATCAGTTCAAAAAACGTAAAAGAAGGGAAAGGGAAATTTTAAACATTGAAAAACGCAGAATTGAGCAAGAGCTCAAAAATACGGAAGACCAAATGCATAAGGTTTTGCAAGATTTGATTAATAAAAACCAACTAGTAGAGAACCTAAGTACAGAAATTGAAGTGATTAAATTAAACGATACAGATAGTAAATTGCAACAAGAAACAGCGAAACTCTCTGAGAAACTACAATCATTTGTTTTGTTAACAGAAGAGGATTGGCTAGAATTCAAAAGGTTGTTTGAAAAATTAAATCCCGGTTTTTTTGCTTATTTTACCAATAACTATCCTGATCTTACCAACGCAGAAGTGAGACTTGCGGCTTTGATTAAGTTGAATTTATCCAATTTAGAAATGGCACACACGCTTGGTATTTCACCCAACTCAGTAAGAAAAACCAATTTAAGACTAAGAAAACGGTTGAATATTGAGGAGCAAACTGATTTAATGAAATTAATTAAGGAAATCAATTAAATTCATGCTTGTAACAGGGCAAACGCATTTAAAATTTTGTAAGTCTAAATTTTAGAAAAGATAATTTTATTAAGCGGTGGATGAATCCACCGCTTGATTGCAAACTGAGATGAGTTGTTTGTGGCATGCGTTTTTGTTTAAAAAAACCATGACATAAACCAATTTTGCAGTTAAATGCGTTTGCTCTGATGCTTGTAAAGCCTGAAATAATAATTGTCTTGTTTTTGTCTTCTATTAAATAACCTGATTTACAGGTATTAACTTTAGTTTTGGTTGAAAATTAATTAATACCAAAACTAATGAAAACAAAACACTTACTTAACGTAAGGAAGAAACAAATGTGTCGTGCGATATTTAGTTTGCTTCTTTCTAGCGCATTCTTCCAAGATGCAACCGCTCAAACAACTGTTCAGATAGGAACAGAAACAGGAACAACATCAAATACACCGATTTCATCCTGTTATGGCTATAGTTATGCACAGCAAATATATACTGTTGCAGATATGAATTCCGCAGGAATTGTCGGTGAAAGTATTATTTCTAAACTCAGATTCTTTTATGTTTCTGGAACTACTGGAAGTTCAAATAATTGGACAGTTTATTTAGGAAACACGACTAAATCTTCGTTTACCTCGAATACAGATTGGGAAGTAATTGGGAATTTGACCAATTCATTTTCTGGAATAGTAAGTTTCCCGGGAGGAGATAATTGGCTTGAAATTACCTTAGCGACACCCTTTGTTTGGGATGGAGTAAGTAACATTGTGGTAGGTGTTGATGAAAATCAAAGCAGTTGGGACTGTACTATTTACTGGCGTAAATCAGATTTAGGGTCGAATAGATCTATTTATTATCGAAGCGATAGTAACAATCCAGATCCTGCTTCTCCTCCAGGTGCAACGGGTAGATTCAATTATGTCCCAAACATACAGTTTGACGTAGCTTCAGGAGTTCCTTGTTCTGGAACTCCAGCGATTGCAAATATCGTATCGAGTTTAGGTGCTGTCGTATGTGACGGAGATGATATTCAACTATCAGTTGATAATGCTTATTATTATTCAGGAATCACTTTTCAGTGGCAAGAATTTGATGGAACAGTTTACAATGATATGATTAATGATACAAATATTACAGTTGATATTACGGTGAATGGAACTGCGAGCTATCAATTGATTGTTGGTTGTGAAGTTTCGGGTACATCTGTTACGTTGAACCCTCTCGCAATTACAGCTAACCCTACTCCAGTGGTGGTCGTTGATTATACTGAAATGTCAATCTGTTCAGGTGACGCGGCAACAATTACAGCGTCTGGTGCGACAACTTATTCTTGGTCCCCAGGGTTGGGATTGAGCAACACCAATACTGCAGTTGTGGATGCTACCCCAACGAATACAGCTGTTTATACAGTAACTGGCACGGATGCTTTGGGTTGTAAAGCTACTGCTACTACTACGATTGTACCTCATGCAAAAGTAAAACCTGCGATTTTAATCAACCCTACAGAAATTTGTGTCCCAGGATCTCCTGTTTTAGCTTCTGTAGAAGAAGCACCCATGAATTCTAGTTTAGGAATTTGGAACTACCGTTTCTTAGAACAAGATGGAATTACCATTGCACAAGATTGGAGTACAACAAGAGATTTCAACTTCATTCCAGGAGCTGATTCGGTATATGAATTTTTCTACCAAGTAAGAAATACGGCTTGTACACCAGCTCATTTGGATTCAATTTCTTTCAATTTCACGGTAGGTTTTGGTGGAGAAGTCCAAGTCGTGGATTACAACTGCCTCAACCTTGGAGGTTCTGTCACTGTGAACAATGCTTTTGGTCAACAAGAAACGTCAATCATTTACTCCAATGCGTTGGATGCCTCATCTGCTGATGTTGCTTTAATGGGAAATGCGGTTTACGCGGATAATCGATTGGTGATTACTCCTTCTGCTCTTTCTCAAACAGGTCAAGCAATCATAACTGTTCCTAATTTTGCTTTGGGTGGAAACAATGCCATGAATGTATCTTTTAACTTAACAGTGGATCAGCCAATTAATGTGGGAGCAGATGGAATGAGTTATTCTTTTGGAAATGATGTTGCAACAGCAACTAGCAATGCTTTGCAAAACGGCAGAGGAACTAAATTGCGTTTGAGTTTTGATGCCATTGATAACAGTGCGGAAAATGGAAATATTGCAGGGATTTACTTGGTGTATGGTTGGACGAATGCGAATGCATACGGGCCAAATAGTTCACAAGTTTTAGCTTTCAACAACAATACCAGTTTATTCATGAACAAGACAGATATTCCCGTAGAATTGATGATTAATTCGGCTGGAAAAGCCTCGGTTGTTGTAGATGGTGTGGTGGTTTTCGACAATATATCTCTACCTGCTTCCTATCAATCAGAAGATGTTACTGCGTGGAAACATAACTTCTCCGCTTTTACAGGAGGTTATGCGTTTAGACATGCAATTTCTAATTTTGAAATCTCAACCGGTTCTATTTTGTATGGAATTACTTCATCTCCAACGGTTGTTCCTACAACATGGCAAGCCAATAGAACATTTACGGATTTAATGCCGGGAACATATCAAATTTGGTTGTCCAAAGATACCGTTGCAACGTGTTCCAAAAACATTGAAACAATTGAAATCGTTAACACAAACCCAGTAGTGGATTTAGGTGCTGACACTACCATTTGCGCAGGAACATCTTTGACATTGGATGCCCAAAATCCAGGCTTAACTTACATGTGGAGTGGTTCCAATTTAACGACCCAAACTCGTGTTGTAACACAAAGCGGAACATATACGGCTTATGCCACGGATTCGTTGGGTTGTTTTGGAATCGGTACCATCAATGTTGGAGTTGATCAAGCTCCCACCGTCAATGATATTTATGCACAAGGGAATTTCCCACCGGTTTTTTTCTCTGCCATCAATCCAACGGATGTTGCTACGTATGACTGGAATTTTGGAGACGGTAGTTCAGCAATGAATGCACCTGCTGGAATTTCTCATACTTACACCAATCCAGGTCAATATACGGTTACTTTAACAGTTACCAATTCTTGTGGAACGGATGTTGTTACCAAAATAATTACAATCACTTCTACGGTTGGATTGGATGCTTTGACATTGGAAGGATTATCAATTTATCCAAATCCAGCTTCAAACGAAGTAACGATTTCGATAACAGATGCAACTGAATCTTATGCAACAATTTATTCTGTTACAGGTTCTATCTTGATTAATCAACAACGTTTTATTAACTCCATCAAAATGAATGTTGAAAATTGGGAAGCTGGTGTTTACTTTGTAAAAGTAGATAACAATGGAGCTTCAAGTACACAAAGAATTGTGGTTCAATAATTCGCATAAAATTGAACATTAAGTGGGGGGTGTATTGAACCTCCCACTTTTTTCATTTGTCCCGCATTTGTCTCCTTCTGTTAAGTGGCCTCATAAGCTGGAGTTACGTCTAATCAGTAAAATAAAACAAAAAACATGAAATTTCTTCGCTTTAATCTATTTGTTTTCTTTGCATTTATTTCCTTGCAGGATGTTCTTTCTCAATGTATTGGAAACAATCCTGATTTAGGGCCTGATACCAGTGTTTGTTCTGGTCAATCCATGGTACTAAGTTCTACAGGAATTTATAGCTCTTATTTATGGAACAATAATTCGACACAAGCTACAAGAACCGTTAGTCAACCGGGTATATATTGGTTGCAAACAGGAGTTATTGGGAATAATTTAATCATAAACGGAGATTTTGAACAAGGAAACACTGGTTTTACTACAAATTACGTAGTTGGAACAGGAGGATCTTTTGGTCAGTTATCTTTGGAAGGAACGTATGCAATCGTAAATTCTCCTAGTGCAGCTCACAACAATTTTAGCATTTGTGAAGATCACACTTCAAGTCCAGGAACACAAATGATGGTAGTGAACGGCTCAGGGAGCTCAAATACACAAGTCTGGTGTCAATCTGTTCCAGTTGATCCGAACACCGATTATCAGTTTAGTATGTGGGTTTCTTCCGCTTTGAATGACCCAAACGTTGCTCAATTACAATTTTCAATTAATAGTTCCACTTTGGGTGCTATTTTTTCTCCACCTTCAACAGGTTGTAGCTGGACTCAATTTGCTCAAAATTGGAATTCGGGGATCCAAACTACTGCACAAATATGCATTGTGAATCAAAATATTGGCGTATCTGGAAATGACTTCATGATTGATGACATCAGTTTTGCGCCCATTTGCTACGCAAGAGATACCATTGTGGTTTCGACAATTCCTTCTCCCGTAATTACAGTGTCACCGAATGATACCATTTGTAAAGGTGAATTATCCAACATTGTTGCCAGTTCTACTTCTACAAATTTAACGTACACTTGGAATCCAGGAAACATGGTCTCCAATACGTTGAGTGTTTCTCCTGTAACTTCTACTTTTTACAATGTAAGTGCGGTAGATGCCAACGGATGTGTCTCCAATTTGGAGAATAGGTTAGTCTTCGTTCAAAGTTCTCCAACGGTTAATTTGCAATTCGAAGATACAATTTGTGCTGGCAACCAAGCATCCATTATTGCCAATGTTACAGGAACGAATCTAACTTATACTTGGAGCCCCAATTTGTCAACCAACAATGCATTAGTAGATTTCCCCCAGAGTAGTCAAACTTATGCTGTTCAAGTAACCAATTCAAGTGGCTGTAGCGCATTTGATACTGCTAATGTCTATGTTATTCCTCAATTATCCATTTCTATTTCTGGTGATTTATTGATTTGTGATGACGATTCTACCATGTTGGTGGTGACAGGAAATATTCCAAATACGAATTATCTGTGGTCGAATGGGGAAGTTGGAAGCTCGATAAATGTCAATGTAAGTGAAGCTGGAGAATACAGTGTGATTGGAAGCTTCCAGAATTGTCCGATTGCATTTGATACAGTTTTGGTTTTAATTCAACCAACACCACAATTATCGCTCCCTGGTAATTATGTAATTTGTCCAGATGAACAAGTCTCGGTTACCGCGACATCAACAACTGTAGGAGCTACTTTCAATTGGTTGAATTTGAATAAAAATGGAAGTACTCAACTCATCTCGATGACCGATAATGGATATATTTATGTTACAGCTCAAATAGGAAATTGTGTTTCACCAGTGGATTCATTTTACATTGAAGTATTGCCGATTTGTACTTTTGAAATCCCCAATGTATTTACTCCAAACAGCGATCATTCGAATGACTTTTTTCAATTGGTAAGTTTTAACGGAATTAAAACGCTGTCTTGCGTGATTCTAAACCGTTGGGGAAATACGGTGGCTACTTTTGATAAACCCAATTTCGCTTGGGATGGAACAGATGTTAATGGAAATGAAGTGGCTGATGGAACCTACTTTTATCTGATTGAAGTTGTAACTTCAAACAATAAGGCCTTTCAGGAACAAGGAATAGTTCAATTAATCCGATAAAAGAACACATTATAATTTCTCAATACACGGGGTAAGCAGACATGCGTAGATCTAACTTGCAGATTGATTTCTGTGTGAAAAAAAATCATTTTTCGATATTTTGCGCGATTAATAGTTAATTTTGAAAAAGATTATTAAATAATTTAGAAATTATGCTCTCACATCCTTTGTTAATTGTAGGTTTTGCCATCGTTGTTGTCATTATGCTTTTGCTCGACTTAGGTGTTTTCAACAAGAAAGGTCACGTCATTAGCAACAAGGAAGCGATTGTTTGGTCGGTTGTGTGGATTGCGCTTTCCATGCTATTTAGTGTGGTCATTTATTTTAGTTTCGGCTATGAAAATGGCGTCAATGTGGGATTGGAGAAGTTTTCCCAATTTCAATCCGCTTATTGGATTGAGAAATCCTTGTCTGTTGACAACCTTTTTGTATTCATCATGGTTTTTGCCTTTTTTAAAGTTCCGAAAGAGAATCAACACAAGATTTTATTTTGGGGAATTATTGGCGCGTTGGTTTTGAGAGCTATTTTTATTTTTGCTGGAATCGGACTCATTAAAATGACGTATTTGCCTGATATGGTGATTGGTGGCTGGAACTTTGTTTTGGAGCACGCTAGTGGAGTTGCGATTGACTACGAAACAAAACAATTTTACAAACCGAATGTAGTATTGACCATTTTTGGATTTTTCTTGGTGTATGCAGGATTTAAAACTTGGTTCACCAACCACGATGACGAAGAAGAGAAAGACTTTAAGAAAAGCGCTGGTGCGAGATTGGTTTACAAGTTTTTCAAAGTAAGCGATAATTTTGATGGTGACAAGTTCTTCACCGTTCAAAACGGAGTGAAGATGGCTACGCCCATGCTCGTTGTCATTGCGGTAATCGAGTTTACCGACTTGATTTTCGCAGTGGATTCAGTTCCAGCGATTTTTGCCATTGCACCTGACGATCCCTTCATTTTATATACTTCCAATATTTTTGCCATTTTAGGACTTCGCGCCTTGTTTTTCATCTTGGCAAATTTCATTTACATGTTCTCCAAATTGCAATATGGTTTGGCTTTAATTTTGGTTTTCATCGGATTAAAAATGGTCATTTCTCCTTTCTACGACATCGATGCGCTTCATTCGTTGATTGTAGTTGCGAGTGTATTGATCGGTTCGGTGATTCTGTCCATTATCAGCTCCAGAAGAGAAAAGCGATTAAATAATGAACTCTAAAATCGCTAAATTGAGTACCTTTGCGCTAAATACAGCAACATGAAGATAAAATCAGCAACGTTCACCGTTAGTAATTCTGACCATAAATTAGCTCCAACCGACGGCAGACCAGAATTTGCGTTTATTGGTAGATCAAACGTGGGAAAGTCGTCGCTAATCAACATGTTAACGGATGTAAAAAAGCTGGCTAAAACTTCTTCCACACCGGGGAAAACACAATTAATCAACCATTTCGAAATCAACAAAGAATGGTATTTGGTGGATTTGCCTGGATACGGATTTGCGAAAGCGTCCAAAACCTCTCGAGCTCAATGGGAAAAATTTATCGCAGAATATTTGCTTCAACGCGAAACGTTGATGAACATTTTCGTTTTGATTGATTCGCGCATCGAACCACAACAAATTGATTTGGAATTCATGGGTTGGTGTGGCGAAAAAGGACTTCCTTTTGCTATTATCTTCACGAAAGCCGATAAATTGACCACCAATAAGTTGGCTCAAAACATTGCTTCGTACAAAAAAGAATTATTGAAAAACTGGGAAGAACTTCCTCCGATATTCATCTCTTCAAGTGAATCCAAAAAAGGTCGCGAAGAAGTATTAGCGTATATCGATGAAATTTTGAAGAGTTTCGTTATTGAGTAACTAATTCATCTACACAATCAAACAGTTTCACACTGTGCTTCTTGGTCATATCGTGCAAAATAATTTGCGAAGCCAATGCCAATTGTGTGTAATTCTGAGAAGAATTTCCAAATGCCGCAGCGCTTGTTTGCCACATTTTTGTAATCAAAGCTTGACCGCCTTCTGTTGGGTTGATTTTATTCACCACCGCTTTTACATTCATCGCACCTGCGTGATACACGTGAAGAACGAATAAACGAAACCATAAATCTGATTCCTTGTACGCAATTTGGTGATCATTCAAGATTTTTTTGGCTTCAGGAATACATACACGACTGAGTAAACGAGAGGCTCCATAAGCCGATTTATCAAAATCTTTTCGTTCGTCCACGTATTTATTTACCGTCAAACCTTGCGCTCTTGCTACAGCGGGCATCAATTGAAATGCGCCGTATGCTCCAGCAACCGATTTTTTTAACTGTCCAGGACTTTCGATCAACAAAATGGCTTGTGCATACCAAGGGTCAACACCATGACTTTCAAACGCTAAAATTCCTTTGGAAATGCTTGGATAAACGTCATTGAAACGATAGAAATCATTTTTGCCAGTTGTGATGAAGATTTTTTCATTTTCATCTAATTTATAAGCTTGTTTCACACTGTCTTTGAAAAGTGATTTTTCTATTTCACTTTGTCTTCTCCAATCTTTGTTCGACATTTTTGCCAATACAACTCGCGTAGATGCCACATTAATCAAACAAGAATCTGGAGATAACAACATGATTTCTTTCCAGAAATTGGGTTGCGGAAGTGTGTTCCAAGATAAATCAAACAGCGGTTTTGCATTCATCAGAATCCCCGATTGATTTGGTTTAACAACTTCAACCATTTCGTCATCCCAACTGGTAATTTGAGAACAAGCTGGAAAGGTAACTAAAAGGGCAAATAAAAAGGAGAAACGCATTAATAATTGAGTTTTTATGGATGTTTAGAATCGAAAATTAAGAAATTTTATGAAACTTTGAATAATATTTGAAAATTGTTTCAAACTTACTGTTATTAATCCAAAACGCATTTACATCGAAATGTTACACATTTCAAGCCAATTGTATTAATTTTACAACGTGGACGCATTCAAAAAAATCATTCGATTTCCCTTCATTTTCTTGGTGAGAATTTATCAATGGATTATTAGCCCTTTGTTTCCAGCGGTCTGTCGTTACACGCCAACGTGTTCGCAGTACACCATCGAAGCAATCGAAGAATGGGGCGTTTTTAAAGGAACCTATTTGGGAATCAAACGCATCTCAACTTGTCACCCTTGGGGCGGACATGGTCACGATCCAGTTCCGAAAAAATCTGATAAGTTAGAGAAAAAGTAATCTCAATAGGTAACGCTTACGGCATTTTAACATCAAAAACCATTTTCACATTATCACCCAAAGTCTGAGCAACCGGACAAGCTTTTCCAGCTGCCAATACTTTTTTGGCTTCCACTTCAGTCCAATTATTCTGGCTTAAATCTAAGACAATTCGAATTTCCACAATTCTTCTTGGACCTTCCCCCATAATTTTCGTCACTTCAGCTTCTGCATGTTTTAGTTCGATGTTGTGCGCATTACAATAAATTCCCATGATGGTAATCATACAAGTTGCATACGAAGTAGCCATTAAATCGGTTGGTGAAAATGCCTCGCCTTTGCCATGATTATCAACTGGTGCATCGGTGAAAATGGTAGTTCCTGATGCAAGATGCGTACAAGACGTTCTTAAGTTTCCTAAATAACTCACTTTTGAAGTTGCCATGTATTTGATAATTTTATGTTATAATTAAACTTTGATTTTAAAACCAAACTTGGATTGTCAAAAAAGCTTAACTTTGTAGATTAATCTCCAAGCATTGATTGGAGTAAAAATACGGTTTTTTGATTCGATGTGAAGTACTTATTCATTAATTTTTTACAACAATCAAATCAACAGTTTATTAATTGATAAAAGTCATTCTTTACTTCATTGACTTTTTAATTGAAATAGAAATGAGCGAAATTCTCGAAACTGAAAACGAACAAATTAGGATAAAAAAACCCAAATGGTTACGAGTTAAATTGCCAACAGGAGAAGAGTATCGTAAAGTACGCGCAATCGTTGATGAACATAAATTACACACGATTTGCGAAAGCGGAAGTTGTCCAAATATGGGAGAATGTTGGGGATATGGTACTGCTACCTTTATGATTTTAGGAAATATTTGTACCCGAAGCTGTGGATTTTGTGCGGTTCAAACTGGTCGTCCGTTAGAAGTTGACGCTTATGAGCCAGGCAAAATTGCGCATTCGGTGAAAACGATGGGCGTGAAACATTGCGTAATTACATCCGTAGATCGGGATGATTTAAAAGATGGGGGTTCAGAGATTTGGGCTCAAACGGTTCGTGCAGTTCGAAACCAATCACCAGAAACCACCATGGAAACCTTGATTCCTGATTTCGCAGGAAAATGGGAAAACCTTCAAAACATCATTGACGTTGCTCCAGAGATCGTTTCTCATAATTTAGAAACGGTTCGTAGATTAACCAAACAAGTGCGAATTCAAGCGCGATACGATCGAAGTTTGGAAGTTCTTTTCCGCCTTAAAAAAGGGGGAATGCGTACAAAATCGGGTGTAATGCTCGGTTTGGGTGAGACACACGAAGAAATTTTGGAAACCATGCAAGATTTACGAAGTGTTCAGGTGGACATTTTGACTTTAGGGCAATATCTTCAACCCACACCAAAGCACTTGCCAGTTGCAGAATTTGTTACACCAGAAAGATTTGCAACATATAAAGAAATAGGTTTAGAAATGGGTTTTAGATACGTAGAAAGTGGTCCGCTTGTTCGCTCTTCTTACCATGCCGAAAAACACATGTTTGATTTGTAAGTAAATTAAATGGCTAGTCAAACAAAATTAGATTTAAAAGTATTTAAAAGGCTGATTTTCTTTGTGAAATCGTATCGAAAGATTTTAATCTTTTCATTACTTTGTACCTTGGTCTTATCTGCCTTAACACCTTTGCGTCCAATGATTATTGGAGGTATGGTGAATGACTATATCATCGATTCAAAAAACGGTCAAGCGTTATTAAATTGGACCATCATCTTATTGGTGTTGTTGCTTTTTGAAGGGTTGTTTCAATTCCTAAATGCCTATTTCAGCAACTTGTTAGCGCAATCTGTAATTAGAGACATTCGAAAACGTCTTTTTAAGCACATTGTCAAATTTCGAATGAAATATTTTGATAAAACGCCGATTGGAAATCTAGTTACCCGTTTGGTATCTGACATTGAAGCAATTTCAGAGGTTTTTTCTTCTGGATTAATCGATGTTTTGGGCGATTTATTGATGTTGATTGTCGTGATTTCTCTAATGTTCTTCACGAATTGGCAATTGGCGCTTTTGACGCTGATCCCCATACCTTTGTTATTGGTTGCAACCAAGATTTTTGCAAAAGCGATGCGACGAGCGTTTCAACAAGAGCGTTTGCAAGTGACTAGATTGAATACCTTTGTGCAAGAACACATTACTGGAATGGCTATTGTTCAATTGTTTAACCGTGAGAAAAAAGAATACGCTGCATTTAAAGAAATTAATCACGGACATAAGCAAGCACAGATTAACGCTGTTTGGGCATTTTCAATTTTCTTTCCAGTTGTAGAAATTTTATCTTCCTTGTCGATTGCATTGATGTTGGTTTGGGGCGGTTTTCAATTTTTAGGCAACAACCAACCAGATGCAGGAACGATGTACAAAGAGATTTTCGAATTTACCTTGTGGATTAACATGCTTTTTCGCCCAATTCGCCAATTAGCGGATAAATTCAACATTCTTCAACGTGGTATTGTTCGCGCAGAGCGTGTTTTTGAAATTTTAGACATGAACCAAGACGTTCAAGGCGAAGGAAAAATCAAATCGGTGAACTTCAACCAATCAATTCACTTCAAAGACGTGAGCTTTGCGTACAAAGATGAAGATTGGGTTTTGAAAAACTTGAATCTAACAATCGATAGTGGAAAAATGGTCGCATTTGTGGGAGCTACTGGCGCGGGTAAAACATCTATTGTCAATTTGTTAGGTCGATTTTATGAGTATCAAAAAGGACAGATTTCATTAGGTGAAACGGATATTCAAGAACTGGAATTAAGTTATTTGCGTAAAAATATTGCGATAGTTTTACAAGATGTTTTTTTGTTCTCAGGAACCATTCTAAATAACATTACTTTAAACGATCCTGATATTTCTCTTGATGAAGTGATTTTGGCTTCAAAAGCAGTTGGAGCGCATGATTTCATCAGTCGATTACCAGGTGGATACGATTATGAAGTAGGCGAGCGTGGTGGGGTTTTATCTGTTGGGCAGCGCCAATTGTTGGCATTCATTCGAGCTTATGTGTACAACCCGCACATCTTAATTTTGGATGAAGCAACTTCTAGTGTGGATAACGAAACAGAAACATTGATTCAACATGCCACAGCAAAATTAACGAAAGGGAGAACTTCCATTGTTATCGCTCATCGCTTATCTACCATCCAAAAGGCTGATAACATCGTGGTGTTGGAGCGTGGAGAAATTGTAGAGATGGGAACACATACTGATTTATTAGACCAAGACGGATATTATAGAAAATTGTACGACATCCAGTTTACTGGCAAATAAGACTTATTTGGAGGATACATATTAATATTAAAACAAAAAAATGATAGGATTAAAAATAGGAGGCGTTCCAGAACATTTTAATTTTCCATGGAGATTAGCCATTGAAGAAGGTCGATTGAAAAATATTGGACTTGATTTACATTGGAGCGACATGAGTGGAGGAACGGGACAAATGATTCGTGGACTTGAATCAGGAACAATCGACGTTGCTGTCCTTCTTACAGAAGGAATTACAAAAGCAGTATTAGAAGGTCTGGATGTAAAGATTCTCCAAGTTTATGTAACTTCTCCTTTGCATTGGGGGGTACACGTTCCTTTTAAATCGGATATTCAGCAAGTAAGTCAATTAGAGAATCAAATATTTGCCATATCTCGTGAGGGATCTGGCTCTCAATTGATGGCTTATGTAATGGCGGATCAAGAAGGTTGGGATGTTTCTAAATTGAAATTTAATGTAATTGGTGATGTATACGGGGGGTTGTGGGCATTAGAAAATAATCAAGCACAAGCTTTTCTTTGGGAGAAGTACACCACCCATCCATTTTGTCAACAAGAAAAATGCAAATACATTGATGAAGTAGTTACACCTTGGCCTTGTTTTGTAATTGCCGTTCGGAATGAGGTTTATGAAAAACACTCAGAATTGTTGAATCAAATGTGCAAAGTTGTTAATAAAACAGCAGCAGAAATAAAGTTAAACCCTGAAACAGCAGATTCTATTAGTTGGAGATATAACTTACCGATTGAACAAACTAAATCTTGGCTGGCAGAAGTTGATTGGAATTACAACGGCGATTCCTTTCCACAGGCTTTTGAAGATGTTGTGACGTATTTATTAAAATTAAATTTAATTGACGAGAAACAATCAGAAGACTGGAATAAGAAGTTGTTTTTTTAAACATTGCATTTTACAATGCATTTGTCCACGCCAGGGTTATTCATTCTGGCGTTTTTGCTTTATGATTCGTTGTAACCTCAAATCCCTTTTATAAATCTCGCTTGATATTCAGTCGATTAAAAACAGATT